>BTVI01000045.1:0-22409 GCA_045862955.1 Fimbriimonadales bacterium
CATGCTTCGACAAGCTCAGCATGACGGGCCGGGGTGTGGCGGGTTCTCGATGCCCCGGCCTGCGTCCGCCGGGCTGCGCCTACCGAACGCTCATCACCAGCCCAAGGACCGCGCCAAAGCCTGACCACGGACCCAGGATTCCATCTGAGCTTCGTCATGCTGAGCCTGTCGAAGCATGACGCCCCGAGCCGTGCGTGCCCCTCCCTCCCCACTAGCAGAGGATGGGTTGGTGGGATGCCGTCATGCTGAGCCTGTCGAAGCATGACGCCCCGAGCCGTGTGTGCCCTTCCCTCCCCACTCACAGAGGATGGGTTGGTGGGATGCCGTCATGCTGAGCCTGTCGAAGCATGACGCCCCCAGCCGTGTGTGCCCTTCCCTCCCCACTCACCGAGGAGGGGTGGGTGGGATGCCGTCATGCGGAGCCGGTCGAAGCATGAGGGCGACCGAGGGAAACGTACCTGCTGAGCCGCAGGGCGCGCGGCAGGCGGGGTCATGCTTCGACAAGCTCAGCATGACGGGCCGGGGCATGGCACACATCACCGGAACGGCGAGCCTACGTGCATCCTCGTCGGACCGCCGGCGGCGGGTGGCCGGGAGGAGCGTGAGTGCCCCGGCGCGGTCCTTGGGTTGGCGGTGTGCGGTGGGTTGGAGGAAGGCGGCGGACACGGGCCGGGGCATGGAGAGGCCTTCGGCACGACCCAGTCGCACGGCGGACGCGCGCTGCAAGCGGGTACGCTTCGGCACGCGTATCCGGTTCGATGTCGCCGTTCGCGCAGTCGCGGGACCGACGTGCCGGAACGGGTAGCAGGCTAAGAGGTAGGCAGATACGCACAAGCGTAGGGGGTACGTGAATGAGAGTTTCGCTCGGTCGTAGACTCGGCATCGTGGCTGCGACCCTCTTCATGCTGTTCGCGCTTCTCGGTTACGGCCAGGACAAGGTTACGCTGGTCGTCAAGGCCGACGAAGGGCGCGAGGCACGTTATTCCACCACCATGACCATCGAGCTGGAGGTCGCGGGGCAGAAGCTCAGCATCGAAAGCACGCAGGTCCAGAAAGTCAAGTTCACCAAGGTCGCGCCGAACGGCGAGATCACCATGGAACGCACGGTCGAGTCCCGCGAGGTCAAGATGATGGGTCAGACCATGCCCGACGAGGACAAGCAGGACGAAGCCGATACCGTCACGGTCCGGCCGAACGGTACGCTCGTGAGTTACAAGGCTGCCAAGGACGACGCCGATGAGGCAAAGTTCGCCGTGCGTCTGTTCGCTGCCGGCAACCCGGTCTTTCCGGACAAGCCGGTAGGCGTGGGCGACAAGTGGACGCAGGAGTTCAAGGCGGACGCCTCGACCGGTCAGGAAGCTGCGATTGCGGACTTCGAGGTGCTGGGGTTCGAGACGGTGCAGGGAGTGGAGACGGTCAAGATCAAGATGGTGTACCGCGAGACCTCGACCTCGCCACCCATCACCGCGACGAACACTTTCTGGATCGAGAAGTCGTCGGGCGATGCGGTGGCCGCGGATTTCGAGGCGCAGAACATCCGATTTGGTGAGGAGACGGAGGGTGCGCTTGCCACGGTAAAGGGTCGTACGGAGCGCACGAGCGGCAGCCCGCTCGCGGTGGACGAAGGCAAGACGACCTCCGAGCCCAAGAAGGAAAAGAACATCGACGAGACCGTGAAGGACTACGAGAAACTGGACGGTCTCTTCCCTCTGTACCGGAAACGCGAGGCGGGGCGAACCACCCTGTACATGGAGATCCGCGAGGACCAACTGGACAAGCTGGTGATGCTGCAGGCCACTGCCAGCACAGGCACCTCCGAGCAGGTGGTTGCGGGCGATCCCATCAACGATCTTATCTTCAAGTTCGTCCGCATGGATGAAGATCGCATCGTGCTACTAACACCCAATATCGCCTTTCGCGCAGACGAGAGCTCTCCGATTGCGAAAGCCGTGAAGCGCTCTTTTGCCGACGCATACCTCGAGGCGTATAAGATCGAGGCGAAGCAGGCAGATCGAAAGAGCGTGCTCATCAATGTTAGCGATCTCTTCCGCGGTGACATAGCAGGCATCAGTCAGCTCTTCTCCGGTGGTGGCTTGTCCATACCCGGTCTCGGCGGCGGCGGCGCTGGGTACTCGATGGACCGCGACAAGACCTATATTGTCACGCTGAAAAACTTCCCGGACAACCTGTACGTGGAAACCATGTACCACTTCACCAGGAGTGGTAGTGGTGGAGGCGGGCTCGCTTCGCTACTCTCGAGTTCGACTCTCGCCGATCCTCGCAGCATCCCGTTCAAAGTGAACTACAACCTGTTCATGCTGCCGGACAGTGGGTATGTACCTAGGCTCTTCGATCCGCGCGTCGGTTACTTCTACACCAGCTATCAGGACTTCACCAAGGACCGCAAGCTGGACCAGCAGGTGAACCTGATCTACCGCTGGAGGCTGGAGAAGCAGGACCCGACTGCGCCCGTCTCACCGCCGAAGAAGCCGATCGAGTTCTGGCTGGACAACGCCATCCCACTCGAATACCGCGATGCGGTCCGCGACGGCATCCTGTCATGGAATCGGGCGTTCGAGAAGGCGGGGTTCAAGGATGTTATCGTCGTGCACCAGATGCCGGACGATGCGGATCGTGATCACGCGGACATGAGATACAACACGATTCGCTGGGTGGCATCGCCGGATGCAGGCTACGCAGTGGCTCTCTTCCGCGTAAACCCGATTACGGGCGAGATCCTCAATGCTAACATCACCGTTGATGCCAATATGACGCGCTTCATGAATGTGGAGCGTGAGCGTATCGTAGAACCTGCCAACTACTTCGAGGAGGCCCACGGCGACCCCCTCGACGCAAAGGGACCCTTCCGGTGTAGCATGGGTAGGCAGATGATGAGACAAGCCTACTTCGGCCTGATGGCTTTGAACATGCTCTCGATGTTCAATCCTGCAGTCGATGAGCAGGAGTACATTAAGGGTGTCATTCGCTCCACGGTGTGTCATGAGATGGGCCATGTTCTGGGACTGCGACACAACTTCGCTGGCAGCACGGAGCTTACTCTGGAGCAGCTGAAGGACCCGGACATGGTGTCACGCTACGGCACCTCCGCTTCCATCATGGACTACATCCCGTTCAACATTTCGGCGCTAAAGCAGCCGAAGACAGCATACTGGCATTGGTGGCCAGGCACCTATGACGAGTGGGCTATCGTCTATGGATACACCGACTTCGGGGCGAAGACCCCAGAAGACGAGAAGCCCCAGTTGCAGCGGATCGCCTCGCAGTGCAATGCGCCGGGGCATGCCTACCATTCGGACGAAGCGGCGGACAACATCGATCCGAGAGTCGGACGGTTCGATCTGGGGAAGGAGCCGCTCGATTACTTCGCTCGCATGATGCAGGTGTCGCGCTACATGCTGTTCAACCTGGACAAGCGCTCGCCGAAGAAGGGTGAGAGTTTCTACGAGTTCACGCGCGACTTCAGCTTCCTGCTCGGCACCTATGCGCAGGCCGCAGCGGGTGCATCCCGTTACATCGGTGGACTGTCCCGGAACAATAACTTCCGGGGAGATCCGGGCGAGCGGCCTACCATCGCACCGGTGCCGGGAGCTCTGCAGAAGCGGGCCCTGGAGCTGCTGAACACCTATGTGTTCGCGGAGAACGCCTTCGCCTTCCCGAAGCACTATTACAGTCGCTTCGCTCCCAACCCCAACGCGGATCTGGTGGATTCGTTCCTGAGCGGACCGGACGACTATCCGGTGCGAGATCGCTTCGCCAACATCCAGAGCTCCGCACTGCGTCGCATCTTCAGCACGAACACTCTGCGGCGCATTGCTAATACGGAGTTCAAGGTGGGTGGTAGCTCGGATGTTCTGACAATGGCGACGCTGTTCCAAAGCGTATCCGCGAGGGTCTGGTCAGAGCTCGGTTCCGGCACCGAGATCACGCCGCTGCGTAGGCAGTTGCAGCGTGCACACCTCGACATCATGCTCGACCTGTTCTTGGACAGTGCTGGCACCGCGCCTCCTGACGCCAGGTTGCTGGCCGGTCACCATCTTCGCTTGCTGCGCAATCGCATTGCAGCGGCCGAGAAGACCGCGAAGGGCGAGTACGCACCGATCCACCTAGCCGAGTGCAGGATGCGGATCGATCGCGCACTGAACGCTCAGCAGGTGATCGGACTTCCTGCACCGGCCCGCACGCCGAGCCTGCTGGAGCAGCTGCTGGGTGGTGGTGGCTCGGACAGGCGCTAGACACTGCGAGTATCATCGTTATGCCCCACCACTCGCAGTGGTGGGGCAGTCGCGTGCAGCCGTCCGGGGACCGTCATGCTGAGCCTGACGAAGCATGCGCCTGTGAGTGCCGGAGCCAGCTAGCGAATTCGAAACCGTGCGGTGGGCGAGGTCATGCTTCGACAGGCTCAGCATGACGTAGGCAGCCAGGATGAGGCTGTTGGCAGACCGTGCGGTGGGAGAAGCCATGCTTCGACGCGGCAGGCGAGGTCATGCTTCGACAGGCTCAGCATGACGCAGAGTCGGCATGATGCAAGGTGAGCGTGACGACAGGATCAGCATGGCGCAAGGCCGGCATCAAGGCAGGATCAGAACGAAGGCAGGCATCCAGGATGAGGCTGTTGGCAAACCGTGCGGCAGGCGAGGTCATGCTTCGACGCGGCAGGCGGGGTCATGCTTCGACAGGCTCAGCATGACGTAGGCATCCAGGATGAGGTTGCTCACAAACCGTGCGGCAGGCGGGGTCATGCTTCGACAGGCTCAGCATGACGTAGGATCAGGATGGCGACAGGATCAGCATGACGCAAGGTCGGCATGACCTCGCCAGTTACCCGTCCTCTCGCAGGGGTGGGGCATAGCTGTTAGTGACCTCCTCCCCGCGGACGTAGCCGTCGGAAGATGCAGGGAAAGCTAGTTCGCCACGATGTTGACCAGTCTTCCGGGGACGACGATCACCTTGCGGACGGTTACGCCGTCTAGGTGAGGTGTCACCTTAGGATGATTCAGCGCAAGTTGCTCGAGGTCGGAGTTGGACGCCGACGCAGGGGCGGAGAGAGTGGCGCGCAGCTTGCCGTTCACCTGCACTGCAATAGTGACCTCGTCCGCGGCAGCTACGGCCTCATCATAGGCTGGCAGCTGCTCGAGGAATAGGAAGCCCGCAAAGCCATACCGCTCCCAAATCTCGTCCGCGATGTGTGGTGCGATAGGAGAAAGCAGACGGATGAAGCTCTCGGCAGCCTCGCTGAGGGCGACGCGATGCTGCGGCTCCGGAGTGCCCACCTGCAGGAAGTCCGCGATGGCGTTCAGCCACTCCATCATCGCTGCGACGGCAGTGTTGAAGCGAAAGTCACGGATGTCGTTGCACACGCGCTCGATAGTAGTGTGCGTTTTGCGCCGCAGCTCTCGACAGCGATCGTCGGACTGGTCTGCGAGTAGATCTCGCCACTCTCGGAAGAAGAGCGGTCGAATCTGCCCGAACAGCCGCCAGACCCGGCCGAGGAACCTGTTAGCGCCGACAATGCCCTCGGTAGACCACTGCACGTTCATGTCGAACGGCGCCACGAACAGCTCGTACACGCGCAATGCATCTGCGCCGTACTCGTCTACCACTTCCTCTGGCGTCACCACGTTGCCCTTGGACTTAGACATCTTCTCCCACTTCCAGATGACCTGATCGGCGGGAAGCCTCTCCGCCTCGGAGCGGGAGATTAGGATGCCTTCTTCTCCCACGCGTAGGCGCTCCCCCTCGCGTGGCAGGCGATAGGGGGTCTGCGCGAGTACCATGCCCTGATTGATGAGCCGCTTGAAAGGCTCCTGAAACCGTACCAGCCCCTCATCGTAGAACACCTTGGTCCAGAATCGCGCATACAATAGGTGCATCACCGCATGCTCCGCACCACCCACGTAGCAATCCACGGGCAGCCAGTAAGCCACCTTTTCGGGATCGAAGGCTCTCTCTGTGTTGTGCGGGTCGGCGAAGCGGAGGAAGTACCAGCTGGAGCAGGCGAATCCACCCATCGTATCCGTCTCGCGCTTGGCTGGACTACCACACGCAGGACAGGAGGTGTTCACGAACTCTGGGATCGCGGCCAGCGGCGACTCGCCCGTTCCAGTCGGTTCGTAGTTCTCCACGTCCGGCAAGAGCACTGGCAGCTGCTCGTCCGGCACTGCTACCTCGCCGCACGACTGGCAGTGGACAATCGGGATGGGTGCACCCCAGTACCTCTGTCGCGAGATCAGCCAATCGCGCAGACGGTAGTTGACTTTCCGTTCGCCCAGTCTGCGCGACTCGAACCACTCCGCCAATCGCTGCTTGCCTTCCTCCGAGGGTAACCCGGTGAAGTCTCCGGAGTTCACCATCACGCCATCCGCGGGCTCCGCTTCGGTCAGAGGATCGTCGGGCTTCTTGCCGGGCGGACAGATGACACGGCGGATTTCTAGGCCGTACTTCCGGGCGAAGTCGAAATCCCTTTCGTCATGTCCTGGCACTGCCATGATTGCCCCGGTGCCGTAACCCATCAGCACGTAGTCTGCCACCCAGATGGGCGTGTGCTCTCCGTTGACGGGGTTGACCGCATAGGCGCCGGTGAACACGCCGGTTCGCTCACGCTCTGCTGCCATGCGGTCTATCTCGCTGACATGCTGTGACTGCCGCACATAGTCCTCGACCGCCGCGCGATACTCCGGCGTCGTCACCTCGGCTACCAGTGGGTGCTCCGGCGCGAACACGCAGAAGGTAACACCGAAGATAGTGTCGATGCGTGTGGTGAAGGCGCGGAACGACTTGCCCGTACCCGCCACCTCCATCTCGAACTCCACTCCCTCGCTGCGCCCGATCCAGTTGCGCTGCATCATCTTGATGCCCTCGGGCCAGTCGAGATCGTCCAGATCGTAGAGCAAGCGGTCGGCGTAATCGGTGATCTTGAAGAACCACTGTGGTAGCTGCTTCTTCTCGGCGGGCGAGCCACACCGCCAGCACAGGCCGCCTTGGACCTCTTCGTTTGCTAACACCGTGCGACACGATGGGCACCAGTTGGCAGGAGCGAAGGAGCGATACGCCAGACCGCGGCGGAAGAGCACATTGAAGCACCACTGCGTCCACTTGTAGTAGGAGGGGTCGCTGGAGTTGATCTCGCGCGACCAGTCGTAACCGATTCCGATCAGCTTCATCTGCCGCTTGTAGGTGGCAATGTACTGCGGCACGGTCTTCTTCGGGTGGCTCCGCTTCTGTATGGCTTCGTTTTCGGCGGGCAGACCGAAGGCATCCCAGCCCATCGGGTGCAGCACGTTGTAGCCGGCCATGCGCATCAGCCGGCAATACACGTCGGTAGGGATGTAGTTTCGGCAGTGCCCGACCGAGATTCCCGCTCCGCTGGGATAGGGGAAGAAGTCGAGACCATACGCCTTGGGCTTGCCGGGGTCTTCCCTGGTACGGTAGATGTCGGCCTCTTCCCAGCGGGCCTGCCATTTGGGTTCGATGCTCTTCGGGTCGTACCGTTCGTCTGCTTCCGCCATAGCGTCTCCTCGTTCTCGATCGCTCCTTAAGTATGATGCCCCGCCGCTCGGTCGGGCTACAGGCGACCCACGACGCTCGTGCGGTGTCCAGGAGATGGGGCATCTAGCCCCGAATCAGCGAAGAGCCATGTCTGTATCGAGAATGTCTGTCGCTTGGTCGGTCTTGGCTCTCGCCTTCGTTCGCGCGCCCGGGCAGGACGCCATGCGCGAGGCTTACGAGCGCGCCGAACGCTTCGCCTCGCCCGAGATGGCCAGGCTGGTGCGGGGTGCGTCGGTCCAGCCGCACTGGATCGGCGACGGGCCGCGGTTCTGGTATCTCAACCAGTTCGGCGACGAGCGCGAGTTCATACTGGTGGACCCGGAGAAGGGCGAGCGACGGCCCGCCTTCGACCACGCGCGGCTGGCGGCGGCCCTAAGCGAGGCCACGGGCACCAAGCACGACCCGAAGAGGCTGCCCTTCGCCAGCATCGTTCCCGATGCTGCGGGCGCGAAGATGAAGTTTCGGGCGGGCTCTCAGTGGTGGGAGTGCGACCTGCAGTCCTACTCCTGTCGTCCCGTCGAGGCACCGCGCAGCACGCCCACCGAGGAGCGAGCCCCTCGCCGAGGCGCGCCACAGGAGAGGCGACCCGACATCTCCCCAGACGGAAAGATGCGGGTGGAGGTGCGCGAGCACAACCTTTACGTGCGCGAGATGCCCGACGGCCCGGAGACGCAGCTAACCACCGATGGCGTGGCCGAGAACCGATACGGAGAACCCCGCTGGTCGCCCGATTCGCGATACGTCGTCGCGCTTCGCACCCAGCCCGGGGAGATCCTGCCGATGTATGTGGTGGAGTCGACTCCTCCGGACTCCTTCCGCCCCAAGCTGAGGCAATATCCCTATGCGCTGCCGGGCGACAAGCTGGACGTGCACGAGATGTGGGTTTTCGACGTGCAGACGAAGAAGGGTGTAGAGGTGGACACCGACCCCATCGACTCGGGTGGCATGCCTGCCCTGCGATGGAAGGCGGACGGCGAGCGGTTCACCTATGAGCAGCCGTACCGCGCCTTCCGCCGCGAGCGGGTGGTGGAAGTGGATGCTGCCACCGGAACGGCGCGAGCAATCATAGACGAGACCACCAATACCTTCGTATACCCGCCCGTTCGGTTCATTCACTACCTGGATGCTACCGGCGAGATCCTGTGGACCTCACAGCGGGATGGCTGGAACCACATCTACTTGCTCGATGCCGAGACGGGGGCCGTGAAGGCACGCGTCACCTCGGGAGAATGGGTGGTAAGGCGAATCGAGAAGGTGGACGAGGAGTCCAGGCAGATCCTCTTCGCGGCGAGCGGACGGGAGCCGAATCGCGATCCCTACCTGCTCCATTACTACCGCGTCAACTTCGATGGCACGGGACTGCTATGCCTGACGCCGGGCAACGGCGAGCACACGATACGCTTCTCCCCCGACGGCAAGTACTACATTGACAGTTATTCGCGCGTGGACATGCCACCGATCACTGAGCTGCGACGTACCTCCGATGGCTCCTTGGTGTGCGTGCTGGAGAAGGCGGACGCGTCGGCACTGCTCGCCACCGGATGGCGGATGCCCGAACCCTTCGTGGCGAAGGGCCGCGATGGCAAGACCGACATCTGGGGTGTCATCTTCCGACCATCCAACTTCGATCCGACGCACAAGTATCCGGTGATCGAAGACATCTATGCGGGGCCTCAGGGCTCCTTCGTTCCGAAGTCCTTTAGCGCGCAACGTGGGATGCAAGGGCTGACGGAGCTGGGGTTCATCGTGGTTAAGATTGACGGCATGGGCACGGCGAACCGCTCGAAGGCCTTTCACGACGTGGCGTACAAGAACCTGGGTGATAGCGGCTTCCCGGATCGCATTCTGTGGATGAAGGCGGCGGCTGAGAAGTACCCGTATATGGACCTCACACGCGTGGGCATTTATGGTGCTTCCGCGGGTGGCTACAACGCCGCGCGGGCGCTGATTGCGCACCCGGAGTTCTACAAGGTGGCCGTCGCGATGTCGGGCAATCACGATCATCGCACCGACAAGGTGTGGTGGAACGAGCTGTGGATGGGCTATCCCGTCGGTCCACACTACGCCGAGCAGTCCAACGTGGATCAAGCCGCGAAGCTGCAGGGGAAATTGTTGTTAGTGCACGGCGAGCTGGACGATAACGTCAACCCCTCTGCTGCCACGCTACGATTCGCGGATGCACTCATCAAGGCGAACAAGGACTTCGACATGCTGATCGTGCCCGGCGCGGGTCACGGCTTCGGGCCCTACGTGACGCGTCGCATGTGGGACTTCTTCACACGCCACCTGCTGGGGGTGGAGCCACCACACGAGTACGTGATGAAAGGCCCGGCCGACAGCTCCTGCGACATCGTGATACGCAACCTGCTGGACAAACCTGTCACGGTGTATTGGGTGGAAGGCTCGGGGTCGCTTCGCAAGTACCACGACCTAGCGCCAGGGCAAGAGGTGCGCCAACACTCCTACGTAGGGCACGAGTGGGAGGCACACGTGGATGGTCGCGCCGTCTCATGGTACACGGTGTCTGCGAACGCCCCGGAGTGGGATATCGCACCCGGAGGCTAGGGTCGTGTATGCGAGGAAGGTCGAATCTCCGGTAGGACCGCTGTTGCTGTTATCGAGCCACGACGAGCTGCAGGGCTTGTACTTCGGGGGCCACGAGCGAGGTCCTGAGGCGGCGCACGAGTTGGTGTTCGGAGCGGACGTTCCGGTGCTCCGCCGTGCGGAGGAGAAGCTGCGGGCATACTTCGACGGGGTGTTGCATGAGTTCGACTTGCCGCTGAGGCTTGTGGGTACGGAGTTCCAGCGCGAGGTCTGGCGTACGTTGCTCGATGTCCCGTACGGGATGACGACGACGTATGGCGCGCTGGCGAAGTCCCTCGGCCGGACGGACGCCGTGCGGGCGGTGGCGGGCGCCGTCGCGAGAAACCCTATCTCCATCATCGTCCCGTGCCACCGAGTGGTCGGCGCGCGTGGCCAGCTCACAGGCTATGCAGGCGGTCTCGAGCGCAAGCGCTTCTTGTTGACGCACGAGCGTCGCCACTCACCTCCCGGAGGTAGGCGCGGACGTGGCAACGCGGCCGACATCGATCGCGGGCTCACGGCTGTTAGCTGGGTGCCCAGAGGCTCGCAAGAGGGGGTGTAGGAGCCCCGCGCGGAATACGATGTCCCTACTGCGGGCGAACCACGTACGATTCACCCGCCTTCGTTTCGAATTGGACCACTCCCTGCTCGGGCTTGCGGATGGTGACCGCTCGGCCCGCGTGTGTTACCGCCATTCCTATCCCCGCCCGTACGGTGGCGACGCCTCCTGTCAGCGAGCGGATGGTGGCTTCCACCAGCTTTCCGTCCGCCCAGCGTGCGGACACCTCGAAGCCACCGCGCGCCCGTAGCCCAGAGAACGAACCCTGGGCCCAAGCGACTGGAAGCGCGGGCAGCAGGTGGATCTCACCTAGATGACTCTGCAGTAGCATCTCTGCGATACCCGCCGTCGCACCCAAGTTGCCGTCGATCTGGAACGGCGGATGGCAGCAGAGCAGGTTGGGATAGGTACCTCCGCGCGGCGGTGCGAGCAAGGAGTCCTCGGACAACGTGAGCGCCTTTCGAATCAGCGTATAAGCGTGCGCGCCATCGAGCAGCCGCGCCCACAGATTGATCTTCCATGCCATGGACCAGCCCGGGCCCTCGTCACCCCTCATGTTTAGTGATCGCTTCGCGGCGTTCGCTAGATCGGGCGTCTTGCGGGGAGAGATGCTGGTGCCGGGGCACACGCCCCACATGTGCGAGACGTGGCGATGCTTGTCGTTCGGATCGTCCAGGTCTTCCAGCCACTCTTGCAGTTGACCATGTCGGCCCACCTTCATAGGTGGCAGTTTTGCCCGCGCGGCCTGGAGTTTCCCACGAAACTCTTTGTCGGTGTTCAACACGGTCGCGGCTTGGGCACACTGTGCGAAGAACTCGCTCAGGATCTGCGTGTCCACGGCGGGGCCCGCGCAGATGCCCACGGGCTTCACGTAGGTACCATCGGGGTTCCACTTCCAGGCCTTGTCACCCCCCGGTCCGTTCTCGGGCGAGCTACTGGGGCACGTGACGAGCCACCCATACTTCGGATGCTCTGTCAATGTGTCCAAGAAGAATTGCGCCGCCCCTTTCATAACCGGATACACCTCGGCCAGGAAGGCCTCGTCTCCCGAGAACTGGTAGTGCTCCCACAGGTGGGTGCAGAGCCACGCCCCGCCAGTATGCCATGCTGCCCAGTAGGCACCATGAATGGGCGCGGTAGCACGCCACAGGTCGGTGTTATGCCCAAGCACCCACCCCGATGCACCCCAGTTGCGCTTGGCGGTTTCCGCTCCGGAGACCGACAGGTCGCGGATCAGATCGAACAGCGGCTCGTGGCATTCTGACAGGTTACACACCTCGGCCGGCCAGTAGTTCATCTCGGCGTTGATGTTCGTGGTGTACTTGCAGCCCCACGCCGGGTTCATGTCTTCGTTCCACAAGCCCTGTAAGTTGGCCGGCTGATCAGCGGGGCGAGAGGATGAGATGAGTAGGTAACGGCCGAACTGGAAGTAGAGCGCTGGCAGCGCGGGGTCACGACCTTCGGCGAACGCGGCGAACCTCTCGTTGGTTGGCAGCGCCGAGTCCGCCGTTTCGCCCAGATCGAGCGAGACGCGGCGAAAGAGCGTGCGGTGCGCGGCTACGTGTTTCTCGCGGATTCGGTCATAAGGCCTCGAATCGGCCTCGGCTAGCGTGTCACGGTTCTTTGTCGAGGGGTCGCTCCCCCACTCACGGAAAGTGCCGAAATTGGTGGCGGCAGCAAGCAGCAGCGTCACCGAATCGGCATCTCGCACTCGCAGCGTGTCATGTTCCGCTGTGCGGACGATCGCGGTGCCACCTCCTTCGCTCTTGCACGTCAGGCGGGCCTCGTAGGTGAGCCCACTCGCTTCTGCGTAGGAGGCAGTCTTGCCAGAGAGGATGATGGTGTTGGGCTTCTCGCTGCTTATACGAAACTGGGCGTCACCGGGGTGCTTCGCGTTGGTTCTACCCTGGAGGGTGGCATCGAGGGACACGGACCCAGGCTTATCGGCTGTTATGCGCACCACCAGCACCCGATCCACCGGCGAGCAGAGGTACTCACGCCGGAAGTTTGTCTCGCCGACTCGATAGGTGACTGTCACGATGGCTGTGTCCAGATCGAGTTCTCGACGGTAGTCCGTTACCGAGTCGTGCCCCGGAAACCAGATCTCGAGGTCGCCGAGCGGCTGGTAGGATGCCATCTCCCAGGTTTTCGACATCATCTCCTTCTCGAAGAGCTCCTCGGCCTCGCGGCCCTTGCCCTCGAACACCAATCGCCGGATATCGGGAAGAGCGGCTGCGCCCTTGCCCTCGCCATGCGGGTCGTAGGGCCCGCCGGTCCACACCGTGTCCTCGTTGAGGCGGACCAGCTCGTGTGCCGTGCGGCCGTACACCATGCCGCCCAGCCGCCCGTTGCCGATGGGCAGGGCTTCGGTAAAGACGGCAGCCGGTGTCCGGTACCAGAGTAGAGTGGAAGCGGGGTGCGGCGCGCCTCCCTGTGCGATGGGACCGATGGTCGAGGCCATGACAATCGAGCCTCCTGTTACGAGGATTGAACAGAGCATGCGTGCGGCTCCGATGCGGGTGATGCCGAAGGATTCGCCGGTCGCGGCTGTTTTCCCTACGTGGCCGGGTGTCTGGGGCGGGGCGACAACGAGGGTTCGGAGACATCGTATCCATCCAGACCCCGGCGTTGCGCCGCCCTCACCTGCTTCCTCGTGCTCTCTGCGGATCTCTGCGTGCTTCGCGTGAGTCCCCGACCCGACGTGGTGGTGCGACTCACAAGCGGTAGGGCACTGCCACGTTCTGGCTCGAATGCTCGCGCAAAGCTCGCAAAGGGCTCGCCGAGATCGCGGAGGTTGACAAGAGCGGGGTCTCGGAACACCCGCTCGCGATACCTCGCTCGGTTCGGCCGGGGAACGGGGAGTGGGAGTCACTAAGCATCGGGCCCTGCTGCGGTGCAGCTACGCTGACGAGGGGTGGTGGGCGATACTGGATTCGAACCAGTGACTTCTTCGATGTGAACGAAGCGCTCTACCACTGAGCTAATCGCCCGACCGAGAAAGCCCGAATGGTGCGCGAGGGGGGACTCGAACCCCCACGAGTCTCCTCACATGCACCTCAAGCATGCGCGTCTACCAGTTCCGCCACCCGCGCGGGCAATAGCGAAGTGTATCCGAAAAGCCGTCCGGAGTCAAGCGCCGAGGGCCGCGGACGACACGCCCGAGGGGACCAAGGATGCCCCGGCGCGGTCCTAGGTTCGCAGTGCGCGCTGAGTTGCTGTAGAGCGGCGGGCGCGGGCCAGGGCATGAGAATCTGCATCACGGCAAATTGGAGCCTGATCGGAGCCCGAATGCAGCATCGGATTGCCTCAGAAGGCCCAGCGGGTGCCGGAGGAGGCATCTCGGGTGAACCCGAACGCTCCCGGTTCGTATACGGGAGAGTAGGGTGAAACCCGGCGCCGCGCCCCACGGTTGCGCGGCAGCGCGATCCGCCGGCCGGGCGAGGGCTCGGCTGCTATCGTATTTCCCCGTCGCTGGGGGCGCGGCGCCACATCAGAGCGGAGGAGTGAAGATGACCCAGAGATTGATTGTTGTCGCCGCGGTTCTGGCCATGGCCTTGGCCATCACCTCGCCCAGCCTGGCCCAGGCTAAGAGCGCGCCCAGCCAGAAGCGGCCGGAGGGCATGGCCCACAGGAAGTTCGACGCGGACACGTGGTTGCAGATGCTCACCAACCAGCTCAACCTGACCGCGAAGCAGCAGACCGCTATCAAGCCCATCCTCGCCAAGAGCATCGCCGACATGAAGAAGGTCGCGGAGAACACCAAGCTTCAGCCGGATGCCAAGCGCACGCAGATGCAGAACATCCGCCAGAGTACGAACGCCGCCATTCGCAAGCAGCTCACCGCCGAACAGCAGAAGAAGTTCGACCAGATGGGCGCGCGCTTCAAGGAGCGTGCGGCAGGTGCCGGAAAGGCTCCGGGCAACAAGCCGACCGGTAAGCCGACCGGCAAGGGGGCCTAAGCTTTCGGCCCGGGCTTCCGGACCGACCTCGTAGCGTTTCTCACAACGCTGTCCTTTCCTTCGGCGCCGCAGCGAACGCTGCGGCGTCCTTTCGTTGGGCACTCCCGGAGGCACTCCAGGTAGCATCGGGCCACCTGAACACGAAAGGACCGATGCCTGCCATGTCGTCTACTCGAACCCTTTCGATCTGCTCTGCGCTGCTCGCGCTCGTCGCTTCTGCACCCGCCGATGTGAGACTGCCCCGGCTGTTCACGGATGGAATGGTGTTGCAGCGGGATAAGCAGTTCCCCGTTTGGGGCTGGGCCGACAAAGGCGAGAGGATTACCGTGGAGGTGGGCAGCAACCGTCGCGTGACGACTGCCGACTCCTCGGGGCGCTGGGTCCTCACCATGCCTCCGCTCCGGGCGTCGGCCGAACCTATGACCCTGGCGGTGCATGGCCGCAACCGCGTCGAGGTGCACGACGTTCTCGTCGGCGAGGTGTGGGTGTGCTCAGGCCAGTCGAACATGGAGTGGCCGGTCTCCGCTACCAAGGACGCTGAAGTGGAGATCGCCTCGGCACGGGATGCCGCGATTCGCATGTTCACGGTCGCGCGCGCCGCGTCCGCCAGTCCGGCAGACGATTGCGAGGGCAGTTGGCAGAAGTGTTCGCCAGACACCGTCGGGAGGTTCTCGGCAGTCGGCTACTTCTTCGCGAGAGAGCTGCGCCGTGCACTCGGCGTACCCGTCGGAATGATCAACACGTCTTGGGGTGGCACCCCTGCCGAAGCGTGGACCCCGCTGCGCGAGATCGAGCGCTCCACTGAGCTGCAGCCCCTGGTTCCAAGGGCGAGCGACCCTGCGGTCTCTCCAGGCGCACGGCCCGCCCACCTTTTCAACGGCATGGTAGCTCCGCTCATCCCCTATCGCATCCGCGGAGTCATCTGGTACCAAGGCGAGTCGAACGTGGGTCGCGCGTGGCAGTATCGGACGTTGTTTCCGACCATGATTCAGGGATGGCGCAAGGCTTGGGGCCGTGGGGATTTTGCCTTCTACTACGTGCAGATAGCACCCTATCGCTACAACGCCCCTGAAGCCTGCGCGGAACTCCGTGAGGCGCAAGCACTTGCTTTGCGCTTGCGCAACACCGGCATGGTAGTCACCATGGACATCGGTGATGTGAACGACATCCACCCACGCAACAAGCAAGAGGTGGGGCGGCGGCTCGCGTTGTGGGCGCTAGCGAGAGACTACGGCAAGAGTGTCACCTTCAGCGGACCGTTGTTCGAGAAGATGACAGTAGTGGGACGTGAGGCACGTATCGGTTTTCGCTATGCGGAAAAGGGGCTTAGCACCTCGGACGGGAAGGCGCCGAGTCATTTTCAGATTGCCGGCGAGGACCGGAAGTTCGTGCCTGCGCATGCCCGCATCGAAGGCCGTGAGGTGGTCGTGTGGTCTGAGGAGGTAGAGCACCCCGTGGCAGTGCGCTATGCATGGAGCGACATAGCGACACCCAATCTCGTCAACGGCGACGGCCTACCCGCCTCTCCCTTCCGCACCGACGACTGGCCGGCTGTCACGCGAGACGCCAAATAGGGTCCAGCGGTGCCCACAACGCTTGCGGTGGGGGCTTCTCGTGTCGCTCTCCCTGGCGGATGAGCTGGTGGTCACACCGAGAACTGCCACGAATTGGGATGGTGGTGGAATCGGCTCGTTGCAGGCTCCGCGGCTCTCTGCGTGCTTTGCGTGAGGTCCACCGCCGGTGCCTTGCAGCATCTAGCCCTCGGCAGGGCAGTGCCAGTCTGCCACTCCGGCTATCACGCGGGATTCGCAAAGGAGTCGCCAAGATCGTAGCGGAGCACCTCTCCGCCGCCAGCTCGGTGCAACCCTCACCCCAACCCTCTCCCTTGGGAAGGGAGAGGGAGGAGTCTGGCAGTGGTGCTAGAAGCACCATGTACCCAATCGGGAGGTCCGTAGTTCATGCACAGAATGCGCATCGGTGTTGTATCGCTGGCCATGCTGGTCTGCTTCACGATGATGCTCGACGCCGCCGCACAGACGCTCACGAAGGAGGTCCTCGACACCTTCTCGTGGCGCAGCATCGGGCCGGCGAGCATGGGTGGACGGGTGTCGGACATCGCAGTGGTGGAGAGTAACCCGTTCACTTTCTACGTTGGCATGGCGACGGGTGGCGTGCTGAAGACCGTGAACAACGGCACGAGCTGGACCCCGGTGTTCGATTCCCAACCCGTGCAGTCCATCGGTGCTGTCGCCATCGCGCCCTCCAACCCGGAGGTGGTATGGGTGGGTACCGGTGAGCCGAGCGGTCGCAACAGCTCCGGCTGGGGCAACGGGGTGTATCGTACCACCGATGGCGGCAAGACATGGCAGCACCTCGGACTGGAGGACACCCATCACATTGCTCGCATTCTCGTAGCGCCGGATGACCCGGACACTGCCTATGTCGCTGCTGTAGGCCGACTGTGGGGCTACCACCCGCAGAGGGGTGTGTTCAAGACTACCGATGGCGGCAAGACGTGGCAGCACGTGCTGAAGGTGGACGACAAGACGGGCGCGATCGACATAGCCTTCGGAGAGCCCGGAAGCGGCATCATGTTCGCTGCCATGTACCAGCGACTTCGGACGCCATGGGGATTCCAGGGCGTCGGCGAGGGGTCTGGGCTGTACCGTTCCACCGATAACGGGAACACCTGGACCAAGCTAACCGAAGGGCTGCCCAAGGGGCCACTGGGTCGGATCGGCATCGCGGTGTCACGTAGCAACCCGAAGGTAGTGATGGCGGTAATCGAGAGTCACGTAGGCGGGGGCGGGCAGGTGTTCAACTCTCGCAGTCCGGAGGGTGGAGTGTTCCGCTCCGAGGACTCCGGTCTGACGTGGAAACGAGTAAACCAGAACGTACCACGTGGCTTCTACTTCAGCAAGATCCGCATAGACCCCAAAGACGATAAGAAGGTGTACCAGCTCGGATTTCAGATAACGCGCTCGACCGATGGTGGCACGACATTCCGCGGTGGGTACTCGGGCAACATTCATCCGGACGTGCACGCGATGTGGATCGATCCCGAGAAGCCCGAGCACGCCATCGTCGGCACCGACGGTGGAATCTATGTCACCTATGACGATGGCGCAAAGTGGGACTTCTTGAGCAACTTCCCGCTGGGGCAGTTCTATGAGATCACCGCTGACGACAGGGACCCGTTCCACGTGTACGGCGGTTTGCAGGACAACGGCAGTTGGGGCGGTCCCATCGCCACTCGCACCACGACTGGTGTCAGCAACGCGGACTGGTATAGTGTCGGTGGCGGCGACGGATTCTACGTGCAGGTGGACCCGCGCGATCCGAACATCATCTACTCGGAAACCCAGAACGGGGCGGTGAGGCGTCTCGACCGAAAGAACGGGCAATCGAAGAATATCCGTCCGTCCGCACCCGAGGGCACACCCAGCTACCGGTTCAATTGGAACACTCCGCTGCTATTGTCACCACACAATCCCGATGTGCTGTACATCGGTGGGAACAGGCTCTTCCGCGTGACGCAGCAAGGCGACTGGTGGGAACCCATCAGCCCCGACCTCTCGAAGATGCATCCGGAACGCATCACCACCGCAGGTTCCGGCGCCGAGACCTATGGAACCATCGTAACGATCTCCGAGTCGCTCCGAAAGCCAGGCCTGATATGGGTCGGAACAGACGACGGCAACGTGTGGGTGACGCGCAACGGTGGCAAACAGTGGGACGAGGTGGGCAAGAACCTTCCCGCTAAGGTACGGGACCTGTGGGTGTCGCGCATCGAAGCCTCGCGCTTTCACGAGGGGACTGCCTACCTGTCTTTCGACGGACACCGCAGCGATGTGTTCGAGCCGCTGCTGTTCGTAACACGCGACTATGGGAAGACCTGGCGCGCTATTCACGGGGATCTGCCGGGGCACCACCCGATCCAGGTGGTACGCGAGAGTCCACTGGCTGCCGGGGTGCTGTTAGTGGGCACGTCGTTCGGCTGCTTCCTTTCCAACGATGAAGGAGCACACTGGCTTCCTTTGATGAAGAACCTGCCTGCGGTGGAGGTGGACGACATTCTCATTCATCGCCGGGACCACACCATCGTAGCGGCGACGCACGGGCGCAGCCTGTACGTTTTGGACAAGGCTACTCCGCTGCTGGAGCTGACTCCCGCGGTGATGGAGAAGCGGTTCCACCTCTTCTCACTCCCGCCTGTGGCCGCCTACATCCCCGTCTCGGGCAGTCAGCTCTCTACGAGGGAGTTCGTCGCCCCCAACCCACCGAGGGGTCTGGACATCTACTACTGGCTACGCGACGAAGCCGAGGGGGAGGGACCGATCATCACCGTCACCGATTCCACCGGCAAGACCATCCATCGTCGCACCGGCTCTAGCGAGAAGGGTCTGCGGGTGGTTCGGTGGGATTTGAGCATCGGAGAGACTGCCACACCTTCCGGGCAGAGGGGACGCGGCGAGGAGGACTCGCCCCCCCTGGTAGCGCCCGGGACGTACACGGTCACCCTAACAGTAGGCGAAAGCTCGATGACTACGGAGCTGCGAGTGACAGGCGTGGTCACGGAACCGAGTTCTAAGCCCGGTGAAGACGGCACATAACTCGGAGGTGGCACCGGAGGTGCAGGCGCCGCCCCCGTCGGCTCACCCTTGCGTTCTGCCTACTTGCGCCTGCGGCTGAGAGCGAGCAGGGCTCCAACTCCGACGGCTAGGCCTGCCACATGACTCGGTTCGGGCACTATGCGCACGTGCTTCTCTACGATAGGAAGCGCCGCGATCGCGCTCGGGTCAATCTTCTTCTCGTCGCCGTCCATGTACGTCACACCGGTCAGGTCGAAGGTCTCCTGAATCCGAATCTTCCGGACCGGGGCAAAGTCGTACGTTCGCGTGCTCGGCTGCGAAGCGTCTGTGCCGGCGTCACTCACGAGTAGCAGGGGCTCATCGTTAGAGATGTCGAAGATGAGCTCGGTCCACTCGATCCGCGGGTTCTGCGCAAAGGGTCCGGGCACGAGAGACCCCAAGAGGTCCACCGTTATGCGGTCGATCAGATACGGCTCCGGAGCGAAGATCTCGCAGACGATTGTCAGCATTCCATCTTGCCGGTTCGTGCCATTGCCCACGAACGCGTCGGGGGCGAGAAAGTTCGCATCGGTGTCGAAGATTCGGTCGGCGCCGATCTGGACCGAACCGAAGAGCACCGTCGAGGCTCCAGCCGACAGGTCGCCCGCGATCAGGCAGTTCCAGGTGACATACAGGTCGCTCGCCGCCGCTGGGCGCACGAACGCCGCAAGCAGCAAAGCCGGGAGAAGTCCTTTCTTCATCAGTACCTCCAGGTTGCCAGCAAAGAACAACAAATCATCCGGGCCGCCGAGCGGCGCCCCGCTTCTTCTAGCAGTCTACAGCAAATACCGTCATTCGTCAAGCGAGCATATCGCAATTTCCTCAGGAACCGAGCGATCCACGTTCTCGTAATGGACGCGGTATCGTCGCTCGAGCCCTTCGGACCGGCTCGGGCTGCTACAATGGCCGCCCGGAGGTTGTCCGCACTTGACGCCGAGAAAACCGTCCATTCTGGAGCCCGTTTCTCAGCTTCGCCGCGTTCGCATCGTCGAATGCGGCGAGCCGCTGGTGGAGTTCCTTCGCGTCTGCCCAGATCTGCACATGCTGCCCTCGCGGTTCCGCTATCGGCGCGAGGTGCTGCTCCGTGAGACGGTGGCAAACATGCTCTGCCGCGCCAACGCGCTGCTGCCGAAGGGCTACCGGCTCGGCATCATCGAGGGATGGCGCGCCCCGCACATCCAGCAGAGGCTCTACTTGTGGAGTTGGAATCGCTTCCGGGATAGGCATCCCGATTGGTCCGAGGCCAAACTGAAACGCACGGTGAACCGCTTCACCGCTCCAATGAACGGTCGTGTGCCGCCCCCGCACACCACGGGAGGCGCTGTGGACCTGCTGCTGGCCGACAGCGAAGGCAACGCACTGGACCACCTATCGCCGTACGAGCGGTTCGACCCTCGGGGCTACCCGATGGACGCGCCGAACCTGACCGAAGAGGCCCGCATGCACCGGCAGATTCTGGCCGAGGCGCTGAGCGAGGTCGGCCTCACCAACTACCCCAGCGAGTATTGGCACTGGAGCTACGGCGACCAAGGCTGGGCGTACCGCGGCCACCATCCCCACGCGATATACGGAGCTATCCAGCCCGCGGACTGGGAGCCGGACCCGGCCGACCTGGCGGAAGGGCCCCTCGAGCTGGCCTCCGACTGAGCCGCGTCGGTCATAATCGGGTGAGGAGGTTGCCGTGAAAGCCTATGCTATCGCCCTATCGCTCGCAGTTCTGACCGTTGCATGGTCACAACCCACCGATGCTGCGAAGCCCGACCCGCTAAGGGGCGAGCGCCCAATTATCGTCAAGGTCCTCGTGCTCAACTTCGATCCTATCATCCCGCAAGAGGGGAACAAGCGACTGACACAAGTCGTCGGGTGGAACGATCCACGCAAACTGGCCGAGGGATACATCGCCGATCTACGTGAGGCGACTGGAGGTCTAATCCGTTACACCATTCGCGAATGGGTGGACATCGACACGTTCCACACGAAGATAGACGGTTTCACCTACACGCCGGAGCAGTATATGGAGTGCCACAAGACGGGCAAGGGTTGGCATAGTCCTGATACGGCCGACTATCTCAAAACCTTCAAGGATTACGACGTCATACGCCGTGTGGAGAGCGGCGACATAGACGAAGTGTGGTTCATGGGTGGACCGTATTTCGGCTACGACGAGTCTGCCATGGCTGGAAAGGATGCCTTCTACATCAACGGCGCGGTGTATGGCTACGACAAGGTCCCATGCAAAAAGGCCTTTGCGGTTATGGGCTTCAACTACGAGCGCGGTGTTGCCGAGATGCTCCACGACCTCTGCCACCGCACGGAGAGCACGATGTCGCGTGTGTATGGCGGCTGGAAGGTCGAAGAGCTGACGACCAACTGGGCGCGCTTTGCGGCCAACGCCGTGCAGTCGGGTGGTGTGGCGGCAGTGGGTACCTGTCACTATCCACCAAATGCGATGGACGGGTACGACTATGACAACAAGCGCGTCGTGCAGAGTACCGCGGACGACTGGCTGAACTACCCGAAGCTAACAGGCGCAAAGAAGCCGGTGTCGTGCGAGAACTGGGGCGGCCCGGACTACCATCGCAACTACATGAAGTGGTGGTTTGCCAGACTCCCTCGGGCGCCCGGCTGGAACGAAGACGGCCGCCTCAACAACTGGTGGCGTTACGTCTTCGAGTTCAACGACTACGACGAACGCGGCAAGCCGCGGAAGGCGCAGTAGGTACGCCGCCACCTCCCCTATTGTCATGTCCCGGCCCGCGTCCGCGGACTAGCAGCTACCGACGGCATGGCTCGAACCCAAGGACCGCGCCGGGGCACGAAGCGTCCAGGCATGGAAAATCTGCTCCCTCTCCCCCGTGCGCGGGGGAGAGGGCTGGGGTGAGGGGGCCATCACCGGCCGCTGGCGTTGGCTGCCTCGACGTTCGACTGCGCGGGGGGGTCGCTGGGTGAGAGCGTGGCAGCAGACGGCAGCCGAAACGTCTAGGCATGGAAACGTACGGCCGGCGGTCCCATGCTTCGACAGGCTCAGCATGACGTCACCAGTGCCCCATCCTCTGCGAGGGGTGAGGCATAGGGACCACATGCCTGCCGGCTGTGTGCCACGCAGCGTGC
>BTVI01000046.1:0-21783 GCA_045862955.1 Fimbriimonadales bacterium
CCGTGGTAAAGGCGGACGGGACGCCTGGCAGAGCCAATGCCGCCATGCTCGGCCCATGGAAGGTGGTGGTCCCTACCTGGGGCTCTAGGGCCCCAGCAGCCAGCGCACGGGTCGGGGCGCGGCCAAACCCCATCCGCCGTCATGCTGAGCCTGTCGAAGCATGACGGGGAGAGCCGCGAGGTTGCGTGGTATGATGCTGCGTTCGCGGCAGGTGGCCGTCATGCTTCGACAAGCTCAGCATGACGTAAGGCTCAGCATGACGGCGCTTGGGGGTCCGCTGAGGGGTGCGTCATGCTTCGACGGGCTCAGCATGACGGGGTCGGTGGTGGAGGGTGGGTGGATGCTTCGACATGCTCAGCATGACGGTCTCGGAGGATTGAACGCTGTCACTGCCCGAGCCTATCGTGGTGGTGATGGATTAGGAGTCCGTCATGCTTCGACGGGCTCAGCATGACGTAAGGCTCAGCATGACGGTGTAGGAGGGTTGAACGCTGTCACTGCCCGAGCCTATCGTGGTGGTGATGGATTAGGAGTCCGTCATGCTTCGACGGGCTCAGCATGACGGGGTCGGTGGTGGAGGGTGGGTGGATGCTTCGACAAGCTCAGCATGACGGCGTGACGACAGGCTCAGCATGACGTAAGGCTCAGCATGACCACAAGTTCAGCGTGACGGTGTGGGATGCCCGACCCTCCCCACTGCGAGGCGTGAGGGATAGGTCAGCGCCGCGGCTGCTGGGAGAGGTAGGGGCAGTAAAGAGATAGCATAGGCCGGGTGGTGACCGCGGCGTCGCTAGAAGTCTACACCCGTGCTCGTATCGAGGGGCTCACCCGACACACCTAGGCCGAAGTCCGAGCGGTAGGGCAGCGCCTTCAGTCGGATAGCGAACTGGAAGTCCTGCCCTCGCCGGTAGCCGGTCAATGTGTTGCGGTAGCCGATCACCGCTTCCGCACAGTGCAGGTCATAGGTGAGCTGGAACTGCTGGGTGTCGAACTGCTTCAAGTACCCATTGTATAACAGCAACAGCGAGGTCTTGAGGCGTCCCAGGCGAAGACCCTCTAGGCGAAAGTTCGCATTCCCCCATCGTTCCAATCTGCCGTCGTAGCGAGCCTCCGCTTGCAGCGTCGTCTCGCCGAGCCGCCACGCACAGGCTAGCCGCGTAGTGCTCCACAGCTGCTCACGTGGATCATACGAGGAAGTCACGAGTGCAAAGAAGTCGTCCGATGGCCGGTAGCGTAGGGCGGCACCTATCGTGTTCCAGGCGACCTGGCCGCGCTTCTCTTGCAGAAGGTCGTATCCGCCACCTGCCCGAAACGTCAGGCCCCCTGCAAAGGGTATCTCCAGCAGCGCAGTCGCGATGTTCGTTTCGCCGCGACGGTCGAAAGAGAGCGGGGAGTAGCCGTAGGGGCGTGTGTAGCGATAGCGCAGGATGATGCCCTGTGCGCGTTCCCCAGACGACAGTCCATAGCGACTCTCGATGGTTTGGTTCAGCACGTACTGTGCGGTACCATCACTGTGGAACGACTGCGCGAACTCAGAGCTGTAACCGAAGGACAAACCCTTGCCCGTTTTCGTACTCTGGGATGCACGTGCCCCGAATCCTTCGCGGACAACGCGGACGTTTCGAAAGCCGTCTACGTACTCTCCGACGCTCGCCTCGAGAGCGACCCTCGGCTCGCTGCGCCATCCTAACAGCCTACTCGTGTCCGAGCGTAACGTCAGCACCGGTGTGCGCTCGAACGAGGTACGATAGGTGGTAGTACCTCCGATGGGCACGAGACGCTGATAGGTGAGGTCCGCGTCGAACGTCCTCGCAGCGTAGCGCAGACCCAGGTTGACGTCCGCCTGTTCGCGCTGGCTTAGGGTCACGCCTGCGCGCTGGGTCTCGAAGTTCGTGTAGGCGATGCGCGAGGTAGCGGAGAAACCACCACCCAATCGCCTGTTATCGGCAAGGGCTATCGTGCGGTTTCCGGACGAGTAATCACCGCTATCGTTGCGAGAATCGCGATAGTCTAGCGAGGAGGAGCCGTAACGCAAACCGATGGAGCCGTCCAATCGGCGCGTTTCCGGGAAGTTCGCATAGATGTTACGACTGATCCCCAGTCGCGAACTGAAGCCCAGCTTGCCGATACGCTCGTTATGGGTGAAGTCACCAGTCAGAGTGTTCTGACCTCGTTGCTGATCATAGAGGTTGTATACGTTGTACCCGCCCTCTCCCGCTGCATACTTCCACACCTGTCCGAGTCCCAGCCCCAGTCCCCGCTTCTCCATAGCTTCCGCGCGAACGGTGGCACGCTGCTTACCGAGAAGGTTGGCGTCGAATCGGGACTTGACATACACTCCCTCGAACTGCGAGCGTCCGACGTCTGGCAGGTAACCGTTGTAGTTGGGGCGGTCTAGGGGTAGGACGAAGTGTGGAAGCGTCAGTAGCGTGCGGTCGAGCGCGCTGATCCTAACATCTCTCAGTATGGCGCGGTCTCCGGGGGTGACCTCGATCGCTCGCGCGCCCAGGTGGAAGTGAGGGTGGTCCAACGAGCAAGTGGTGATGGAACCTCCGTCGAGTACCACATGCTTCTCCCCACCCTCGGATCGCTCCGCGGCCCCATACAGATTCGAGAGGAGCCTGCCATCGAAGAAGCTGGGCCGAAAGTCGGCAGATCCATCCAGGAATCGGTAGGTCCTCTCGCGGAAGTCCACCCACACTTCATGGCCGGTGACCACTTGGTCCACGCCGCGAAGTGTGACTTCTCCCCGCAGAGTGAACTGCTCGGTTTCGGTGTCTCCCGCAGCCTCATTGGCTCGCACGGTGTAGCCACGATATTGGAACTCCACACCGTCGCTGGCGGTAACTTTGGACCCTACTACCTTTATGGAGCCGAAGCGCTTCCAGTAAATCCGTTCCGTGTCCTCCAGCGAAGGGTCTGGGGCTCCCAGATCGTACTGCTTAGGGGGCGGCGGACGAAAGCCGCTCGGCTGCAGCGGATTGTCCTGTGCGTACACGACTGACGTAAGTAGCAGCGAGATCCAAACGACCGCTCTCACTCCACCCTCCGCATCGCGATCAGCGCTGCAAGGAAGAAGATTGCGTTGGGTGCCCAGGCTGCTACGATAGGCGGTATCACTCCCGGTTCGCCCAGGATCTTGCTGAACAGCAGTAACAGGTTGATGTGCGCGAAGACCACTAACACGGAAAGAAGCACGCCCGCGAAGCCACCGCTCCTCGCGAATGCCAAGCTGAAGATGGGTCCGAAAAGGGAGAAGATAACGCACGCGAAGGGCACGGCGAGTTTGGTGTGGTACTGCACTTCCTTCGCGCGCACGTCGCGGCCCGCCCGGCGCTCTTCTTCGATCAACTCACCCAGCTTCTTTCGCGTAAGCTCGTCGGGCTGCGGGGCTCCCACGATGTCCTGCAACGGCACGCGACCTTCGATCTCCATCCGCTCGATCTTCTCGAAGTGCAACAAGCGACCACCTGCGCCGAAGACCCAGGTTTGGGGGTCGTGCAGAATCCAGCGCCCGTTGTCATACACGGCTCGCGGTGCGCGCGTGATAGTCACCTCTTTCACGCCTTTGGGACGGAATGCGGTGACCTCTTGCACCTCGAACACACGGTCGGAGCGCTGCTGAACGAAACCGAGACAGAAGATGAACTCCCTAACACGCAGCACCGTGTTCGGCGCGAGGCTGGGCTGACTCTGCATCAGCGAGATTCGAAAGAAGAGCTGTTTGAACGCCGAGCCCGATCCGGGAACGACCGCTTCCTGAAACCAGTAGGTAAGGCCGAACATGAATAGTCCCATCACTACGTATGGCAGGAAGATGCGGCGGACGCTGATACCCGCCATCCGCATCACCAGCACCTCTTGGTCCCGTGCTAGGCGACTGACGGCCATCGCCGTGCCCACCGCCGTGGCGACCGGGGCGGCGATCACTAACAAGAACGGAAGGCGAAAGAGGATCAACTGCAGGACGGCCAGCATGCCCACCTTGCGGTCGAGGAGCAGCGGGCCGAACTCCGCCAGCAAGCCGCCGGTCAGCAGCATGACTGCGGCAGCAGCACCGATGCCGAAAGGTAGCAAAGTCTCACCGATGAGGTAGCGGTCGAGACGTCTCATCGCGTGATGATACGCCACACGAGCAGCGCTCCGCCGATTGCCAGCAGGGCGATGATGGGTATGGCAAGAGCGGACTTCATGGTAGCGCCCACCATCGGGGCGAGGAAGATGACAGCGAGCGCGACCGCCCAGATGCGTAGCAGCTTGCCCGGAGCGGACTCGGGAAGCCACCTGCCGCCGGCGATGAGCACTAACACCATGCCGCCGCACCGCTTGCACAGGATGTCGCCTGGGTCGTTCGCATAACGGCAGTTAGGGCAGGAGTTGGGATGGTCGTGCGGGTCGCCCTCCACACTGCGGCGCACCCATTGCAGCATGCGCTTCTCATCGTTCATGTATTGCGGGGCCGCTGCCACCGCCCGCTCCAAGAAGATTGCCGCAGATGCGTTGAGGTTGGCTCGGTGACAGGATCTGCCGAGATCGGCTAAGGCAGAGGGGTTGTTGGGGTTAGAGACGAGCGCCTTGCACGCCTTCTTCATGCGCTCGATGTCCAGTGTCTTGTGCGCTTGCTTGTTGATGAAGTTGGTCGCCAGCGGAGCGCCGATAGCCGAGATCCAAAGGGCTGCCGACGCACTGGCGGTGACCCAACCCTCGGGATGGAAGGTGCCGAAGGCTGCCAGACCGATCGCCGCGCCGATTCCGAGTGCTGCCTCGACCCCTCCTACGTCCGCCGCCACCGAGCGAAGAAAGAGATGATGAATCCAGTAGCCTGCCGGCGCCCAGAGCAGCACCGCCTTCAAGAACAGGACGGCGGGTGTGTAGTCTATGGCAAGTGGCATCTCGATGGGCATCTCGTTGAATCTTATCGTCTGCGAGCGAGCAGTCCTGCACGACGGGCCCGGTTTTCGATGCGGATGGTTGCGTGCCGAGCGCGTGGGTTGTCACGCAGAGAGCACAAAGAGCCGCAGAGATCGCAACCGGACCATGGCTTCGGCTCTTGACCTTGTCGTCTTGGAGGTGTCGCATCCGCCACGCCCGGGGGCTTGGATGGTCACGCAGAGAGCGCAAAGGGCCGCGAAGATCGCAACCGGCCCATGGCTACGGCTCCTGCCCTCGACGTCGTGGGCGTGTTGCATCCGCCGCGCTCGGGGCTTGGATGGTCACGCGGAGAGCGCCGAGTGCCGCAGAGATCGCAACCGGACCATGGCTACGGCTCCTGCCCTCGACGTCGTGGGCGTGTCGCATCCGCCACGCTCGGGGCTTGGATGGTCACGCAGAGAGCGCAAAGGGCCGCGAAGATCGCAGAGTGCCGCGAAGATCGCAACTACACAGATGCCGGCTCTGAGCTCTTCCCGGTTTCGGGCGCCTTCGTGCCGCCGAAACGGAACTTCGGCTCTTCCCCGCGGAGCAGACGCCGGATATTGGCTCGGTGGTTGACGATCAGCAAGAGCGCAATCACCAGAATCAGAGCGCGAACGGAGGTCGCTGAAGGCAGGGCGAGAACCAGCACGGCCGCGCTCAGCGCTCCGAGCATCGAGGCCAGAGACACCCACCGCGTGACGGCAAACACCACCACGAAACAGGCCAGAGCGACCCCGGCAACGAGTGGCGTCGCGCCAAGCAGCAGCCCCAGCGCGGCCGCCACGCCCTTGCCGCCGCGAAACCCTAGAAACGGCGAGAAGGTGTGGCCCAGAACCGCAGCGGCACCGCCAGCGACCGCGAGGTCCGGGCCCCCTACAATCCGGCCGACAAACGCCGGAACGGAGCCCTTTGCAATGTCCAGCAGAAGGACGAGGGTGCCGATCTGCGGGCCGGCGCACCGAAACACGTTGGTCGCACCGATGTTGCCGCTCCCCACCGTCCGAATGTCCACGCCCTTCAGCAGCTTGCACAGCCAAAAGCCGAACGGGAGCGAGCCTAAGAGGAAGCCACCGATTACGAAGCCGACATACTGCAGCAACCGGGCAGAGTCCACCTCACCCATCGCCTATCGGGTTCTCCTCCTGCGGTCTCGCTCCTTCGCGGCTACTCTGCCTTGCTCGGGCTCCTGCGAAGTTTGTCTAGCTCATACAACTCGGGTCTGCGGTCGGCCAGCGGCTCCGACTCGAACTCGCCGGGCTTGACGATCACGCGTTTCTGCCTCGCCTTTTCGGGGTCTATGGGTGCAATCACTAGGGCCTCGTCGGCATGATCCGCGTATGCGATGGGCTTGCCGTCGAAACCCCAGATGCCGCTCTTTCCGATGAAGCGGAAGCCGGCTTCCTCGCCCACGCGGTTAGAGGCTATGACGTAAAGGCGGTTCTCGTTAGCGCGGGCGGGAGCGAGGAAGTGAGGCGAACTCTCTGCCCCCTCGGGCCAGTTGGTGGGGACCAGAATGGCATCCGCGCCTCGAAGGGCGAGCGACACGCCCGCCTCGGGGAACCGCAGGTCGTAGCAGATGAGAATGCCGAAACGCCCGAGCGGCGTGTCGAACACGGGTAAGGTAGAGCCTTTGTCCGCAAATCGGTCCAGCCCAATCCAGGGCAAGTGGGTCTTGCGGTAAACGCCTAGCAGGCCTTTGGGGCCGAGCAGCGCGGCGCTGTTGTAGAGGCCGGGCTCACCACGTTCCGCAAAGCCGATTACGGCGTACACTCCGAGCCGAGCGCACTCGTCGGCCAGCGACCGAATCTCCGGACCGTTGGCGGCCAGCGCGTGGTTCAGCGCCGTTTCGCGGTCGGGGAAGCCATACCCGGTGAGCGCGCACTCGGGGAAAACGACTAGCCTGGCGCCGCGCTCGGCTGCGTCCCGGAGCAGTGCGATGACGCGGGTGACGTTGCCGTCGACTTGGGCGTAGTCAGGTGCGAACTGAACGGAGGCGACAACTAGCTCTGGCATGAAGGCTAGCCTACCGCAGGAGACGGCTCAATGTAGAAGAGCACTTCGCCGGACTGCACCAAAGCCCCGTTCTCGCGAGTGATCTTGGACACGACCCCCGCAATCGGGCTCACCAGCTCGCTGAAAACCTTGTTGGCTTCCAACAGGCAGAGCACTTCGCCTTCGTCTACCAGGTCGCCTTCCTCGACGAAGGGTGGCTCGTTGGGTCTTCGTGAGCGGTAGAAGACGCCCGTGAACGGCGATTCGACCGGCTCGCCGCTCGGCGGAGTTTCCGCGGGTGGAGGCTCCGGCACGGCAGTGAGCGCGGGCACCACTGCCTCGTGCTCCAAAGGCTCCCGGCGGATGCGGATGCGTACCTTGCCTTCCTCATAGCTCAGCTCGGTGAGGCCGTGTTTGTGCAACAGAGCGGCAAGGTCTCGAAGGGTTTGAGCGTGGTTCGACAGGTCCTTCACGGCGCTTGGAGCATTATGACCCGGAATCGAAAGAAAAAAAAGGAAGGCAGAAAGTCTCCGCCCTCCTAAGGCATACGCCCCAACCTGGATGGTACGCATATGGTATCAGAAGATCGGCTCCATGTCAAGTCCGGTGCACGATTTTTTTCCGAGTGTTTCTACCGGGTCGTGGGATGGTGGACCATCGCCCGCATGCCAACCAGGCCAAGTCCTCCCGTACTTTCGCCGTCCCGGCGATCCGTGTTGTCTGGCGGGACGCCGGAATTACGCTGTGGCGGCGTAGCGGTAGGACGGGTTCTAACTCCCGTCCTCGCCGAAGGCGGCGGGGTAGTGGAGGACCGTGGGTGGCCCGGGACCGAGAGTGACCCCGATCACGTCGAAGCGGCGGGGCCTTTCCTCCTCGCTCGGATAGTCCCAGGCAGCCGCCAACAGCTTGCGCCGCTTGCTCAAAGGGAACCACTCGGATGGGGACACTGCGGAGGGGCGGCTCCGCGTCCGAACCTCGACGAACACCAGCGTTTCGCCCTCTTCGGCAACGATGTCCAGCTCGCCGGTCGGTCCCCGCCAGTTACGGGCGAGCACTCGTAAGCCGCGGCTCTCGAGGTAGCGCGCCGCGACCTCCTCTCCGATCCTACCGACGGCCTTCTTCCGCTCCCCTTTCTTAGGCACCGCGCGTTCCCGCTTCATCAACTTCCGTAAGCGCGAGGACCAGCTGCTCGCCGCATATGGGGGCAAACGAGCGGCGGTGCTCGGGGCAAGGGCCGAGTCGGCGGAGCGCCTCGATGTGCTGCTGGCAGTGGTAGCCCTTGTGTCGCGCAAAGCCGTAGCCCGGATATCGGTCGTCCATCAGCACCATGAGCCGGTCCCGCCAGACCTTGGCGAGAATGGAAGCTGCGGCGATGCACGGCTCGGAGGCGTCGCCGTCCACGATGGCGGATTGGGGTAGACCTAGACGGGGAATAGTCCTGTTGCCGTCCACGAGGCATCGGTCGGGTGCAACCGCGAGGCAGCGTATCGCGCGTCGCATCGCCGCGAAGGTGGCCTGCAGCACGTTCAGCCGATCCACTTCCGCCGCGCTCGCGATCCCGACGGACCAAGTCAGCGCACTCGCCCGGATCTCGGTCTCGAGTTGCACTCTTCTGGCGTGCGTCAAGGTCTTGGAGTCGCGCAGGCCCTCGATGGGCCGGTCGGCATCGAGGATCACGGCGGCTGCGAGCACGGGACCGGCTAGCGGACCGCGCCCCGCTTCGTCCACTCCAGCGACCAAGCCGTCACTCGTGCGCATGGTCTCGCGCTTCCCGCCCTAAGGCTTCGATTCCTGCCGGCTACACCTGAATGGGAGTGCTTTCGCGCCGCCGGAACACCTTGCGACCGAGCCAGTTACTGAAGTCGTCCACGATGGTGTAGCTGCATGGGATGACCAGCAGTGTGAGCAGCGTGGAAAGCGTCATGCCACCAATGATGATGATGCCAAGGGTAGCGCGGAACTCCGAGCCCCGGCCGAGCGCGAGAGCGATCGGCAGCATCGCCAGAACGAGCGCCAAGGTGGTCATCGAGATGGGTCTCAGACGTATCGGCCCCGCCTCCACCAGCGCTTCTTCCCGCCCTCTTCCCCGTCGCCTCAAGGTGTTAGTGTAGTCCACCAGCAGAATCGCGTTCTTCCCTACCAGTCCCACGAGCATGATGATGCCGACGAAGCCGACGATGTTGAGCTCGTAGCCTGTCACGATGAGCGAGAGTAGCGCTCCGGCAAGCGCCTGCGGCTGCGACAACATGATGATGAAGGGATACAGCAAGTTGTCGAAGAGAGAGGCCATCAGCATGTACACGAGGATGAGTGAAAGTAGCAGAGCCCTGAACAGGTATCCCTGCTCGTCGCCCATGACACGATTCTCGCCTTGCCATGCTTTGGTCACTCCCTCCGGCGGTAGGTTCAGCTCGGCCAACTTGGCATCAATCACCCGCTGCATGCTGCCGGGGTTGTAGCCTGGCAACAGCTGCGCCGTAACCTGCACTTCGCGCTGCTTGTCGCGACGCGTGATCTTGGTCGGGCCAAAGGCAGACCTGGGAGTAGTTAGGTCTCTCAGTGTAAGCAATCCGCCGTCCTGCGAAAAGGCTACTGGTACCGTCTCGACCAGGCGCACGACGTTCCGGTCTTGTTCGGAAAGGCGCACGCGTATCGGGTACTCCTGGCCGTTCTCGCGGAACTTGATCGTGTCGTCGCCCTCGTAGGCGATGCGCATGGCGCTACCCAGCTCTTCGACGCTTACACCCAGGTCGGCCATGCGAGTGCGATCCACATACGCGCGTATCTCCGGCTTTCCTGGCTTCGTCGAGATGTCGGCATCCACCACGCCTGGTATCTCCGAGATGGCATCACGCACTTGCTCCGCAGTCTTTCCTACCAGGTCCACGTCCTGTCCGTACAGGGAGATAATGATAGGTGCGCCCCATCCCCAACCGCTCACTGCGCTCACGGTCAGCGTGCAGTCGGGGATGCGTCCGATCTTCGCGCGCAGCTCGTCTGCGACGATGGTGTCTGGCCGGATGCGTATGTCCGGACCGGTTCTGCCGAGTAGCTGCTCGCCGAAGCTTCGCTTGTCGTTCAGGACCACGCGAAGTTGTGCTACCTGCGAGCCCGACTCGCCGGAGCCGAAGAATCCGCTAGCCGTCGAGCCGATGCTGGAGAACACGTACTTCACGTCTTTGGTCGCCATCGCGATCTTCTCGACTCGTTCCACCTCGCGCCTGGTGGAATCCAGTGAGGTGCCGGCGGGGAACAGCATATTGATGGACACGTTGGCGGCGTCCGAGCTGGGAGCGAACCGGAACTGGAAGATTGGTTGCCCTTTCGCGTGACCTAGGAAGGTGCCGAAGAGCATGGAGGCTGCAAACATCCCCGCCCACATCGCGAACAGTGCTCCGGCACGGAACCACTCCGGACGACGACGTAGCACGGAGATGAGTGCTAACAGGGCCGCGATGCCGAGAAGGTACATGGCAATCGCTGACACGACGCCCACGGAGGCCGCATAGGTGGGCATGAACGAGCCGGCGATCAGGAAGAAGACAGAGAACAGCACGCCGGCGCCCAGGAAGACGGTAAGCCAGCGGTGTCTAAGCGCAGCGGCCAGAGAGGCGCGGTAGGCTCTCGTGCAAGCTCCCCACACTCGCTCGAACAGCCCGAAGAAGCCGCTGACGTTCTCGAACTGCTCACCCGTCCGATACCATCGGGCGGCAAGCATCGGCGTGACGGTGAACGAGACGAACAGCGACAGCAGCGTCGCCGTCGCCACCGTGATACCGAAGCTCCGGAAGAACTGCCCCACGATACCACCCATCAGCGCAATCGGGATGAACACCACGACGTCTACCAGCGTGATGACAATGGCAGCGAGTCCGATCTCCATTCGCCCGTTCAGAGCCGCCTGAGGTGGTGGCTCGCCCATAGTAAGGTGCCGGTAGATGTTTTCCAACACCACGATGGCATCGTCCACCAGGATTCCGACTGCCAGAGAGAGGCCGAGCATCGTCATGTTGTTGAGGGTGAATCCCAACGCCTTAATCAGCATGAAGGTGGCAAGGATACAAGTCGGAATGGCGATCGCGACGATAATGGTTCCTCGCAGGTTGTGCAGGAACAGAAAGATAATGCCTATCACCAACGCGATGCCGACATATAGGCTAACCTTTAGGTCGGTAAGACTCTCTTCGACGCGCTTCGCCTGGTCTTCGATGATGGTGAAAACGATGTCGGGATACTGCTTGTTTAGCTCCTGGATCTCCGCCTTGACGGCCCTGGAGATGTCCACAGCGTTGCCTTGCGTCTGCTTTTGGAAGATCATGGCAATGCTGTCGTTTCCGTTCAGCCTCGTCTCCGTGGTCCTCTCGGCGACGGAATCCGTCACCTCGGCGATGTCTGATAGCCGAATCACGGGCCCCTTTGCCATCGGATTGGCACGGTTCTGAAGCTGGATGCGCAGATTGCGAAGCTCGTCTATGGTGCGAAACTCGCCGTAGACACGTACCGTGTACTCACGGTTGCCCTCGATAGAGCGCCCAGCGGGGACGTTGAAGTTGGCCGCACGAATGGCACTCCACACACGCGTGATCGGCAGTCCGTAGGCGATTAGCTTCTCCCTGCTAACCGAGACTTGTATCTCGCGCTCGTCGCCTCCCGTGACTGCGATGGCACCGACTCCGTCGATGCGGCTGAACCGGTCCTTGAGGACGCGGTCGGCGAGGTCTCGCAACTCTGCAGAGGGGCGCGTCGAGGACACTGTCATGTACAGGATCGGCTGGCTGGTCGTCTCGAACTTCTGAATGGTAGGTGTCAGGGCATCTCGCGGCAGGTCGGCTCGAATCGCTTCCACCTTCGCGCGCACGTCGTTGAACGCAACCTCTACGTCGGTACCAACGTCGAAGGTCGCCAGAACAACGGCCGCACCTTCCTGGGAGGTAGATGTTAGTTCCCGCAGTCCGGCGACGGAGCTGATGGCGTCTTCGACCTTGCGTGCAACGAGGGTCTCCACCTCCTCCGGGCCCGCGCCGGGGTATGCCACCACTACCGTAACTGCGGGGAAGGAGACCTCCGGCTGAAGCTCCACTCTCATCGTGCTAAGTGCCAACCCCCCTAGCACGATGGAGCCTAGCATCAGCATGAGAATAAAAATAGGCCGGTTGATGGCCAGTTTGGTAAGCCACATAGTCCGAACCCCCCTTAGCGGCCGGATTCCGCTGGACGCCCTTGCTCTTCGGTCCCGGTGTCCTGTCGTTTTTCGAGCTGGACCTTGCCGCCGTCCACTAACATGTCTGCGCCCTTGACTACCACTTGCTCGCCAGGCTCCACTCCGATCACCTGCACCACGTGAGCGTTGCTAAGGCCCAGTGTGATGGGGCGCTTCTGGGCGGTGCCACCCTTCACGACGAAGACCACCGGCTCACCACCCCGGGACACCACCGCATCCTTCGGCACCACGACTGCCGAAGGTATCCGGCGCACGGCGATCTCGCCCCGAGCGAACATCCCGGGTCTGAGTGCGAGCCCCCCACGGTCCAAAGCGACGCGGACCGTGAACAACCTAGCCTGGTCGTCGCCAACCGGGCGCAGGGCTGCTACGCGGCCGGTCAACGTGCGGCCCGGATACGCATCCAATCGCACGGTTACGGGTTGACCGACGCCGATGTTGGCTAGTTGAGTCTCCGAGACATTGCCTTCGAAGTACACGCTGCCGAGGCTGACAATGCGAAGGATAGGCTGGCCCGGCATGGCCATCTGCCCCGGGTGGCCCATGCGGCTTTCCACTTGACCGCTGACGGGGCAGTAGATGCGGGTGTTCTCCAGTTGCTGGTTCGCGAGTTGTACTTGGGCACGGGCTTGCGCTACTGCGGCTCGGGCGGCTGCCACCTGCTCTTGCTTAACAACATCGGTGGTGCGAAGCTCCTTGGCTTGAACCAGCTGCTGCTCCGCCTGTCGGACCGCTTGTCGCGCGGCCTCGATGTCCTCCTGACGTGCGCCTTCCTTGACCAGACTTAGGGTGGCCTGCGCGGCCTCGTACTGAGCGCGCGCGGTGTCCATTCCGGTTTTCGCGGCATCGAGCTGCTGCTTGCTCACTGCGTCCTTGGCGTAGAGATCTGCGATGCGTGCGTGGTCCGCTACCGCCAGGTCCCACGCTGCTCTGGCGGCATCGACGGCCTTCTGCGCCTGTTCGATCTCCTGTCTGCGCGCACCCTCTTCCAGTTTCTTCAGCGTTGCGCGCGCTTGTGCCAGCCCAGCCTCGGCCGCGCGGATCGTGGCCTCGGTGACCACGGGGGAAGACCGTGCTCCCGCCTCGGCCTGTGCGAGTGCCGATCGCGCCGAAGCGAGTCCCGCCTCGGCCTGCCGCAGCTGGGTGAGGAGCTCGTCCGTCTCTTGCGTCGCGACAAGCTGCCCGGCGCGCACCGCGTCGCCTTCACGCACGAACACGCGAGCGAGGCGCCCTGCGATCTTCGGGCTGAGGGTCAAGTCGTCGAGTGCTGCAAGGCTTCCGGTTATCTCCACCGTCTCCACCATCTCTTGAACCCTGGCGGGTTCCAGACGGACGACCGTGCGGGTTTCCGGCTTGGCAGGGCCGGCGGACGGAGCCTGCTCGGGCTGCACCTTCGCGGGACCGCCGCAGCCTGCTAGTGCGAGCACCAGTGCTGCCGGCAGCAGGAAAGGGGTTCTCTTCAGCGACATCTACACATCCTCCGATCCGACCGCGCGCTGCAGTTGCGCGTAGGCTTGCAGGTAGTCGTATCGTGCGTTCAAGGCGTTCAGCTTGGCCTGCGTTAGGGCGAGCTCGGCATCGCTCACCTCGAGCTGTATCGCCAGTTCGTTCTTGTAGCGGAGCTGGGCCAGCCGCAGCACTTCTTCGGCTTCTGCTAACGCGGCCTCGGCAGTGACCAGCCGCTCGGACGCCTCCTGCACCGATAGCAGGGCTTGCTTCACCTGCAGGGTCACTCCCAGCTTGGCTTCTTCGAAACCGGCCCTAGCCTTCTCCACGTCCGCCCTGGCCTGCCCGACTCGAGCCTTCGTGATGTTGCCGTCGTACAGCGGGAAGGAGAGCACCGCGGCACCCGTGTAACGCTCCTTGCGATTGTTGAAGAGGGTGGTGCGGAAGTTGTAGTCGCCGACCACTGACAAGGTGAGCGACGGCATCATGCCTAGTCGCTCCAGGCTGAGGACCGACTCTTGAACACGCGTTACCCACTCGAGCTGTCGTAACTCGGGTCGCTTCTCCAGTGCCTCCGCGGTCAGGTCTTCTAGCTTCCCCTTGCACTGAGGGAGGTCGCCCGCCGGGGCCAGCTCGAAAGGCGTGTCCACCTCGCGAGCTAACACGTTGTTGAACGCCGCCTTCGCGAGTGCCACGGCGTTACGTGCCGAGATCAGCCCCTGGCGGTTTTGTGCTACCTGCGTCTTCGCTCGCAGCACGTCGATCTTGCTCGCGGTACCCGCCTCGACCTGGGCTTCCGCGACGCGCTGCCGCTCCTCGGCGTTCTTGACGGCCTCTTCGGCGATGGCCACTGCGGCCTGCGCACGCAGCACGTTGTAATAAGCGAGCTTGACGCGCAACGCTACCTCGGCTTCCTCGGCGCTCAGGCCCGCGCGCGCGGCGGTCTCGTACGCCTTTGCGCCACGCACGCCGATGCGCTGCTTGCCAGAGATGTCCACGGCTTGGCCGAGCACCACCTGTGCCGTCCGCGAGTCCTCGGGCTGGATGACGATGGACTGGGTGATCGGATTGCCTTCCGGGTCCTGTCCTGGGAACTCCGCCGTGGTCTTTCTGTCGAAGCGCGTGTACGTTGCCGAGCCGGTGACCTGAGGGCGCATGGCTGCGTAACCCTGATTGACTTGCTCGCGGCTCTTCGCGAGTTCGGCGCGCGCCCGACGGACCGACAAACTATTCTCCAGGGCGATTCCGATCGCTTGGTCGAGGGTGAGTGTCTGAGGGGCTTGCTGTAGCGCAACGGTGCAGAGCGCCGCGACCGTGGCTACCATTCCGAGAACCATCCCTAGTGCTCCTCCTGCTTGGATTCCGGTGCTCCTTTGCGTTCCAGGTCCTCGATTCCTTTCGCCAAGAGGTCGAGAAAGGAGCGCACATCGTCGATCTTGCACATCATGATCCCGGCGTAGACGGGATGCCGCATTACCAAAAGCTTGTCTCCAGGGTTGTAACCTAACTCGTGCCGCGCCTCCGCCGGGATGACGACCTGCCCTCGCTCCCCGACGGTGACGGACCCGTAGAAGTGCTTGTCACAACTGAACTGCTCGTGATTCACCACGGGCCCTCCTTCCGATTCGCACGAGGAGTCATGCGATTCATGCGAATTATACGGCCTTCGCGCGCATGCGATGCGGCTACCGGGCGCGGCGTAGGCTAATGGGCCCGCCTGCAGCGGCTACACGTCCCGAATGACGAGCAGGCGAATGGGAATGCCGACCACCTCGTGCTCGCCGACAGGGATGTCGGGATACCTAGGGTTGCGGCTACGTAGCACGGGTCCCGATGGCATGTCCACCCAAAGCTTCACCACGGGGCACCCCTCTACCTGCACCACGACTGGGTCACCGCTCTTCACCATGAACGACCGCTTTACAGCCACCAGCGCACCGTGCGGAAAGTCGGGGTCCATCGAGTCGCCTTGCACGCGAACGAAGAAGTCCGCCCCGCGTGCGAACTCCTCGGGCACCACGGCCGTCTGGGGTTCCAGAAGCGCCTCGCCCTGGCCCGCGAGACAGGTGCCCTCGACCGTCACCTCTATGAAGGCTCCGGGTGGCGAGGCGAGGTCGGCCAAGTGGTCGTAGCCTGCAGCTCGCAGCCATAGTTCGCGTGGCTCTCTCAGAGCCTGCGCGAGCCGGAGCACTACTTCCGGTGAGGGCACCACCTGCCCCAACATCCAGTTGGACACGTAGGACGGGTTAACCCCCGCGAGCGCGGCGAGCTTGCGCTGACTTAGCCTACGCTCTCGCATCACTCGCTCTACTTCGGCTAGGAACCGCTCTGCTCTCGGCACTGCTCCAACCCCCTTCGTCGGCCCTCTGGGTTCCCGCCCTCGGCGGGCCCCAACTCGTCCTCCATGCCCTGGCCCGCGTCCTCCGTCCTGCTCCCCCTGAACGGACAGGATGAAGCCGAGGACCGCGCCAGGGCATGACAACATCGTTCCCATTCTACCCCTGGGTATTGACTACAGTCAACATTTATGGTAGACTAATGTCTACATCGTTTGCACGGATGAGGGGGCGTCAATGGTTTTCGTTTGCGAGGCATGCCACAAGGAGCACTCCTCCTGGAGCAGCCTTTGCCCCGAGTGCCGGGAGTTCCTCGACCGATTTCAGGGACTGGTCGCCGAGTTCGAAGACCCGGTCCCTGCGCTGAGGCAATACTGCTCCGACGAGCTGAACTGGATCGTATTCGACGGAGACGACGACTTCGACATGGACTGCCTGGCCCGCATGAGGCGGCTGCACGACGAGGGAGTGCGCCCGTGACGCGGGTCGGCCGCAAAGCGAAGGGGACCGGAGTCGCCGGGGGGTGCGCGAACGGGGACGGCGCACAGGCTCCGGCCCCTTCGCCTCCCATGCCTCTCACGGTGGAGCACGCCTTTCGCCGAATAGCGGACGCAAGGGGTTTGGCGGAGGGCGACCTGTTCACGCGGGTGGTAGAGGCCGGGTTGGTATCGCAAGCCGAGCAGGGCCAGGGTTGGGCGGTCAAGCTGCTGCTCGAAACACTAATTGCGGCACCCGCCGACGAAGAGGTCGCGCGCCCGCTCAGCCCGGAAGCCGGTCAGCGCATCTACGAAATACTGCTGCAGGAGCGAGCGCTTGACCGCTAACGGTGCGTTGGCGTTGGCCGCGCTCTCCTCGATGGCGGTGTATGCGCGCGAAGTACATGGCATTCAGCCATCTGCGCATCACGAGGTGTGGATCAGAGCGTTGGAAGGTCCGGAGCCTCAGCGAGTGCTGATCACGGCGCCGCCGGAGCACGGCAAGTCCACGTGGATAGCTGTCGTCTACCCCGCGTGGCGGTTGGCCAGGGACCCATCGCAGCACATCGTGCTTACCTCGGTGACGGACGCGCAGGCCGAAGACAGGGCGGACGCAGTGGCCGGTACGGTGCTCTCGGCACCTTACCGTCGTCTTTTCCCGCACGTGCGCAAGGGCAGCCGATGGACGAGGGGTGACTGGGACCTAGCAAGGCCCCGAGTGGACGACAAGGACTCGACGCTGTTCGCTTGCGGGGTGGGTAGTTCCACACTGATCGGACGGCGAGCAAGCTGTATCGTGATAGACGACCCGATGAGCGAGGAGACCGCACGAAGCCCTGCAGCGCGCAGACACCTGGCAACCTGGTGTAGACGAACCCTACTAACGCGTGCGGAGCGAGGCGCAAAGATCGTTTGCATCATGACGCGCTGGCACCAAGACGATCTCGCGCCAGTGCTCATTCAGGCCGGTTTCACACACATCGCAATGCCCGCAGAGGGGTATTGGGGTGAGGGAACGGCGCTATGGCCGGAGCGCTTCCCGATGGAGTACCTGGAGGGTCGGCGGCGCGACATGGGCAGCGCACTCTACAACTGTATGTACCTGGGTGATCCTAGCGGTCTGGAAGGTCGCTTGTTCAAGCGGGAGTGGTTCGAGGTGGTGGATCGTCCACCTGCGTTGCGACGTATCGTGTGTGGCTGGGACCTGGCTACCAGCGAACGCACCGAGGCCGATTTCACGGTGAAGACTACGCTCGGTCTGGGAGTGGACGGTGTTACGTATGTGTTGGACCTTTGGCGCGCTCGCAGGGAGTTCCCCATCGTGAGGCGCGAGATCGCCGAGCAGGGCATGCGCGATAGGGCCGACGCAATAGCGGTAGAAGCCAATGCCTTCCAGCTTGCCGCGGTGCAGATGCTGAAGCGAGAAGGGCTGCCGGTACCGCTGCTTCCGATCTCGGCGGATCGTGACAAGGTGAGTAGGGCGCTGGAGTGGATAGCAGCTGCAGAGTCGGGTCTGGTGAAGCTGTTGCGTGGTAGCTGGAACGATGATTGGCTGGCGGAGGTGTGTGGTTTTCCGGATGCGCCTCACGACGATCAGGTAGACAGCTTCGGAGTAGCATGGAGGGCGCTGCGCCGGTACGTGCCCGAGGAACGGACGATTCGTGCGGGTCAGGAAAGGCTGATGTCGGCACAGGCAGATTGGTAGGGGGAGGATGATGGGTAAGAGCAGGCTGTTAGGAGACAGGACGCCACACCTAATGGGATCGGTCTTGCAGTCTATGCGTTATCCGGTGGGAGCCGCGATGGAGCCCATCGCGGGATACGACGATCTACGTCGCCGGTGGAGTGTGTTGCGGAAGATGGAGCGGGACCCGGTAATCGCTGCGGCCCTAGCGGTGAAGAAGTGGTTGCCGATCGGTGATGGGTGGCGTGTGAATGCGGCTGGACCGGATGAGAACAGCCGGGAGCGAGCGGCCTTCATGCGCTGGGCGTTCCAGCAGATGCAGGGCACGGTAGAGAATCTGATCTCCGATGTGTTGGACGCCGTGGGAATAGGGTTCAGCGTGCTGGAGAAGGTGTATCGCGTGGTGGACTCCGGACCTTATGTAGGCCGAGTGGTGCCGCTCCGCTTCGTGCCGAAGGACCCTGCCACCGTCGGCTTCGAGATGGACGAGCGAGGCGACGTGCGCGCTATAACTGTCACGGTGCCCGGTGTGTGTCGTGCAAGGCCCTACCCGCCTGAGAAGTTCGTGCACTATGCCCACGAACCTCGGTATGGAAGCCCCTATGGCAGCGGCGACCTACTGCGCGCGTATCGCTCGTGGTGGTCGAAGGACAACGCACTGAAGTGGTGGGCAGTTTATGTCGAGAAGTACGGCATCATCCCTCGCGTTGCCATGTATGAAGACGGGGCGAGTGCCGAGTTTCAGCAAGAGCTCTTGGACCAGCTGCGGGTGTCGGCGGCGAACACCGAGTTCGTGCTACCACGCTCGGTGCAACTCCAGCTGCTGCAACCTACGGGAGATGGCACGGCGTTCGAGCGCTTCGTACAGTATCATGACAAGGAGCTGGCGAAGGCGGTGTTAGGCAACACGTTGCTGCTCGACGAAGGTCACCGCGTAGGCAGTCTCGCTCTTGGACGAGTTCATCAATCGGTGGTGGAGTCCCGTGTGCGCAAACTGAAGCGGGAGATCGAGGACCGGGTGATGGGTGAGCAGGTGATACGACCGCTGATCGAGCTGAACTACGGTGATAGCGAAGCCATGCCGCGCTTCGCTCTGCCCGAGCCCAGTCGCGAGGACGTAGCGCGCCTATCGGAGGCGATCGCGAAGCTGACCAAGGCGGGGGCAGTAGACGCGCGCGAGCCCTGGATCCGTGACCTCCTCGGCTGGCCGACGAGGGCGGAGGAGTAGGTCTCGCAGGCTCCCTCGCCTTCGCCACTACGAGTGGTGGGTGGCAGGGCCAGCCGTGGCAGTACTTGTACCGTCATGCTGAGCCCAGGGAGGGTGGTGGCGCCGACTGGGGGCTCTAGGGCCCCAGCAGCCTGCACACGGGTCGGGTCGCGGCCAAACCCCATCTGCCGTCATGCTGAGCTTGTCGAAGCATGACGGGGAGAGCCGCGAGGTTGCATGTTATGATGCTGCGTTCGCGGCAGGTGGCTGTCATGCTTCGACAGGCTCAGCATGACGGGGTCGGTGGTGGAGGGTGGGTGGATGCTTCCGCGGGCTCAGCATGACGGGGTTGGTGGTGTACGTGGGGGCGGGGCGGCTTGCCCCGGCAGGGTGCGGCGAGCGGCTGTCATGCTTCGACAGGCTCAGCATGACGGAGTCGGTGGTGGAGGGTGGGTGGATGCTTTCGCGGGCTCAGCATGACGACCGTTACGATGGTTGGACCTGCAGGAGCTACCGTGGTAAAGGCGGACGCGACGCCTGGCAGAGCCATTGCCGCCATGCTCGGCCCAGGGAGAGGGGAACCCCGACCAGGGGGTGTGTGGATGCACTGCAACCGCCCCTCTAACCGACTGAAGGCATGGCCCCCCCGGAGGTGTGTGCAGGTACCATCAGCCAGCGCGCATGTCGGGGCGTGCATAACGCTCGTGCCCCGTCATGCTGAGCTTGTCGAAGCATGACGGGGAGAGCCGCGAGGTTGTATGTTATGATGCTTCGTTCGCGGCAGGTGGCCGTCATGCTTCGACGGGCTGAGCATGGCGATGTACCTGTTTCCACCTCATCACCCGGGCCTTCAGGGCGAGTCAGCGACACACCCTCCGCTCGGTGCTAGTTCTCACCTCTCGTAGAGGACGGGTTACTGGCGACGCCACGTTGAGCATGACGTTTCCAGTGCCCTATCGTTCTTCGGTGATGAGGTTTGGGAGGAAGAGGAGCCGATTGCGACCTCCGAGAACGCAACAACCGCACCCCCGTCATGCTGAGCTTTGCGTCATGCTGAGCCTGTCGAAGCATGACGCCGGATGCCGCGACCGCAGCACCTGAAGTCGGTGACGTGCTGCCTGCGTGTGCATGCTTCGACAGGCTCAGCATGACGGTCTCGGAGGGTAGAACGCTCTCACTGCCTCACCCTCTGCGAGTGGTGAGGTGCGATCTGGCTATCATCCTGAGACGACGCAGGCACGCAGGGTGGCGAACGCGGGCCCGTCGTCCCGCTGGAGCGCACGCTGACGCTGAGGGCTAAAGCCGTCCCACCTCGCGCGACCGAGGGACCCCCTTTCTCGCTCCTCTCACGCAGCGCGTCCGGCACCGGACGCACCTGAAAAGGTGGCTACGGGTCACCCCCCGAGAGCAGGCCGCACGCGTTGGGACCGGCGACCGCTCCCTCGGGATGACAGGCTCAACGCCGGGCCGATGGTTGCTCGGCGGTCGCACGGCGTGCCCTTTCGCTGCCAGAATAGCGGTCATGCCGCATGGTCCCGCCATTCGAAAGAAGACCGTGCTGCGCAAGGAGAGGAAGGCCTTCGAGGCGCAGCATCCGCCGCAGAAGCACCTCGCATTCCTGCTACAGGATTGGCAGGACGGCTACAACGTAGGTGGTATGTTTCGCGTCGCGGCGGCATGTGGCGCACGAGAGCTGGTGCTCGTGGGTCGCACACCTACTCCACCCCATCCGATGATCGGTGTCACGTCGATGGGAATGCACCGGCGCGTACCGTTCCGCAGGTTCGAAAGGTGGAGCGAGGCGGTGCCCGTATTGAGAGGGGAGGGCTACTCGCTCATCGCGGTCGAAGTGGCGGAAGCCGCGGAGCACTACATGGCATTCGAGTATCCTCGGAAGACTTGCTTGGTGTTAGGATCGGAGGGCGCCGGCATCGGCGGCAATCTGATCAGGGAGTGCGATGCCGCCGTGTATATCCCGATGTACGGGAAGGGGCGCTCGCTCAACGTGCACGTCGCGGGTGCAATCGTGGCCTTCGAGCTGATGCTGCGTGGCACCGAGGGACCCCAGCGTTAGCGAGATTCTTGCGCCCTCGGCGTAACACAGCCAATCCGTCATGCTGAGTCTATCGTCATGCTGAGCTTGAGTTCATGGTGAGCCAGTCGAAGCATGACCCTGCTGTCAAGGTGACCCTGGCCTCATGCTGAGCCTGACGTCATGTTGAGTGTATCGTCATGCTGAGCCTGTCGAAGCATGACGGCGGATGCCGCGACCGCAGTACCTGAAGGCGATGACGTGCTGCCTGCGTGTGCATGCTTCGACAGGCTCAGCATGACGATCGTGACGATGGTTGGACCTGCAGGAGCCGCCGTGGTAAAGGCGGACGGGACGCCTGGCAGAGCCAATGCCGCCATGCTCGGCCCATGGAAGGTGGTGGTCCCTACCTGGGGCTCTAGGGCCCCAGCAGCCAGCGCACGGGTCGGGGCGCGGCCAAACCCCATCCGCCGTC
>BTVI01000047.1:0-21342 GCA_045862955.1 Fimbriimonadales bacterium
CTGACGTCTTCCCAAACCTTGCGTCATGCTGAACCTGACCCCATCCCAGACCTTGCGTCATCCTGGACCTGTCGCCATCCCAATCCTGTCGTCATGCTGAGCTTGTCGAAGCATGACCCCGCCGGCCGCACGTTTTCGAACCCACTAGGCGGCTCTGGGACTCACACATGCATGCTTCGACAGGCTCAGCATGACGTTAGGCTCAGGGTGAGCGAGGAGGGTGAGACGCTCCTCCCACTACCTTGCGGCTACCGATCGCATGCTTCGACAAGCTCAGCATGACGGCGCCAGTGACCCATCCTCTCGGCGAGGGGGAGGGGTGGGTACGTGCCTTCCATCCCACGGCGGATGGAGGCACGTCTTTGGTATGCATGACCCCCACCCCAACCCTCCCCCTTCCGCTTCGCTCCAAGGGGAGGGAGCCGCGACCGGCTCAGCCCCTAGGGTAGTTGCGATCATGTGTGACCGCCCTAGTGAACCTGTCGCCATGCTGCACCCAGCGTCATCCCAAACCATGCGTCATGCTGAACCTGACCTCATCCCAAACCTTGCGCCATCCTGGACCTGTCGCCATCCGGATCCTGCCGTCATGCTGAGCCTGTCGAAGCATGACCCCGCCGGCCGCACGTTTTCGAACCCACTAGGCGGCTCTGGGACTCACACATGCATGCTTCGACAGGCTCAGCATGACGGATGAGCGTGACGCCCTCCTCCCGCTACCTTGCGGCTACCAGCCGCATGCTTCGACAGGCTCAGCATGACGTTAGGCTGAGCGTGACCGATGAGGGTGACACGCTCCTCCCGCTACCTTGCGGCTACTGGCCTCATGCTTCGACAGGCTCAGCATGACGTTAGGCTCAGGGTGAGCGAGGAGGGTGAGACGCTCCTCCCACTACCCTGCGGCTACCGGCTGCATGCTACGACAGGCTCAGCATGACGGCGCCAGTGACCCATTCTCTAGAGGGGGAGGAGTGCGTACGTGCCTCCATCCCACGGCGGATGGAGGCACGTCTTTGGTATGCATGACCCCCACCCCAACCCTCCCCCTTCCGCTTCGCTCCAAGGGGAGGGAGCCGCGACCGGCTCAGCCCCTAGGGTAGCTGCGATCATTCATAACCTCGCTGGTGAACCTGTCGCCATGCCAAACCTTGCGTCATGCTGCACCCTGCGTCATCCCAAACCTTGCGTCATGCTGCACCCTGCGTCATCCCAAACCTTGCGTCATGCTGCACCTGACGTCTTCCCAAACCTTGCGTCATGCTGCACCCTGCGTCATCCCACACCTAGCGCTACGCTGACCCTGACGTAATGCTGCACCTGACGTCTTCCCAAACCTTGCGTCATGCTGAACCTGACCCCATCCCAGACCTTGCGTCATCCTGGACCTGTCGCCATCCCAATCCTGTCGTCATGCTGAGCTTGTCGAAGCATGACCCCACCGGCCGCACGTCTTCGAACCCACTAGGTGGCTCTGGCACTCACACCTGCATGCTTCGACAGGCTCAGCATGACGGATGAGCGTGACGCCCTCCTCCTGCTACCTTGCGGCTACTGGCCTCATGCTTCGACAAGCTCAGCATGACGTTAGGCTGAGCGTGACGCCCTCCTCCCGCTACCTTGCGGCTACCGGCCTCATGCTTCGACAGGCTCAGCATGACGACAAGCTCAGCATGACGGCAGGCTCAGCGTGACCGATGAGGGTGAAACGCTCCTCCTGCTACCCCGCGACTACCGGCCGCATGCTTCGACAGGCTCAGCATGACGACAAGCTCAGCATGACGTTAGGCTGAGCGTGACCGAGGAGGGTGAGACGCTCCTCCTGCTGCCTTGCGGCTGGGTGTTACACGCTCTCCAGCGCTGTGACGAGGTCCTCGATCAGGTCGTCGGGGTGTTCCAAGCCGACGCTGAGGCGAATCAGGGTATCGCTGATACCTGCCCGCTCGCGCGCTTCCGGTGTCATGCTCGCGTGTGTCTGCTTGGCCGGAATACACACCAACGATCGAACGCCCCCGAGGCTCTCGCCCAGCGCGAACAACTTCGTGGCAGCTACCAGCCGATGCGCCGAGGACGCATCACCCTCGACCTCGAAGCTGAGCATCGCTCCGAAGCCCTTCATCTGCCTGCGAGCAAGTTCGTGCTGCGGGTGCGAAGGCAGCCCCGGGTAGTGGACGCGCCGCACCTTCGGGTGCTCCTCCAAGAACCGTGCTACCTTCTCTGCGTTCGCAGACTGCTGCTTTACGCGGAGGGAGAGCGTCTTGACCCCCCGGGCAAGCAGCCAGCAGTCGAACGGCCCCTGCACGGCACCAACGGCATTTTGCAGGAACTTCAGCCGCTCGTAGAGGCCATCATCGTTAGTTAGACACGCGCCACCTAACACGTCCAGGTGGCCGCCGATATACTTGGTAGTGGAGTGAATCACGATATCGGCGCCCAGTTCTAGCGGGCGTTGCAGCACGGCTGTGGCAAAGGTGTTATCCACCACGGTGATCAGACCCCTCGCTCGAGCGACAGCCGATAGTGCTTCGATGTCGCACAGGCCGAGCAGAGGGTTGGTGGGCGACTCGAGCCAGAGCATCCGAGTGTTGGGCCGGATCGCGCGCTCCACGACTCCGATGTCGGCGACATCCACGAAGTCGGCCTCGATTCCGAATCGCTTGTAGACGAACTCGAGGATGCGAAAGGTGCCACCATACACACTGGCTGGGCAGATGACATGGCTACCACTCTCCAGCAGTAGCAGGATGTTGTTTATGGCGCTCATGCCAGAAGCGAAACACAGACCGTACTTCGCGCCCTCTATGGCTGCCAGGCTCTTCTCGAGCAGCGAGCGCGAAGGGTTGCCGGTTCGAGAGTAGATGTACCCACGGTCCTGACCGATGCCGTCTTGGACGTAGGTAGACGTCTGGTAGATGGGCGGCACGATGCTACCCGTGGCGCCGTCCGGCTCGTGGCCGACATGGATTGCGAGTGTTTCGGGTCTCACTTGGATCCTCCTGTAGTTTGGTCGGATGGGTCGTAAATAGGAAAGGCGCGCGGCGGCTCGCTCAGATACGTTTGCTTGCGCAGTCGCTTGAGCGCAGTCTCGAGCGAGCTTCGTCTCGAGCGATGTGTTAGTATTGCGATGTCGGCTCGGTCCTGGCCGACCGCTTCCACGCGGTGCACTTCGACACCACTGGTGTCGAGGATCCTTGTCACCGAGGCAAGCACGTGGGGCTGATCGCGAAAGGTAACTCTCAGGTAATACCGGCCGCTCGTATCACCTAGGGGAACGATGTGTGGTCGCTCTAGGTCCAGCACTCGCCTACCCGGTACGCATGCGCGGGTACCGGTGGCGATGCTGAGGATGTCACCTAACACGGCTTGCGCAGTGGGAAGGGGCCCCGCCCCGGGACCTGCAAAGAAGAGCGAGCCGACGGAGTCTCCCGCCAGCATCAGCGCGTTCCACTCGTCCGATACCGTCGCCAACGGGTGCCTTTCTGGCACGAGGTTCGGCTCCACGCGGAGCTCGACGGAGCCGTTGTAGCGCCGGGCAGTCGCGAGCAGCTTGATCGTAAAGCCGAAGCTACTCGCGAAACGTAGGTCGTCTGCAGTCAGGCTGGTAATACCCCTGGTGTACACGTCCGAGGGGCGGAGTGATAGGCCGAACGCCTTGCGCGCGAGCACTACCAGCTTGCACTGCGCGTCCGAGCCGGATACGTCGGCCGTCGGGTCGGCTTCCGCGAGACCGCGCTTCTGCGCCAGTCGCAGCGCGACCTCATAGTCCAGTCCCTCTCGTGCCATTCGTGTCAGGATGAAGTTGGTAGTGCCGTTCAGGATTGCGGTAATCGAGTAGAAACGTTCCGCGGCGAAGGTGTGGTCTAAGGCTTGCAGTACAGGGATGCACGAAGCGACGCTGGCCTCATACCCGAGCGCGCAACCCTTGGCGTGTGCTAGCGCCTCGAGCCGTTCGCCGTGTCCGGCGAGTACCACTTTGTTCGCTGTCACCACGCTGGTGCCGGACGAGAGCGCTCGGCGGATCGCTTGCAGCGCCACGTCCCTCCCACCGAGCAGCTCGACTACGATGTCCAACTTCTTCTGCTTTAGAACGTCTCCCAGCTCTTTGGTGAAGTCCAAGCGCCCGTTCAGGCCCTCACGGTCTTTGGCCAGGTCTCGGACCAAGGTCTTGCCGATGCGCAGGCGTACGCCTGCGGCTTCCTCTATGGCCTGTTGCTCGTCATGGATGAGACGGGCCAGCGCGGCGCCCACTCCGCCACAACCGAGTAGACCCACGCTCACCTCGCGGACCTTTGGCATGTCTATCCTCCCAAATGCCTGAGGGCCGTTCCCTTCCGGGGAACGGCCCTCCTGAAAGCGTTGTGCGATTGCTTTGGACTACCGTCTTCTTATGGCACCGGAAAGGATGTGAGCGGGCGTCGCCACGTCGAGCGTGGCGCGGCGCATCCTCATGGTTGCCATTCGAGTGAAGACTTCGGTCGTCACGATGCGCGCATTATACGTGCTGACTGGCGATCTGTCAACCCCCGGCACGCGCAGATTGGGTCTCTACAAGGCGAAGGAAGTGCTCGAACGGCTGATCCCATTCCTCCGGGTGCCGCGGCTCGTACCTGGTCGGGGAGACGGAACGCCGGAGCAGCGCTCTCGCTTCTTCCAACGAGGAGAGCTTTCCGGTCGCCATGGCTTGGACCAGGATGTTCCCCGCTGCGGTGCCCTCGGCGGGCCCGGCAATCACTTCGCGGCCGGTTGCGTCCGCTGCGAACTGGCACAGCAGCGCGTTGCGCGATCCGCCGCCAACGATATGGAGCGTTCGGACGGTGCGTCCGGTGACCTGCTCGAGTTGCTGGAGGGTGATGCGATACCGCAGTGCAAGCCCTTCGAGGCAGGCCCGTGCGGTCTGCCCGCGAGAGGTTGGCACAGGTAGGCCGTGCTCGGCACACCAGGCCGCGATGCGGCTGGGCATGTCGCCAGGGCGCAGGAACGCCGGGTCATCCGGGTCCACGAGGGTTGCGAACCGCGGAGCCGCCTCCGCTTCCGCCGTGACGGTCGGCCAGTCGAGCTCCGGCGTCTCGGCCAACCACGCGCGCCGGCACTCCTGAATCACCCACAGCCCCGCGATGTTCTTCAAGAACCGAAATCCCTCAACCCCGCCTTCGTTCGTAAAGTTGGCACGCATCGCTTCGTCGGTGAGGATCGGCTTCAGCGTCTCCACTCCGAGGAGCGACCAGGTGCCGCAACTGAGGTACGCGATGTCCTCGTGCTCGGTGGGTAAGGCGGCGACAGCACAGGCCGTGTCGTGGCCCGCCGCTGCGATGACAGGTGTCCCGATGGCCGCTGGCGGATCGGCGGTCAACGTGCCAACTCGCGTCGCAGGCGGCACGATCGGTGGCAGGATGCGAGTGGGGATGCCGAGTCGCGCCAGTATGTCACGCGCCCAGTCGCGCGCGATCGGGTCGTAGCACTGTGTGGTGGTTGCGATGGTGAACTCGGCAGAGCGCGGTCCGCAGAGGTGGTAGGTGATTAGGTCGGGCATCAGCAGCAGACTGTGCGCTTCGGCGAGAGCCCGCGAGCGAGCACGGGCGGCCGCAGCCAGCTGATAGAGGGTGTTCAGCTCCAGGAACTGGATGCCGGTGCGCCGGTATACCTCCTCCTTCGGCACCGTCGCAAACACGACATCCATCATGCCCGCGGTGCGGGAGTCGCGGTAGTGGTAAGGGGGCTCCAACAGGTTGCCTCCCTCCCCCAGCAGCCCATAGTCGACTCCCCAGGTGTCTACGGCGATACCGTCGAGTCTTGGTGCACGTGACGCGGCTTCGCGGATGGCAGTGCGCACGTTCGTCAGGATCGCCGGAAAGTCCCAGCGGAGCGAGCCGTCGTCCGCGGTGATTGGACCGTTCGGGAAGCGATGAACCTCTTCCATCGCCAGCCCGGTATCGGTGATGCGTCCGAGGATGCCTCGGCCGCTCTCCGCTCCGATGTCGAGGGCGAGGTAATAGTGTACGTCGTTCATCGTCGCTAGGGTGCGATTCGGCGAGTGGCACGCTCGTCCCTACCTCGTGCCTGCTCGGAGACGGGGTAATTCCGGCGTCCCGCTAGATAGATAGTCGCCGGGACGGCGAGATTACGTCCGCACGCGAGAACGAAGCCAGGACAACCACGGATCGAAGCCCTGGCCCGTGGTGCAAGAGAGTTGCATAAGAGGCGCCTCGGGGTTCACCGAGCGCAGGTGTTCCTCGAACCGCTCCAAGCTGAACGCAACGTAGGGCACGAGGTCACACTTGTTCAGGATCACGGCTGCCGCTCCGCTGAACATCGAGGGGTACTTGGCGGGTTTGTCGTCGCCCTCCGGTACGCTGCTGACGACGACCTTCTCCCGCTCCCCTAGGTCCCAGGCTGCAGGGCACACGAGATTGCCAACGTTCTCGATCGCGAGGACGTCTAGGTTGGAGAGGTCCAGGTGATCGAGTGCCTGACGCACCATCGCCGCATCCAGATGGCAGTTCCCGCCGGTGTTGATCTGGACCACGGGTGCATCGTGGCGAGCGACTCTCTGTGCGTCGAACTCGGTCGCTAGGTCACCCTCGATCACGCCGATGCGCGGGGAGCCACCGGCAAGTTGCAGCGTCTTCTCCAGCAGCGAGGTCTTGCCTGCCCCGGGCGAGCCGAGCAGGTTGAACACGTATAGGCCTCGGCTGTCGAAGGCCTCTCGCAGGGACGCAGCGATGGCATCGTTGGCTTCCAGGACCTTATGAACTACCGGAATCTTCACCGTCCACCTCGATCGATACGATGCTGAACTCCCGCCCCGAAACGAGACGGGCCCGCGCGGATGCGCACGCGGGGCACGCGATCGGTCCGTCCCCTGCCCCGAACGTTTCGCCGCACTCGCGGCACTCGAAGCGCGCCGGCACGGTCTCCCAGTCCAACGACGCTCCCTCGGCAGCGGTTCCCTCCGCAATGATGCCGAGGTAGAACCGAATGCAATCCGGGACGAAGGACGACCACTCCCCGACCTGCAGCGATATTCGCATCACCTTTCGTGCCCTGGCCTTGGCGGCTTCCTCCAAGACGACGCGCAGCAGGTTCTCGGTTGCGGCCAGCTCGTGCATGTGTACTCATTATCCTCATGAGGGGGTAGGACCGACGCGCATTGAGCCCAACGTCTTCGAGAAAGCTGACAAACGTGTAGTATAATACGAGTGCAGGTAAGAATTCGGTCGCTTCCGGACCGTGGGGCGCGGTGCCGGGAGCATTCTAATGTTTGTTGTGTTGTGCTGCACACTCCTGCGGGGGACCGAGTATGCACCACAGAGGAAGGGAGTGTCGAAATGGGGATTTGCTCCATCGGGGGTCGTCGGTGGCTGTTCGCCCTGACTTGCATCCTAGGTTCGGCTGCTGCGTGCACCGTTCAGGCCGGCTTTCAGGCTCGCCTTTGGTTCGAGAACCAGACCAAAGGAACGAGCAACTCCGGGCCTCTACTCGCTGAGGCCGGAGACCGCATCGCGATCCGATTCAGCTTCACGGGGGACACAGGCAACGACAAATGGGCTGTCCTGCAGTTCATGATCGCCCTGGACGGCATTCGAGCGATCAGCGAACAGGAGGGGAACTCGTTCATCGGGCAGGCGGCCGCGAGCTTCCTCTCTGGCAGTTCGTTCCCTTCGAAGCTCTTCTGGCAGCTGAACAGCGGCGCGATTCACGACAACGGACTCGACCCCGGGGATGTCACCGCGGCTCTCATCGCAAACCGCGGGCTGTATCTTCGAGTCACCGTAGACCAGAACAATCCGCAGGCCAGCAACTTCACTGCCACCATCTTCCGCTTCACGGTGCAGCCCGGCAGCAGTGGGCAGCAGGTTCGTTGGACTTACGAGGGGCGCGACACGGCTACGGGTATCTCGACGCGCATCGTGCTACCGAACGGCGCCACGCAGCTCGTGACGAACAACTATGTCCAGGTGGTCGGCGGCATCCCTCAGGACTGGATTCGCAACCCGAACAACGGGCATCTCTACCGCACGACGATCACGCGCATGACATGGCGCGACGCGAGGCTGCTGGCCGCGTTGTGGGGCGGCTCGCTCGTCACGGTGAACGATGCCGCCGAGCAGAACTGGCTCATCAGTCAGTTCGGCTCTGCAGAGAACTTCCACATCGGCCTGCGAGACGTGAAGGCGGGCTTGGGTAAGTGGAGGTGGGAGACGGGCGAACCCGTCAACTACACGAACTGGGCACCCGGAGAACCGGGATCGAGCGCCTCCGAACCCGTGGTGCAGATGAAAGCGGGCACGAACGGGCAGTGGGAGAACGTGAGCCTCGCCACCACAGCCTATGGCATCGTAGAGCGCGTGCCGGGGATCGTCGAGACCCTGGAGGTGCCTGCGACGGGCGGATCGGTGGCATCCTCTCCTCTCCTGAACGGCCGCACCTACACCGTCGAGGCTTCGGGCGTGTATGTGTTCTCCGGTGACGGCGGGCTGGCGGATGCCGAGTTCTGGTCGCAGGGAGGGCAGAACTGGGATCAGACCTATTCAGGCGACCGGCTCGACCTGCTCGTCAACGGGCAGAGCATCGCCTGGCTCGGCTCGACAGACGGAGTGCGGTTCGCGGCGAACACCTTCTCGCCGAGCCACGTGTATCGCACCACCATCGTAGGCACGGGCGCTCCCGTGCAGTTCCGGCTCGACGACCCGACGCCGGAGGACAACTTCGGGGGGCTCCAGGTTCGCATCTACGCGGGAGTGCCAGAGACCGGCGTACAGGCGGACGCGCCGTGGCCGCTCACCGAGGCCGATCGTCACACCACCGGCTACCTTCCGTGGGCGGCTGCACCCGACAGCTACATTCTCGAGTGGTCCTTCCCCACAACCGGCAAGCCGTTGGTGGTCTCGGCGAGGGGAGACGTGTACTGCGCGCGAGGGAACACGCTCGAACAATTCACGAGCACTGGTATCCGCCAGAGCACGCTGGTAGTAGGCACGCAAGACATCACGGGTGCTGCGATCGGCGTGGACGGCACCGTGTATGTGGTGTGCGGGAACGAGTCGATCAGTGCGCTGAGTGCCGATCTGTCGCAAGTCTACTGGACGCAGCCCGGAGGCGGGTACTGTGGTCTCACGATCGACCGTGATGGCAACCTGTACTATGGCGGCTGGTTCGGCGACGGACGCATCTACTCCCGACAGTCCAACGGGGTCCTGCGGTGGAGCATCAACCTGCTCACCACGTTGCGTCGCGGCGTGTCCATCGGGCCGGATGGGAAGGTGTATTTCTCTGCGGCGAATGGCAATACCGTATACGCGGTGAGGCCGGACGGCACCCACGTGGAAATGATCGACGCGGGCAGACCCGGCTCGCTGCCGCCCGTGTTCGCATCCGACGGCACCGCGTACCTCACGCCATTCGACGGCTACTTCCAATGCTTCAACCCCAACTGGTCGCTGCGGTGGGAGTACATCATAGACGGAGCGTACGGCGCACCGTCGGTGTTGCCGAATGGACGTGTTACCGCCGCGGGATTCATGGACTCCGCGCTGTACAGCTTCGACCCGGACGGAACGCTGCTCTGGCTGGTGGACCAGTTCTCGATGGGTGACGAGCGGGTGAGAACGGATGCCGTAGGTACGGCGATGAACGTGAACTGGACTCACACCATCTGGGCAGTCGACTACTTGGGTGAGACGCTGTTCACGGCGGACTTCGACGGCACGCGCATCCCCCCGAGCCACATCATGGGTGCGGACGGGACCATATACGTGAACATGGACAGCACCTTGATGGCAATCGGGCCCGGAGTGCCCGTACCGCAGGAAACCTTCGTGGTCATCAACGATCTGCTGAGCCAGGCCGGCGCGACAGTGACCCTGCAGGCACGGCTGGCTCTGGCGAGAAACGGAGGCGGCCTGAGCGGTAGGCCCGTTCAGTTCAAGGTGGGTGGCGTGACCGTGGGCAACACATCCACGGACTGGCGCGGCATCGCTTCGCTCAACTACACCATCCCTGCCCAGACCGAATCGGGACCCATCACCATCGAGGCCATCGCAGCGAGCGATGACCGGGCCTGGGGTTCGTCCGCGAGCGGGAAACTGTGGGTCACACCGAAGCTCTCGACTGTATCGGGGATCGTCGAGCTGCAGTTCTACTTCGCCTCTCGGGCGGGTGTGCCGATTGCTTTCGAGGTGCTCGACGGCCAGACGGTCGTTGCCCGCGCGACCGGAGTGCTGAACTCCGTCGGTCTGTACACGATTGCGGTTCCCGTGAAGGGCACCTACTCGTTGCGGGCGAAGGGGCCGACCTGGCTGAGCCATCGCGTGGACGGCGTGGTGTTCGACCCGGACACTCCCGCGCTGTCGAGCTACTCGCTGATCAATGGCGATGCGGACGGGGATAACGTCGTAGGCCTAGGTGACCTCAATGTCATCCTGCTGAATTTTCAGAAGTCGGGAACGGCACCCGGTGACTTGGACGGCTCACGACAGGTGGACCTCACCGACGTTACCATCGCGCTGCTCTCCTTCGCAAAGTCCGGGACCTAGTCGGGTTTGGGCGGCCCGCCTGGGCCGCCCCTTGACCCCCACACACGGATGGGCGCTATGATAGCGGCTCCGCGCGACCCGATCGCGCGGCCGAGGGGGGTGCCATGAAGCTGCTGGTATTTCGCGCGCTTTGGGGAATGGAGGGCTCGCCGCAAGACGTAGTCCGGCGTATTGCCGACGCCGGTTACGACGGTGTCGAGGGCGTTCCGGAGGGTGTAGGACGGGCCGACTGGACGGCGATGCTGAGCGACCATGGGCTGAAGCTGATTGCTCAGATCTTCACCGACTCGGGTGAGGATTTCGCAAGCGAGCTGGCGCGCGCGGTCGAGTATGGGCCTCTACGCGTGAACGTGCATAGTGGCCGCGATGCGATGTCGCGAGACGAGGGCTGCGCCTACTTCGAGCGCGCAGTGGCCGAGGAGGAGAAGTACGGCATCCCCGTGGCCCACGAGACGCACAGGGGAAGGCTGTTCTTTACACCTTGGGACACGGCTTACTACCTGCGGCGGTTTCCGACCCTACGCGTGTGCGCCGACTTCAGCCACTGGGTGACGGTGTGCGAGCGCATGCCGAACGACCAGGCCGAGGCGCTCCGTCTCGCGTGCGAGCGAGCGGTGCACATCCACGGAAGAGTGGGTATGGAAGAAGGCCCTCAGGTACCTCACCCCGCGGCGCCCGAGTACGAGCGGTACGTGCTGTGGCACGAGAAGCAGTGGGACGCGATCCGTGCGGCCCACGAGGCGCGACGTGAAGAAGTGCTTACCTTCACGCCGGAGTTCGGGCCTCCCGGCTACATGCACACTCTTCCTTTTACGGACGTGCCGGTCGCTGATCTGTGGCAGGTATGCCTTTGGAGCGCCCACCGCCTACGCGAGCGCTGGTCGGACTTGGCCTAGGCCGTCTGCGCCTCTACGACTTGGGCGGCGGAGGCACATTTATGCCACGGCCCGCGTCCCGGTCGGCTGAGGCTGCCCTTCCTCCTGCCGCGAACCCAGGGACCGCGCCGGGGCTTAGAGCGGGAGAGCGCCTCGACGTTCGGCCGCTGGGTCGGTGGTGGGTGTGCGGCTCGAGCTACCCGACAGCCGAAACGTCGAGGCATGGGAAGGCACGTTTATGCCACGGCCCGCGTCCCGGCCGGCTGAGGCAACCCGTCCTCCTGCCGCGAACCCAGGGACCGCGCCGGGGCAGAGAGACCGAGCTTCCTTTGCAGGAAGCGGCGGAGGCATCAATAGAGCGCGAGCAGGCGCAAGCAAGGCCCACGGCGCCCCCGGGCGCGATGGAAGGAGACTCGCGACAGGTGGAGAACTGGTTCCGCCGGTGCCTGGAGCGCGGAGGTTTTTTCGTGGGCTACCTTTCTGAGTTTATCGCTCTCATCGAGCGCTTGCGCAAGTGCGCTGAGACGCACAAGGAGTACCTGGCCAACAATGAGGCCGCGACGCGCGCCTGCCTCGTAGACCCCGTCTTGCGCATCCTCGGCTGGGACGTATCGGACCCGGAGCAGGTGCGGGTGGAGTACAAGGTCGAGGGCAAGTCGGCGGACTATGCTCTCCTGCGGGACGCCAAGCCCCACATCTTGATTGAAGCAAAGAGCCTCGGTGCCAAGATCAAGGACGACTTCTGGCAACTCGCCGTCTATGCGGCTCGCACCGGTGCGGCTTTGGGAGTGATGACGAACGGCGACGAATGGGTGTTCCTGGACCCCACTGACACCTCTCGCCCGAAGAGAGCCAGCGTCAAGTTGCTCAGCCAGGAGATCCGGTCTCTGACGCTCGACCTAGTGACCCATCTCGACGCCGCTGATGACGCTACGGACTCCCGTACCCTGCCGCTGGGTTGCTCAAGCCAAGAAGCAATCCACGGTGACAAAGCCGAGAACATCGGGAAAAGCGAGCTTGAGCGGACCACGCCAGTAGTTTCATTAACTGTGCTAGCTGCCGTACTTCGAGATGCTGGAGGGAAGAGCAAGGATCTGCCCCTGAGGAAGCTTATCTGGCCCGACGGGCGAGAGGTTCCTATTCGGAACACCACTGAACTCCTGCGCGAAGTGGCAAAGAGCGTGGTGGGGTCACTGCTATTACCACTACCCGACGTCGCCGGCAAGAAGCGCTTCATCCTCGCAGAGCAACCTGTTCATAAGGATGGTAGACCGTTCAAGCACATCTCTTCTGTAGGCGGGCGGTACCTGGAGACGAACTATTCAGCACACAACTGCATCCGGAACGCCATTCACCTGCTAAGAGAAGCGAGGCTCGACCCCGAAAGTTTGAAGGTAGAACTGCAGAGGAAGCCTTAGCCCTTCACAACCCCGATCGGCCTCAGGCGGGCGACGCGGCGGGAGATGCCGACCGCCTCGCACACTTCGACCACGTCGGCAACGTCCTTATAGGCGTAGCTGGCCTCCTCGGCAATCAGGCCCTTATCCTTCGCGCGCATGTAGATGCCCTGCTGCTCCATCCAGCGTGTCACGTCCGACGAGGCCATGGTCTGCTTCGCCTTGTTTCGGCTCATCAGCCTGCCCGCCCCGTGGCATGTGGAGCCGAAGGTCTCGCGCATCGCCTGTTCCGTTCCCACTAACAAGTAGGAGTAGCGCCCCATGTCGCCCGGGATAAGCACCGGCTGGCCGACGTGCCGATACCTCGCAGCCACTGCGGGGTTGCCCGGTCCGAACGCACGCGTCGCGCCCTTTCGGTGCACCCACACACGTCGCTCCTTGCCATCCACCACGTGCGTTTCGTGCTTGGCGATGTTATGTGCCACGTCGTACACCTGCCGAATGCCCAGCTTCTTCGCCTGGCTCTTGAACACCTTCTTGAACGCCTCGCGCACCCAGTGCGCAATCGCCTGGCGGTTCGCGAGCGCGAAGTTGGCGGCACATGCCATCGCTGTTAGGTATCGCTGCCCCTCTGGCGACTTGACCGGTGCACAAGCCAGCTGCCTATCGGGAAGCTCGATGTCATAGCGCTTGATGGCACTCTGCATCTCGTCCAGATTGTCCTGGCACGTCTGATGGCCGAAGCCGCGCGAGCCGGTGTGGATCATCACGCAGATCTGGCCGACGCGCTCGATCTCGAAGGCATGCGCAGCGGCCTCGTCGTAGATGTGATCCACTACCTGAATCTCTAAGAAGTGGTTGCCGCTTCCCAGCGATCCGATCTGTGGCTTGCCTCGCTCCATCGCGCGTTTGGTAACCGCGTCCGGATCGGCCCCTTCGACATGCCCTTGCTGCTCACTGCGTTCGAGGTCCTCTTCCCAACCGTAGTCGTTCTCGATCATCCAGCGGGCGCCTTCGGTCAGCACCTTCTTGAGATCCGATGCGTCTAGCGCGATCTGACCGTGCCCGCCGAAGCCCGTCGGTACATCGCGAAAAATCTGGTCCACCAGTTCCTTGATCTTCGGCTTGACCTCGGACTCGGTCAGGTCGGTACGCAGCAGCCGCACGCCACAGTTAATGTCGAACCCCACGCCGCCGGGCGAGATCACACCGGTATCTGCGTCGGTGGCAGCCACCCCGCCAATCGCAAAGCCATAGCCCCAGTGGATGTCCGGCATGGCCATCGAACGGCCGACGATGCCCGGCAGAGCGGCGACGTTCGCCACCTGCTCGGGCGCCTTGTCCGCCAGGATGTGCTGGAGCAGCGATTCACTGGCGTAGATGATGCCGTCCGTGCGCATCCAGGGCCGTGCGCTCTTCGGGATCAGCCACCGGTGATCGTCCAGCTTGTGAAGTAGCTTCTCGGTGTCGGACTCTGCCATGATCGTTCCACTCGGAGTTGGAGTCAAGGGTACCAGACTCGGCACGTGGATGGTCTGTTCCCAGCGGCACTAACCGCTAGGATTTCCGCCCGCTACCCGCCGACGGTAGCGGGAGCGGGGCCGAACGGCTCGAACTCGGGCGGCAGGTGGACAGCGTTGCGCCCCATATCGAAGGCCGCGAGATTCGTGCCGGCACCCTTTCTCAGGCGTTCGGAGATGACCTCACGCCACACATCCGGCGCGAATGGCAGCAGTTGCGAGAGGGCGCCGAGCATGTAGGAGTTGACCACCCGCGGATCGCCCAACGTAAGACTCACCGCCCATGCGTCTAGCGCAATCACGCTGATACCCATGTCCACCAGTCGGTCCAGCACGTCGTCTGGATAGGCGGTCTTTCCCCTGGCCATCATGGCCGAGGGCACCTTATGCGTGCACGCGAGCACCACGCCATCCGGCCGCAGCATATGCGCATAGCGCGCGGCTTCCATCGGCTCCAATCCCAGGATGATGTCCACCTCTCCAGCGGGGATCACCGGTGAGAGGATGGGCGTTCTCCCGATGCGAACGTGGCTGTTCACCTCGCCGCCGAGCTGCGACATGCCATGCACGTCTGCCTTTGCTGCATATCCCAGGTGCTTGAGCCCGAGTTCGCTGATGATAGCGCTCGCCGTCAGCACTCCCTGACCACCTACCCCGGCAATCAAAATGTTCGTTACGGGACGGTGCTCGTGGGTGAGCGGGGCGACCAGCTTCGCCATAGGCGCTAAGCTATCCGAAACATGCGACGTGTAGTCCTTGCCGTGGTGAATGGCACTGAACTTCTCGGGGCATATCTGCGCACACACCGAGCACCCTGTGCACAGGTCGGGTCGGATGGCGGGCTTCCCGTCAGCCATGGCTATCGCAGGGCAGTTCAGATCGAGACAAATGCCACAGGCCATACACCGTTCGCGATCGATCGTATAGGTCTCGCCTGGGCGGAATAGGTCCCTCTCACGGTTGCACACACGGTTCGTGATCAAGACCGATAGCTCGGGCTTGGCCATCTCCTTCTTGAACGTTTCGAGTGTGCCCTTCAGATCGAAGGGGTCCACCACCTTCACGTTGGTCTTCTTGACGCCGAGTCCCACTACGTACTTGGCAATGTTCAAGGCGGAAACGTTCTCGCCCCGCATGGTCTTCGTGGTTCCTGGATGGTCTTGTCCGCCGGTCATGGCGGTGTAACTATTGTTGAACACCAGGATGTTCCCGCGTCCGCCGTTGTGGGTGATGTTGAGAATGCCAGGCGAGCCGGAGTGGAACAGGGTGGAGTCACCGATGAGTGCCCAGTTGGCACCTATCTCGTCGTTTGCCTTCGCATACAACTCGCGGGCCGGTTTTCTGGCCCAAGGTGGTAGCGACTTGAGCAGTTCGCGCCAATCACTCTTATACTTGGGCCTAGTCACTACGCCCTTCAGTCGCAGTTCGCCGCCCTCCCACCGAACGAGATCCTGCTCTGCCAGGGGGCCTGTGATGTGCGCACTAACATCCGCCATTGGGACCGAGTACCACTTCTGTTCCAGACCACACACCATACCGTGCATGTGCGTGATGCTGGCACCCATACATGTTAGCGTACCCATCTCGCCCAGTGAGTAACAGCCGATGTCTCCTGCCCGGTTCACCTTCGGCAGTCGCTTTCGCTTACGCTCTTTATCGAGCAGCGCTAACACCTCGTAGGTGGCATTGTGGGGGCATCCGGGGCACATCACGGGGGGCCGACGCGGGATGTCGAGTGGCTCCCTCGGATGAAGATCCAGGCCGGTGAAGTAACGGCGCACCGCAGCAGGTTCGAGTTCTTCCCCGCACCACGGGTCCTGTTTTCCGCGACAGTTCACGCCGAGCAGTCGCACTTCCCTTTCCAGGAACCGTGCCCCTTCCTCTAGCACGATGACTTCTTCCACCTCGCTTGCGAACCGGCGGATGGTCTCCTTCGGCACGGGGTACAAGAAGCCGACTTGCAGGTGCGATGCGTCGGGGAACACCTCCTGCGCGTAGCGGGTTGCCACTCCGGTCGAGATGACACCCAAGCGGCGGCTCCGCATGCTCGGCCGGTTGAACGGCGAAGCATCGGACATCTGCGCTAGACGCGGCAAGAACTCGGTGACCACTCGCCGGTTCGAAGGCATTGCGTTCGCGGGGACGGACTTGTAGTGGGGCTGGGGCACGAACTGCATGATGAGATGCTCATCCCGCACTGCCTCATCAGCCGGCACCTCTACCAATGTCATGGAGTGTGCGATGCGGGTGGTGATCCACACCGTAAAGGGATAACATAGCTCGCGGCTCATCTCGAGGGCGGCGCGAGTCATCTCCCAGCAATCCTGGCTATCGGCAGGAGAAAGAATCGGCATATCTGCCATGTATGCGAAGAGGAACCGTGTGTCCTGTGCGTTCTGCGAACTGTGCATCCCCGGATCGTCAGCCACCACGACCACGAGCGCCCCGCCTTCCAGCAGGCGTGTGCGCGCGAAGTTATTGATGTAGTCCGCAGCTACGTTCGCACCTACGTGCTTGAACGCGATCATCGCGGCGCCGCCGACGTAGGCCGCCCCCTGGGCCACGCCTGCCGACACCGCTTCGTTGGTGCTCCACTCTCCGTAGAGACCTGGCAGCGTGCCGATGGTCTCGCCGATCTCCGTGCTAGGGGTGCCCGCGTAGGCAGCAAAGACATTGAGTCCGCGCGTCCACGCGGCCTTCGCGATGGCCTCATCACCCAGCATTAGGTGCTTGCCTGGAGCGATCGGTTGTCGTGCGGAGTGCGCCATTACTACCCCCTTCTCACTTTCTGAACGCGAGGCGCTGCTTCACCCATTCGGCAAGCGCATATACAGCCCGCTCCGCCCCACGGAAGACGGGTATGCCATGTTCCCCTAGGTACCTGTCCAATCCATCGTAAAGCGATCCCCCGTTGATGGACACCACGATCGGCTTGCTGGTTCGCTTCCACAGATCGACCAGCAGGGGACCAATCTTCCCTTCCCCCTCGTAGGGAGGCAGCGTCCCTCGCATCGCGTTTCCGTGGGGTGTAATCGCTACCAGTGCCATGTCATAGATAGGGTCTGCGAGCGCGGCCTCTACTGCCTCGACGTATCCCTTGTCCGGTGTCATCGGACCGACGTCCGCCGGGTTGTTGTGCGGGTCGATGGTGCCCTTCAGGTACACGGAGAGCTTCTCGACAATCGTCTCGGGGTGTGCCATCTTGGTAGGCGGTGGCAGCTCGAGGCCACACTCGGCTGCGGCATCTGCCACCAGCACCCCTTCGTATCCCGCACTGTTCACCACAAACAGTCTGTTACCCATCGGCGTTCGGTCCGCCAATAACGATGCCATCTCGGACAGGTCTATGAAGCGATCATCGCTATCCGCAACGATTGCTCCTACCTGCTGCATGGCCGCGCAGAAGACTTTGTAGGAGCCACCCATGGAGGCAGTGTGCGAACGTGCCGCTCGCGCCCCTTTCTCCGTCTTCCCTACCTTTTGCACGATCACGGTCTTGCCACGATGCACGCAGCGCTCGACTGCCGTGAAGAACCTGCGTCCTGCTCCCGGCCCGAAGCCCTCGACGTAGGCGCTAACAACCTTCACGTTCGGGTCAGCGGCAGCTAGTTCGAGCCCATCGGCGGCATCCACTTGATACGAGTTACCTAACAGCAGTGCCCAACGGAAACCCAAGTGTGGTGTCTTGTCCAAGAACGAAACGAACCGGGCGCCACTCTGAGCCACCAGGGCCAGGTTGTTCTTCGAAGGATCGGCGAAGGATGGGATAGTCATCCTATCGGGTGGTAGGAAGTCCACCTTCACATCCCCGTCCGAGCCCGTGTTGGAGTAGAGCGCCATAGTGTTCGGACCGATGACGGGGATGCTGCCGTAGCGCGCGATCACTCTGCGCAGTTCTGCGGCCCCTTCCACCCCTGCTTCCGTCTCATCGAACCCGCCGGTGACGATCAGTGCACAACCGATGTCTTGGCCGTACGCCTCGTATGCCTCCTCCAGCGAGGCGCTGGTGAAGCGGGCCGGCACCGCGAATACCGCGAGGTCGGCCGGGCCGGTCTTCTCGTAGGCTTCCGCGAACGTCTTGTACACGGGCCTGCCCGCCACTTCCCCGCCTTTCGGGTTCACGGCCACCGCTTCGCCCTTGAACTCACGCGTCAGCCGCTCGAACAGTGTGCGCCCCAGATTGGAGGTGTCCGAGGTGGACACGCCTGCCACCACGATGCGCTTGGAGCTATGCATGGTTCGGCTGAGGCGCAGGAGGTCGGGGCGCTGCTTGGTCGGCTCTCGGTACTCCCCAACGTCGAGCAACAAGTCGAGCGCGTAGGGGCCGGTGGGCGAGGGCACCAGCGGATTGATCTCCAGGTCGCGGATGACCCGACCCTTGCCGCTCATGTTGAACAGCCACACCATGATCCCGAAGTTGAACATGCGGGTGCTGGCGGGGCCGGGAGAGACGAGCGGCGGGTTTCCGCGGAACCCGCGGAACCAGTGATTGGCCAGCGGGAGGCTGAGCAGAAGCCGTTCGATGTCCCTCGCCTTGAAGTCCTGCGAAGGAATCCACGACACTGTGGTGCGGCGTAGCTCCGTCAGGGTGCCGCCCTCACCGAAAGTGACTACCGTGCCGAACTCGTCGTCCCAGGTCGCCGCAAGAAGCCCCTCGCCGGCATACGGCACCTTCACGCGTTCGCTGACCTCGACTGCCTCGACCGCAGTGCCCAGCTTCTTCGACACTTCGTCCACGAAGACGAGCAGCGCGATGCGGTCTGGAGAATCTAGGAATCGAACGCCGCCGAAGTCGGACTTGTGCGGGACCCTGGGCAGCGCGAGCTTGACCACCACCGGGCCGGGGGGCATAGCTGCTTGCGCTTGCTGGAACGCGGCCTCGCTCTCCAACTCCTTCACCGAGACCACGAGCGAACGGGGGAACTGAATGCCGATCTCTTTCAGCGCGAGCTGGGCATGGAACTCGTCTGGACAAGCGTCGAGAATGGCAGCCGCGCGAGAGGCCCTAAAGAAGGGTTCCGCGGAGTCCTGGTCCGACACATCTTCGGGCGAGAGAACATGGGGACTGTCCGGAGGAGCACCGTGCTCCTCCCGATAGGAGATCACGGCCTCGTGCATCTCCATCAGTGCTGAGGGATTCAGCTCGTCAGGGCAACTCATCTGGAAGCCTCGCCGTTGAGACTTAGGTAACCCACGACGTCATTATATACCAATCGGTCTCGGCACCTGGCGAGAGGTCCTGGCCTACTTCGGCGGATAGACGGGTGGATCCGGGGTACGCGAGAGCAGGACGGCATCCAAGCCCAGGAAGTAGCCGGAGGACCGGTCGTCCTTTCCGGTAGCCGTGAACGTCAGCCTGTGCGCTCCCTTCCGAAGCTGGACTCGGGGCAGTCGGTGCTCCTTTCCCGAGACGGTATCGGGGGAGTAGAGCGGCAGGTCCGTGCCCTCCTTCTCCTCGTCCAGGGTCACCCGATAGTTGCCGTAGTCGTACGAGTGCACCATGGCGAGGGTCACTTCGTATGTGCCGTCCTCGGCCACCTCGAACGGGACCACCACCTTCGCGCCTTCCTCCTTGCCGCGGAAGAATAGGATCTTGCGCGTCCAGCCTAGCGTCTGGACTACCGCCTCGCCGCCGCTCAGCTCTACCTTCCCGGCATCCAGAGCGAGCTCGGGCTGGATAATCGCTGCATTGCCGTAGGGGAGCCGGGCGGCACCGACCGGGATGTCGCAGGCGGGCACGGGGGGAACCTGGTACCAGAAGGCGACCAGCGCGAAGTAGTCGTCGCGCTCCTCGAAGCTGCCCACCACCGACCAGTCGTCGCGGTGCACCCATCCCCGATGCTCCAGCTCGAAGCGAAGAGACCTCTGGAACGGGACCGGGTCTGCGATGTGCCATCGGTACGCGGTGATGCGCGAGCCCATGCCGTGCCCCTCGTAGACAGGCACGCCGGCGTAGAGGGCGTTGTCCTCGCGAAAGCCCCATGCATCCGAGAAGTAGTCCTCGGTGCCGGTACCTTCCAGGCTGGGCTTCTCCTCGCCGTCTACGTACCAGTAGTCGTCGCCCTCACCGAACCATCCCAGGTGATTGGTGACGACGGACATCACGGTACCGACGTAGTGTCCTCTGCCGGTAGTCTCCAGAACGGTGAGATTCTTCCCCTTCGGCCCGGGCTGGTACTGCGTGTAACGCGCGTGGAAGTAGCCGACGTCCTCCGGCAGTGCCTTCTCGCTTCGCCAGTCCACCTGGAAGTAGAAGAGGCCGATCCGCTCGCTACCCTCGTTCGTGACGATCACCTTGGCGTGCCGTCTGAAAGGCATCGGCCAATAGCAGTTCTTCGCGCGACCCTCCGAAGCGTTGGTGACCATGGCGGACTTCACGTTGCGCTCGAAGCCGTGACCGACTGCGAAGAAATCGCCGAGCGGCACGTCTACGGAAGGCTTGTCCGCTCCGTCCCAATAGATGCGCAGGCGGAGCAGGCGCGGCCAGGCGTACTCGCTGCCATCCAACGTCATCCAGAAGTGTGTGATCACGCCGGGGCCGTCCACGTCCAGAAGCACGCGAGTCTCTCCAGGCTGAAGCGGCCGATTATCGTAGTTGCTGGCGAAGTCTGGGTCGTTGGACGAGGATCGCTGTGCCTTGTAATCCTTTAGCCTGGCTAGGTCGAGATCGGCTCCCGTTGGCTGGGCATACGACTGCAGGCCTAACGCGAGCACCCCGAGCAACGAGACATATCTCATCTAACTACCACCTCCGAATGGGCCGGGTCTCCGCCCGTTTCGCCGGAAGAACCTCCCCTCCCTCTCCCCCGCTTCGGGGGAGAGGGAGAACGGACACGACGCGCATTCGGAAGGGTCGCTCCCTCTCCCCCGCTCCGGGGGAGAGGGCCAGCGGATCACGTCGTACCCCTCGGGTGGCTCCCCCTTCCCCGTCCTCGGGGGAGAGGGAGAGCGGACACGACGCGCATTCGGAAGGGTCGCTCCCTCTCCCCCGCTCCGGGGGAGAGGGCTGGGGTGAGGGGGT
>BTVI01000048.1:0-21319 GCA_045862955.1 Fimbriimonadales bacterium
GTACGCAGTGCATCTTCTACCACCGAATAGGGAGCGTGCGGCGCGAGGCGCACCTCGACATGTGGGCCAGCGAACCTGCGCTGCTGCTCGGCTTTTTGGCGGCATGCGTCTAGGCTCTCCTGCCAAGACGGGTTCTCGCGCACTGCGATCACTTCCTGGAACACCACTCCGCGAAGCCCAGCCTGCGTGAGCGCTTGGGCCGAGACCGGAGCATCGCTGAAATCACCGATCGTGCCGATGCCGGCCCGTGCACTCGAGCGGGCGCCACGGCGGGCCGCATGGCCGAAGGACTCGGGATCGGCGGAGCGCTTGAGCTCCGCCACCTGTCGAAGCCAGGGCACGAATCGTCGCTCGGTTGCCATGCCTGCGAGGTTCGTGTACTCGAGGTGGCAGTGTGCGTTGACAAAGGCGGGGAGGATGGCAGCATCCCCGTGTTCGACGGCGGTCTGCCTCGTGGCGGGACGCACCTCTGCGATGAGACCATCCTCTACCACGATTTCGCCATTCTCGATGGGTGGCGAGGACACCGGAACGATCCACCTCGCACGGTGGATCACAGGTCCTGCATCCACGCTTCTTCTACCTGATCATAGGTGGACTGGCGAACGTGAAGATCCCCGAAAAGCACATTGAACACGAAGCTCTCGCGCCTACGGACACGCGTATAGTAATCGTCTTCGGGCTCGATGGGCCGCTGGCCGAGGTGCCAGTGCCCCGCGGCGTCGAAAAGCACATTGACCCGCGTACCTTCCTTGAATGTACTTACGCGTATGCCACGAAACGCAATCTCCGTCCGCCAGACGTAGCTCGAACCGAACTTCTTGTAGCTGGTCGGCATCGCGTACAGTACGTGATCGTTGAAGTCCTCCACCTTGTAGCCGTTGTCAGCAGGACACTTCCATATCTCTTTGCTCTTCTGATAGGGTTGGAGCACCTCGTGTAGCATCGGCATATAAGGGATCTGCACCTGCCACTCGGGGTACTGCCTCCAGATCTCTGGGGTGTACTTGTCGGTCGGATCCACGGCGTAGGGGAATCGGTCGCTATAGTTCTCTGCGTACATGCTCATCGAGGCGCCGATCTGCTTGAGATTGGACACGCACGTCGCGCTGTTCCCTTTTCGGCGAGCCGCATTGAACACGGGGAAGATGATGGCAGCGAGTGCCGCCAAGATAGCGATCACCACCAGCAGCTCGATGAGCGTGAATCCGCGTCTCATGTCGATCCTTCGCGGGAGGTTCCCATGTCTAGAATACGCGATGGCAGGCCGATCCTCGCGCCTATTCGTGCCGCAGCGCCTCGATGGGATCGAGGCGTGCCGCCCTCCAGGCAGGATAGAGCCCGAATACGATCCCGACGGCCGCAGAGAACACAGACGCGCCGATCGCTGCCCACAACGGGAAGGTCATGCGAATCCCCGGAATCTTTCCTTCCGCCATGGGCGAGTGCGTGAACCAGTCTACGGCCTCGCCCAGCCCGTAACCGAGCGCCATTCCGATCAGTCCACCAATCAGCGAGAGAGTTGCCGCTTCGACCAGGAACTGGAAGAGCAGCTCGTACCGCTTTGCGCCCACGGCCATTCTCAGACCGATCTCGCGGGTGCGCTCTGTCACGGAGACGAGCATGATGTTCATGATCCCGATGCCACCCACCAGCAGCGCGAGCCCAGCGACCCCGGCGAACACCACGCCGAGGCCGGTGATCATGGCACCGAAGGCTGCCGTGATTGCCTCTTGCGAGGCGATCTGGAACATCGGTCGGTTGTCGTGGTGGCGCATCATGGTCTCCCAGATTTGGTCCATGGCTCGCTCGGCATCCACTCCAGGGCGCGGCCTTGCCCAGATGATCGCCACGTTCTCGGTGCCCAGCCAGCGCTTCTGCACTGCCGAGAGTGGCACGTAGGCAACCTTGTCGTTGTTCTGCCCGAACGCCGCGCCGCGCTTCACCAGTGTGCCGATAACCCGCAGGCTGCGTCCCCGAATCATCACGTCCTTTCCGATCGCGTCACCATTGGGAAAGAGCTTCTGCGCCACCTCGTAGCCTAGCACGATGTGGTTCGCCCACGAAGTCATATCGCTCGAGTCGAAGCCGCGGCCCGTCTCGATCTCGAGCCCACGCAGCCCGAAGTAGGGCTCCTCGACCCCCGCGAACTCGACGTTCTCGATCTCGAGGTCCAAATAGGAGATCTTCACCTGACCCTGTGGCAGCTCGCCCGACACGTGCTCGAGCAGCGTGCACTCGCTTCGAATGTTCTCGATGTCCTTCGTCGTGAGCCCAGCGATTGGCCCCCTGCCCTCCCCTCTTTGGCGTCGTCCGGGGTCATAGAAGACCATCAGCACATCGGAACCGAGGCTCTTAAACTGCTCGGACATGAACGAGCGAAAGCCTTCCACCATCTCCACGGTGACGGTGACTCCCATGACGCCGATGATGATGCCCAGCATGGTGAGCGCCGAACGCGCCTTGTTGGCGGCCAGCATCGAGAGTGCGATGCTCAGCGACTGGATCAGGTTCACTGGCTCTGGCTCTCCTCGCTCTGCTCCTCGGCCTGAGGACCGAACACGTTCATGGGCTTTCGCTTCGGCCCCGAGAACGGCGCCTTCGCGAACTTATCGCCCTCCTTGGCACCGTCGAGAATCTCATACTGGGTCACGCCCTTTAGGCCGATTCTCAGCGACACCCGTTGGGTCTCGGCGACCATCTTGCCGGTCTTCTTGTCCTTCACCTGCTTGCCGGTCAGGAGCAGGCCATAATACTCATCCTTGCCTGTCTCCTTACCCACGGCTTCTGCAGCCAGCAGCAGTGCGTTCTTCGCTCTGCCCGTGATGATCCGGCACTTCGCAGTCATACCAGGCTTCAGTCGCGGGTCCGGATCGCGGAGGCGGACCTCGACCTCGAACTTCACCACCGTGTCAGTAGTGGCGGTCGCGGCCGTAGCAGCGGCTCCTTCCGAGGCGGGCGCAATACGATGAACTCTTCCCTCGAACTTCGCGCCCTGAAGAGCATCGGCGGTGATCTCTACCTCCTGTCCTTCTCGCAGCCGCGCGACGTCCACCTCGTTGACCTTCAGACGCACTCGAAGTTCGCTCAGGTCAGCTATCTGGTACACCGGCGTGCCGGCCGAGAAGCCGGAGAGCGCAGTGACGAGGTCGCCGACCTGGACGTAGCGCTTGGTGACCATCCCGTCCAACGGCGAGCGAATCGCAGTTTCGCTCAACTGCCGTTCGGCGTCTGCGAGCTGGCTGCCGACTTGGTCCACGGCAGCGCGAGCCTGATCCACCTGCTCTCGCGTCGCCCGCACATTCTGCTGTCTGGCTCGGGCAGCGGCGAGGTTGGCCTCGGCGATCTGCAGCGCTTCCTTTTTCATCTGGACCACGTAGGTGTTGGCCTGGGCTTGCCGATAGCTCGCCTGTGCCTGCTTCAGTCTCTCCTCAGCCGCCCTAAGACGAACCGGCTGTTGCTTCTCGAGCAGTGCACGGGCCTTGACCGCGGAATCATAGGCGGTCTGAGCCGTGTCGAGCAGCGCCTTCGCAGCCTCCAGCTCACGAGTGGAGGCATAGCCCTTCGCCACGAGGCTAGTCAGGCGAGCATGCTCGGCTCTTCGCTGCTCGAGATTGGCCCGCGCGTCGTCCACAGCGCGGTTGGCATTCAGGCGCTCTTGCGGAAAGACAGCTTCCTGGAGCTCCTCGAGATCCTGGGATGCGGCGTCCATAGCAGCTTTGGCCTGGTCCAGAGCGGCTTCCGTCAGCTTCGGCTGGGTCTCTAGCTCCTGCCGTGCCTGCCGGTAAGCGGCCTCCGCTTGCCGCAGGTCCGCCGAAGTGCTTCGGAGGTCGGTCTCGTAGCGGATACCTGCCTCTTGCAGGCGAGAGAGGGCCGAGCGCTGCTGCGCTCTGACCTGGGCCACGGCCAGTTCGGTCTCTTTGGGATCGATGGTTGCCAACGTGTCCCCTGCGCGGACCATCTGCCCCTCTTCAACCAAGAGCCGCGCCACACGACCGCCGGTCCGAGGACGCACCTCGACGGCCCGCACCGCTTCTACAGTGCCCGACTCGATGACGTCCACCACCAGTTCGCCTCTGGTAACGGTGAACGTCCGCTCTTTTTTCTCAGCGGGCTTCATGGCGCGGACCGCCATCCAAGTCGAACCGCCGATGACGATCACTCCGAGCCCCAGGCATCCGAACACCAACCCGCGCTTACCGATTCTCATCGCGTCTTCATCCTCTTCCCCTCCCCGCCGTCGTGGGAGCGAGCCTCCTGCCCGGGTACGCCCCAGCCCCGTACCAGGTTGCGAGACTCCGCCTTCCGGCTGTTCAACTCCGCACAAAGGGGTCCTGCCGCATGCGGGACCTGAGCAGTTCGGCCCAGGCCGCGCCAATCTGCCTGCCCGTTACCTCTCTACCGGCGCCCAGAGGTATACACACTACCCAGAGGGGCCGAATCCGATAATCAAGAACGACGTCCCCCAGCGCGAGGAGCGAACGATGAAGCAGCTACTTCAGAACTACAAGACGGGCAAAATGGAAGTCGCCGAGGTTCCGCCGCCATCGGCCCGACCCGGCGGCGTGCTCGTGGCCAACCGCTTCTCGCTGATCAGTGCAGGCACGGAACGTCAGAAGGTGGAGACAGCCAAGAAGAGCCTCATCGGCAAGGCTCGCGCTCGCCCAGACCTCGTAAAGAAGGTGCTGAGATCCATTCAGACCGAAGGCCTCGCCACCGCATGGAGGAAGGTGCAGGCGCGCTTGGATCAGCCTACCCCGCTCGGCTATAGCTGTGCCGGCGTGGTGCGCGAGGTCGGTTCCGAGGTTCCGGGCTTCCAGGTCGGCGACCGCGTGGCTTGTGGCGGTGCCGAACACGCCCATCACGCCGAACTGGTGTCGGTTCCGCTCAACCTGGTCGTTCCGGTGCCCGAATCGGTTTCGCTGGAAGAGGCGGCGTACACGACGGTCGGAGCCATCGCCCTGCACGGTGTTCGGCAGGCGCAGGTTCAGCTGGGCGACAACGTGATGGTCATCGGGCTGGGGTTGCTCGGCATTATAACGGTTCAGCTTCTGAAAGGGTGCGGGTGCCACGTGATCGGCGTGGACGTCGCAGCGCAGCGCGTGGAGATGGCCAAGCGGTTCGGTTGCGACTTGGCCATGCTTCGTTCGGAGGACCTGATCTCCGCCACAGAAGCGTTCACGCGAGGCTGCGGCGTGGACAGTGTGATCATCACCGCCGGCGGAGAGCAGAACAACGACCCCGTGGAACTGGCCGGAGAGGTGGCACGCGACCGTGGACGAGTGGTAGTCGTCGGTATGGTGAAGACCGACCTGCCACGCCGCACCTATTACGACAAAGAGCTCACTTTGACGACATCTCGCTCCTACGGGCCAGGGCGGTACGACCCGCTGTACGAAGAGGCGGGGATCGACTACCCCATCGGCTACGTGCGCTGGACGGAGCGGGAGAACATGCGCGAGTTCTTGCGCCTGGTAGCGACGGGGAAGGTGGACCTCAAGTCCATCACCACCCACACATTCGAGTTCGACGACGCACTTTCGGCGTACGACCTCCTAACCGGTCCCGAGGCCGCCTCCACGCTCGGAGTGCTGCTGGAATACGCGGCACGCGAGGAGTACCCGGCCGTCATCCATGGGGCGAAGATCGAGCGCAGTCCGGGCCCCGTGCGGCTCGGCGTGATCGGCGTCGGCAACTTCTGTACCGGAACGTTGCTGCCGCACCTAAAGGGCATCGGCGATGTGGACTTCGTCGGGGTAGCGAGCGCGGGCGGCGTGTCGGCCAAGAGTGCGATGGACCGATTCGGCTTCCGCTACGCCGCCGGCAGCGCGCGCGACATTCTGCAGGATCGCGACATCAACGCAGTGCTAATCGCGACTCGCCACAACAGCCATGCGCCGCTCGTGTGCGAAGCGCTGCGGGCCGGCAAAGCGGTGTTCGTGGAGAAGCCGCTCGCGTTGGACGAAGACCAACTCGCGGATGTGCTGCGAACCTATCGCGAGACCGGCGGCTTCCTGTTCGTCGGGCACAATCGCCGATTCTCTCCCATGGTAAGGCGGATTGCAGAGTTCTTCCGAAACCGCACCGGTCCGATGATGATGAACTACCGGGTAAACGCTGGACCGCTAGAGAGCAAACACTGGATGCGGGCGACAGCCGAAGGTGGTAGTCGTGTGATCAGCGAGGGCTGCCACTTCCTCGACGTGATGATGTTCCTTGCGGGAGCGCGACCCGTGCGTGCCTATGGTGCCGTGCCCAAAGGTGCCTATGAACCCGACACGGCACACGGAGTGGTGCAGTTCGCGGATGGCAGCGTGGGCACACTTACCTACGTCACGATCTGCGATCCGAGCCTGCCGAAAGAGCACCTAGAGGTCTTCTGCGACGGCAAAGGTGCGGTGCTGGAGGACTTTCGCGCCCTCGAGCTGTACGCCGACGGCAAAGCGATCAAACAGAAGGCGGCAGGTCAGGACAAGGGGCACAAGGCCGAGCTGGAGATGTTCGCGGAGCTGGTGAAGACCGGCGGCGAAATGCCGGTGAGCATCGAGGACCTGGCTGCGCTTTCGCTCTCCACCTTCGCCATATTGTCTACGGCCCCCGAGGGCGTGGCGGCAACGCTAGACGTGCAGCGCCTGCTCACCCGCGAGCCGGTGCAGCAGGCATAGATCGGAGATCCGAGCTCCGGCAAGAGTGGGTCCAGTCCCGTGCAGACGGGCGGGGTACTGTGCCATAATGAGCGTTCGCGTCACGCGCAGAGAGGTTATGGGATGTACGCGATCGTACAATCGGGCGGAAAGCAGTATAGAGCAGAGAAGGATGCTACGCTAATCCTGGACCGGATCGAGGGCGAGTCCGGCTCCCAGGTCGAGCTGGACCACGTTCTGTTGGTCCGAACGGAATCGGGCGTCAAGGTGGGAACGCCGTACGTGCTCGGCGCCAAGGTGGTGGGCACCATCGTTCGCCATTCCCGCGGGCGGAAGGTCGTCGGCCTGAAGTACAAGGCGAAGAAGCGCTATAAGAGACACTACGGGTTTCGCCCAGAGCTCACGTTCGTGCGCGTCAACGACATCGTAGGAAGCTAGGGGAGGTCGCGATATGGCACACAAGAAAGGCGTCGGAAGCACCCGGAACGGTAGGGACAGCAAGCCGAAGATGCTTGGAGTGAAGCGCTTCGCGGGCCAGGTGGTTCGTGCAGGCGAGATCCTCGTGCGCCAGCGTGGCACCCGGCTGCACCCGGGCCCGAACGTCGGCGTGGGGCGGGATTACACGTTATTCGCCTATTGCGATGGTCACGTGGTGATGGAAGGGCCGAAGAACCGCCGGCGCGTAGCCGTCGTCCCCGCGGAGTCCAACTAGAGCTCCGCCGAGCACAACGTTCTGCACGCCCCGAGGGCCGCTCCCCCGGGCGTCTCGCTCATAGCCGCGTCACCCGTCCCGACTCCAGGAGCCGAAGGATGAGGCTGCCGGCCCGCAACAAAGAACCCTCTCCCCAGCTTCGCAGACCCTCCAGGGGGAGGGGTCGCGAATGCCCTGGCCCGCGTCCTCTGCGTTGAACCAACCCGCCGCATGCCACAGAGACAAGGACCACGCCGGGGCAGCCCTATGCCCCCGCACGGATTGCCACGCAAAGGGCGCAAAGAGCCGCAGAGACAGAACCCACGGGCATCGTCTCCATGCCCTGGCCCGCGTCCGCCGCGCAAACAAGCCCTCTCCGGCGGGACGCCGGAATTACGTCTTCCGACGCAGCATCAGCGGCAGCAGGCCGATGCCAAGGAGTAACAAGCCGCTCGGCTCCGGGACGGGGGTGGACAGGTAGACCCACTTCATGTCGCCCTCGGATGTGACCCAGAGCACGTGACCGTTCTCACCAACCGCGAGAGCCCTCGCATAGTGGTTCGGGCCGAGTAGGTCGCCGGAGAGGTCGAATCGATTCACGAAAACGTGCGTGCGATGCATGGTCAGTTCTCCCGTGCCTTCCCACACCGCGTTGCCAAAACGGTCCATGCCCACCGTGTCGAGCCTCTCAGAAGGGGTCATGGCCCCGACGACGGATGAAGAGAGGTCTTCGTGGTTTCTGAACACGACGCGTCCCCTCGTCGCGCCCTTGCCCTTCCACAGCACGTCCCCGCTCTTACTGACGAAAGTCTGAAGAAGCAGGTCCACGCTGTATGGCTCGTCTCCGAACGCGGGCGTCGAGTAGTCCTCCAGATTGCGCATGAGGCGGTAGGTCGGCGGATCGCCCGCCCCGATCTCCCACCAGAATGTGCCATCGTCCTGGAGGGCCAGTGCGTTGGCACCGGTGATGGTCGGATAGGTGGACTGCGTAAGGTTCACGTCGTTCAGAAACAGTGCGGTGGCTCCGCCCGTCACACTCCCGTATCCCGACCACAGGACGTCTCCGGCAGTATTCAGCACGGCGTAGCCGGTCACTTTGCGGTCCGAGCCCAGAACCTGCGCGGAGTAGTTCACATCGTTGATGAACATCTCCTTGTAACGCGCTCCTTGGTCATCCGTCAGCCAACCGTGCCACGCGGCGACACCCGCCGCAGTCATGTCCTGCAACGTAACACTGGTCACCGCGCGCCCGCGTGATAGCTCGTCCGTCCCGAGGAACACACGGTCCGGCTGACCGCTATCACGCCGAAGCCACAGTGGCCGCCCGTCCGCGGTAACAAAGCGCGAGTGGTCTTGGGTCGGCCGGCTCGGGGGGAACAACTCCCTATAGAAGTCGCGATCCTCTACCATCACGTGCAGCGACCGCTGGGGCTCTGCGTCTAGTGCCCGCCACGAAACCTGATCGGAAGCGTTGATCGCCGAAACGAGACCCTGAGCCAAAGGACCGAAGTAGTGCCTGTTCAGGTTGGTCTTGTACTTCCATGCCTGGTTGCCGTACCCGTACTCCACCGTGCTGTAGATGGGAATGCCGTTCGGGCTGACGCCGTGATACGTTGGGCTGGAGATCGGCACCCAGAAGTGATCTCCCGCAAGGAGAAGCTCATGCTTCCACTGCGTCTGTGCCAGCGCGAATGAACACCACGCGAGGACCAGGATGACTGTAAGGATTGATCTCATCGGTTCTGCCTTTTCAAAACGCGGGGAGGCCGCTGAGTGCGCGGCCTCCCCTGTCACGCTACTTCCCCCAACGGGCGATTACGTACCCGTCGGAGGTAGTGAACACGACGGCGCCATCGTAGTCAATCGCTAGGTCTTGGCGCGGAATGGTCTTGCCCAGGTTGATGGGGAATCCGTAGGGGATCGTGCTCCCGGCGGGCTCCATAACGTAGTACTTGCCGTTCGTGGTGATCACGTACAGCCAGTTGGTCTCGCCGTTCTTCCGCCAGATCGCGGGGGTGGAAGTGATCTCGTCAGCGTCCGCACCCATCTTCAGGCGGACATACCCCTGGGCCTTGCTCTCGCCGGGGTTCAAGTCGAGTACACGCACCAAGGTCGGCTTGCCGTTGCCAGACGCGGTGTCCAGCGTGCCTTGGTACAAGTTGGCGTTGTCGGCCGTGTCGTTGCACATGTTCGCAACCAGCTTGCCGATGTCGTGGTTCTGGGGCGGGAATGCCATGGCGTCGCGCATCTGATCCACGCGCCCGTTCGGGTTGTCCTCCCACCGGTTGTTGGAGTCTGGATCGACCGAGTAGATACGGCCCTTGTAGTTGCTGGCGTTGTACGTCGCAAAGTACACACGTGTGGCGCTCGCGAGCATCGCCCAGCTCTTGCACTCTTGGGTCTCCGATTCGTCGCGCCAGCGCCAGTGTCTGACCTTCGAGCTACCCGTGTCCTCCCACAGCTCCAGCCATGCGTTCTCGGTGGTGACGTACAAGTACGCCTCCTCTTCGCTCTGCGGTCCCGGCTCGGAGAGACTGAAGGCCACCGCAGGCGTGCTCACGACAGGCCCGCTCGTCTCGGCATCCCACTTGTACGATTGGTTTGCCGGGGTCCCCGAGTAGTACCTGTAGAACCCGTAGACATGGCCCGCGGAGGAGCCAACGTAGATGCTGGCGCCACCGTGAGCCGGAGCCGTGAGCAACTCGCCCTCGCTCGTTAAGTCTGCAGACCGCCATTTCGGTTGCCAGTCCACGCGTCTATGCAGTGGACTCGCCCAGAGGCGTCGCTAACGTAGACGGCGCGCGCGGGTGTGTTTCCAGTGGTGGCGAGAAGAGGGGTCCCGATGGGGGCCCCGTCGCAGGTGTACGTCCACACGGGGTCGTCGTCCACCGTGAACACCATTGGTGCGGCGATGCCGCCCGAGTTCACGCGGTAGCAGTAGACCTTGCCGTCGTTGGCGCCTACGAAGATCTTGTAGCCGTAGGGATCATCCGGCTCGGAACCGTGGTTCGGCTCCTGCCGCTCCTCGCTCAAGAACAAGCCGATGGACACGCCGCCCGTTGCGACGGCACCGTTAGGGAGCGCCTTGCTCCACTTCTGCGTGCCGGCGACGTAGTTGTCGTACGGACCAGTACCCTCGGACAGCCTTACGAGCCCCTGCGGGTAGTAGCCGGAGTGAGAATAGTCCTTGCCGCCCATGGGCCATAGTCCCCAAAGGTCGGCGCTAACGGGGGTCAGGAGGAGGGTTGCCCCCCATAGGGAAAGCAAGGCCGCAATCCGAGATTGCATTTCTGTCAATCACCTTCCAGTTAGGGATGGTCGGTCCGGCCCGGCGACCGCGGGGCCCTAAGTCAGACCGTCAACGATACGGACGGCCTTATGATACAGCAAAGTTCGTTGATCTGCAACCTAGTGCCCGACCTTGCTCCATGAGCACGAATTGCCAGCGCAGCTATACCATTCTCAGGTCGGCCACTTGCCGTGCACAGTGGTGGCGACTTGCGGCTCCGGGCATCTTTCGGAGTGCCGGTACACGTCGGTCCACGTACAGCCCTTCGCTGACCTCGATGGCAAGACCCAGCTCCGAAGCGAGGCGCTCCATCGTCCGTCCGACCTCTCCGCCACGCAGCGACGTCGAGTCCGGACCGCGCTGTCGGAGGTAGGCCCGCCGCCGTTGCTCGTAGTCGGATGGCAGCCACGGAACATGGCGCAGCGGCATGGCCAGCACCGGCACGTCCAGCTTCGCGAACTCTGTGAGCATCGCTCTCATCGCGCGCTCGGTGTCGGTCACTCCGGGCAGCACGGGCGCCCAGAAGATGCTCACGCGGATGCCCGCGTCCCGCAGCCTTCGCACGCACTCCAGCCTGCCGGCTGGGGCAGGTGCGTTCGGCTCGAAGGCGCGGCGCACCGCATCATCCACGAACGGGATGGACACGTTCACGCGCACGTTCGCCAACCGCAGGAGCACGTCCACGTCGCGCAGCACCAGCGGCGAGCGAGTGGTGATGGAAACCGGATTGTCGTAGAAGCAGAGCTGTTCGAGAAGCGAGCGAGTGATACGGTGGGTGCGCTCCGCGGGCTGATACGGGTCCGTGGCAGTGCCGATGGCGATCCGCTCTTTGGGCTTCACCGTTCGCATCTGACGTCTCAGGGTCTCGGCGGCGTTCTCCTTGACCTCCACGTATTCGCCCCAGGGCGCGGGCAGCGCCACTCCGAGACGAGCCTTCATTGCGGGCACGAAGCAGTAGGAGCAGCCGAACGCGCACCCGCCGTATGGGTTCAGTGTCCAATCGGCGAAGTCCATCGGGCAACGGTTGAGTATGGTGCCGCATCGGATGACCTCGAGTGCAGGCGACCTCATGGAGACACGATAGCACAGAATGCAGACGTTTGTCTACTTATGAGTTTTCGGCCTGTCCCCTCTTGTCTTGCCTCGCTCCGGCCGGCATTGGCTGGCCGAGGGCGATCTCTGCGGTTCTCTTTGCGACCTTAGCGTGGCAATCCGGGCCGGCGGGCGCACGCCCCGGCGCGGTCCTTGGCTGTGCGGTATGCGGCGGGTTGGTGCAGCGCGGCGGACGCGGGCCCCGGCATGGAGTGCGCGGCGGCGAGGTCATGCTTCGACAGGCTCAGCATGACGGAGCTCAGCAGGACGGTATTGGTTGCGACCGGTGGAAGGCTTCCGATGACATCGTTCGTGCTCCACACCTCGGAATGCCAACACCTAACACCCGTACCCGTCTAGCCTTTCCCGCCGCAGCCCTACCCGTCACACCTCTGCCCGCCAGGCCCCTACCCGCCACACCCTACCCGCCACGCTCCTACTCGTCATGCTGAGCCTGTCGAAGCATGCAAACGCAAGCCGCAAGCGTTGCATCGAAAGACGCCACCATGCCGACGGCGAGGGCGCACCGAACCGGCGGACGCGGGCCGGGGCATGGAGTGCGCGGCGACGAGGTCATGCTTCGACAGGCTCAGCATGACGAAGCTCAGCAGGACGGTATTAGTTGCGACCGCTGGAAGGCTTCCGATGACATCGTTCGGGCTCGACACCTCGGAATGCCAACACCTAACACCCCCTACCCGTCTAGCCTTTCCCGCCGCAGCCCTACCCGTCACACCTCTGCCCGCCAGGCCCCTACCCGCCACACCCTACGCGCCACACTCCTACTCGTCATGCTGAGCCTGTCGAAGCATGCAAACGCAAGCCGCAAGCGTTGCATCGGAGGCCGCCACCATGCCGACGGCGAGGGCGCACCGAACCGGCGGACGCGGGGCGGGGCATGGAGTCCGCGGCGACGAGGTCATGCTTCGACAGGCTCAGCATGACGAAGCTCAGCACGACGGGATTGGTTGCGACCGCGGGAAGGCTTCCGATGACATCGTTCGTGCTCCACACCCCGGAATGCCAACACCTAACATCCCTACCGGTCTAGCTTTTCCCGCCGCAGCCCTACCCGTCACACCTCTGCCGGCCAGGCCCCTACCCGCCAGACCCTGCCCGTCACACCCCTATCCGTCATGCTGAGCCTGTCGAAGCATGCAACCACAAGCCGCAGGCGCTGCATCGAAAGACGCCACCATGCCGACGGCGAGGGCGCACCGACTCGGGTGTCCCGGTTCAGAGCCCCGGCGCGGTCCTTGGCTCTGAGGCATGCGACGGGTGAGTGCAAGGCGGCGGACGCGGGCCGCGGCATGGAGATGCCTCGTTCCGGCCGGGATTGGCTGGCCGAGTGCGATCTCTGCGGTTCTCTTTGCGATCTTCGCGTGGCAATCCGGGCCGGCGGGCGCACGCCCCGGCGCGGTCCTTGGCTGTGCGGTATGCGGCGGGTTGGTGCAGCGCGGCGGACGCGGGGCTAGGGCATAGTGGCTCCTGTGCAGGGATTGCAGGAGGCGGGTGAGGCACCTATCTCCCGCGGGGCCTGCGCCTCTCTTTCAACGGCACGCCTTTGTCGTCCGTGGCGATCACCTTGCCATCGGCCTGCAGGACGATGTGAATCTTCTCGCCGGCAATATTGTGCAGGTCGCACCTGACGACCACCGAGTTCGCCTGTGTCCCGGCAGCGGGCGGAGTGTACGTGTAAGAAACATCGCGTCGAACCGCCGAGTCGGCGGGGCACTTGAGCACCGACTTGTCCGCGAGGTAACTCGGGACTAGCTCCTCGAGCGTCCGTGGATACTGTCCCCCATGATCTCCGCGATACCGTTGGAGCGCCGTGCTCACGCTTTGGAGGTTCTCCGTGCAGGTAGTCATGTTATATGCCAGCTGCATCCCTTGCTCGACGAGTGGCTTCATGAATATCGCGAACACGATGCATGCCAATAGGATCGCTCCGCAACCGATGCCGACTATCCAGGGCCATGGACTACTGCCCCGCTGCGCGCCGCACCACAGGCCTTTCCGACTGCTCATTTCTTACCTGCCCGGAGTGAAGTCGGTGGAGGGCTCCACAGCCAGGCAGAAGGCCGACATCAGCTTCGCGCAGTTCTCCACGTCCTTCAGGTTCAGCACCTCGCACGGCGTGTGCATGTAGCGGATCGGGACCGAGATCAGGGCGACTGCCATCCCAGCCCGGCTCACCTGCATGGCGTTGGCGTCGGTGCCGGTCCCACCGCCCGCGACTTCGATCTGGTACGGGATGTTCCCCGCCTCTGCCGCCTCGAGTAGCATGGAAACGACCTTCGGGTTGTTGTTCGCCCCTCTACAGATCGCCGGCCCCTTTCCCAGCGAGAGCTCGCCGACCTTCTTCTTGTCCACGGTCGGGTAGTCGGTGGCATGGCCCACGTCCACACACAGCCCTACATCGGCGTTGGTACCGTAGGCGCTGGTTTTCGCGCCGCGGAGGCCGATTTCTTCTTGCACGGTCGCCACGGCACACACCGCCACCTTCGGCTTCTTGCGCGAGGTGGCGACCAGCCGAAGCGCTTCGGCTACGATGAACGCTCCCATCTTGTTGTCGAAGCCCCTCGCCGTAGCGACGTCACCCTGCAGCGGGGCGAACTCGGCCTGATACGTGATGCAGTCGCCGATGGACACCAGTTTCTGCGCCTGAGCTTTCTTGCTGACACCGATATCCACCCAGAGGTCACTCAGGTCTGGCGCTTTCTTCCGCTCGTCGGGTTCGATCAGGTGAATCGCCTTTCGGCCGAGCACTCCGGGCACTCGGCCCTTTGCGGTGTGCACCCATACGCGCTGCCCCACGGCGACGGTTGCGTCGTGCCCCCCTATCCGGTCGAAGTAAAGCATCCCGTCGTCCGAGATGTAACGGACGATGAAGCCGATCTCGTCCATGTGGCCCGCGAGCATCACCTTTCGCGGAGCGTCGGGGTTGACCCAGGCGAGAACGTTGCCCATCACGTCGGTTTCCACCGCATGAGCGAACTGCGAGGTGTAGTCGCGATACACTCGCGCCGCAGGCTCTTCGAAGCCGGAGGGGGATGGGGCGTTGACGATGCTCTTGAAAAAGTCGAGGGATTCCGCTCGCATTTGTTGCACCTTTCACAATGAAGCGTTCTAGCAGGTATACCCGAATCGGAGTGTGGACCGACCGGCAAGGCGGACGCGCTTCTCGCCAGGTAGATTTGGCGTATTTCGTGGTTTGCCGTGCAAATCGCCTGCCAGGTGGATTGACAGGAGTCGGTACAAGGGTTACACTACCCGGTAGAAGCATTGGTTTTGTTAGATTATCCGGCGCCCTCCTGCGTCGGTGCGTTAGTAGGAAGGAGTGTCCCTCGATGATCCTGGGTCGCTTGAGTATCGTTGCCACCGCCCTCTTGCTGGTCGTGGCGGCTAAGGCGCAGCCCTATGTCGCGATCTTCACCAGTCCGCCCGACGGCTCGTGCGCGCGTCTCTTCGCTCAGATCACCTTCAGCGTGGACGGGCCGCTGCCACTGCACGTAAGGGTGCAGGACGACCTAGGGCACACGCTTTTCAACGAGACGTACTTCGGCACGCCACCGCCGATCATCTCGATCGGTTACGACCCCCTGGCGCTGGGAGTACCGGACGGTCCTCACATTCTGACACTGGATGTTTGGGGTGACGAGGGCTCGGCACAAGACACGCTGCTGCTGAACGTGGATAACACGCCGCCGACACCGACGATCCAGTACCCAGCCGATGGCCAGTGCGTTAACGGCGTGGTCACCATTCGTGGCTCCGTCCAGGACAACTTCTCGGGCCCCGGAGCTTGGCGGCTGCAGATTGACGGCGTTCAGGTGGCCGCGGGCGACGGAGCAGATGTCCGGTACGACTGGAGCACTGCGGGATTGCCAGACGACTCGCTCCACACGATTCGCCTGGTTGCCTCTGACTTGTGCGGCAACGCGTCGCAGACGCCGGTCGCAACGGTACGAGTGAACAACAGCGCGCCTAGCTTGACGGACATCGTTCCGAGCCAGGGCGCCGTCGTCAAGGGGATCGTGACGATCTCTGCACTCGTATCTGGCGGGCAGACAACGGAATGGTCGGTCATGGTGGACGGCTCCATCGTCGGGCTGGACCCGCCGAACGGCGTAGGCTCGGCCATCTCGTCGCTGTGGGATACCACCAAGTACACCGATGGCGAGCACTCCCTCGGCCTCACCATCTCGGACGGATGCGGCAACACGGCCACGACCTTCGTTCTCGTAGTGGTCTCAAACGGCCCGACCGGTGGGGACGGCAACTGCAGACCACTGAAGAATCTGATCGTAGAGAAGCCTCCTGTGGGCCTTGGGCTCACACGCGCACGCCTCTTCCGGCCGCAGATCATCAACGTCGACGGGTTCACCGTCCGCGACGTGCTCGAAGCGAACAACGTGGAGATCACCGCGAACACCCTCGTGCAGCGGGTGTGCGTTTCGAAGGAGACACCGCTGTACAAGTGCGGGGCCTTCTTGTTCGGACCGGGGAGCGGGCTGAACACCAACTTCAACTCGGGCTGGGTGTACGCGAACTCCCAGTACCTGGACCGCTCCGTGGTGGACATCGCATTCGCTGCTCAGGGCGGAAAGCTAGGCAACCGCGCGCTGCTGTTCTCGCCCCCTGGCACGACGTATCGCCTCAAGGTCACCTATGTGACTCGGCTCGAGAACGGCCGCATCTCGCCTCCTGAAACCGTGGAGCTGTGCTGGACGGTGGTAATCGAGGATCGCGACGACCTCCGTGACAATGTCGAGTACTTCTCGACGGTGGCCGCGGGGGCCACGCAGAAGCCGAAGATCGCGGGCGACGTTGCGCAGGCTCTATACGAAGCCATCGCCGTGGACGATCCGCTCGAGGCGCTGGTCCAAATCGAGACGGTAATCGCTCTCTCCGCCACCGACTTCAGCACGCTTCGCGACCGGCCGCACGTGCTCTTCCTGTCCAGCTACCTGATCGACAGTGATGAGGAGCCGATCGGCTGCCTGCTCATCGAACAGGCGAACGCCCTTCTCTGGCGGTAGCGATCTGCCGGGCTGTGGTTGGACCGGGGGCGCCGCAAGGCGCCCCCGAACTGCGCCCGAGCGCAAGCCGAAACGCACGTTCGAGGCCGCTCATTCGTCAGAATAAGGGGGCAACGGCTCACGAGTTCCGAGACTCGAACTACGGGCCGCAAAGGTGGCCTGACGCAGCGTGCTGGGCTCAGCGTCCAGAATGCTAGAGGGGCGAATATTGTGATAACCGACGGCGGGACCCAACCGTCTACCCCATCGGGAAGCGACGAGACGATGGAAGGACGAGCTGCGGCACTGACCCAAGCGATCGGCGGGGGCAGTTGGGATGCAACCGACCTCGAACTGGTAATTCGGGCGAGGAGCGGGGATCTCCCGGCTTTCGCCATGCTATTCGAACGGTACCGGAAGATGGTGTTTCGGTTCGTGTCGCACCTTGCGTCGGGCCGCGACGATGCCGAAGACATCACTCAGGAATGTTTCGTCCGCGCATTCGAGAACCTGCATCGCTTCCGAGACGAGTGCCGCTTCACCACTTGGCTGCTCCGAATCGCCGTCAACTTGTGTACGGACCGTGCAAGGATGCGCTCGCGGCGCACTGCCCTCGAGGACCAAGAGGCCGCAGGGGCGTTGCTCTGGATGACCACGGGCGAGAACAGCGACCCTGTCGCGAACATCGTGGCAGAGCGTCGTGCGGACGCGGTTCGACGGGCCCTGAACGCCTTGCCGGAGCACCACAAGCTAATGATCGTGCTGCGGGACGTGGAGCAGAAAGACTACGACGAGATCACGCAGATACTCGGGTGCACGTACGGCGGCGCCAAGCTGAGAGTGCTGCGCGCCAGACGAGCACTGCGAGATAGGCTGCAGCCGCTGTTGGAGGTATTGGAATGAAACTGGCCTGCATGCTGGTGCGCCGCAGCGCCGCGGCCTATGCGAACAACGAACTTCGCAACGCTCGGTTGGCCTCGTTCATTCGAAACCACCTCGAGACGTGCCCCGAATGTGCCAGAGAGGTGGAGTCCTTCCGCGCGGTAGGTCGGCTGTTGGCCTCCACTCGGCCTAACGACGTTAGCCCGAGGGTTCAGTGGGACGATGTGCGCCGGACGATCCTGGCCCGACGGGAGGCGCAGCGTCAGCGCGCAGCCGTTGTGGCTACGGTGAGGCGCGGGGCCTCGATGGCACTAGTGTGCGGAGCCGCTGCCGTGGCGCTGTGGTTCGTGGGGCCGGCGCTGCGAGACGGGCTGAAGACGACGGGCGGAAACGAGATCGTCGAGTCGCCCGGGCCGCCGCCTCCGACCGCCATCGCCGAGGCCAGTCCGCCTGCACCGCCGGTGCAGGAGCTTCGTCAGCCACGCCTGGTCGAATCGAGCGGGGGACAGGGACAGGCTCCAAGCATGACTGCACCCGTCCGCACCGAACGCGTCACCTTGGGTGCAGAGCCGAAGGTGCCGGCCCCGATTGGCCCCGCAGCGGAGGGTCCCACACAGACCATCGCCGTGGAGCTCTCACCGAACGCGAATACGGGAGCGGTGGAAGCCGCTGTGGTGTCACCTGATGAAGGCTCGCTACTTATCGATACTTAGTCTCTTACTTCTCTCGGCGCTGCCGTTCGGCTCGTTCGCGCAGGACGAGGTGGGTCAATCGGTGGCCGCTTCGGCAGCCATCGAGAAGTGCGTCATCTCGGTCACCGCACGGCAACAGACGCGTTCCGGTCTCGGCGGCGGTCTGGTTCGCAGCGGTATTGGCGTGGTGGTTCGCGCGGATGGCATTGCGCTCGTTCCCGGAGAGCTATTCGTGTACGGCGTTCGCACCGACTCCGGCACCGCGGAGGAGTTGTACTGCCGACCGGACCAGGTTACTGTCACCGTAACGGTTCCGGACCACGAGCCAATTCCGGCGCAGATGCTCGGGGCCGATCCGCGCACTCGACTTGCCAGCATCCGCCTTGCATCTGTTCCCGCGTCGCTTTCGGTACTGCCTCTGCAGAGCACTCAGCGGGTTGCCGCAGATGCGTCTGCGCGCGTGATCCTCCCGGCTGCAGAGGCGATGCGGGCCGCTCTGCCTGGCTCCGAGGCGATTGGCGTGGACGCTCACACGAACCGCTTCCTGCCTCTCGTAGAGGTGCACCTCGAGCGTTCGGCTGTCGGGCTCAGTGGCGCCCCGGTTGTCAACTCTAAGGGACAGTTCGTGGGTCTGCTAAGAGCGCAGAAGACAAGTGCTCCCGGTGTGGAGTCACCATCGCGAGTTTGGTTCGCCCTGCCACCCAGTCTGGTCCAGCGTGTTGCAGAGGGCCTGGCACAACCGCCTTACGTCGTCAGGCACAGGTGGGTGGGGATCCAGTGTGATAACGCGCGCAGTCGTCCGGGTGCAGCTGTCGTAGGTGTCACTCTCGGTGGACCTGGGCAGCTTGCGGGCCTGATGATAGGCGACATCATCATCGAAGCGGGCGGCCTGCCAGTTCGCACGTCGGCGGACTTCGCAGGCGCCGTGTTCTCCCAACCGTTGGAGGGTTGGTTGCCCGTCACCGTGCTGCGCGGCGGCACGACGATGAAACTGCGTGTGAGAGTTGCCGCCGAACCCGCCCCCCGACGATAAGCCCCTTTTGGGAGTGCGCGAGCCTGCTCGCGCTGTAGTCCCCCTCTTGGACTGCGCGAGCAGGCTCGCGCTGTCGAGCGCTTCACCCACGTATTACCCCGAACACCCAACGTCTGAGACTGCGTCGATTTCTGGTTTAAACGCGCGAGCTGGCTGGCGCACTCCCAAAGCACCCACTCCCAAAGCACCGACTCCCAAAGCACCGACTCCCAAAGCACCCACTCCCAAAGGACCCCGAAGCGTCGAAACCCTACCCCGGTGGGATTCGATCCGTACCCAGGAACGGGCGAAGCGGCGGTGGTACGTAGATCGAGCCGTCCGGCTTTTGGTGGGTTTCCACGAAGGCAGCGAAGAGGCGCGGGCACGCCACACCCGATGCGTTCAGGGTGTGCACGTACTCCGGCTTGGCCCCTTGCTCCCTGCGGAAGCGAATCTGCGCGCGCCGGGCCTGAAAGGCCTCGAAGTTGCTGCACGAGCTAACCTCGAGGTACTTCCCTACCCCCGGCGCCCACACTTCCAGATCATAACACTTTGCGTTCGAGAAACCTAGCTCCGAGGCGCATAAGAGTGTTGTGCGGAAGTGCAGTTCCAGTCCCTGGAGCACTGCTCGTGCATCGTTCACGAGGCTCTCCAGCTCTGCATAGGACTCTTCCGGCTTGGTGAACTTCACCAGTTCGACTTTGTCGAACTGGTGCACGCGCAGCAGCCCCCGCGTGTCCTTGCCCGCCGCACCGGCCTCGCGTCGGAAACAAGCGGAGTAGGCGCACAACTTGGTAGGTAGCACGTCGGCTGTTAGTATCTCGCCCTGATATACGTTCGTGAGAGGGACCTCGGCAGTCGGCACCAAGAATAGGTCGTCGTCCGGCAGGCGATACATGTCGAACTCGAACTTCGGCAACTGGCCGGTCCCCGTCATCGCAGCGCGGTTGACGACGAACGGCACGAACATCTCGCGGTAGCCATGGGACCTGGTGTGCAAGTCCAGCATGTAGCTGAGCAGAGCCCACTCCAGTCGCGCCCCCCAGCCCGTGTACAGGATGAAGCCGCTCCCCGCCAGCTTTGCGCCTCGCGGGAAGTCCAGCATCCCGTTCCTCTCGCACAGGTCCCAGTGGGGCAATGGCTCGAAGTCGAAGACGGGCTTATCCCCGAACTCGGAGACTACGACATTGTCAAGCTCGCTTTCTCCATCGGGGGTCGTGTCACTAGGCAGGTTCGGGAGCAGCAATTCCAGCTCGTGAACGCGGGTTTCGAGCTCTCTTACCTTCTGCTCGCTCGCCGCGATCGTGTCTCCGAGGGACTTGGTTCGCGCGATAGCCTCCGAGGCGTCCTCGCCACGAGACTTCATGGCGCCGATTTCCTTACTGGCCTTCTGCAGATCCGCGCGCATAGCATCCAATTCGGTTTTCAGACGGCGCCATTCGGCATCTGCGGCTAGGAACTCATCGAGGGGCGCATCCATTCGCTTGCGCGCATGACCCCTGCGCACCCGCTCGGGGTCTTCGCGAACCAGTGCACGATCCAACATGGCAGGGAGTATACCGAAGCTTCGGTTAGGCGTCGGGGCGGGCAGAAGGCTCGATCTCGATTAGGGCGGCGGCACGAGTGTCGAGGGCGACACGCGTTTGCCCCACCTGCACCACGATAGACGGGAATCTCTGGTCCACCCGAAGCACTGCACCGGGACGTATTCCGAAGGCCATCAGCTTTCGCCAGTGTCCGCCCTCGTCACTCACCCGCGTCACGCGAGCGGTCTGGCCGGTTGGTAGCTCGTCCAAGCGCATTCGCCTAGTCTTCGGCGTCCCGGCGCCCGGTCCTGGAGCCGATCCCTGCTCGCGACAGGAGCTCCCGCAACTTGCCGACCCAAGCGGGCTCTTGGGGCTGTTCGTAGCCGCAGTATGGGCATTTGACAAGGTGGCAACCACCGAAGTGGCCGCAGCCGTGGCAAGCTGTCTCCGCTTGCCGGTCCGAGAAGCCA
>BTVI01000049.1:0-21168 GCA_045862955.1 Fimbriimonadales bacterium
GCGGGACCGCGATCGATGCGTCCCAGTCCATCGGCCCGGTAGAGAGGGGGTCCGCCTGCCAAGAGAGCCGGACCGGCTTCGATGCGTCCCAGTCCATCAGCCCGGCGGGGAGGGGGTCCGCCTGCCAAGAGAGCGGGACCGAGAGACCTACCAGCGAAGACACCGCGCACGATTTCGTCATGCTGAGCCCGTCGAAGCATGACCCCGCCGACGGCCCACCTTCCACCGAAATCCAACAACCTGCGGTAGACGAGAGCATGCTTCGACAGCCCCAGCATGACGTTACCGCTCCCTCCTCCGGTCCTCCCTCTCCCTCACCCGCAGAGGTGAGGGGCGTGGTTTCCCCGGAGCGTGTGGAGGCCCCGATGCCTCCACCGCAAGCAGCGGAGGCATCGGATGTTGTGCAGCCGGCGCTGAGGGGCAGCGCCGCGGAAGAAGTGGCTGCAGCAGAGCGGGAGATCGAGGCGCGGCTAGGCATCCGCCCTCAGACCTTCGCCTACCCCTTCGGCCGCTACGATGACGCCGCCGTGCGTACCGTCCGTGCGAGGGGATACCTTGCAGCCGTCACCGTCCGGTACGGCATCGCCTCGGACCGGCACGACCCGCACCTCCTGCCGCGCATTCTGATCAGCTATTCCGACGGCCTCCACGGTCTGCTATACAAGCTCTACATCCGCCCGCTCCTGCAGGGCAGGAGGTGATTTGCGTTGGCACATGACATCCGAGTCCGCACCCGCGGCAACACCGACATCGTGGACATCACGTCGCAGCTTTGTGCGGCGGTGCGCCAGAGCGGCGTGCGCGAGGGCATCGTGTGCGCCGCTGTCGTCGGCTCTACCGCCTCGCTCACCACCGTGGAGTTCGAGCCCGGGCTCGTCGCCGACCTGCAGCGCGCCTTCGAGCAGATCGCCCCGAAGGACGCCGTCTACGCTCACGAGCAACGCTGGCACGACGATAACGGCCACGCGCACGTCCGCGCTTCGCTCGTCGGGCCGTCCATCTGCCTTCCGGTCGTGGACGGCGCTCCGGTCTTGGGCACCTGGCAGCAAGTGGTGCTGATTGACTTCGACACCCGTCCACGCGAACGCACCATCGTGGTGCAGGTCATTCCGGCTTGATTTCACACCCCCGGACGCCTTGCTGCCCGCCACTCGACGCACCGCAAGGCTTGACATAACCGGTAGCCAGGTGCTAAGTTCACCCCTGCCTCTGTCGGGTCGCAAGGAGCATAGCCTGGTGCGAAGAGTTCTCATAGGGATGTGGGCCGCCACGCTCCCCTTCGCAGCCTGTCTCGCACAGGAGCCTGCGGAGGGAGACCCCTGCGGATTGGTCTATCTCGAGAAGGAGCTGAAGCTCGACCCCCCTGCACACCGCCTCGGTGACGAGTGTTTTCTGCCCGTCGAGCATGCTAAGGCACTCGGCTGGGAGGTCAAGGCACTCGGGGACCGCGGTCTCGTCACCTCCCGGGGCAAGCACGCCAATCTCTTCCTGCGCAACTTCGACGGCGTGGACTGCCTGCCAGTGCGTACAGCAGCACAGCTCCTCGGTGGCGTCACCGAGTGGCGCGACGATGGCAAGACCCTTCACGTACTCGCTCGGTGCGAGTGGATCGGAGCCGGAGACGGCTCCCTGTCTGTCAAGACCTCCTTTCCCGTCCAGCCCAAGGTGTCGGTTCTCACCGGCCCCGACCGCGTGGTGTTGGACCTGCCGGGTACTCGGTATGTCGTCGCATCGCCCCCGGTTCTGAAGAACATCGAGAAAGGCGTGCGCATGTTCCAGTTCCGTGGCGACACGCTACGGGTGGTGTGCGACCTCGGCGCTCCCCCAAAGCTCGGCCCGCTCCGCACCGTCAATGAGCGGCAGTACGAATTGACCTGGAAAGGGTCGACGTTGGCGGCGCGTGAAAAGACCGGCTTCACCGAGTACACGCCGCCCCCGGCCGCAGCCGCCAAGCCAACGGGGGACGCTGTGAGCCTTGGGAAACCCCTCGTCAGCAAGGTGTCCGACTCGGTCTACACCGTTCGTCTACCGACCGATCGGCTGATCAAGGGCAAGACTGCCATCCGCCGCTCGAGAGACACCGTGGAAGTCGAAATCCCGAACGCGGTGATCGAGGAAGCCGAGGAAACGTGCGCCGAAGGAGGGTTCGTCAGCCGAGTCCGATTCAGCTCCAAGACCGTCGGCCAGGCGGCCGCTGCGTTGCTGCAGTTTGCCGTGACCGGCGCGGTTGGCGTGAACATCGCGCCCGGCGCGCGCGAGTTGGTGCTTACTCTAACCAGACCGAAGTCGGCGTCGGGGCGCATTTCGGAAAAGGTCATCGTGATCGACCCGGGTCACGGCGGCAGCGATCCGGGAGCGCAGTTCGGGACCGGCGACGACAAAGTGCAAGAGAAGACGGTGAACCTGGCGGTTGGCCAACGAATCGCCAAACTATTGGCAGAGCAGGGCGCCGCTGTGATCATGACGCGTAGCGACGACAGCTACCCGGCTCTGAAGGAGCGCGTCGACACCGCGAATCTTTCGAACGCCCATTTCTTCGTCAGCATCCACCACAACTCGAATCGGATTGCCGACAGCCGCTCGGGCACTTTCACCTACTACCACGGCGCGAGTCAGGAAGGGAAGCTGCTGGCAGAGTACATCCAGAAGGAGATCGCGGCGGTTAGCGGTCTGCCGGACCACGGCGCCATCGCCGATACCACTCGGTTCAAGTCGGGGATGCATGTATTGCGAAACACCAAGATGCCAGCGGTCTTGGTGGAAGTCGCCTACATCAACAATGCAACCGACCGCAAGCTCATCATCTCCGAGGACTTCCAACAGAAAATCGCGGCGGCCATCGCGAAAGGCATTCGTTCCTACCTAGGCGATCTGGAGGCGGAAGAATGAGAGGCGTTCTCGTCCTGATACTGATCCTCGCGGTCGCGATGATTGCCGTCCTCGCCTATCTCTCCCTCATGCCGGGTCCCAAGAAAAACACGCTGTCCGCGAACGGTCCAGGCCGAGTGGAAAAGCAGGAGGACGCTCGCGTCAACGTGTTCAAGCCCTCCTATGAAGACGACAAGATGGTGCTCGAGGCCAGGCGCATCAACGTGCCGCCCGGCCGGACCAAGCTCTTCGCCGCCGTCTCTGAGTTGGTTCGCGACGAGAAGCTCTTCCCCAAGGGCGTGAGACTGCTGTCTGCCGAGGTGAAGGGCAAGACCGCGGAGCTGAACTTCAGCGCAGAGCTGCGCGCCGGCTACTCCACGGACGAAGAGGAGGCACTGCTGAAGTCCCTCTCGGCCACCGTGGGCCAGTTCCCCGATGTAGAGAACATGCGCATCCTCATAGATGGCTCGCCGGTAGACACGCTGGGGAGCGTGGACCTGAGCGAGCCCGTCCCCGTTACGCGCAACGCCAAAGGGTAAACTCTCGGCAACGAGAAGCGTCCCCCCCGATTCGTCGGGTCATCGCATGCCGTGGAAGCCGGGGGTGTCGCACCGTAGGGGGTGGTTATGGCTCGTCCCGACGGGCGCAAACCGGAAGAACTGCGCCCGCTCAGCCTTCATCGAGGCTATCTCAAGTACGCAGAGGGTTCCTGCCTCATCGAACTGGGCAACACCCGCGTTCTCTGCGCTGCCTCTATCGAGGACCGGGTCCCCTCCTTTCTCAAGGGGAGTGGATCGGGCTGGGTCACTGCCGAGTACAACATGCTTCCCCGCGCCTGCCTCCAACGAACGCCTCGGGAGCGGGAACGCGGTGCGGGCGGACGCACGCAGGAGATTCAGAGGCTCATCGGCCGCTCGCTGCGTTCTGTGGTTGATATGGAAGGGCTGGGCGAGCGAACGATTACGGTGGACTGCGACGTGATCCAGGGCGACGGCGGTACACGCACGGCCTCCATCACGGGCGCTTACATCGCGCTAGCCGATGCCTTGGGCTGGCTGCGGGAGCGCGGCCTTATCGGACGCTCACTCCTGGTGGAGGCGGTCGCCGCTATCAGCGTGGGCGTCGTAATGGGAATCGAGATGCTGGACCTCAACTACGAAGAGGACTCGCAGGCTGCGGTGGACATGAACGTCGTGATGACCGAAAGCGGCAAGTTCGTCGAGATTCAAGGGACGGCAGAGCACGCGCCCTTCACCGAGCAGCGGCTGGCCCGCATGCTGCACATGGCACAGCGAGGCATCGAAAAGATCATCGAGGTGCAACGCGAGTGCCTTGCCACGCCTCTGTGAGACGTCTCATCATCGCCACGCATAACGCCGGCAAGGCGCGCGAGATGCTCACTATCCTGAAAGAGCACCTCCACGACATGCCCGTAGAGATCCTAACGCTGGCCGACTTCCCCGGCATCCCAGAGCCGGCCGAGCATGGCGAAACCTACCTAGAGAATGCCGAAATCAAGGCCAGGGCGGCTGCTGACGCACTGCATGAACTAGCCATCGCGGACGATGCCGGTCTCGAAGTGGATGTCCTGAACGGAGAGCCAGGACTCCATTCGCGGCGCTACGCAGGGGTCGAAACGTCATTTGCCGACAAGATGTCGTTGCTCCTCGAGCGTCTGAAAGACGTGCCCGAGCGAGACAGGACCGCTCGCTTTCGCTGCGCGGTGGCGATCGCCGAGCCCGCAGGCCCGACTCACTTCTTCACGGACACCTGTGAGGGGCGGATCGCGTTCGAGCGTTCCGGAACCGGGGGGTTCGGTTACGATCCAATCTTCTTTCTACCGGACTTAGGCTGCACGATGGCAGAGCTCACTCCCGAACACAAGAACCGAATCAGCCACAGAGGCAAGACGCTTGCCGCTGCTGCACCCGTCTTGCGCCGACTTCTGGCGCAGCCCGCGAACGGATCGAGAGTATGAGCGCGTCCTTCAGGGTTGACTTCACTGTTCTGGTGTGCTAGTCTCATAATGGTCTGGTGTCCCCCGTACCGGACGAATCAAGGAGGAAGGCTGATGAAGCGAAGGCAAGAAAGGACGGCCGCACCGTTTCTTCTTAGCGCGCTATTCCTCACGTTTGCCGTAGCGGCAAGCGCTATGCTGGTTGTTGACCCGAAGATCGTTGTGGAGAAGGCTCTCGAGCAGAATATGCTCGTCGTCCGATTCACGGACGCTCGTGTTGCCCTGGTCGAGCTTAGGCTGAACGGTGCTCCACTGGCCGTGCGCGAGGCCAAGGAGACCTATCGCTCCGGAGAAGTGACCTTCTCGCTCGATCCCAACGGCTTGCCCGCAGGAAGGCACAAGCTCGAGGTGGTGCTGCGCGCGGCAGACGGCAAGGCGCTCGCCTCTACGCTCACCGACCTTACGATCGACGAAAAGCCGATGGCGCCGATCCTGATCCGCACACCGAAGTTCGGTGCGCAGGTAGCCGGCGAAGTGCAGATCGAAGTGCAGATCGGCCCCATGATCAAGAAGCCGTTCGTATCGCTCTTCGTGGATCGCCAGTTCCGCGAGCTGCGAAACGTCCCTCCGTACCGATTCGTTTGGGACACCACGCGCGAAGCGGCAGGATGGCACAGCGTCGAGGCGTGGGCCTACGACGAGCAGCAGAACACCTACAAGTCGGTCCCTATCCAGTTGTATGTCAACAATCCCGGCGGACGAACGGAGCGGGTGGTCGAACAGGAGCGCGTAGCGGATCCGACCCTCGGCGGTACCGGAGACGACGGCGACCTCCTGGCAGGCTCCGGCGGCCTCAAGAGCGCGGGAGCCAACGACACGATCGCCTCGGATGCGGGCGCTGTGATCACTCGACCAGGCGATGTTCAGAAGCTGCGAAACGGCTTGGTCTCGCACCCCGACAGCTTCGTGCCCGTCGCGCCTGGCGCACCGGAGAAGGAGATCGCGCTCGCCGATGCGCGGATCTCCGGTCAGAGGTCGGTGACGCCGCCTGCTCCGAGTGCCGTCGTGGTAAAGCAATCCACCACCCCAGACACCGGACAGACACGGGTGCTCGAGCAATCTCGCAAGGCCGACCCGACCCCGCAGAAGATTGGCACGCAAGGTGGCAAGGTCAGCGCCAATCCCGATCACACGCCGCTTGTCGCGGTCGCTACGAAGCCTGTCGCACCCGCAGCAACCAGCGTGACCACGTCCGTCCGCGCGACGTCCCCGCCGACCCCGTCCGCGGTGGCAGCGGCGAAGCCTAGCGGCGTGTTCTCCATCTTCTTCGATGGACAGGAGATCCGCTTCGACGTCTCCCCGCGAACGGTGGACGGTGTGCCCGTCGCCCCGTTCCGCCACCTGTTTGCACACGGGGGCGGCGAGGTCGGCTGGGACAACTCGACGAAGACAATGTCTGCAGAGCGCACCGGTACCAGGATTCGCGTGCGCATCGGCGACCTGTTCGCCACCGTGAACGACAGCCGTGTTAGAATGGAACGGGCCGCGTTCTTGGACGCAGGCCGCACGCTTGTGCCGCTCAGCTTCGTGCGGCAGGCTTTGAACGTGGAGGTCGAATACGACCCGGCTACGGGCCACGTACTGATTACCTCCAAGGAATAGGTGGACCGTTTCGGAGGGGTCGAAGTGCGACCCCTCCCTCTCGATAACGAGTTGCGCCGCATGGCGCTCGCGTGCCGCGGCGCAGATGGAAGCGATTGATGGCGAAGCTCGATCCGCGCTGGCCGCGTGAGCTCTTTCAGACTCCGCTGGCCGCCGCTGCACTGACAACGGGAGCAATCCTACTGGGGCTGGTGTTCCGTCCCGACCTGCAAGCCGACTCGCGACTCGTCTGGGTCGTTGGGTTTGCCGTGCTTGCTGGCTTGCTGGCTTCAGCACTGGGTAGCAGGCGTCGTTGGACGGTGGCTGCGTTTCTCATCGCCATTGGGCTTGGGCTCGTCGCAGGGCTGCATCCTCCGTCAATGGATGTTGCTGCGTCGGCTCGCCCACCTCGCTTCTCCGGAGTCCCGTAGCGCCCTCGAGACCGACTGACCCGCTGGCACTGGGGAAGGTATTATCAGAGCAACTCGTCCGCGTTGGAGGACCTGTTCTTGCTTGTTGCCTCAGCCGACCGAGCCGACCGCCCTGTGCCGGCTCTCATCGGAAACGGAGAGCTCGTCACGATGCTCGACCGGCATGGGTACCACTCCCCTCCGGGCCCGCAAAGCGATCCGTTTCTGGACCCCCAGTGCCTGTACATAGCAGGACGTCGGCTAGCTGGACCACGGCACCCAATGGTGCCCTTCGGCGTGGTATCCCGCAACCTAACCTTTCAAGGTTCCCAAGAACCCGTCACTCTGCAGGAGCAGAGCATCCACCTCGACACGGGTGAAGTGCGGTCGAGAACGCTCCGAGGCAGACTGCTCGAGAGCACGCGCACACTCATCCCCCTATCCGCCAACCTTTTTTTGGTCGAGACCACCTTGCAAAACCAAGCCGACGAGCCGCTCGAGGCGACCCTGGAAGTCGTCTATTCCTTCACCGATCGGCATGGTGAGCGAGACCCAGGGTTGCGAGTCGCAGATGACCTGTCATTCGAGACGCATGACAACCTGGGGCAGGTGTATTTCCAGCACGACGGTCCGGGCACGACCGTGCGAGACGCCCAGGGTGTGCGCGCGCGGCACACGTGGATGCTCCAGCCAGGGGTTGCGGTCACGCTGCGCACCTGGCTGGTCTTCAGCGACCGCCTCACCTATCAAGACCCACTCGACGCTGCGGACCTAGACCAACTGCTGACGCGGAACGCCGAGGAGTGGCAGCGCTTCTGGTCGCGCAGCTCCGTCGAGACCGGAGACGAATCGGTTGACCGCTTCCGCAAGGTGGTGTTGTACACGCTGCGATGTCAGGCTACCCCCTGGTCCATCCCCCCGACCGTAAGCAGGCGGTGGTGGGATGGTGGTGCATTCCACGACGAGCTTTACCCCTTCCTCGGCCTGCTCTCCGGTGGGTATGTCGACCTCGCGCGCAACATCCCCTACTACCGCCTGGCCACCTTGCCCAAGGCCATCGCTCGCGCGCGCGGTAGGGGCGCACTGTACGCCTGGAGTGCCACCGAGACGGGTGACGAGCGCGACCCGCACGGGCACTGGTATACAGAGCGGTTCCACTTAGGGCAGTTCGCTGCAACCGTCTGGTGGCTGTGGCTGTACCAAGAGGATATGGCGGAGCTCGAAGACCTCTATCCCGTACTACGAGAGATCGCCCGTTACTTCGAACTGCAGATGATCGAGACCTCACCGGACGGAAAGCTGCGCACCAAGCGCTGCACCGACTTCGACGAGTCCGTCGGACAGGTCAGCGGCGGACCGATGACGATGGGTGCTGCCATCTACTCCTTGGAGCGAGCCACCGAAGCTGCCCGACGACTCGGTCGAGAGCGTGAGCGCTCGCGCAGGTGGGAACGCCTGGCCCATCGACTTCGAGACTCGTTGCCAGTGGACCGTACCGAAAAGCGATACGCTATACCAGACGGAAAGGACCTGCACTATTCCATCGTCGGCATGGTGTTCCCGTTCGCAGTGGACGCCGGCAGCGAGTACGCGCGTAACACCCTTAGGATGATTCACGAACGCGCTCGCACGGACTACGGATGGAAGCCCGGATGGAACCCGGCATTCGACGACTCGGTGTGGATGTGGACGGCCGGCCACCTCGGCATGTGCCACTCGATGGTAGGTGATGGCGAGCGAGCCTGGGACTGCGTGCGCACCGGCACCGAGTCGGCCGGCCAGTTCTACTCACCGAACGAGCACCTGAAGAACGGCGTGCCCATCGTCCCCTGGTTCACCACGGGGTGCGGCGCCTGGCTTGCCGCGCTGCACTGGATGTTCGTGCGAGTGGATGACGACGGGATGCACCTGCTCCCCGCCATTCCCGAGAGCCTGAGCAACTTCCGGTTCCACGGCCTCGCGGGTTCCTCAGGAGTCACGGTTTCTTGTGAAGTCGTGGATGGTAGGCTGGCCTCACTTCGCTTGGTCTCGCAGGTGCCGCAGGGACTAACATTTCAGGTCCCCAAACGCTTCCTCCCACTCATGCAGGCGATAACGGTAGGTGAACACGACGACTTCGGCGAGACCTGGCGGTTTCGCGTAACTCTCGATCCCGGTGAGAACTGCTTGCTATGATGGCCGCTGTCGAGACCCATGGTCTCAGAAAGAAGTTCCGCTCGCTCCTCGGGAAAGAGCTGGTAGCAGTGGATAGTCTGGATCTCGTCGTCGAGCGTGGCTCGGTTTTCGGCTTGTTAGGTCCGAACGGCGCCGGAAAGACTACTACGATCCAGATGCTGCTAGGAAACGTGCGGCCAACGGCAGGCTGGGGAACGCTACTAGGCAAGCCGCTCGGGCACACTGCTACCAAGCAGCACATCGGCTTCTTGCCCGAAAAGTTTCAGTTTCACGACTTCCTCACGGCAGAGGAGTTTCTGTACTTCCATGGCCGCCTGGTCGGTATGGAGTGGACAGACCTGCGCAAACGCACGGACGAGGTCCTGCAGACGGTGGGTCTCTCCGAGAGGCGAAAGAGCCAAATCCGCGAGTTTTCCAAGGGAATGCAGCAGCGCATCGGTCTGGCACAGGCAATCCTGCACCAGCCGGAGCTGGTGATCTTAGACGAGCCGACGTCTGCACTGGACCCGATCGGGAGGCGCGACGTGCGTGATGTGATACGCCGCCTAAAGGAGCGCGGCGCGACCGTCATGCTGAACTCGCACCTTCTTTCCGAAGTCGAGATGGCATGCGACAGCGTTGCTATCATCAACAAAGGGAGAGTGGTGCGTCACGGCACACTAGACTCGCTACTCCTAACTAAGTCGGTTGTCGAGGTGGAAGCGCGGGGGGTTACCCAAGCGGCTCTCGCAGCACTGAATCGGTTTGCGCGTGTGATGTCATGGGATGGTGATCGGTACACGGTGGCTGTCAACTCGGATGAGGATATCCCGGAAGTCGCCGCCACACTCGTGCGCCACAACGCTAAGCTGATGCAGATGCACTACCAGCGAGAGTCGCTCGAGGAGCTCTTCATTCGCACGATCGAGGACGACGCTCAGGGAGGCTTGAGTCGTGCGTAGCGTCTTGCTGATCGCTTCCATAACCATTCGTGAGGCGTTGCGCCGCCGCGTGTGGCTTGGAGTTCTGGTCATCTTGGTAGGCCTCGCTCTAGCAGACTTCACCATTCCGCCTGGGATGCAGCGGCACTCTCGGTTCGGTGGGGACAGCGCCGAGCGGCTGAAGCACGGTATCGAGATGGCGCAGTACTTCGGCACCAGGATCATGCTGTTCTTCGCTAGCATAATGGCCATCTTGCTCGGTGCCAGCCAGGTATCGGCAGAGGTCGAACGGGGCACCCTCGCTACTATCCTCGCAAAGCCGATCCGTCGGGTGCAAGTGCTGCTCGGCAAGTGGCTCGGGTTGGTAGCATTCGGCGTGTGTGTGATCCTGTTCTGCTATAGTGTGAACTGGCTGGTGCTCGGCCTACGTTACGGCTTCGGTGCAGGAGCCACATTCAATGTTCCGGCGCTCTTGGTCATGCTGCTGTATCCTACGCTATACGGCACCATAACGATGGCTTGGTCGTCCTTCGCAGGCATGGCACTCTCGCTGCTGCTGACGGCGATGCTCTACGCGGCCACTTTCGTGGGTGATGGCATCGTGCAGCTCATTGCCCAAGTAACGGATAACAAGTCTCTCAAGGACCTGGAGATCCTGTCGAGATGGGTGATCCCTCATCAACGACTCGGAGAGTGGCTGTTCAGCCTGGAGAAGGGCTTAGCGACCACCATCGTGCAAGCGATCCGTGGAGTCCCCGAGGGTACTCTGTTCGACAAGCTCTACATATTCATCTATATCATCGCCTTCTTCTGGTTCTCCCACCTGATCTTCTCCCGCCGCGACGTGCAGTAGTGTGCGTTGCGAGAGCCTAGCGCTGTGACCGTGACTTGCCGTAGTGTGCGTTGCGATGGCCTAGCGCTGTCGCCGTGACTTGCCGTAGTGTGCGCCCGCGCCGCGCGCTGCCGTCATGCTGAGCCTGTCGAAGCATGACGGCGGCAGCCGTCCCCCCGTCGCCTCCCCTCCCACCCCTCACGACCTTTGTTAGCCGCGCGCCCCGCACGCTGCCGTCATGCTGAGCCTGTCGAAGCATGACGCCACGAGCCGCGTGTGTCCTTCCCTCGCCACTGCCAGAGGATAGGTCGGTAGGAAACCGTCATGCTGAGCTTGTCGAAGCATGACGCCACGAGCCGCATGCGTCCTTTCCTCACCACTGCCAGAGGATAGGTCGGTAGGAAGCCGTCATGCTGAGCCTGTCGAAGCATGGCAGCGGGAGCCGTTCCCGGTCGCCTCCCCTCCTACCCCTCACCACCTCTGTTAGCCGCGCGCCCTGCCGGAACGTCATGCTGAGCCTGTCGAAGCATGACGGTAGCAGAGGGGAACGCACCTGCTGCACTCCGGGGCGTGCGGCCGGCGGGGTCATGCTTCGACAGGCTCAGCATGACGGTCCCACAACTCATCTTAGCGAATCGCTGCGCGCGTTTGCTAAGAGCATCCAGGTTGGGTCATGCTTCGACAGGCTCAGCAAGACGGTTTGGGACGCTGCGTGTGCGGTGCCTCCTTCCCAGTGCCCCACCCTCTAGCAGATGCGAGCGTACGCGTCTGTGCTAGTCGCATGCACGCTGCCCTCATGCTTCGGCAAGCTCAGCATGACGGTTTGGGACGCTGCGTGTGCGGTGCCTCCTTCCCCGTGCCCCACCCTCTCGCATCGCCGAGAGCGAGGGGCCTCGGCCGTCCTACCGACCCCGTGCGGGTATGATCTGTGGCACCACGCACGATGGCGCGAGGAGGTGCTCGATGCCCCGTTCCGACCGACTCCATGACTTCGACTTCGCAGCGCATAACACCGAGCAGGCGCGAGCCTGGGAGGCCTTTTGCGCCGGCAACCCCTATCGCGTCCCCATCATCCTCGGCGTCAACTCGCGCTACTTTATGCCTATTCCCGAGGCCAACCCCGAAGCGGTGGACTTCCGCGCGTACACCGAAAACCCCGATGTAATGTTCGACAGCCTGCTACGCTTCCAGCGATGGAGCCGGTTCAACCTGCTACAGGATGCCGAGCTGGGCTTGCCCGACAAATGGGTGATAGGACTGGACTTCCAGAACTACTACGAGGCCGTGTGGCTCGGCTGCCCGCTGTACTTCGCCGATGGAGAGGTGCCGGACAGCCGCCCCGCGTTCCGTGACAATCCCGAGGCGCTGCTCGAGCGCGGTATTCCCGATCCCTTCTCGGGTCTCATGGCGAAGGTGTTAGAGTACCAAGAACACTTCGAGCATCGTGCGCAAAATGAGGACTACCTCGGCCGCCCGATCGAGGTAACACCACCGTGGTGCGGCTTGGGTACCGATGGACCTATGACTCTCTGCTGTAGCCTGTTCTCGGCAGACCTGACATGTACCCTGTTAGCCGAAGAACCGGAGCGGATGGAGCGTCTGCTGACGTTCGTCACGGATACCATCCTAACCAAAACCGTCGCCTTCCGCAAGCGATACGGGGTGGACCTGCCAATGGACAATCTGATGATTGCAGACGATAGTATCGCCCTCATCTCGACACACATGTACAAAGAGATGATCCTGCCGCACCACCGCCGTATCTACGACACACTCGCTACTCCGGTGGGTCGCGGCATCCATCTGTGTGGTAACGCAACGCGACACTTCCGCACACTCATGGACGAGTTAGGCATCGTCACGTTCGACACCGGCTTTCCCGTAGACTTCGGTGCGCTGCGCCGTGAGTTGGGCCCCAGGGCGCGCATCTGGGGCGGCCCACACATCGAACTGCTGCGAACCGCCACGCCGAATGAGGTCCGCAGCGAAGTCCAGCGCATCCTAGAATCCGGAATCCTGGACGGCGGCATGTTCGTTCTACGCGAGGGAAACAACCTCGCCCCGCACACACCCATCGAAAACACGGAGGCGATGTACCACGCGGGTCGAGAGTTCGGTGTGCTATCCTGACGGGGTGCGCCGCCTCTTACACGAGTCGGTGTGAGGACGGACCGAACTCGGCCACGTAGTACTCGGCCGTGTGGGTGCCGGGCGGGGCGATGGCGTCAATCGCCTTGCGGTCCTCATCCGTGATCTCGATGCTCAGCGATGACAGGTTGTCTTCTAGCTGTTCCATCGTCCGCGGACCGATGATGGGTGACGTAATCCCTGGTTGAGCCGCACACCATGCCAGCGCCAGTTGGCTGGGGGCCACCCCTCTCTCACGAGCATACTTGTTGAAGCCCTCAATCACGGCTTCTGCGCCAGGCCCGATGTGACGAATCGGCTGTGTCTGACTATATCGTGCACCCTCGGGCTTCGAGCCACCCAGGTACTTGCCAGTTAGCAGGCCGCCGGCAAGAGGCGACCAAGGTAGCAAGCCGATCCCATACGTGATACAGCATGGCACCAGTTCCCGCTCGATCCGCCTGTCGAGTAGGTTGTATGGTGGCTGCTCGGTCACGAAACGGTTCAATCCTAACTCCTTCGCCACCCAGATGGCCTCGGTAATCTGCCACGCTGCGAAGGTGGTAGTGCCGACGTAGCGCACCTTGCCGGCATGGATCAGGTCGTCCAGCGCGCGCAAAGTCTCGTCAATCGGTATGCTGGGTTGTGGGCGGTGAATCTGGTACAGGTCGATCCAGTCGGTCTGCAATCGCTGGAGCGAGGCTTCACAAGATTGTATGATATGACGTCGGCTGTTGCCGAAATCGTTCGGCTCGTCGCTCATGCGCGCGTGCACTTTGGTAGCAAGTACGATGCGTTCGCGCAGCCCACCCGCAAGCGCCTTTCCGACTATCGTCTCGCTCGCACCTTTGCCATACACATTGGCAGTGTCCACGAAGTTCACGCCCTGCTCGATTGCATGGTGGATGATCTGGATCGACTCCTTCTCCTCGGTGCCCCAGCCGAAATTCATGCAGCCGAGGCACAGCTTGCTCACCTGCACTCCGGTCCTGCCCAACGCAACGTACTCCACCTGACTGCCTCCTCAGAACATGTTGCTGCAAAAACGAGGGCTCGCAGGCTCGCGACTCCGAGCCCTCCATCACATCTTACTTCAGCCCGCCGATGTCCAATAGGTCCGCTTCGTCCGTTGGTAGGCGATTGCCCAGGAACGTGTCTACCACCAGCACGATGCGACCATTCGGGCTATCCTCGCGAGGCACCAGGAAGTAACCAATCACCTGGTCCGCATGGCGCTCGATGCCCCGCTTTGCGGCTTCCGGTCGCACTGGCATTAAGCGCAGGAAGACGTCGTACGCTTCCGGTCGCAAGAACAGCAGATCTCGAACCTGTCCGCCGCGCGAGTATCTAACAACCGCTGCCATCTCCTTCGGCGAGAAGAACCAGTTGAGCTGGTTGTTCAGTGCCGTCTCGCTCCGGTCGGGCTTACCGATCACGTATCGAGCGATGGCAGGATCGACGATCTCCTTGGAAAGGTCGAAGAAGATGTCGTCGTTGGCTGTCATCGTACGATATCCCGTAACATCACGCAAGTCTTGCAGCGTGAGCTCGGGTAGCAGCATCGTATAGTCGTCTGCTACCTCCTCCCACCGATACGTCTTCGGAGATCGCGCGTTGAACCGCTCCAGCCTCGGCATCGTGAAGTCCGCCGGACGCGCTGACTGCCACCGAAGCCCAGGCACCTCGCGGTTCAGATGGTCGCAGAAACGAACCGAGAAACCCCAGCAGTCCTCGCGCTCTCCGGGGATCATCCAGTCCTCCCCGTGTTGCGCGTTGGTGATCTGCACCATCAGGCTGTTCCACCCTGGCTCCAGCATCACCGCTGCCGACACCTGGTCCTTCTCCTTCGCTTCCTGGAACAGCACGACTGCCCAGTACACGCCCTTGTGAACGAGCCGACCGTTCAACCACACTCGGATGTTGTCGTCGGCACCCAACCACATTCGCACCTTCTGCTTCTTCGGCGAATACACGTAGGTGTGTGCGAAAGCGAAAGCGTTCTTCGGCGCATCGGCCCACAGCTTCTTGAAGTCCACGTAGCCGTCTTCTACCACGGGCTTCTGCGTTAGGCTGGCAATATCCGGCGGCGTAACGGCGGCAGTCTTGTCCCGAGCCTCGCGCGAGAAGCGGTCATCCACCTTGTCCGTGTCGGCCATCAATCGGAACGGTCCAGAGACCAGCCAGTCCTCCACGTGCTTGGTAGTGTATGGATCGCTGCCACGAAGGAACTGATACATACCGGGAGTGGTGTAGTAGCGGTTACTCGACTTGTGCCCCATGCCCATGCTGGAGATCGGCTGGAACCCACACCAGTCGGACGAGTGGGTAACCGGCACACCGATGCCCAACTCGCCGGCAATCAAGGCCCAGTCCAGCGAGTGATTCCACTCATGATACATGACATCCCACTCACGCAGCCCCATGTTGATAGAAGCGGAGCGATCGGGCCCGCAGTCGTGGCCCATGCAGTCGGACGCCCCCCAGCCAGTAAACTTGAAGAACGCCTCGGTGCTACCCCGCTCGAACAGTCCCTGGAAGGGTCTGGGATCGGTGTGGGCAGTGTTGTCGAACTCCTCCTCGTACACCTTGTAGGTGTTCACCATCCTCAACCTGCCCTTCGACACCGCCTCCATAATCGTGGAGCACCACCCCCACACTTTGCGCACGTAGTCCATCTGCTCGTCGGTAATGGTGAGCACGCGCGTGCTGTCCCCATCCCGAACGCGAAACTTCTTGAAGAAACCGATGTGGTTGCGGTAGGTGTTCGATCCTTCTCTCGGATACAGGTCAGCGGCCTTCTGATAGTAGGGAATAATCTTCTCCATCCGCATGTCGAGGTCGGAGTCGCGATAGGCGAGTGCATCTGCCAGCATGAACCACGCGTCCGGATCGCGAGGCATGAGTTCGGTGGCTCTGCGGAAGCTGTCCACCGCGAGGTCCCAATACCCACCGTACATACAAAAGAGGCCGAGATCGTAGTAGCCGCGGCCTGTCTTGATCTTAGCGAACTGCTCGTAGGCTGCGGCCCAGCGCGCCAACCGTCGTAGCAGTGAGGCGGCCGCGGGCGTCTTGTCGGGCGTCACTCCACCCAACAGGCGTGCGCGCGCCGCCGGGTAGGCACCTTCCCAGAAGCGCAACACGCCGTCGCGATAAGAACCCGGAGTGGGCAGCTTCGACAGGTCGCCTACCAGCTCCACTCCCAGTTTGTCGGCGTCATCCGTGTAATACACCTTGATTCGTGTGCCGCGTGGTAGGGTGCCTCTCACCTCCACCTTCACCTCGCGCTTGCCCTTGGTAAAGGTGGCAGGCACGAAAGTCACCGCGCCGAGCTTCCCGAGCGCAACACCTTCCACGGAGAGGTCGTATGCACCCGTCACCTTGCCCGGTCGCACGAGCACGATCTGGCCCATGGGGATGTCGAATCGCGTTTGGCGCGGCCTCACGGTGAACGTAGTGACTCCGGAGGCGGGCACTGCGCTGGAACCGGAAACGTAGCGGAACTCCTTCTCACTCGCGGCGTCACCCACGCGCAACTCACCACACGGTAGCCAGAATGCGTAACCATCGTGCGGGTTCTGGGCGAAGACGACTGCCGCGCAAACTGCTGCTAGCATAATCCCAATAGCTCTCGTCATGTCGAGTTCTCCTGTCTCTTTCGACTGCCGCCGCACAGCAGCAGCCCGCTCAGGTCTTCGAGGAGGGTCAATAGTCTACGGGTCGTAGGTAGTACTCGCCGATGGCGGTGTCGGACAGAACACACACCGTCGGTAGGTGCCGCTTCCAGTGTGTGGAACCGAGCCGAGCGCGCGCAATCTCCACGTCCTCCGCGCGGAATCCCATGCGCGTCAGTCGGTCCGTCCTGACTCCGCGCAGCAGGTAGTACAGAATGCGGTCCAGCTTCGCATAACTGATCCCGAAGTCGTCCTCGTCGGTCTGTCCTTTGATCAAGTCCGCCGATGCGGGCTTCTCCACGATCACCTCAGGAACTCCTACGTGCCGTGCGAGCTGCCAGACCTGCGTCTTGAAAAGGTCGCCGATCGGGTTTATGGGGGGTGAATCGTCGGCATGCCAGGTGAAGTAACCCATCAGTCGCTCGGTCTTGTTGCCCGTGCCGATGGGCAGTGCATTCAGCTTTACCGCCTGATCGAACAGGACGATCATCCGTTGCCTTGCGCACACATTGCCCAGCCGTGCGGGAGTTATGTCGGGCTCGTGAACAGCAACGTAGCCATCTACCGCTGCAGTTATGTCCACCTCTCGTCCATGGCATCCGAGCGTGTCGACCACCAAGTCCGCGTGTGCCACGCTCTCCGGACTGCTCACCTTCGAGTAAGGCATCTTGAAGAGGTGCACGTGCTCTGGCCCGAAGGCTTTGGCACACAGAAAAGCTACTAGCGCCGAATCCACCCCGCCCGAGACTCCCAGCACAGCATTCTGAAAGCCCCTCCGGTCCCTCACCTCGCTGCGAAGGAACGCAACGAGCCAGGCCGTCACCAGCGAGGGGTTGATACGTAACATCTCGTCCGATTCGGCTGTCACGGTCGGTGCGATGTAAACCTTAAGAGACATCCGTGGAGTCCTCGACCAAGGTGCCAATCTCCGCTACGACGTCTCCCAGCGCACTACGCAGATCCGCGAGTAGCGGCGAGTTGAGCCGTGCAGTTTCGATATCGCTCGGATCGCAGTCTGCTACTAGCAGCGCTTCCTCGGTGGTCGGCGCCTCGGCTATCACTTGGCCTAGTGGATTGACGATCATGCTGCCACCGATCAGCCCCTTGCCTCCCTCGAAACCGACCAAACTCGCGTTGAATACGAACACGCTGTGCTCCTCGGCGGCAGACACGACCAACTGGCGGTACTTCGCCAGATTCCCTATCACCTCGCCGGAAAAGCCACGCCCCGGAGAAGCAGTGAGGAGGTAGACAAGCTGTGCGCCCCGCAGTGCCACGATGGTAGTGCTTATGCTGTGCCACATGTCCTCGCATATCAGCACCGCCGCCCTGCCGAAGCGCGTGGGGAATGCCCGGAAGGTGTGTCCCCGCCGCACGAACCTCCCCTCGTCGAATACGCCGTAGGTGGGCAAGAAGAACTTGCGATGCACATGTGCGATACGGGAGTTTCCCGGCGCCAGTTCGGAGTACAGGGCGGAGTTGTATAGGTGGCCCTGGGAAGCCTCGTAGAAGCCGACCACCACGTCCATGGGCCGATTGATCCCGGCAGCCTCATAGCTGTGAACCACGTCGCTGTGAAGCTGCTCCGCTGAGACGGCGGCTTCCCCTACGCCGCCCTCCAAAAAGTAGCCCGTGACCGCAGTCTCGGGAAACACGACGACGTCGGCAGGCGGCTCGAGAGTGCTCGCCTGTGCCAGGACCTCGGCCACTCTCTCCAGGTTCGCGGGGTAATCGGCCTTCTTGGGGCGGATCTGCGCGGCCGCAACTCGGAAAGGCGCCGGAGAAGACCGGAGCGGCTGCTTCACGAGCGCGAGTCTACCTCGGGCCCGGCTTCAGGAATCGCCAACGTGCAGCCGACAATCCGAAATGTAACGGAAGTAACGCATATGGATGAAACGAGCAGCGTCCAGTTCGCGGATTCGTACGCCGTCCCGGCTACTCGTGAGGAGCTGTGGGAGGCGCTCACGAGCCCCGACCGGATTCGCGAGTGGCACCTGTGCAACGTGGAGAAGTTCGAGGCCACTGAGGGCGGCGAGATCGAGTTCACCGCGTCCGGCCAAACGGTGATCAAGGGACGGGTCACTCGCGTGGAGCCGGGCGAGCTGCTCGAGCACACCTTCCGCTTCACCGTACATGCAGAGGAGCCGGAGACCCTCGTCACCTTCAAGATCGAGGGGCACTCGACCTGCTCCCGGCTGACCCTCGTCCACTCGGGCTTTCCGGCGGTGAACGTCACATTTCGAGACGTTGTGGCCTGCTGGCCGCTGCTCATCTGCGGGCTTCAGGAATCCCTTCGACAGCGCCAGTACGCCAAACGCAATCGCCCTGCCGCCTAATCAGACTTCGCGGGCCTGGCCCGCATCCACCCCTGCACCCCTCGTCGAGTGCCTTTGACCCGCGAACACCGACTTCCACCTATGGATCGAATGAGACGAACCCGAGGAAAGGACTTCGCCGGGGTGACCCCCCGCCTGAGTCGAGCCCTATCGCAGCTGCACCACGCGCTCGTTCTCGCGCAGGTATGTCTTGCGGTGCAGGTCATAGATGGTGGCCACCAGATGCCGCTGCTCGTCTGTGCTGAACTCGATACGTACGTGCGCCTACGCGCGGGATCTGGCTGGGGAGAACGCCAAAGGCCGGGTGGTCGTGTCGGTACAGAGCCTCACGTTCGACGTGCAGCTTCCGTAGTCCGGGAGCCTGCTGATCTGCTCGCGAAGGCCCCGCCCGCTCCCCGGGCCGGAGACGCTAGCGTGAGACCAGGCACGGGCGTGGCCGCAAGCCTTACCCTCATGCGGAGTCACAGGAATCTCTTGGTGAGGACTTGACATCTTACAGCGGATGCCGTATCTTTTAACTGGGCATGCTCTGCAGACGCAGAGGATGCCCCGGAAGAGGTGTAGGCGAGATGAACAAACTCACAAACTGGGCGTGCTGGGGAGGGATAGTACTTTCCCTTTCCCTACTAGCTGCTAGGATCGCATCTGCCGGAGGGTTGCGCATCTGCGACTGCTCGGGCGCTGTTCTCGTCGGAGCGACACTCATGGCGTTCATGCCTCCAATCGCGGGCATCGGCTACTTCATCATCCAGCTACTCGGCAGCTGGAAGCGCGGAAGATGGCAGGGTTTCTCACGCCTATCTACGTTCTGCGCGCTGCCTGTCGCGGTGGCGGCCCTGAACTCCATGGCCGTCAGTGGCCTTATCTGCCCCTTGTGCCTCGGCGTCTGGGTGTGCTTCGGTGTCGTAGCCGTAGCGACGCTTCGGCACGGCTTGCGACTATCATCCCCCTCCTCGGCCATGCGGAGCCTCGTAGCTACGGCAGTGTTGCTATTAGTAGGCATCGGAATTGCGCAGAACCCACCTCCGCCACCTCGAAACACCAACTGCACGAACGAGAATTGCTGCAAAGTGGGGTGCTTCCGGAGTAGCGACGGGTGGTGGCGAGCCTATCGGGTTAACGGCTACGATAAATACAAGCGCGCCGATGGACCCGGGGTGGTCAGTAAAGCCTGTCCGTGGATTGCATACGATAACCGTCTTTGCAGGGGAGAACACGCCTTCGACGGCAGCGACCCCGCGAAGTGCTGTGACTGGCGGATCGCTCCGAACGAGCGCTAGACAAGGCGGTTCGCGATGCGGAGAGAAGGCATTACGCTTATCGAGCTCTTAGTGGTTATCGTGATTCTGCTCGCGCTGATTGCGGTGGCGTTGCCCGTCACGCATCTGGTCCGCTCTCGCAGTCTGCTTTCCGGCTGCGCGAGCAACCTCAGCCAAATCGGCAAAGCGGTGCTGATGTATGCCGACGACTACCAAGGCTGGCTGCCGTGCTACATGGTTACGGGCAGCCGCGGCTACATCATCCTGCGTGACGGTTCTAGGGTGCCTCGCAACTACGACGGCAAGCCGAAAGAGTGGCGCGATTCGCTTGCGAAGTACACGAAGTCCAACGAGGTGTTCTGGTGCCCGGCGGACCGCTTTCGCGGCCAGCTGGCCCAATTGGATTTCGACGCTTACCCGGAGGATGCACGAAGACAGCTCTACACGAGCTACATTATCGCAGGCATGCTTTATCTAGGCAAGCCGCATCGTGTAGACCCTGATGGCAACCTCAGGGTACGTCTTTCGGCCTTACCACTCGGCCCGTCCAGGACAATCTATCTTCTGGACCCCTTCTGGTTTCCTGGCCCCATAATAAACGGGGCTCACTATTCCCTGACCCACCACGGCATGGTGGGCAATGTCCAACTTTTAGATGGCAGCGTCCGGAAGATTAGAATTGACGACGACTTCTCATGGGCTAAGGAGCCGCGATGACGGTGCTCGCCATAGCAACCGTAGCCGGGTCATCCACGTTGGCTAGCAGCCGCTGCTCGCGGGCCCTGGCGCTGGTGGAGAACGACAACCCGAGGTGCAGCAGAGAACGCATCTACGAGTTCAGCGAGACCCGGAAGTGCTGTGACTGGCGGATCGCTCCGAACGAGCGCTAGACAAGGCGGTTCGCGATGCGAAGAGAAGGCATTACGCTTATCGAGCTCTTAGTGGTTATCGTGATTCTGCTCGCGCTGATTG
>BTVI01000050.1:0-20268 GCA_045862955.1 Fimbriimonadales bacterium
CCGTCATGCTGAGCCTCTACGTCATGCTGAGCCTGTCGAAGCATGACCCCGCAGCCGCCCCCGACCCTGCCCCGGCGCGGTCCTTAGGTCCCAGGCAAGCCGTCGGTAGCTGCTAGTCGGCGGACGCGGGCCGGGGCATAGAGAAAACAGCCGCCCCCGACCGTCATGCTGAGCTTGTCGAAGCATGACCCCGCAGCCCACCCGCAACCGTCATGCTGAGCTAGGCGTCATGCCGAGCTTGTCGAAGCATGACGCCGCAGCCGCCCCCGACCCTGCCCCGGCGCGGTCCTCAGGCTCGTAGTGCCCGATAGGCAGGTGCAGTCCGGCGGACGCGGGCCGGGCTAGGCGACGACCAGCTCGGTCGGGCGGATGCCTTCCTGGTCCACCACCGCGCGCAGGGCCTCCAGGGCCACGTCTACCTGGCGTTCGTTCGGCTCCCTCGTGGTGAGGAACTGCGTTAGCAGCCCGGGCCAGAAGAGCACCGTGCACAGCAGGCTGCCCTTCATCCTCCCCGCTAGGCGCAGCGCCTCGTACGCCACGCCTGCAATGGGGAATAGGATCGCGATGTGCAGCGGCACCCGAAGCCAGATCTCCGGCCGCGGAAGAAACGGGAATACCAACAGGCTGAGCAGCAGCACGATCACGATAAAGCTGGTGCCACAACGTTGGTGCAGGCGCGTCTGGCGCAAGGCGTTCTCGCGCGTCAGCTCCTGCCGAGCCTCTAGCGTGTTGATCGCCTTGTGCTCGGCACCGTGGTACTGGAACACGCGGTAGATGTCCGGCATGAGGCTGATGAGCGCCACGTAGTCGAGAAAGATCAGGAACCGGAGGCCGACGTCGAGCAGGTTTAGCTGAGCAGTCGTCCAACCGTGCGCCTTGAACGCATCCACCGCCGCGGTCGGCAGCACGACGAAGAGCAGTACGCCCAAGCCTAGGCCCATCACCATGGCGCCGCCCACCGCAATCTCGTTGATGGCGCCCTTGCTATCCGCCTTCTCCTCGGCCTTCTTCGGGCGGAGGGTCAGGCCGAGCCCAAGCACGACGGCAGCGCCGAGGATGATCAGGCCTTTCGGGGAGACGACGCTGTGCCACATGGACACGAGCTTTGCGACCACCGCGCTCCCGATGGCGGGGCCGATGAGTATCCCGACGATGGCGTTAACCGCAATCAAGCCGAGCCAGAACGGGATCTCGCGCGCCGTTCGACTGACCCGCTCTTCCTTCGGCGGGCCGCTGCCTTCGTATTGCTCGTCCAGCTGCACGCGAGAGGCGAACTGCAGTGCCTTGATGCCGAGTGCCATGGCGTCGAGAAGCGCCAGTGACCCCCTGAGGAACGGCAGCTTCAGCCACCGCTGCCTCCCGATCCAGGTCTTTTCTACAGGTTCGGTGCGGCAGACGATCTCTTGATTGGGCGCCCGACAGGCAACGGCAAAAAAACGAGGGCTGCGCATCATCACACCCTCGATTACCGCCTGACCGCCGTACTGAAGGTACTCGGCCTTGGGCATGGTTATTTGTTCTTCATTCCGTACTTCTGCATAAATTTCTCGACGCGGCCCTCGGTGTCGACCAGCTTCTGCTTGCCGGTGAAGAACGGATGGCACGCGTAGCAGATTTCAACGTTCACCGTCGGGCTCGTCGAGATGGTCTCGAAGGTGTTCCCGCAGCCACAGCTCACGACGGTCTTCACGTATTTCGGGTGGATGTTTTCCTTCATCTTCCTCTAGCCTGTTCGGACGAATCGAAGCGGGATTATACCCTGCGTCTTCGAGCGGCCTACTCCTCGCGGACTTCGACCCTGATCCCGATGCTGGAGATGATCGCGGCTACGCGCTTACACTCCTCTTCCGAGCCGAAGTGGACGACCGACTTGCCCAGGTGATGGACCTCCCAGGTTTCGGTCTGCGCCTCCCGAAGGCTGCATCGGGTGGCGATGAGGAGGATAGCGATCACCTCGTCGAAGGTATTGTAATCGTTGTCATAGACCACGACTACCCAATGCCCCGCGCCGTAGCCTTCCAGGTCTTCCTCTTCGGCCACGTCGGGGAGCACGGGAGCAACCGTACGGCTGGGCCCGCGCTGACCTGGCGGCACCCCTGCTCCCAGGGACGGCCCGAGCCGCTCGGCGACGCTATTCGAGGCTTGCGGTGCTCGGATGCGCATTCGCAGCTACTCCCATTCGCGAACCACTTCGGTCTGCACGCCGACCGAGTGCATGATCCCGGCAACACGGAGGCACTCTTCGCGGTCGGCGATATGGCACACCGCCTTACCGAACATGTGCGCCTCCCAGGTCTCGGCATACGCCTCCGCCATGTCGCAATTCGTGGCATCCATCAGGGCTGCGATGACCCAGTCGAAAGGCGTCACGTCGTTGTTCAGTATCCAGCACAACCACCGGTCCGTACGCTCATTCGGGGCGTCGGTGGGGGCCGGAAGGTCGAGAACGCCGGATCTCTCTCTCATACTTACGATTCTAGCGGAAAACGCGTTGCTAGGCAAGTCCCCGCGTCAGCTTGAGGGTGACAATCTCGAACGGGCGCACCTCCAAATTGATAGTGCCGTTTCGCATGTCGAGAGGTTCACCCATCTCGCGCTCCAATAGGTCGCATCGTTGCGCCCGCTCGACGGGGAACCCGAAGCGGATGCTCGCCCTGCCCCTAGCGTTGTGTGCTTCGTACAGCCGAAGAATGAGGTCGTCCGAGTCTTCGGCGCGCTTCAGAGCTTCCACTACCAGCTTCGGACCGTCTTTCGGGGCGCTGACCTCCAGATAGGAACGCGTATCCGAGGGGCCCGTGGTCCGAACGCACCGCACCGGCGAATTGAGCCGGTTCGCCGCGGTCACCACGCCGGCCTGGCGGAAGTCACCGAGGTGGGGGTAAAGCCAGTAGGTGAACCGATGAGTGCCCCTGTCGGCAGTGGGATCGGGCGCCTGGGGTGCGCGCAGCAGAGTGAGCCGCATCGTGTTCTGATAGGTGTCGTAGCCGTACTTGCAGTCGTTGATCAGGGCTACTCCCCAGCCGCCTTCGCTCAGGTCCGCCCACTTGTGCCCACACACCTCGAAGCGGGCTTGGTCCCAGCTCGTGTTGTAGTGTGTGGGCCGCTCCACATGCCCGAACTGGATCTCGTAGGTAGCACGTTGGGAGTTCACCCGTACCGGAAAAGCGGCCTTCAGCATCTTACGATCTTCGTGCCAATCCACCGTGGTAGCGAACTCGACGAAAGGCGCGTCTGCTGCGAGACGTATGTCTTGCGCGATGCGGCTCGAGCCGAAAGGCTTGGTGACACGTATTGCCGCCCGCACCGGTCCCCCTTCCACTACCTCGATCTCGGCCTCTCCGCGCAGCGCTCGGGAAGTCTCGTGCGAGAAGAGGTCTATGTCCCACGCCTCCCAGTTGTTCGGCACATCCTCCAAGAGCTGTATTTCGTTGCAGACGCGCCCCTCCGCCACTACCTCTTGGTCACCGGCTTTCAAGACCAGCGATGTGATGCTACCAGCGTCGTCGAGACGTACTAATAGGTGCTCGTTCTCCAGCAGCCTGTCAGTCACTGACAGCGTGCCCCCAGGTGCTGCCGCCTCGGACAGTTTCCCGGAAAGCCGACCGATGCCGAAAGTCGGAGCCGAGAATAGGGCTTCCTCGCCGACCCGCTGAAGCGCGGAGACGGTCCCATCGTCCCACTCTATGCTGCGATACGTTTCACCCGCCGCTACGCTCACCGTACCAACGTCCCCGAACCCGGCTTCCCTGGTCGAGTACTGGGCGACGTGCTCTCCATGGCTCTCCTTCACTACTGCACCTACCACGGACGACAGCATGTCGTACACGCGAGCGTAGTCCCTGTCGCTGTCTCGATACACCTCCTGGATGCTGGAACCCGGCAGGATGTCATGGAACTGGTTGAGCAACACTAGCTTCCATGCCTGCTCCAGAGTCCCTTTTGGGTAGGCATCTAGTTCGCCGAACAGCGAGGCGAGCATCTCGGCGTCTCGAAGGAGCAATTCGCACTTTCGATTGTGTTTCTTGTTGTTAGCCTGGGTGGTATAGGTGCCGCGGTGCAGCTCGAAGTACAGTTCCCCCCACCAGGTAGCGAGGTCCCTCGCCTCCTCGAAGGTCTTGCGTAAGAAGTCCCGTGCGAACTCCATCTCTACGCGCGGTAACCCTTCGACATCCCTCATGCGTAGCGCGGCCTCGATCATGTCCACCGTAGGACCCCCTCCGCCGTCACCATAGCCGTATACGTATAGTGAGCGGTCGGATCGCCCATGCTCCTTGAAGTTATGCACGCTGAACAAGAGCTGCTTCGGTGTCATGTTGCAGCAGTAGTCGTTAGCGGGCATGAAGTGAGCGAGCACCTCGGTACCGTCGATGCCCTTCCAGCGGAAGGTGTGATGTGGGAACACGTTGGTATCGTTCCAGCATATCTTCTGTGTTAGGAAGTAGTCCACCCCTGCCAGCTTCAGAATCTGTGGCAGCGCAGCGCTGTAACCAAACACGTCCGGCAGCCACAAGTCCTTCGTCTCGATACCGAAGCGTTCGAGGAAGTAGCGCTTACCATAAAGGATCTGGCGCACGATCGACTCGCCCGAGGGTACGTTGCAGTCGGCTTCCACCCACATGCTGCCCGTGGGCTCCCACTGTCCTCGCTTCGCCATCTCCGCGATGCGCTCGAACAGGCCGGGATACTGCTCTCGAATCCACTCGTACTGCGCGGCCTGGCTGCACAGAAACTTATAATCGGGATAAAGCTCCATGTACCGTGTAGCCGTGGAGAAGGTGTGCGCGCACTTCTTCATGGTGATATGCAGCGGCCACAGCCACGCCGTGTCGATGTGCGCATGACCGATGGCACTCACCCTGTGCGCCGATGCACACGCTGGCTGATACCACTCTTCGCGTAGTAGCTGAGCAGCGGCCTCGATTCCCTCGCGACGGAACGCGTTGACCGACTCGTTCATCGCATAGAGTAGGCGTCCGAAGCGTGGCTCGTCGCGTGGGAGCTCTTCCAGCAGTCCCAACGCCACGCGAAAGTCGTGGTAGTAAGACCAGAGCCGCGCGTCCGGCAAGAAGAGGAAGCATTCGCCCACCTGGCATGGGGTCTCCGGCGGGTCCTTAGGGCGACCCCAGTCGGAGACATAGGGGTTCACGGCATAGGCTTCTGCGATTAGGTCTACCTGCGGCCCGCCGTCGTAGTGGTAGTAGCGGTGGTTGCGGTCCAGCCCTTCGCGAGGAGTGTTTTCGTACCACACGGTCGTCTCTGCACCCAGATCAATCGCTGCGAGTACATGCTCGCCGTTCCACTCCTCCGGCACGCTGCCAGTCACACGGAACCAAGCCGTCGACCAGATCGGACCCCAACGGAATCCGGTCTCGACGGGACGGAACTCGGCGGCCCGAGCGGCACGCTCATCACGCAAGCCCTGCTGCTGGCAAACCGCGAGAGACAAGGGGACCTTCCGGCCGTGGAGGTGACCGAGAAGCCTATCGGAGAGAAAGCGCCGAAGGCGCTTGACCGTGACGTCGGGATGCTTGTGCATACGCTCAACTACCATGCGGAGACGGCATTCCCTGCCGCTTCCGAAAGGGATAGGGCCATCGCGAGACGAATCGAACCGGCCATGTTCTTGTTGTCGCCTCTACTCGCCTTCTTGTCCCTCGGTCCAGCCAGCGAGAGCCAGGCCGTTGTCGTCCTACCCCGCCATGCGAGCTCGCTGGAGGAGCTTGCGGCTCGCGAGGTTCGGCGGTACCTCTACCACGTCACCGGCGCCCTGCCCCGGCTTATGCCGACCGACGGCGCCCTGTCGCTGGGACCGGGCCACACGGTGGTGGTCGGCCGCAGCGACAGGAGCGTGGTGAGAGTTCTCGCCGAGAAGGCCGGCCTGCTTACAGCGCTGGAGGCGCTCGCGCCCGAGGAGTACCTGCTGCGAACAGCCCACCTGGGCAGTCGGACGACGACCTTGATCGTCGGCGGCGATGACGTGGGCACCCTTTACGGAGCCTATCGCTTCGCCGAGAAGCTCGGCGTGCGGTTCTACCTGGACGGCGATGTGCTGCCCGACCGCCAAACGCCGCTCGATCGGTTGAGCGTGGACGAGGTGGGGCGGCCGAAGTTCGCGCTGCGCGGAATACAGCCGTTCCACGACTTCCCGGAAGGGCCGGACTGGTGGAGCCTGGATGACTACAAGGCGGTGCTTGCCCAACTCCCGAAGCTACGCATGAACTTCATCGGCCTGCACACCTATCCGGAAGACATCGCCGAGCCGACGGTATGGATCGGCTTGTCCGAGGACGTTGACGAGAAGGGACGAGTCCGCTTTTCCTATCCCGCATCCTATCAGAACACCCTGCGTGGCGATTGGGGCTACGAGCCGAAAAAAACGTCGGACTTTCTGTTCGGAACCGGGGCTCTCTTCGATAGGGACGACTACGGCACCGACCCGATGCGTGGGCTCGCGCCGAAACCCTATGACCCCGAGGCCTGCAATCGGCTTTTCAACCGCACGGGAGATTTCTTGGGGCAGGCATTCCGGTTCGCCAAAGGGCTCGGCATTCGGACGTGTGTGGGCACCGAGACGCCGTTGATCGTGCCGCGAAGGGTGCGCGAGAGATACCCGGAGGCGACGACCGAGCAGCTGTACGAAGGCATATTCCGCAGGCTATCGCTCGTCTCACCAGTGGATTACTACTGGCTGTGGACGCCGGAGGGGTGGACATGGAGTGGAACCACTCCCGAGGAGGCGGAGCGCACTCTCGCAGATATCAGGGCCGCCCTGAGCGCTTTGGACAAGCTGGGGAAGCCCTTCGGAATGGCCACGTGCGGGTGGGTGCTGGGACCACAGTTTGCTCGGGACCTGTTTGCGCGCGAGCTGCCGCCGGACGTTGCTGTTAGTTGTATCAGTCGGGAAGTGGGCATGGCGCCTGTCGAGCCGGGTTTTGAGCGCGTTCGTGGCAGAGACAAGTGGGCCATCCCATGGCTGGAAGACGACCCCGCACTCACCACGCCACAACTCTGGGTCGGGCGCATGCTACGTGATGCCTCCGATACGCACGCATATGGATGCACGGGCTTGATGGGTATTCATTGGCGAACCCGTGTGATCGGTCCGAACGTTTCCGCGCTAGCGGGTGCTGCTTGGGACCTGCCGAAGCCGCCCGACGCTCAGTCTGCTTCGGGTGTGTTAGGTGGCAAACTCGCGCACTTCCCGGGGAATCGCATCGAAGGGGCAGACGAGCAGGCGGTGTATCAGCACGTGCGTTACGATCTCTCTGCCTACCGGTTCGTGGTCCCGAACGGCGATTACCGTGTCACGCTCAAGTTCTGCGAGCCCTACTACTCCGAGCCCGGACGTAGGGTGTTCGACGTGCAGATCGAGGGCAGGACCGTGGTATCGCGTCTCGATGTGTTTGCCGAGGTGGGGCAGGACCATGCTCTGGACATGACGTACCAGGTCACGGTAGACGATGGGCGTTTGGACGTCGAGTTCGTGCCAGTGGTAGAGATGCCGTGCATCGCAGGGTTGGTGATCGAGGGCGGCAGCACTGCTATTCGCATCAACTGCGGCGGACCTGCGGTGGGTGCGTACGCCGCGGATCGGGAGATGGAACGCGACCTACCGTGCGACGCTTTCTACTCCGATTGGGCGTATCATCAATTCGGCGCGGAGGTGGCACAGGATGCGGCAAAGCTGTTCGCGCGTTTGGACGGAAAACTCCCGCGACCCGCAGCGTGGATGGACGGACCAGGCGGCCTCTGGAACGATGCGCGTCCATTGGTGGAGATCGAGAAGCAGTACGGGTTCGTAGCCGAGATGGAGGCAATGCGGCCCCGAGTGAAGGGACCGGGCAACCTAGAGCGGTTCGACTATTGGCTAAACTCTTTCCGATACCTGCGGGCGATGGCCAGGATGGCCCATGCAGGACACCAGGTGGACGAAGCGCTGAGGCACGGTCGCGAGAGTCGGGATGGAGAAGCGAAGCGGGCCGCTGCACGATCGGCACTGCCGCTTTACGAGACACTGCTGGATAGGCTGGAGGAGGTCTATCGCTACCTACTACCTACCATCGGCACGAAGGGTGAGATGGGCACGCTGGCAAATTGGGAGCAACACATCCTACCACGAACCGTGGAGCGTCAGCGCAAGGAGATCGAAGCGATGCTCGGTGAGCCGCTGGCAGCAGAATACGCTACAAAGAGAGTGTATGATGGGCCGACCGTGCTCTGCGTCCCGACCAAGCGAACGCTGCTAGAAGAAGGCGCCGCGTTGCGCGTGCCCATCCACGTGCTGAGCGCAGCAAGGGTGGACTCCGTGGCACTACACTGGCGACCGCTCGGAGAGAGCGCGTGGCGAGCAGCGAAGGTGGTACGTGTGGGGCGAGGGGTGTACGACGCGTCGCTCGCATGCGAGAAATCGGGCGACTTCGAGTACTGGATCGAGGTCCGCACGAGCGATGCAGCCACGGTCACGTACCCTGCCGGTGCACCCACTCGGACGCACAGCGTGGTTCGGCTGCGCTAGCACCCACATCGTGCCTCTCCGGCGGCAGCGCCGGGCCCCGAGAGGAGTCGTCGCTCCTAACGGGGAATCGGTGACGATATCGGGACCTACCCGCTCCGGAGGTCGAGCGCATGATTCGTGTATTCATCTCTGCGGTCCTCCCTCTTCTCGCCGGTCCTTCGCCGTCGCTCGTGGCGGACGTTCCCGGGGAGCCCGACTTAGACGTGCTGTTTATCGAGCAGTGGCCCGTGTACCCGAACTACGGGTTCAACTATCCGGGCAACCTGCCAGTGTTAGTGAAGCCCGGCTCGGGCAGCAGCGGACAGCCTTTGGTGTATTACTTCACTCGGGACGAGTACGAGGCCAACGTCAAGACCCGGCCGGACAAGGGCGAAGCGCTGACGATGACCGCCTACGTCGCCAACAAGGGCGGCGCGAGAGCGCCGGGGAGCGAGTACCTATTCGCGATGGACGGCAAAGTGGTGAAGAAGGGCACGCTGCCGGCGCTCGAGCCGGGAGAGAAAACCACCATCTCCATCGAGTGGCCCTATGACCCCGGGCGGCACTTCGTCTCGTTCGAGGTGGACCCCCGGAACAAGATCGAGGAGATCTGCGAGACCAACAACAGACGCGAAGACCCGACCTTCGGCTTCGTGCTGACCATAGCCGCAGGGCCGAACGGCGAATACGGTGCGTTCGGCAAGACCCGAAACCTGGTCGGGTCTTACTCCTTCGAAGATTGGTGCCAGGCGCACATCGACAAATGGAGGGAGTACTTCCGCCAGGCGGTGTACCCATCTACTCCCAAGGGAGTGCAGGCAGGCATCCGCTTCAACTACATCTTTCCGGAGTACGAAGGAGCCGAGCACGAGGCATACAGCGCAAAAGGTGGGTGGTGCAACTGGACCATCCACTGGGACCTCGACCGCATCCCTCAATATGCCAAGGGGATTGACGGCGGACTGATCCACGAGCTGGTCCACCAGTGCGGTGTAATAGATAGCTACCAGATCGGACTCGGCATGTTGGACAATCTCGCGCGCGATCCCGACACCGGAAGGACCATCGAGATCCCCTACTCCGACCACCGGGCCGTGCACGGCTCCATCATGGGTGGCGGATTCCGCGACGAGATTCGCGGCGCGTTCAGCGAACACGAGGCCGCAGCGTTCGATGCGATACTGCGGACCTGGGGCAATCACGCGGGCTACGGTCTGTACCTCTTCGACATGCCGGAGAGCAACTTCGTGCAGTTCCTGGACAACCGCGGAAAGCCTCTCGCCGGTGCGGCACTCACCATTTTCCAACAGTGGGCCTCGCCGTACGAGATGAACGTGTTCAGCCGAAACACCAGCATCGTCACGCCCAAGCACGTTCGACTGGACGACGAAGGCAAGTTCAACCTGGGGGCTAACCCATACAATACGCTTTGGGTGGTAGGTGGCAACTGCGTGATCATGTACTGCGTGCGAGCCTATGGGCAGAAGGAGTATCACTTCGTAGACGTGCGCGAGTTCAACCTAGCCTATTGGCGCGGTAGCAGGAAGACGCACACCTACGTGTACCAGACGAACATCGCGCCACTCGGCTCTCCGCCACCCGTCGAGAACCTGCGGGTGCTGAGCGACCAAAGCGCACGCACCAAGGCCGTGATAGCATGGGATCCCCCTGGTGCGCCGAGCAGGCGCATCGTGAAGTATCGCGTGCGATGGAACCGAGATTGGAAGTGCGCGCTGCACGAGCCCACCTACGAGACCGTGCAAGAGGTGCCTGCCAACCAACGCACTGCTACCATCGAGTTCCCACCGCAACAGGGCTACCTCTGGTTCACCGTGACCGCAGTCGCGGAAGACGGTACGGAGAGCCGAATCGCCGAACCCATCGTCTGGCCGGAGGTGGAGCAGGTGAAGATGGGGCTGGTACGGCCCATCGGCACGGCGTTCGGTCCGGACGGTGCGATGTACGTGATAGACAATCACATAGGCACCATCTTCGGCGTGGATGCGGAGGGGAACCTCATCAACATGTCAGACACTGCACTCATCGGCAGTGGAAGCATTACGGACATCACGGTGACACCCTCCAATCGCATCTTCGTGGCTGCCCGCTGGCAACAGGGCATCGTCGAGATCGATACGAAGACTCACGAGGTGATCAACCGGCTGGGGGAGTCGCAACGCCTTCGCGAAGGCCGGGACGACTTCGCCTATCCATCTCGAGTCGCCGCGGATGCCCGCAATCGGCTGTTCGCGCTGTATCCCGACCTCGAGCGTATCGAGGTGTACGACCCCGATGGCAAGCGCCTGGTCACCATCGAGGGGGAGTTCGAAGATGCTCGCGACGTTGCAGTGCATAGTAGCGGTGATCGGCTCATTTTGGCTGTCGCCGAGTTCGGAGCTAACAGGGTCACCGAGGTGGCGCTGGATGCCGACTCGCTGCAGGAGCTGCAACGCACTACCATCGTAGACGGCACCATGAAGCCCCTGAGCGTCTGCTATGACGAAGCCGGACGGTTGTACGTCGGCACACAGGAAGGTATCGATCGCTACGAGTCCGGGCAGAAGGTGGCGCACTGGCACAGCACCTTCAACGACAAGGGCCATCAGGTCTGGGGCATCGCAATCCGTGGAAACGACCTCATCTGTACCGAGGGCAGTGACAACGAGAAGTACTGGATGAAAGGTACCCTCTCCGAGGGGTGGACACCCTGTGAGAAGTAGCTTCGGCAACGTGTTAGGATTCGTCTGACGCGGGATCGGAGTCGTACTGCAGCAGACGTCGCTCTCCTGTTAGTGCACGCAGCGGTGTCAGGTCCTGCGTGACCTCTAGCGTACCGAGATACTTACCTTCTGCATCGCGGACTGCGAAGTAGCGGATGTGGATGAACTTGCCGTGCAGTTCGATCCAGAATTCCGCCACGTTCTGGCGCCCACTGCGGAAATCAGAGAGGATCTGGTCCACGATGTGAACGCTCTTCGGGGGGTGACAGTGCTGCACCGCTCGCCCAAGGATGGCCTTGCTCCGCGCGAAAATGCGCTCACCCTCCGAGAAGAAGCGAACCCGATCGTCTGCATCCACGAACGTGAGATCGACGGGTAGTGCCGCGAAGATGCCCTTGATCTGCTCGAAGTCCAGCTGTCCGGTCGGAAAAACCAGCGCGCGGTCCGTGGGAATACTAACAACGTCCTCGCGCTGCCTTGACTGCGGCGGTCGGTAGGTGTCTCCCGGCTCCACCAGGCACCAACCGTACTTCGGCGATTGCTCCCAGATCTCGCCCCACTCGTCCTCGCTTAGCATCTGCAGCATCATGGGTAGGAGGATGTCTTCCTCCTTGCATGTCATGTTTTCTACGATTGTCAGGGCTCGGGTTGCCACGCTGTCGGCAATCGGCTTGAGGTCCCCCGCACGCGAGCCGGCCGTTTTCAAACTGCTGTCTAACGCCCTGAGCGCCGCACGAGCCTCGTCGTGCACGGCCCACATCACCTTGGATGGGCCGGTCACGCCGTGCCTTTCCAGCACCGAGAAAAACAGGTCCTCCTTTCGGCGGTAGTGCTTGTCCACGTCCATCAGGTCGTTCAGGGCCTTTCGCCACTCCTGCAAGGGTTGGTCGGCATCCCCGTCGTCGGGAAGCTGGCGGATCTGCTCCATAGCGGCGCGCATGCGAGCGCACACTTCACGAATCGCACGGTTCTCGCGAAGTATGGTATCTGCCGGGTGGCCCGCGGATATCTGCACGAGAGGCTTCTTGAGAATGTCTTGCACTACAGCGGCGTGGAGGTCGCACATGGACTTGACCTCCTCGACGGAGACGCCCGAAGCGATGATCTCTTGCTCCATGGCGGCGATCTCGCCGGCGTCGGCCTCCTTCACGATCTCGGTGAGCTGCTGCCGCACACTCTCCGGGTCCGCCCCGCGGTGAAGGGTCTGGATGATTTCCTTCAGGGTGGCGATGCGCTTTGCGCGATTGTTGATAAGCTCGCTCATGGCTTCTCCTCGAATGAAGTTGCTACACCGAGTGAGTGCACAGGGAGCCTAGGGTACCTCAGCGTTCGGCCCCTCCGACTCGCTCGGCCCAACTTTCGGACCACAGTCCTGCGGCAGAGGCGAGCCGGCAGGACCGCCGGGCTCGCCGCAGAAACGCCGACATCGTGAAACGACGCACGAGTATTGCCTATGCTCTGCTAGTCGGCGCAGCCGCCGCGACCACGCTCGGCACAGGTACCGAGGGGAACCCGACAATGCCTCAGGATACAGCGACCCCCGAACCTATCATGATCCGCATCGAGACCTCCGCCCTTCATCAGGGCCGGATCACACCGCTTCTGTACGGTAGCTTCATCGAGCTTCTGGACGATCACGTTCCGGGAATGTGGGCAGAGATGTTGAACGACAGGGGCTTCGAGGGCGTCACCCCGCGTGCGTGGTGGTGCTACCACCTCGGCGAGCCTAACATCTGCGACCGCGAGTGGGTGCTAGGACCGGGTGCATCCATCGAGTCGACAGGCGCGTGGAACGGCCAACGTTGCGCCCGCCTCGCCCCGACCGCATCGGCTGTTAGCACCATCGCGCAGCACGACCTCTCCGTCCGCAAGGGAATGCGATACGACTTCTCCGGTTACTTTCGTGCTGACACGCCGAGGTGCCGCGTGCAAGTCAAGCTCGAGGCCTTGCTGCCGGACGAGAGTTGGATGGTGCTCGCGACGAAGCAGCTAGATGGTCTGAGCACCGACTGGCAGCGACTCGAGTGCGAGCTAGTTTCTGCGGGCACTACCGACCGTGCGGTGTTCGAGCTATCAGTCGAGGGATCGGGGGCGGTGTTGTGCGATCGTCTCTCGCTGATGCCCGAGGATAACCTGCTAGGGTGGCGGCGCGACGTGGTAGAGGCCATCCGAAACCTGAGGACGCCACTCATCCGCTGGGGTGGTTGCGCCGTGGACCCGGGGCACTACGAGTGGAAGGAGTGTGTGGGACCCAGGGACCGCCGCGTGCCGTTTCCCAACGTGTTCTGGGGCAGAATCGACTCGAACGACGTAGGCATAGACGAGTTCCTGCAGTTCTGCGAGTTGGTGGGTGCGCAGGCGCTCCTCTGTGTCAGCTTCGCCGACGGAGCGCAGAATGCGGGTGACCTCGTGCACTACTGCAACGACCCCGCTGCCACGGAGTGGGGCAAGATGCGTGCGGAGAACGGGCATCCCGAGCCGTACCACGTAAGGTACTGGCAGATCGGGAACGAGTTAGAGGGTGAGGACTATGCCAACGGCTTTGCTGCGATAGCTTCGGCCATCCGAACGGCCGACCCGACCGCCAATATCATGGCATCCTACCCATCCACCGAGCTGCTCGCAAGCGCCGCCAAGGTGTGCGACTACGTGTGCCCGCACTTCTATCGCGAGGACTTCGAACAGATCGAGAGGGAGCTTCGCGAGGCACACGCGAACGCGCTCGCGGCCGGAGCTAGGCCCGACGTCGCGGTGGGAGTGACGGAGTGGAACTTCACCAACCCGTGGGGACGAGAGCGCACGCGACTCGCCACAGTGGAGTCCGCGCTCATGACCGCGCGCTTCCTGAACATCTTCCATCGAAACTGCGACGTAGTGCATCTCGCGTGCCGCTCCAATATGTGCAATAGTCTGATGGACGGCATCATCCACACCCGCCCCTCAGGGGTTCTACTAACCCCCGCTTACCACGTTATGAAGCTGTACACCGAGCACGCGAAGTCCGTGCCTTTGGGCGTCGGCGCCCTGCCAGAGAGCGTCGAAGCGTCGGCGTGCGCCAACGAGGATCGCTCCGCGGTGTGCGTGTTCCTCACCAACTGGCGATACGAGCAGGTCACTATACGTCTGGACCTGTCGGCATTCGGCGAGCGCTTCATCGTGCACTCCGCGGAGGTAGTTCACGACACCCGAGACATGCGACAGATGGATGTGATGAATCACTGGACGGCGCCCGAGCGCATCCGCACCACGCCGCTGGCTGTCACCGGCAACACGATCACCCTTCCCCCGCTTTCGGTAGCGGCTGTCGAGTGCCGACGGACCTGACGGGAGCAGGATAGAGATCCGCGACGGCGAAGCCCGGCGTGTGATGACCGAAGCATCGAACCCACGTCCCGCCATGCCCCGCAGCGTGTGGGCGCTCGGGTTCGTCAGCCTCCTGATGGACACCTCCTCCGAAGCCGTCCACGCAGTCCTGCCGCTCTTCCTGGTTTCCACCCTGGGCGCCTCCACCATCGCGGTCGGCCTCATCGAGGGCTTCGCCGAAGCGATCGCATCCATTACGAAACTGTTCTCGGGCACGCTCAGCGATCGGCTCGGGAAGCGCAAACTGCTCACCGTGACGGGCTATGGTCTCGCTGCGGTCACCAAGCCCGTGTTCGCACTGGCAGGGACAGTGGGTTGGGTGGTTGCGGCGCGCTTCGTCGATCGCGTCGGTAAGGGTATCCGTGGCGCGCCCCGCGATGCACTGGTAGCAGACTTGACACCTCCCGAGATTAGGGGGGCGGCGTTCGGGCTGAGGCAGTCGCTAGATACGGTGGGTGCGCTGTTAGGTCCTGCCCTCGCGCTCGTTGTCATGTCGCTCTCCGAAAACTCCTTTCGTTTTACGTTCTGGATTGCCACTACTCCAGCCGCACTGTCGGTCTTACTACTGCTCACCGCCGTACACGAACCCTCTGCGATACGAAGAACCCCGACAACGGTCCCCAGCATGAGCCTCCGGGCGCTCGGCCGTCTCGGTCGGCCCTACTGGATCGTGATTGTCATCATTGCAGTGTTCTCGCTCGCGCGCTTCAGCGAGGCATTTCTCCTGCTTCGCGGCGAGTCGTTGGACATGAAGCTCGCCGCAGTGCCCATCGTGATGATCGTGATGAACGCAGTGTACGCGGGTTCTGCTTGGCCCGCGGGCATTGCGTCGGACCGGCTTGGCAGAGTGGGGGCACTCGCGCTGGGTCTCCTGTTCCTAGTGTTAGCGGACGTACTGCTTGCCGTTGCAGGGGGCGTGGCGGTGCTTCTCGTGGGAGTGGCACTTTGGGGACTGCACATGGGCTTCACCCAAGGCGTACTGGCTGCGATGGTGGCAGATCGCGCTCCGTCCGACCTGCGGGGAACGGCTTTCGGCGTGATGAACCTGGTGCTGGGTGTGTCTGCGCTTGCCGCCAGCACCGTGGCTGGACTGCTCTGGCATCGCTATGGTCCTTCCGCGACCTTCGCGGCCGGCGCGGCATTCGCCCTCGTTGCACTGCTGGCCCTTCCCGCCGTGCGCGCCCCTGCAACTCCAGACACACCGCACCATTGACGACGCTACCATCGGGCGGGCAGAATAGCCGGAGCGCAGATTCGGGAGCCGATGGGCCGAGCCTCCATTCCCTGGCATGTCCACCGCCATGCAGCCCGTGAGCGCAGAATCGGGAGCCGAGAGCTGCGCCGGGACATGAAGGCTTCGCTGTCGGGCTCGTAAGAAGGAGTGACCATGCTCGGCATAGCACTGATCACGGCATTCGTCGCAGCACTTGTCTCGTCCGGTACTACCTCCAGGCAAGACCTGGTCAACTACAACCTGCACACCATGCGCGGTTACGGCAAGTGCAAGGTCGAGCTCGAGAATGCACCCATCCAGTTCTTCCACGAGAGCTTCGATGGCAGTGATGCGAGCGGCTTCGCGGTCAGTGCGGACGCTCCGTGCATCCTGCGCGTGCGCCTGTCCGATCCCATCGAGATACGCGCCCTCCGTGCGTCCTTCTTCATGGGTCGCGACCTGGGCGGCGTGGACTGGGAGCTGCTCGACATGGACGAATCGGGCAATCTCGGCACCACCCGTTTCGCGCACCGAACCACGAAGCTTGGCCAACCCGACGAGGTCGCTCTACCGCAGCCGCTACGAATCAAGAACTTCGCATTCCGATTCACCAAGCTGCTCACAGACCTCACTCCTGCCCCTCGCGGCAATATGGACTTTCGAATCGGAGAGCTGAACATTCTCGTCCCCAATGGGCCCGTGCTCTACGTCGCTACCCCCAACGAGAAGTGGCTCTTCGAACCTGGCTTCTATCCCTTCGAGGTAGGTGTAGGCCGCACAGTGCCCTGGACCGGCTGGACTATCACTGCCGACGGCAAGCGCACCCAGACCGTAGAAGGCGTGACTTTCACCTCCTCTAATCCCGAGGTCGCGAGCATGCAAGGCAACGTGATGCGCACTCTCTCCCCCGGCGAGACCACGATTCGCGCCGTTCACAGAGGCGGCATGTCGCACGAGGTACCCGTAATCGTTCGCGCAAAAGGCAAGGCCGGGGTGGACCTCGACGTGATACGTATAACGCGCCTCGTGCTGAATGACGACAGAGGCGAATGGGAGGTTCTATCGCGCCGAGGAGCGAAGCAGGTGCCCATCCGCGGTGACAGGGTGCGATACCGAGCCGAGATCATCAACCTCGGCCAAGACACCGCCGAGGGTGTAGTCGCGGTGTGGTCGGTAGACGGAAAGGTGGTGAAGACCGAGAAGCTGCCGGCGTTGAAACCCGCGGGCCAGCTGGTAGAGAGCGGTGAGTTCCTTACCCCCGAAAAAACCGATCCGATCATGGCTCACGAGAACCGCGCATTCACGCAAGCCGATACTACCTGGACGAACAAGCGGCAGGCTATCACCGTCGAGGTACGAAGTGATACGCCGAGGGGTCATCGGGGTGAGCTGAACCCCGACAATAACAAGATGACGATCGCCTCTGACTCCCTTTGCTTTGCCTACTACACTACCGAACTCGGCTATCACCGCTTCACTAACGCTCAGCAAGAGGGCCTGAAGGCCGGCGGCGTGACCGAGGATGCTCGAGCGAAGGTCGCAGAGAGCTACGGAAAGAAGTCGCCTTTTTGGCGCACCGAGCCGGCAATTCTTTCGTCCTCCATCTACGATTACATAGCCCGCACCTGCAGGGCATGGGACGATCAGTGTGCGATCAGTATCTATCCACTAACACCCAATGGTATCACCACACGCTTTCGCCCGAAGGTAGTGATCGTCGAGGAGCCCGCTGACGCTTGGGCGACGTGGGGTGAGGGGGGCGGACGCGCCGTGTGGGCGGACGAAGAGACCGACGTCTCGTGGGGATGGCTCGCGGACGCCACGTTCCCTTGGGACGAGTGCATGAACGCCGCTTACGTCAGGGAGAACATAACTAACTGCGGGTTCCTGTGGATGGACGCCCCAATGCTTCACGAAGCGAGCCATGCACACGGCCTAGTGGACCTATACATCGCGCCCATGAAGAACAACGAGGTGATGTGGAAGGACGAACGAGGCAACCGACTGTGGCCCGACGATAGAGGCGGCGTTTGCGATATGCGGGTCCGCTGGACTCGCGTCGGCCCCATGCGTGGGGAGGCCACTATGATGGATGGCAACTACGTCGGAGGATACTCGGAGCACTGCGCTGCGGCCATGGAGCGCATGGCTACCAAGAGAGGGCGCTACATCCCGGCCAATAACTGCTCGGGAAACGCATCGTTCGGCGAGTACTTCAACGACGTTGCGGAGCGCAACATCCTGGAGCTGTGGACCACCGATGGCAAGCCCGTGGTGGGAGCGAAGGTGGAGATCGCCAAGCGCGAGGACCGCACCGGCTTCTGCAACGAGAAGCCGGACATCGTGGGATATACCGATGCCCGCGGGCAGTTCAACATGGGTAACAACCCGGTGGATTGGCCCGGCAACACTGCTCCCGTGCCACGTGATATTCCCTTTGCCAACGCCTACTACCAGCTACACCACCTCGGTGCGACGGGGAGCGACCACTGTGCCATCCGTATCACCACCGCAGAAGGCAAACGCTACTACAAGTTCCTGAGCTCGTTCGACCTGAACCTCGCGTACTGGTACAAGTACGGCATCGAGCCGAACGGCTGGCCAATCCCCTCGCCGCTCCCTTACAGCGAGGTGATACTAGCCTTCACCCTCGACCCCAACATTACTGAGGCCGAGGCCGTGCGTCCAGAGCACTCTGCAGAGGTGCCGACATTCGGAGTCGAGCTGCCCTTCCAGGGTCGCCACCGCCCAGAGTACCTACGCATCCAGGAGTGGCGTTTCCGGCGGCAGTAGCGGACCCATGCATGCCAGCCCTCTTCTGCTGCGTGCGGTCCACCCGTCGGATAACAGTGTGCGTTACGCTGAGCCTGTCGAAGCATGCGGCCGCATCCCCCAGCGGACCCCCAAGGACCGTCATGCTGAGCCTGTCGAAGCATGCAGCCGCATCCCTTAGCGGACCTCCAAGGGCCGTCATGCTGAGCCTGTCGAAGCATCCGGCCGCATCCCTTAGCGGACATCCAAGGACCGTCATGCTGAGCCTGTCGAAGCATGCAGCCCCATCCCTTAGCGGACCCCCAAGGGCCGTCATGCTGAGCCTGTCGAAGCATGCAACCCCATCCCTTAGCGGACCTACAAGGGCCGTCATGCTGAGCCTGTCGAAGCATGCAGCCGGAAGTGCCAGAGCCATCTAGGGAACTCGAAAACGTGCGGCCCGCGGTCCCATGCTTCGACAGGCTCAGCATGACGACAGGTTCAGAAGGACGTCAGGCTCAGCATGACGACAGGGACAGCACGATGACAGGGACAGAGGCACCAGAAGCTCAGCATGACGGCAGGTTCAGAAGGACGTCAGGCTCTGCATGACGACAGGTTCAGCACGACGACAGGGACAGAGGGACGAGAAGCTCAGAATAACATCAGGCTCGGCATGACAGCACCAGTGACCCACCCTCTCGCGCCGATGAGCGCACCATACCCATGGCTGCCGACCTCACCGCCGCGAGAGGGTCAGTCAGTGAGAACATGCAGCCGTCCGGTACCGTCATGCTGAGCCTGTCGAAGCATGCATCCGGAAGTGCCAGAGCCATCTAGGGAACTCGAAAACTTGCGGCCCGCGGTCTCATGCTTCGACAGGCTCAGCATGACGACAGGTTCAGAAGGACGTCAGGCTCAGCATGACGACAGGTTCAGCTCGACGACAGGTTCAGAAGGACGTCAGGCTCAGCATGAGGACAGGGACAGAGGGACCAGAGGCTCAGCATGACGACAGGTTCAGCTCGACGACAGGGACAGAGGGACGAGAAGCGCAGACTAACATCAGGCTCGGCATGACAGCACCAGTGACCCACCCTCTCGCACCGATGAGCGCACCATACCCATGGCTGCCGACCTCACCGCCGCGAGAGGGTGCGGGACACCGAACATAGGCTCAACCAGCGGTGGCACCCGGATGACTTCGCCACGTTCTCTGCGGGCCTCTACGTGCTTCGCGTGCAAGTCCGAGCCGGTTCGCGCAGCCAATCCGAGGCGGCAGCATGGCGTTACGGCGCCAGTGGGAGTTTCACGCGAAGAGCGCCAAGGGTCCGCAGGGGGCGCAGTGCGAACACTGACTCCTGAGAGACTACCTCAGAACAGTGTGATCGAACCCTCACCCCGACCCTCTCCCTTGAGAAGGGAGAGGGAGGGAGGACACATCCCCCTCACCCCAGCCCTCTCCCCCGCAAACGGGGGAGAGGGAGGGAGCATACATCCCCCTCACCCCAGCCCTCTCCCCCGCAAACGGGGGAGAGGGAGGGAGCTCACATCACCCTCACCCCAGCCCTCTCCCTTCAAAAGGGAGAGGGAGGGAGGACACATGCCCCCCACCCCAACCCCCACCCCCCCCCACCGGGGGGGGGGGGGGCGGGGGGGTGACGACCGGGTAGGGGGGCGGGCTAGCCCGCCCGCCCCCCGCCGCGGGGCGGGGGGACATGCGGGGG
>BTVI01000051.1:0-19583 GCA_045862955.1 Fimbriimonadales bacterium
CCACGCATGTGGGGATGAACCGTAGTGGAGGGAGGCCTCCGGGCTTACCCTGGAAGACGCCCCACGCATGTGGGGATGAACCGCGAGTCGCATCATTCCCAGACGACTTTCACCTAGACGCCCCACGCATGTGGGGATGAACCGCGATAGAGAGCCTCAAGCATGCCCACCAGCATAGACGCCCCACGCATGTGGGGATGAACCGCTGGTAGGCCCTGCGGCCGAGCCCTACGGCGGAGACGCCCCACGCATGTGGGGATGAACCGCGGGCGCACGGGATAGTCAGCGACGCGGTCAGAGACGCCCCACGCATGTGGGGATGAACCGCGGCTATCGCGATTGCTACTATCGAAAGTCGCAGACGCCCCACGCATGTGGGGATGAACCGGCCTTGGCGTATCGCTCATTGGGCGCCTCTTCAGACGCCCCACGCATGTGGGGATGAACCGAAGGAACTAGACGAACAAGCACAAATCATAGCAGACGCCCCACGCATGTGGGGATGAACCGTTTCGCGAGGTGCCTACTGAGTCGCTCATCACAGACGCCCCACGCATGTGGGGATGAACCGGCTGCTGCAGTTAGTATCCCGTTGATGCACTCAGACGCCCCACGCATGTGGGGATGAACCGAATGAAGAAGCGAGTGTACTACGTCTGGACTTAGACGCCCCACGCATGTGGGGATGAACCGTCTCAGACGACATAAACGGGGAGCATAGCGGAAGACGCCCCACGCATGTGGGGATGAACCGGACTTCGGTGCGAATACTAGCATCGGTGCTTAAGACGCCCCACGCATGTGGGGATGAACCGTCATCCGAGTTGTAACCCACCTGGATGTCCACAGACGCCCCACGCATGTGGGGATGAACCGGGCGTATACCTAACATCACCAGTAGATAGTGAAGACGCCCCACGCATGTGGGGATGAACCGCGCGTGCTGGTTTTCGAACACGACTAACTCCAAGACGCCCCACGCATGTGGGGATGAACCGGTATAATAGAGGCATGAACAAGCAAACCACACAGACGCCCCACGCATGTGGGGATGAACCGAGGTGCGACTCGAGGCCGGTCGGGTCCCCCATAGACGCCCCACGCATGTGGGGATGAACCTACATGCCCCGCCCCACCACTCGGGGAACGGACAGACGCCCCACGCATGTGGGGATGAACCGCCTTTGACGTGTTAGATATCCGCAACCTACCAAGACGCCCCACGCATGTGGGGATGAACCGTCGGTAGCTGTGCACTAGCAGTGCTAATCGGCAGACGCCCCACGCATGTGGGGATGAACCGCAGTGCGGCGAGAACCAGATGCAGTGACGGTAAGACGCCCCACGCATGTGGGGATGAACCGCGGATGGGCTTCGTCTACCCGGCGAAGCCCGCAGACGCCCCACGCATGTGGGGATGAACCGATTTGGTCCGCCCACATCGACGTCCTCTTCGAAGACGCCCCACGCATGTGGGGATGAACCTTGTTATGATTGCGACCGCGCCTCCGCTGATTCAGACGCCCCACGCATGTGGGGATGAACCGGAACCCATATACTCCGCAGCACGTGCTATTGTATCCGATAGGTGTCTGCCCGGTCCCCCCAAAAAAATCGGCCCGCCTCGGCTCGAGGGGCACACCCACAAGAAGGCACCGAACCCGACGCGTATGCCCCTCGAGCCGAGGCGGGCCGAAAATCGGGGAAACCAGACAGCCTACGTACCGGTGTTCCAGCTGGCGAGGTAGTGTTCTTGCTTCGGGGTGAGGGTGTCCAGAGTGTGGCCGAGGGACTGCAGTTTGATGCGTGCGATCTCCTTGTCGATCGTTTCCGGCACTGCATACACCTCACACCGGAGGGAGGAGGCGTTCTTCATCAGGTACTCCGCGCACAGCGCCTGGTTGGCGAAGCTCATATCCATCACCGAAGCTGGGTGTCCCTCCGCAGCCGCGAGGTTGATCAGCCGCCCTTCCCCTAACAGGTACAGCTTGCGGCCGTCGGGCATCACGTACTCGTCCACGTACTCGCGCACCCGCCGCTTACTAACAGCGAGCCGCTCCAACGTAGGGATATCGATCTCATCGTTGAAGTGGCCGGAGTTCGCCATCACTGCGCCCGACTTCATGCGCGCGAAGTCCGCCTCGTCCAGCACGTCGCAGTTACCCGTAACGGTGATGAAAACGTCACCCAGCTCGGACGCGCGATCCATGCTCATCACGGGGAAACCATCCATCACGGCTTCGATTCCCTTCACCGGATCGATCTCCGTCACTACCACGTGAGCACCCAGGCCACGTGCGCGGTTGGCTACCCCCTTGCCACACCAACCGTAGCCTGCTACCACTACCACACGCCCCGCGAGCAACAGGTTGGTAGCACGCATGATACCGTCCAGCGTGCTCTGCCCCGTGCCATAGCGATTGTCGAACTGATGCTTCGTCTCGGCATCGTTGACGGCGATGATCGGGTAGCGCAACACCCCGTCCTTAGCCATCGCGCGCAGTCGGATGACGCCGGTCGTCGTCTCCTCCGTGCCACCGAGGATGCCATCGAGCAGTTCCTGCCTTTCGGAATGGAGCACTCCCACGGTGTCTGCGCCGTCGTCCATGGTGATGGTAGGTTTGGTATCCAGCACGCTGTGGATGTGACGGTAGTAGGTATCACGGTCTTCGCCCTTGATGCAGAAGGAGGGGATGCCGTGCTCGGAGACCAGCGCGGCGGCAACGTCGTCCTGTGTCGAGAGCGGGTTGGACGCGCAGCACGCGACCGATGCGCCACCCGCCTTCAGGGTAACGAGGAGGTTCGCCGTTTCCGTAGTGATATGCAGACAGGCTGCGATCCGCGCTCCCTGCAGCGGGCGCTCCTTTTCGAAGCGCTCGCGAATGCTGCGGAGTACGGGCATCTCTTGCGCGGCCCATTCGATGCGGTCCAGCCCCGCTTTGGCCAGACCGAGGTCTTTCACGTCATAATCGGTGTTGGAAACGGACATGGCGCCCTCCGAAGTGAGTGCGCTGAGTATACCTGCGGGCCCCAGCCAGGGGGCCCGGGAGGGAGGGTAGCGATGAAAGTCCGGCTGCTCCTTGCGAGCTTATTCGTAGCCATGGTCGCGTTGGCGCTCGGGCAAGACGCGAGCGATCCGCACGGCATCGCGCCGATCATGCGCGCCAACGACGAAGTGAACCTGCTCACCGACCTCACGCCCCTGAAGCTGACGAAGGAACAGTATCCGAAGGTAATCGCCCTGCTGAAAGCTTCGCGCGAGAAGTTCGACAAGGAGTTGAAGGCGCTGGAGGCCAAGGAGGCGGCTTCCGTGAAGCAGCTGAAGCCGAAGGTGGACGAGGCGCACGCGAAGGCCCTGAAGGGTGAGGTGCCACCCGACTCCTACTTCGAAGAGTGGCAGAAGATGCTCATGAGTCACGCGGTGGACCGGGCGAACCTGAGGATCAGTACCGTGCGCTCTCTGGGCGACGAGTTGAAGAAGGTGTTGACCGAGGAGCAGGTCAAGTCTGCCATCGCATCGGCGAAGAAGGTGATCACCAAGGCACAGGGTGGCAAGGAGCCTGATCCCACCAAGTACGGGGACAACTCGTTGTTCTGGTATTACGTGGAGAACGTGCTGATGAACGATCTGGTGCCGGCGCTATTGGAGAAGCTATCGAAGCCCTCGGAGTGAGGTGAGCCGGGCAGCGTTCAGAGTGACCAGCAGCGACACTCCGACGTCGCCGATAGCCGCCAACCACAACGGCAACACGAAGGGCACGCTGAGCACCACCAAGCCGATCTTCGTTAGAATGGCGAAGGCGATGTTTTGACGCATAACCGAAGCGGTGCGGCGTGCAAGCCGAATGAGCGTAGGCAGCACCTCGATTCGGTCATCTTTCAGCACTACGTCACCGTGTTCGATCGCTGCCTCTGCGCCGGTACGCCCCATGGTGACGGAGACCGTAGCTGCCTCCAAGGCGGGCAGGTCGTTGATGCCGTCCCCAACCATGATGACCGTCTCGGTCTGCGCCAACTGCCGGACGCGCGAGGCTTTGTCTTCGGGCATCAGACCGCCTTCGAACTCTGCGATCTCCACCGCTTTTGCGGCTTCGGCGGTCGCGCCCTTCTTGTCGCCGCTTAGCAGAAGCACGCGATGGATGCCGAGAGAGCGGAGTTGCGCGATGGACTCCGCCGCCTCGAAGCGGAGGGTGTCGCGAAGGAGGATACTGCCTACGACCTCGTCGTCTCGAGCGACGTAGACAGCTATCTGGCCGGCCTCGAGTGTGTCTTCCAGCCCGAGCCATGAGCCGCGCCCAACCCGCACACGGGCACCATCCACTCGGCCCTCCATGCCGGCGCCCGGTACCACCTTCACGTCGGCTGGGCGGTGAGAGGCCAGACCACGAGACTCGGCTTCTCGGACGATGGCGGTAGCGGCGGGGTGGCGCGAGTGGGATTCGATGGCAGCTGCTAGGCCTAGCACTTCGTCTTCGGTGTGCGATCCGAGCGGGCGGACTTCGACCACTTCGAGGGCTGCATACGTGAGAGTCCCTGTCTTGTCGAAGACGGCGGTTCGGGCGCGGGCGAGCGCATCCAATACGGCACCGCCTTTGACGAGGGCACCGAGGCGTGACGCCGCACCCACCGCTGCTACGACTGCCACCGGAGTGGAGATGACGAGCGCGCATGGACAGGACACGATGAGGAGCCACAGGCTGCGGCTAATCCACAGGCTCCAGCCCCCGCCACCGACGAGCGGTGGAACGGTGGCAAGCAGCGCGGCAAGCAGGACGACGAGCGGCGTGTACACCGCAGCGAAGCGATCCACCGTGCTCTGCAAGGGCGCCCTGCGCTCTTCCGATTCCTCGATGCTGCGGATCATCCGAGCCAGCGCGGTGTCTGTCACGCCTCCCGTGACGCGGACCTGCACGCTGCCCGACCCGTTCACCGTGCCTGCGAAGACGCGGTCCGAAGGTCCCTTGGATACCGGGATGCTTTCGCCGGTGAGAGCGGATTCGACGGCTTCCGTAACGCCCTGAAGGATGACGCCGTCTAACGGGAACAGCTCACCGGGATGAACTTCGATGAGGTCTCCAGGTTGGACCGTTGCTGGGTCCACTACCTGCGGGCCCTCGCCGGTGCACAGCCTGGCGCGGTTGGGTGTGAGCGACAGAAGCGCGTCAACTGCCGAACGGGTGCGACGTACCGCCCAGTCCTGCACCAATCCGCCTAAGGCGGCCAACCAGACCACCGCCGCTGCTTCACTCCAGTGCCCGAGGCCGATTGCACCGGTCACAGCCACCGCCATCAGGACGTTCGTGTTCGCGGTGCGTCGCTTCAGCGAGGCAAGCGCGCCCTGGAAGATGGACAGGCCCTCGACTGCGACGACCGGCAGCAGGAGTAGCCATGCCAGCGGCCACTGCACGTACTCGGCGATGCTACCGGCTGCCAGCAGCGCGCCGGTTAATGCAAGTCGAAATGCAGGGGAGAACGTGGGTGTGATGCCCGCGCCGACCGGCGCGAAACCGGCACGCCGGACAGCCTCGGCAATTCCGCCCGCCCCGATGCGGGCGCTGTCGTACTCGACGAAGAGCTTCTTGGATGTGTAGCTTACGGAAGCGTGGTTGACCCCCGGCAGGTCGGCTACCGCCTTCTCCACCTTCTCGGCGCAGGAAGGACAGTCGAGGCCCGTCAGGCGCAGCGTCTCGTGCACGACGCCGTCGGACACCCCGGCGCCGACGCGACCGAGTTGCTCCCGCCAGGTCTCGTTGCTACCGTCGGTATCCACGTCAGCGGAGCGACGGTCCAACGCGGGGCGAATCGATTGTACGCCTCGAACGCGCTGGGCGCGCTCTAGGAAACGGTCGAGGCAAGCGTCACACTGGGCCGCGGTCGGGACCGACTGGGAGAGATCGAATTGCTCGGTTGCCAATTAGTGCGCCTCCGCCACGTGGTCCAAGCCTTGCTGCACCAGTCGCCGGACGTGCTCGTCGTCCGCAGTGTAGTACACGTGCTTCCCTTCCCTGCGAGAGCGGACAAGGCGCAGTGCCCGAAGGAGCCTAAGTTGGTGGGAGCAGTTAGAAGGGGTGATGCCAAGTGCTTCGGACAGCTCGCAGACGCACAACACGTCGTTGGCCAAAGCGGAGACGATGCGCAGCCGGGTTGGGTCACCCAGTGCAGCGAAAATGTCTGCCAGCTGGGAGATTTGGGCCTCGGTGGGCGGTGAGCCGGTTTTCTCGCGTGGTCGAGTCAAGCTGGACATATGAACACCTGTTCATATATTCATACCACATTCTCGGCTGGTAGTTGCCCGTAGCACCGCGGGGATTGGAGTCCTGGGGCGAGAGGCCTAGCTCTCGGTCCGGCTCGCGATAAGCTCCGCGACTTTGGTGAGCAGCTCTTCGTCGGACTGGTCGAATGCGCCGACTTCGTGTCCGTCGGCATCAATCTGGCCGAGGATGCTGCCATCGGAGCTGCGGATTAGGACGACGATTTCGGATCGCGTTTCTAGGCTGCAGGCTAGGTAGTTTTCTAGCTCTCGCACGTCAGCGACTAGCTGATTGCGCCCCTCGGCGACAGCCGTGCCACAGACGCCCCTGCCGACCGGGATGACCGTATGCTCGGTGGGGGCTCCAACGAAGGGCCCGAGTTCGAGGCGGTTACCCCGCAGCCAATACACGCCGACCCAATCGTAGTTGGGAAGTGCCGCCAAGCGTTTCATGCACCGCGCTACGAAGTCGTCCCCTCGGGATGGCAGCGCTCGGAGGTCGTCTACCAGTTGCTCGACCTGCTCGGGATTGACCATGGCGCAAGTGTACCGGTGGGCGGACGCGACGAGCCTGTTGCTCGTGCACTTTCGACGAGCTCGACGTGGGGCACCGGAGATCTCACGCAGAGAACGCAGAGAGCACGCGAAGAGCGCAGATAAGGGGCGAAGCTCACTGGCGAGGCGATCCGAGTCCCGCCGCTCGCGGCAGCAGGGGCGAGCAGCCGTGGGCATGGGTCTACCCCTCTCAGCGCTCTCCGCGATCCGCTTCGCGTTCTTAGCGAGAAACTTCCGGACGGAATGGGCCGGGGAGGTCGCCCAGAGAACGCAGAGAACACGCGAAGAGCGCAGATAAGGGGTGAAGCTCAGTGGCGAGGCGATCCGATTCCCACCGCTCGCGGCAGCAGGGGCGAGCCAGCCGTGGGCATGGGTCTACCCCTCTCAGCGCTCTCCGCGATCCGCTTCGCGTTCTTAGCGAGAATCTTTCGGACGGGATGGGCCGGGGGTGTCGCCCAGAGAACGCAGAGATGAGGTTCAGCCCGGCACTTCTAGCGCGGTCCACTCGTCGTGTAGGAGCAGGCACTGGTGATGCACCCACTCATGCTCCCGAACGGCAACGCCGAGGCCTCGTCGCGCTCTCTATGACCTCCTTCGCGTCCTCAATGTGATTCCCTCGATGGGGAACGCTCCAGATGGCACGCCGAGAGCGCAAAGAATGCGCGGGGGTCGAGGAAGTGAGACGGACGGCGTCACCGGCGGAGGCAAGCGAATGGTCGGGGCGACTGGACTCGAACCAGCGACCTCTTGCACCCCATGCAAGCGCGCTAGCCAAACTGCGCCACGCCCCGACCTTTGTTGCGCTGCCGTACCGCAGACACGATAAGGATGGCACATTTGGGCGCCGATGTCTACACCCTTTCATCCTTGCCCGAGTCCTCGGTGCCGCCGGAAGGCTCAGAGGCTCAACCCTGGGAGTGCGCCATCCGTATAATCCGGTAGCGCGCACGAGCGCCCGGAGGGCAATCATGGCAGACATTCTCATCGTCTTCGTGGCGGCAGCGGCGGTGCTCTGGATCCTCAGTCGCGTCGGGACAGGCTTCTCCTGAGGGCTCGGCTCATGCGGGGGGTCACCCCGCGACGCCGAGAGCGACGAGGCAAGCGATGCGGATCGTCGAGCTTCCTAGCGCGGGAGAATAACCACACGGCGGCGGTCGGAGGAGGTACGCCTCCTCCTGCCGCCGCTCATCGAGTTCGGTGCGCCCAGGGATACGCTTGGTCAGAGTGAACCATGGGGCTCCGCTCTCTGCACCAGGTCGGTGGACGCTGCGGCCTTAGGACAACAAAGCACAGCAGAAAACGAGAGAAGGTCATACTCTATGAAATCGTGATTTCCGCTCGTGAGCCATTGATTGTGGTTGTCGCAACGGTACCCGATACATCTGGGACAAGCATACTGGGCGCGTTGTTCCCATCTGACCTGCCGAGCGGGTCCGCGTTTTGTGAAAACCTGTGCGATCCGCCTGCCACGCTCTGTGTCGTCGACCGCCCCGCGGTAGAATGCACGGCATGCACGCCGTGAACTCGATCGCTCTTGGCAGTCTCGCTCCCGCCGCCACAGGCAAAGTTCGCGAGATGTTCGATTTGGGGAACGACATCCTCATGGTCGCCACCGACCGCTTGTCGGCATTCGACGTGGTTCTGCCCACCGGCATTCCTTGCAAAGGGCACGTGCTCACCCAGCTGAGCGCGTTCTGGTTCGACCTACTGGACACGCCTCACCACATGCTGACTCTCGACTTCGAGGAGATCGCGTCGGCGGTTCGGGCAGCCGGAGGCGATCCCGTTCCAGAGCTTGCCGGTCGCTCGATGCTGGTTCGCAAGGCCAAGCCCGTGAAGTTAGAGTGCGTGGTGCGCGGATACATCTCGGGTTCGCTCTGGAAAGAATATCGTCAGGCGGGTGGGCCAGACTCCGACGTAGAGCTGCACGGCATGAAGCTTCCCGCCGGTCTGCAAGAATCGCAGCGGCTGGAGGAGCCGATCTTCACCCCTGCCACCAAGGCGGACACCGGACACGACGAGAACATCGGGATGAGGGAAGCGGCGGAGATCGTGGGTACCGACCTGCTCGAGGAGCTTCGCAGGCGCTCGCTGTCTATCTACATGCAGGCCTCGGACCACGCAGCACGTGCCGGGCTGATTCTCGCGGACACCAAGTTCGAGTTCGGAACCTGTGACGGCCAGCTGATCTTGATTGACGAAGTACTCACGCCCGACTCGTCCCGATACTGGGAGTCGAGCACCTACAAGCCGGGCAGCTCTCCCCCGAGCTTCGACAAGCAGTACGTGCGGGATTACCTGGAGGGGCTGAACTGGGACAAGACGCCACCGGGGCCGGAGTTGCCCGACTACGTGGTGCAGGAGACGACGAAGAAGTACGTCGAGGCCTTTCGGCGGATTACGGGCCGCGAACTCCTCGGCGTCAGCAGCTAGGCCTGAGCCTCGGGACTTACGAGAGACTTGCAGTAGGCAGCGAGCTTCTCCAGGGCGGCTCGCGTCTGCTCGTCTATGCTCTTGATGCTGATTGCGCACAGGGAGAGCAGGGCCATTGCCTCGTCTTGGGTTAGCTCGACGGTCGCCACTCTTTCCATCGTATCGGCACTCATACGAAGGCCATCCCCTTTCACGGATGCACCCTTCTAGTACGCACGAGGCAGGTCTTCAGTTCACCGATTGGGCCGGATTCCGAGATTGTGGCAAGAATGCGGGGCCTCGCGACTTCGCGAGGGGGACGTACGGACAGGTATCCTTCTAGGGCACGATGTCTTCGTCCGTAGGTCTCGAGCCACTCCGTCCGCTGCGCGCCGCCCGGGAACTCCTGGAGCTGGTGAAGTTCGAGCATTCGGTCTTCGCCCTGCCCTTTGCGCTGGTTGGCATGTTGGTAGCGGCTGACGGCTTCCCTGCCCCCCCGATCCTGGTGTGGCTGCTGGTTGCCATGGTGAGCGCGCGGAGTGCTGCCATGGCGTTCAATCGGATCGTAGACGCGAGGCTGGATGCACTCAACCCGCGGACTGCGGGTCGCGCGCTTCCAGCGGGGCGCCTGACGATGGTGCACGCATGGGTGTTCCTGTTAGGCATGGTAGGGTTGTTCGTGCTGTCAACCTGGTTTCTCAACCCCTTGGCGCTGCGATTGGGTCCCGTGGCACTGACACTGGTGATGACGTATAGCTACTCGAAGAGGTTCACATGGCTGAGTCACCTCTGGCTCGGAGCCGCAATCGGAGTCGCGCCTACGGCGGCATGGATCGCGGTCACCGGCTCGTTGGCACCAGGTCCGGTGTGGCTCTCTGCGGCGGTGATGTGGTGGATCGCAGGCTTCGACATCCTGTATAGCTTGGCGGACGAGGAGTTCGACAGGACGCATGGGCTGCATTCCGCGCCTGCGAGATTCGGGGCGACACGTGCGATTGCCATGTCGCGCTGCTTGCACGTGCTTACTGTCGCGATGCTCGTGGGTGGTGGCATCGCCCTCGGATTGGGTATCGTATACTACGTGGGCATCGCGGTAGTAGCAATGGCACTGGCGTATGAGCAGTCGCTGGTGAAGCCCGACGATCTGCGCAGGCTGAACACCGCGTTCTTCACCGCGAACGGGTTTGTTAGTATCGCCCTGTTCGTGTTCGTTCTCGCGGATTGGATGGTACGACGGTAATGGACGACTTTCGCTTAGGAGCTGTTCCCTACCTGAATGCCCGTCCGCTGGTCGCCTATCTAGAACAGCCACAATGCGCCACAAAAGTGACAGTGTGCTACGACACCCCGGCGATGCTCGCGGCGGGTCTTCGGCTCGGTCACTACCGACTCGCACTGGTCTCGTCCTATGAGGCGCTGGCAAGGCCGAACCTTCAGTTCGTTCCTGACATCTCCATCAGCACGCGGGCCGAGGTGAAAAGTGTTCGCCTCTTCTCGAAGAAACCTTTCGAGAAAATCGAGACGTTGGCACTGGACAGCGGATCGCTCACGTCGGCACATCTAGCACAGATACTACTAGCGGAGCTTTACGATGTGGTGCCGATGGTGTGCAACGAGGAGCCGGACTTGCAACGCATGCTCGAGCGTAACGACGCGTGCGTACTGATCGGTGATATCGGCATGTGGTCGGATGGGACCGGTCTACACGTGATGGACCTGGGACACGCTTGGGCCGAGCTAACCGGCCTTCCTTTCGTATGGGCCGCGTGGATCGGCGAGCCGGGCATTAGTCCCGAGCTGATACGGCTCTTGCAAGAAGCGAAGCGCTGGGGCTTGCACGCGGTGAACGCGCTCGCAGAGCAGCATGCACGGGAGCACGGACGCAATCCCGCTGCGTGCAGAGATTATCTGGGTCGTATCATGGACTACGATCTAACACGCGCGCATCTAGACGGCATCGAGCTCTTTCAAGCGCTCCTGCTGAAGCACGGGATCATCGAACACTTGTACCCGGTTACCGTAGCACCCATGTCGGGACATGGTGATGCCGGCCACCGTACCTTCGAAGGCATCGCACCCGGGTCCGCTCAGCGACCCTCGTGAATCAGTCTGCGCGTACCCAGCCCCTTACCGTGCGCACCACTCAACTCCTCTGGATAGGGCGTGTCGTACCCTTTCATCGCGAACCAGATCACCCGGTTTAGATCCTGCTCGTGTTGGACGGTCTTGAGTCCCCGGCGGTGCAACGGCACGCTTGCGCTCACCTCGGCCCAGTACCTGGCTGCTCCACCGAGCGAGCTGAGCGGAGGGTTCAGTTCATCGAGAGCGACCGACGGTGTTATGGCCCGGTAGGGAGTTAGATCTGGGGTATCCGCAAAGCAAGCGCTCATCAAAGGTGCGGAGGCGTCCTGCTGGTTGAGTGGTGGCACCCCGAAGATGCGAGCGATGGTATGTAACACCGACGTCTGGTTGTAGAACTCGCTGATCACTGCACCACGCTTCGTATAAGGGCTGATCACGAGACAGATGGACCGGTGTCCATCCACGTGATCGAAACCATTCTGCGGATCGTCCTCATTGATGAAGATGGCCGTCTTCGGCCAGAAACGGCTGTGGCTGACAGCTTCAACCAGGCGACCGATGGCCAAGTCATTGTCTGCCACGTGTGCGCGTGGTGTCGGCCATCCGGGACTGGTGCCCGACGTGTGGTCCTGGGGTAGGTAGATGAGCACGAAGTGTGGAAGGTCTCCATCTCGCTCGAACCGCCGGAACTCCTCTAAGAAGCGGTCCATTCGCAACACATCGGGGATTGCCATGTTCCAACCGGGATAGTCGCGACAGGAATACGAGCGCAGGCGTGCTATGCCGATGTCTTGACCGAATTCTGTGCGCTCTCCCTTCTGATACGCCTCCCACACCTCCTTGAAGCCCCAGCCGGAGGGCACGACCGCAGAGTCCATCTCACCGTAGTTGCGGAACGACAGACCTGCACCTAGGATGCTGTCCCAGATAAAGCCGCTACTGGAATAGGTAAGCGGATCGTCGCCGAAAGTGTACGAACGGGTGAACCCGCCGAAAGCTTTCTCCAGGTACGGGGTGACATTCCCTTCTGTGGCCCAGGAGTGTCCGTCTGCCGAGAGCACCCCGTTGCAGTAATAGTTGTCGAGTAGCACGAACTGCTCGGCTAGCGCGTGGTGGTTCGGCGAAATCTCACGACCGAAGGTACATAGCCTCGGGTCGCCGTCACCCTTCTCTAGGTCACCGAACATCTGATCGTACGTTCGGTTCTCTTTGATCACATAGATCACGTGCTCGAATACGGAAGGATCACCCGTGCGTTCGGGCACGGGCCGAGGCGAGGCATCGCCCATCCCGGCCCTCTCGAAAGACCGCAGGATCTGAGGAACTTTGCCGTAGCGTCGAACCTGCGAGGTCATGCGTGCCAGGTCGGCCGGGACTGGAGCGGTGAAGCGCTGGAGCGAACCGCGATGATCGTGAGAGTTCCATCCTCTTTCCACCTCCCTTACGGGAGTTCTGGAGCCGATGCCCTTGTTCGCAGCCACGAACACGTCGGTGCCATAAGTCGCGAGGGCCGCCGGATACCACCCACTCGGAACGAAACCGAGTACAAAGGGAGCGTTGGGACGCGAAATATCTACCACTGCAATCGCGTTGTTTCCCGCTAGTGCAACGTACAAACACTTGCCGTCCGGTGAGGCCGCTAGAGCGTTCGGCATGGAGCCGAACGGCAGCTTGGTATCGGGCTTGAGGGTAAGGTCGAAGAGCGCCGTCTTGGTAGTAGTGTCGATCCATGTGACGGAGTCCGAGTTGGCGTTTGCACAAAGCAGGAGATGGGTGTCGTCCAGGAGGAGCAGGTCGCACGGTTGGAGCCCTACCGGTACCATACCAGCCGTGTGTCCTTCGTCAAGAGACACTTCGTACACGGCACCCGAAGCTGCCACCCCACGGTCATCTACCAACGTGGGAGTCCCCGCGGAAGGTGCGTTCGGCTCATCTGCTACCGGCGGCCTGCCACCCATCACGGTCACCCAAAGTCGGCCCGCTGCTACGTCCAACACCACGTCGTACGGGGCGACACCTACTGCAATCTCCTTGGACAGCGTGCCTCCAGCGAGGTCCACGATCCCCACGGAGTTGTTTCGCGACAGGCACACGTAGGCAGTCGCTTCGTCCTGTGATAGCGCGATGCCACATGGGAAGGACGCCCCTCGACCACCGGGACCCGGGATGTGGATGCTGCGCGACAGAGCATAGGTACCATCTTCCGAGACGTGGAACTCGTGCAGTTGGTCGGAAGCGTTGGTCACCCAGACCTTGGACGCATCGTGCGACACGGCGATACCGTGAAGCGAGGCACCGCCGGGGAGTGCGACCGTCTGGAGCAGCTTCCAACTCACGGCATCAACGACTCTCAGGGCTGCTCGGTCCTTCACGAACAGCAGCTTGCCATCGTCCGACATTGTTACGTCCACCGGCCTGCCACGATCTAGCTCGAGAACCTGCCCTGCAGGGCGAATCATCCGGCTGGTGGGGAGCAGGTGCGACCCGTCCGGCTGCGGCCCGACTTGACGAGTGTCGGAGGACTGGAACAGGAAGAGAGCTAAGCCAAGAGATACGATCAGCATAATGCCGGATTCGAGGTGCTGCGGGCACGGCCCTGCTAAGCATGCAAACGTCGTGATCATTTGGCGCCGAGGTCAACTGCTCGACCACGGCACTCGCTCGGAGACGCTTACGCCGAGATAGTAGCCGGCAAGCTAACCTTCGCCCCACCCTGCCGCGCGCTGCGGTACACCGCATCCACGAACTCGAGGGTCTCTAGGGCGGTTTTTCCACTCACCTCCGGCTCACGACGGTCGGCAACGGAAGATACGAAGTCCGCCAGCTGCATGCGGTGCTGCTCACCCCAAATCGCACTCGGGTCGGCCGCTCCACTCGATGCCGGCTCGGCGCGGCCGGTCGGAGCGGAGGTGCCTTCGACGTCCCAACGCACGGGGCGGTCTGCCTCGATGACGATGGTACCGCGCTCACCGTGCAGTTCTAAGCGTTCTGGCAGGCCCGGGTAGCAGCAGGTGGATGCTTGAATCACACCCGTGGCACCAGTGGCAAACTCCACCATCACTGCCACTACGTCCTCACACTCCATCCTATGACACGCCGTTCGGGTGTGTGCGCGGACGGACGCGGCCGGCCCCATGATCCAGAGCAACAGGTCCACGTAGTGGATGGCCTGGTTCATCAGACATCCACCATCCAGCTTGCGAGTGCCACGCCAGTCGCCGCTATCGTAGTACTCCTGAGACCGATGCCACTTAACGTAAGCATCGCCCATGATGATCCGACCTAGCAGTCCGCCCCGCACTGCGTCACGTGCAGCACGCACGCTGGCGGCGAATCGATGCTGACTGATGCATGCCAGCGTGAGGCCCACTTCATCACACTCCTCCACCAACCTCCTCGCAGCGCGAACGCTGACATCGATCGGCTTCTCGACCACCACGTGCTTCCCGGCGCGTGCGGCGCGCATGCCAATCGAGGCATGAGTGCCACTCGGGGTGCACACGTCCACGGCATCCACCCGTCGAAGCAGCGGGCCGAGCGAGTCGAACCACGGCACCTCGTACTTCTCCCCTGCTGCCCTTGCGCGGTCGGAGTTGACATCCATTACTGCAGCCAACTCCGCACCCTCTATCCTTCGGATTGCCTCACAGTGGGTGGCGTGAATCGCGCCGCATCCTATAACACCGATTCGCAGCGCGGACACTACTACTCCGTCAGGCCCTTGGACCGTAGGAACTCGGTGGAGATGCGAACGGACTCGATGTGCTCGCGCGGGCAGGTATCCAGCTCGATGAAGGCGTACTCGGAACCTGCCTCCTTGCATGCGGCGATGATATCATCCCAGTCCAGAATCCCCTGTCCCGGCTCGACGAACGAGCGCTCCTCGTCCCTGCCCATGTCTTTGAAGTGCAGCACCGGTACGCGCCCTTTCAGCTTGCGGATGTAAGCGGCCGGATCATATCCACCATGCTTCACCCAATAGGTGTCTAGCTCGGCGCCTATCAGCTTCGGGTCGGCTGCGTCGAAGAATGCATCATATCCGACCTTGCCATCTGGCTCTTTAGCAAACTCGAAGCTGTGATTGTGATACAGGAATCGGAAGCCGCGCTCGTGCACCTTGCGAGCGATAGGCTCGAGCTCTTTAGCGAACTTCGCCCAACCCTGTCCGTATTGCACCTTGTCTACCCACGGCAGTACGATATATCCATACTCCAGAATCGTCGCCTCTTCGATCACGCGCTCGAAGTCGTTGTGGAGCTGCTCCAAGCCGACGTGCACGGCAACTGCCTTCATGTCCATCCGTTTGAAGTGCTCGAGCACTGTTGCGGGGGTATGGCCATACAGACCGCCGGAGATCTGGCAGTAGCGAAGGCCGAGCGCACGCACCTTTTCCAGCGTGCCGAAAAAGTCCTTTGCCAACAGGTCGCGCAGTGTGTAGTTCTGAATGCCGAGCTTCATAGTCCCTCCGTGTGAGGCTGCGTTGCCTCTTCGTCTTGCTGTTCGCCGCCCATGTGGAGGGAGCCTGCAGGAAGTCCCAGGGCCATCCCGGAACTCCTGCGAAGCGAGGTGAAGCTATGTCAACGGACATCTCCCGGAGAGCGTTTCTGAGAACTACCGCGGCCGGCATGGTTGCAGCCGGTCTGCCGAAGTGGTTCGTGGCCGAAGCCGAGGCTGCAGAGGCGGCGCAAGCGGCTCAGAGGAGGCCCATCGGCCCGAACGACACCATCAACATCGGCTGCATCGGGACGGGTGGGCGCAAGGGCGGGTTTCAGCAAGGCCTGAACGTCGCGCGGTGGGTCGCGAGCAAGCCCGGCGTGAAGCTCGTGGCCGTGTGCGACGTGGACGCGACCCACAAGCGCGAGGCTGCGGCGGCCGTCGGGCCCGACTGCGCCATGTACTCGGACTTTCGCGAGCTTCTGGAGCGCAAGGACATAGATGCGGTGGTCATCGGCACGCCGGACCACTGGCACGCCGTCATCTGCGCCGCGGCGATGCGCGCGGGCAAGGACGTCTATTGCGAGAAGCCCTTGACCCTCACCATTGACGAAGGCAAACGCATAACGCGCATCTGGAAGCAGACCGGCGCCGTGTTTCAGACCGGAAGCCAGCAGCGTTCTGACGGGCAGTTCCGGCTGGCGTGCGAACTGGTGCGGAATGGGCGGATCGGCAACATTGAGCGTGTGGAAGCACACTTGCCCGCCGGGGCGACGGGCGGCCCCTTCGCAGTGAAGCCGGTGCCAACGGACCTCGACTGGAACATGTGGCTAGGGCCCGCGCCGTACACCGATTACGTGCCCGAACGCACCCATGGTAGTTTCCGCCACTGGTTGGAGTACTCAGGCGGCATGATGACAGACTGGGGCGCACACCACAACGACATCGCGCAGTGGGGACTCGGCATGGATCGCTCGGGACCAATCGCGGTGGAGGCGGTGGGTGTGCGGCACTTCGGGCACAACTGCTTCAACGCGTTTCAGGAGTTCGAGGTGACATACAGCTACCCTGGCGGCGTGCAGTTAGTTACCAGTCACAAGGGCGAGAACGGCGTGCACTTCCAGGGTGACGAGGGGTGGATCTTCGTCAGCCGTGGGGTCTTGCGCGCGAGCGACCAGAGACTGCTCGAGGAGCCTCTGCCGTCGAACGCCGAGCGGCTGTATGTGTCGAACGACCACGCGGCGAACTTCGTCGAGTGCATGCGCAGTCGAAAGCAGCCGATCTGTGATTGCGAGATCGGGCATCGGTCGGTGTCGGTATGTCATCTGGGTAACATATGCCTACGACTCGGTGGGCGACGACTGGAGTGGGACCCGGAGAAGGAAGACTTCCTGGCAGACGCCGAAGCCAGCCAGCTGGTGGCACGCAGGATGCGTGGGGCCTGGAGCGTGTAGCACCACCCACCTCCGCTAGCTCGTGATGCCCCCACCGCCCCTGCGGTGGAGGCTCTCCGCTCCTTCCTCCCGACACGCACGATACACAATGCCTAGAGGTTGCGGCTGCAGCGATCGTGCGCAGGCAACTGGGCCTGGCAGCCGAACGTCGAGGTGGGAGAGCTTTTGCGTCCATCCACCGTCGCTTGCGCCACCCCCATCCGTCCTCACTTACCACGCCCCCCTCTCTGCCCTCGGACGTGGTGGGAGGGGGGGACCCAATCGCCGAGTCGAACTACAGGCACGCCATCCGCCCTCGAGTCTGGCTGGAGGGGAGTACCTCCGTCGGCAGGGTGGTGCCCATCCGAGGACGGAAGGGCACATGAGGCTGGGTTTCGCTTAGTCGCCGACGTGCGGCGTCTATCCGAGGGCGGATGGACTACCCACGACTCATCCGGTAATCGCGTCCTCACCACCCGCAGCGTCATGCTGAGCCACAGCGTCATGCTAAGCCTGTCGAAGCATGCACACGCAGGCAGCACGTCACCGTCTTCAGGTCACACGGTAATCGCGTCCTCACCACCCACAGCGTCATGCTGAGCCTGTCGAAGCATGCACACGCAAGCAGCACGCCACCGTCTTTAGGTCACACGGTAATCGCGTCCTCACCACCCGCAGCGTCATGCTGAGCCACAGCGTCATGCTGAGCCTGTCGAAGCATGCGCACGCAGGCAGCAAGTCATCGCCTTCAGGTCACACGGTAATCGCGTCCTCACCACCCGCAGCGTCATGCTGAGCCTGTCGAAGCATGCACACGCAGGCAGCACGTCACGATCTTCGCAGGTTGCGGATGCGGGAGCCGGCGTCATGCTTCGACAGGCTCAGCATGACGGACTAGGCAAGGGCGTCAGGTGCTAGGTAAGGGGGACAGATTCCTCCATGCCTCCTCTTTTCCACGCGTCGGTGGCAGAGCGGAGCGGCGCTGCCGGAGCAGCACCTTTCCATGGCCTCCACCGTCTACTCGTCCATCCGCGCGGCACCGAACAGAGCGCCCGCTGATTCCGGCACTGAGACAGAAGGGCCCGTTCAGCCCGCACTGCACGTGGTGACCGTCGCTCCGCTCTGATTCCGAAGCGTGACAACGTGTAGGAACTGTAGGTTCGCTACTCGATTCGGTCCCGCTTTGCAAGATTGTGGCGAGCACAGAGGAGTTGGATGTTCTCCCCAACGAGGGAGGAGCCGCCTCTGGAATACGGGATGATGTGGTCGAAGTGCAGGTTGTCAGTAGCTCCGCATATCCGACACCGACCACCGTCCCTCTTCCAAACCTCCTGCTTCACATGCGATGGTATGAGCCGGGTGTGGTCCAAATCGCTTGCACGGCTAGCTTGGCCTAGCTCGGGCTCTGGTTCGCGAAGGGTGAGGCGGAAGCGACAGACTACTCTGCGGTCATCTTCCTCGAGCCACGCGTCTCGGAGGTCGAACACTCCGTTGAACACCCATATGCCGGGTCTGAGTTTTTCGTAGACGTGGACGCGGTGTGGTGGAGACTGCCCGCACTTGTGCAGGTGCGCTGCCTTCCAGAAGTGGCCGTTCTGGGTCGGTTGTCCGGCCGAGGTGGTGAGTGGCTGATCCAGGGTCTTCGGATCGGGTCCGCCTTGCGTTCTTGGCGCATCGTGACCTTCGTAGATGAGGGTACGTCCGTCGTCCTCGATGCGATCGCGATACGGGGCATTGGGGCGTTGAGACATGAGAATGACACTGTGGTCGGCGTGGGTTCGGAAGTTCATACCCCGTTGGAGGTTCCTGCCCTCGCGTTGGCACATCTCGAGATAGGTAACGATATCGCCTTGGCTAAACATCGCGGTGGATCGGCTCCTGGATGATTATATTCCAAAGTCGGCGCATCAGGGCTCTTTGGGGCTTGACAAACGGGTGGGAGGGGTGTAGAATAGTGTAGACGAATGTCTACTATAGTTCACCTGCACCTGCATTCGGCGGCAAGCTTTCTGGACGGGGCCGACTTCATCGAGGACCTAGTGGCCCGGGCGGCAGAGCTCGGCATGGGCGCGCTCGCCCTCACCGACCACGACGTGATGTGCGCCGCCGTACGCTTTTTGGAGGCCGCCGACGGCTGCGGGGTGCGGCCCATTCTGGGGGCGGAGGTCACCTTCGTTTCGTGGCCGGGCCTCTTGCCCGAGACACGGGGGGTCGGACCTTCGGGTGGCCACTCCTCACCACTGCGAGTGGTAAGGGATAGGGGGGTACCGGGAGGAGAGGAAGCACCGGAATCCGTCATGCTGAGCCTGTCGAAGCATGCGCATGCAGACAGCACGTCACCGTCTTCGGATGCTGCGGATGCGGGAGCCGGCCTCAAGCGTGGGCAGGCTCAGCCAGGGCGGGGGGGGGGGTTGGCC
>BTVI01000052.1:0-17950 GCA_045862955.1 Fimbriimonadales bacterium
GCTGAGCTTGTCGAAGCATGACCCCGCCTGCCGCGCGCCCTGCGGTTCAGCAGGGACGTTTCCCTCTGTCGCCCTCATGCTTCGACAGGCTCAGCATGACGTCGCCACTGCGAGCGGGTGGGTCAGTGGTCCTGACCGCTCAGCAGTCGGTACCTACTCCGCTCACCAGTGCGAGAGGGTGGGTCGTAGGGCAGGAGGTACCGCACCGACAGCGTCCCAAACCGTCATGCTGAGCTTGTCGAAGCATGACCCCGCCTGCCGCGCGCCCTGCGGCTCAGCAGGTACGTTTCCCTCTGTCGCCCTCATGCTTCGACAGGCTCAGCATGACGAAGCTCAGATGGAATCCTGGGTCCGTGGTCAGGCCCCGGCGCGTTCCTTGGGGTTCGTGACAGGCGTTCGGTAGGCGCAGCCCGGCGGACGCAGGCCGGGGCATCGAGAACCCGCCACACCCCGGCCCGTCATGCTGAGCTTGTCGAAGCATGACCCCGCCTGCCGCGCGCCCTGCGGTTCAGCAGGGACGTTTCCCTCTGTCGCCCTCATGCTTCGACAGGCTCAGCATGACGTCGCCACTGCGAGCGGGTGGGTCAGTGGTCCTGACCGCTGAGCAGTCGGTACCTACTCCGCTCACCAGTGCGAGAGGGTGGGTCGTTGGGCAGGAGGTACCGCACCGGCAGCGTCCCAAACCGTCATGCTGAGCTTGTCGAAGCATGACCCCGCCTGCCGCGCGCCCTGCGGTTCAGCAGGTACGTTTCCCTCTGTCGCCCTCATGCTTCGACAGGCTCAGCATGACGAAGCTCAGATGGAATCCTGGGTCCGTGGTCAGGCCCCGGCGCGTTCCTTGGGGTTCGTGACGGGCGTTCGGTAGGCGCAGCCCGGCGGACGCGGGCCGGGACATGGAAAGGGACCGGGCCGGGGCATGGAACGACACGAGGGGTACAGGTTTTAGTGGCTAGTTGTCATTCCCGCCTTCGTGGGAATCCGGCCCGGCTACCGCTGTGAGGCGCTGAGGCGGTCCTCCGGTTGGCCGGCGCGTGGTCGGGGTGTGCGGCCACAGAAAGAGCTAACAGAACGGTGTCACGGCGCATCCGCCCGAAGCGGTACCTGGACGTACTGCCGCGCCTTGGTCAGGTAGAGACCGCCCTCGGTAACCGGCTCACCCGTGATCGCGCGCCAAGCCACTGCATAAGCCCGTATCTGCGGCCCGTACTTCTCCACCAGTGCCCCGGGGCCAGCGGAAGGAACTGAGTCGGTCTTGTAGTCGGCCACCACCCAACCGGCGTCTTCCCGGAACACGAGATCGATCACGCCCCGAACGATGCGCGGCCTCGGCTCCTCGGTCTCCAGATAGGAGAAAGGAAACTCCAGGTAGCAGGGCGCTGCTTCCCTCGCGCGCCGGATGAGGTCCGACTGCAGCGCCGCCTTCACGGTCTCCAGTGCCTCATCCAGCCTGTCGAGGGAGAGCTCCTCATCCACGAGTGCCTCGATCGCCACCGCGCGGAGGTCCAGCGATGGCTCACCCAGCGCGCGTTCCAGCAGCCGGTGGATAGCAGACCCCCATCGCATGCCCGTATCGTCGCCCGACGGCGGAAGCCACACCGACCCCACTGCCTGCAACTTGGCCGCCACGCTTTCGTAGCTCGGACTGGCCACTTGCTCGCACCGTTCACGGATCCGCTCGGCTGCCTCGGCAGGCTCGCGGGCCCCGATCCGCCGCACTTCGTCCTCCGGACCGGCGCTCACCGATGGCCGCCCCGCCATCGCCGGAAGAACCTCGCTCGCCTCGTGAATTGCGCTCCACAGCGACTCCTTGGCATAGCCATTTCGGGTGCGCTCGGCCGCGATGAACAGCTTCGTTCGGGCGCGCGTCGCAGCCACGTACCGAAGTCGCGTGCGCTCCGCTTGCAGGAACGCGCCTTCCCGCTCTGCATACTGTCGCCAGCCCGCCGGGTGCGCCAGTGTGTGGTCTTGAAATCCTCGCTTCTCGCTGATCGAGATGTACCCGCGCGGCTCGATGTCGCTCCGGTCTATGTGTACATCGGCAGGGTGTTCGTTTGCCCCGCGAGTGCCGACCAGGAACACCTGCTTGGCTTCCAGCCCCTTCGCCTGGTGCAGGTTCATCACACGCGCGGGTTCCTGCGCGGGATGCACCGCAGCAACCGCATCCTGGTCGTCCTCGCCTTCCGCTAGCTTGCGCAGTCGTTCCGCCGTATCCAGAAACGCCCAATCCTGCGCAGTGCCGCTGCGGACGAGCGCCAGCGCCTTGCCGATACTTCCTGCGCGCCGGCTTCCGTCTTCGTCGCTCGCCGCGAGCGCCCACGCGCCGCAATCCTCCAGTGCCATCTCCAGCGCAACGGCAGGCGGATAGCGTGTGACCCAATCCGCATACCGCCGCAGCCGTTGGAAGCAGGCCTCGACGATCTCGGTCTTGCCGCGCTTGCGAAAGACGAACTCGCCGCCTTTAAGCGCGTGCTCGAACAACTCTGGGTCCGACAGCCCGAAGGCCTCGCCGCGAAGCACTGCCAGGGTTGCGAGGGGGTTGTCCGGCTCGGCAAGTGCCCACGCCAGGTCCGAGAGCAGCCTCACCTGCGGAACGGCGCGGAGCGCAGCACCCCCTGTCACCTCGTTCGGCACGCCGACGGCACGCAAAGCGCTCGAATAGGTCGAGACTTCCTTCTTGTTGTAGGTGATCAGCAAGAAGTCGCTCGCTGCTGCTCTGTCGCTGGCGATCTCGTCTGCTACGTACGCAGCGATGCGCTCCGCATGCTCTGTGATGTCCGGCTTGATCCCTTCTTTCACGAACGGGACCGAGTACACCGCGGGCCGACCGTCGGGAACTGCCACGCTCTCCATCGGCGTGTATAGCGGCGAGGTGGACCTGTCGTGACCTTCGAACTGTGGGCGGAACGTGTCGTTCACCCATTTCACGATCTCGGGTGAGGAGCGGAAGTTAGCGCAGAGCGTCACCACTTCGCCTCCACCGGCCACGATCAGCTCCTTCACTTGCTCGTAGGTGGTGATGTCGGCTCGGCGGAAACGGTAAATGGATTGCTTCGGATCCCCTACCACGAAGAGCGATCCCGGAACGGGCCGACAGCGACGCCACTCTCGCTGCTCGGGGTCGTCCGCCGTGAGCAGCATCATCACCTCGGCCTGGATCGGGTCGGTGTCCTGAAACTCGTCCACCAGTAGGTGCGTGACGCGCTTGCGGAAGTATCGGCGGACATGCGGCTTGTCACGTAACAGCGAGGCGGCGTAGACTAGCAGGTCCTGGAAGTTCAGCACGCATCGCTCGCTTCGAAGACGATCGTACTCCTCGACCGCCCCCTGCAGCGCTCGTATGCACACGGGATAGCGGTGCGCCCGCCACCGCTCGAGCGCCGGCAGTGCAACGCACTGCTGGAACTTCTGGTACCTATCCCACTCCTCCTTTGCCACCTGCTTGCCGTGCGGCCAGGTGTGCTGTCTCGGTTCCCGCTTCGATTCGAATCGTTCCAACACTAACATGAGGTCTGCTGGTCGCGTGAGGTCTCGTGAGCGCAACATGCGTGGCACGGTTCGGTATAAGTGTGCCAAGTTATCGCTGGGAGGCCCCTGCGAGAAACTCCTGGCCACTTCCTGCATGTGCTGCACGTACTCGGAGAGTGCACGGGCCACCTCCGACAGATCACCTAACTCTACGCTCTCCGCCGGCCAGCTCCGCACGTCCGGATAGGTGGCAAAGTGGAGAAACGTGCTCTTCAGCTGCCCCAACGTCAGCCCTAATGCGGCCAGCTGATCGAGTAGTGGGTCTTCCGTGGCGTGCAGGCGCTCGGCATAGGCGCGCCAAGCTTCTCGCTTCAGCTCCTCGTCCTCCTCCGGCTCGATCTCGCGGAAGGCGGGGTCTACTTGCGCCTCGACCGGCCGCTCACGAAGCAGGCGAGCGCAGAACGAATGGATGGTGCCGATGAAGCAGGTCTCCAGGTCTGTTAGTGCTGCGCGCAACCGATCCCCTTCGGTGCCGCTCGCCTCCCTGGTTGCCATGTACAGCTCCAGCCGAAAGCGGTCGCGCAGCTCTGCGGCAGCCTTGCGCGTAAAGGTTACTGCGCACAGCGTCTCGATCGCGCACTCACCGGTGCGTAGCAGTGCCACCATGCGTCCTACCATCGAGCGCGTCTTGCCCGTGCCTGCCGAGGCCTCTACTAACAGACACCGATCCAACACCTGCTCGATTCGGTCGCGCTCTCGTTGATCAGGAGGTGCTTTCATTCACACCTCTCAATCGTCGAAGGGGCGCCAACACGTCGTTCTCCGGATTGGCTAGTTTCTGCGCAGAGCGCTCAGCCACTGCTTCGTAGTCTCCACACACCCTTTGGTAGTCGCAGTATTTGCAGTCCTCATCGTAGTTGGTGGCCGGGAAGGCGCCGGATGCTGCCAGCCTGCATAGCTCCGTGAGCTGGTTTCGATAGGGAAGTAGCTCTTCCGCTGGCCACACGTATCGCACGTCCTCACCGCGCCCCGATGGGAATAAGTAGGCGAACGACAGAGGTCTCTGTCCTAACACACCCTCTGCGAGGTGCAAGTACACGAGCGGTTGCAGAATCCGACCTTGCGAATACCTCTTCATGTCACGATACTGGCTGTCGCTGCCCGTCTTGTAGTCCACGAGCACGTATCCGTCGCTCGTTCGGTCTATCCGATCGATCCGGCCGACGAGGCGTAGGGCGCGGCCTTCCATGGGCACCCCCACGGGCTCAGGGCGATCCACGTCCGTCGCCGGGCCGTCCGAGCGAAATCCCACGCACACCTCCACGTACACGGGCTCCGACTCGCGCTCCATCTCCTCTTGGAGGAACGCCTCGCACAAGGTCTCCATGCGTCGCCGTTGCTCAGCCACCGCGGCCTCGGAGGGCGGTGGCCACTCGTCGCGCTCATAAGCGATCCGCTCCTCCAGTATCTCGCGAAGGCGGTCACGCGCCTCCTCCGGCGGGCCCGGTTGTTGGCCAATCCGCTCGCGAACGAAAGTCGCGAATACCTCGTGCATCAGACTGCCGAACTGGAGGGCGTCGAGCCACTCGTCGGGGTCCGGTTCCGCAGCGGGAGGCTTCGCACGAAGCACCCGTCGGAAGAAATAGCGCAGGGGGCACTCTGCCAGGGTTTCGAGGGCGCCAGAGGAAACCGCAGGCCCCTCAGCGGCCAACGGGTCTAGCTCCCGTGGCGGGTCGGGGAGGCGCCCGTCGTACGGGGTGAAGTCGAGGCTCTCCCGGGCCCGGCGTGCCTGCATCCCGGCCGCGAGGTTCGGATACGTTTCGCACAGCGCTTCGGTGGCATCGGTAGGGTCGGCGGCGGTACAGCAGCGCCACAGCCACCACTCGGTGATGTTGCAGCACCGCGCTTCCTCGTCCGGCGCGAAGCCCACACGGGGCCCTAGCGCGTCCATCACCTCCCGCATCTCCGCTTCGCGAGGGCCGCGGACCAACCGATAGGCTTCCAGGAACACCGAGGATGGGAACTGTTCTCTCCCGTCCTGCAGTGACATGCTACTGAATGCGAGCGTCACACGCCCACGCAGCCTCGCCACCAGGCGTTGGAACTCTGCCAGCCTCCTCCGCACCCCCTGCGCCGCCGTACAGAGGTGTTCGGAGAGCGCCTCTTTCTCCGCATCGAGCAGCAGCGGGTTCTGGTGGGGGCGCCCCGGCAATCGGCTCTCATCCAGCCCCAGGATGATCGTGTTGGTGCGGCCTGAGTGACCGCCCGAGGACAGCGGCGCACAGTGCACTCGTCCTGGGCGGGGACCTTCTCCCTTGATTCGCGAGCTGCCGGGCAGTGCGTCCAGCCAAGCCCACGCATCGAACAGTGTCACAGTGGAGCCGAGTGCGCGGAGCGTCTCCTGTAATCCTCGTATGTCTGCCTCCATGCGCTCGCGGGCGTAGTTATCCAGCTCGCTGCGGCAGGCACACGCCTCGGCCAGGAAACGCCGTGCACACTCCAACACCTGCTCCGTACCAGCTCCCGCCGGAGGCGTTGTTTGCAGCAAGCGGTGGACAGCTGCTTCCGCCGCAACCCAGTCCGCAGGCCGCCACGAGGGCACGTGCCGCGCTCGCTCCTCGTCCACTTCCTCGTCGTTTCCCTCGAACGTACGTAGCTGCAGCGACTGCCGAAACTTTTCCATCCGCGGGCGGTACCGTTCGAAGCCCCGTAGGATGGGTGCCTCTGCAAAGGCACGTCCTGCGGCGTGTGGGCTCGTCTCCCCGTCCAGTCGGATTAGCCCCTCCCGCAGCATCGCGGTGACGGTGCGTTGCGGATGCCCTTCGCGCACCCATCTGGCCCATGCACGAAGCGCCCGACCCGGCCTAGCGTACAGACACGGGATGCCTTCATCGAATGTGGCGGGCAGCTCGTTAGCGCCCTCCGGCTGCATTCGCCAGAACGACTCGATGAGAAGAGGCAAGTATGGGTCCGCCGCCGAGTACAGAATCTCCGTCGCATCCAGCGGACCGTCCGCAAACGCTCGCCGGACCGCTTCGCGAACTTCCACCTCCTCTCCCATGGCGTGGAAGAAGCGGACGCTGTCGTCCCCTGCGGCTCGCGGCGCACTGGTCGGCTCGGCAAGACACCGCAGCAACTCGAGGTCCTGAGACGGAGAGCCCAAGGGGCCGGGGCCATCTACGTCTAGCAGGTGCAGTCGCTGAGCCGGGACCGCCTCGATCAGCTCGCGCTCCAAGCGCCCGAGTCGCTCGGTTAAGTCGGCAGGCACGAGCACGGTGTATCGGTCCGGGAAGCCGGCGGGCAGCGCGGCGCGGGCCGCTTTCAGCAGGTCGGCGTGGTCTGCGAAACCTGCGTCGTGTAGCTCCCGCACATATGCATCGAGAAGCACGCGCAACTCGGCGCCCTTCATCGCCACCTCGAACGCGGGCTCCCTAAGGTCACCCGGCTCCAATCCCGCTACCCTGAGCGCTCGCACCGTGTCGTATGCCCGCTCGAAGAGCCCGAAGCTCGGCTCCAGGGAGGAGAGGTAGCCGCTCGGCGGAAGGCTTCTCCAAGCGCGCTCGATCAGCAACGGCCCGGCCGCGTGCGGGAGCAGTGTCAGCTTCGAGGCCTGTCCACCCAAGATGTCCCTGGCCAGGCTGTACACGGTTCGCACGCGGAGGTTGGCCACTGGCACACCCGTGAGCACCGTAGCGTCCACCCACTGCCATCCGATGCGGCTGCGTGGAGCGAGCAGCAGCTTCTCCTCCAGCACGTGGCCGGCACAGTAGGAGGCGAGCGATGAGACGAGCGCGTTGGCGGTAGTTAGCATGGTGCGGTCCTGTCGATCGTTTCTCCTCTCCCCTCCCTATCCCTGCCAGGACCGGTCTGCCCACGGAGTGACTTCCCGAAAGGCGTCAACCACCTCGCCACCCCTGCTAGGGCCGGTCACTGCCAGTCCAAGCCCTCATCACGGCGAGAGGGTGGGTCAGTGACAACGCACGCGGCGCGAGCCCGTCATGATGAGCCTGTCGAAGCATGCCTGCACTGGCAGCGAACCTCACTCACGAGTCCAACACCATGCGGCTCACGATGGCGGGCTTCGACAGGCTCAGCACGACGGAAACCACTGACCCAGCCCCGGCAAGTGATGAGGGATAGGGGATGTGCGAGGTGGCTAGAGCTGCTCGTCGTAAAGCTCGGCCCACTCAGACCGCGAGATGAGAATTTCTCTGGGTCGGGGACCGTCCATCGGACCCACCACGCCGCGTTGCTCCATCATGTCCACCAGTCTCGCGGCGCGCTGATAGCCGATTTTGAATTTCCGCTGCAGCATCGAGGTAGAGGCCTGCCCGGCGGAAATCACCAAGCGCACTGCATCCATGTACAGAGGGTCGTCATCGCTGTCCTCGCTCATGCCGTTCGAAGAGGCGCCCTCGGTCTCCACCGGTGTCAACAGGTAGTTCGGCTCCTCCTGCTGCTTCCAGTGATCCACGATTGCAGAGATGTCGGCTTCCGAGACGAAGCACCCTTGGATTCGCAATGGCTTGGAGGCGTCGATCGGAAGGTACAACATGTCACCCCGACCTATCAATCGCTCTGCTCCCGTCGCATCCAGGATCGTACGACTGTCAACTGCCGAAGACACGGCAAATGCAATGCGGCTAGAGATGTTCGCCTTGATGGTCCCCGTTATGACGTCAACCGAGGGACGCTGGGTGGCCAGCACGAGGTGGATGCCGGTAGCACGCGCGAGCTGGGCCAGGCGACAGATACAGTGCTCTATCTCGGCACCCTGTTGCATCATCAAGTCGGCCAGCTCGTCTACCACTACCACGATATAGGGCAGCCGCTCGTTATAGGAGACCTTCTGATTGTAACCGTCTATGTTGCGCACACCCTTCTCGGAGAGCACGTCGTATCGCCGGTCCATTTCGTTCAACAGGGCCTTGAACACAGAGGCCGTCTTCTTCACCTCTTTGACTACAGGGCACATCAGGTGCGGAATGCCATCGAAGAGGGACAGCTCCACGCGCTTGGGGTCGATCAGGACTAACCGCAAGTCCTTCGGCGTGTTTCGCATCAGCAGCGTCGCGATGAACGATGCCAGCGCAACGCTCTTGCCTGCATTGGTGGCACCACCGATGAGTATGTGCGGCATCTTCGCGAGGTCGGCGTATCGAGCCTCTCCCGACACGTCCTTGCCCAGAGCGACCAGCAGGCGTGCCGAATGCCCCATCACCTCTTTGCGCGCGAGCACCTCCTTGAGCGATACACTGCCCGGATTGTCGTTCGGGACTTCCACTCCGATGGCCGATTTCCCCGGGATGGGCGCCTCGACCCGAAGCCCGATGGCCGCGAGGCTCATCGCGAGGTTGTCCGCGAGGCTGACGATCTTCTGCACCTTGATCCCTGGCCCGAGCCGAATCTCGTAGCGTGTCACCGTCGGGCCCTGAGCCACCTCCACGACGTCGGCCTCGATCCCGAATTCCTCCAGCGTGGTCTCCAGCACCTCGATCTTCTTGCCGACCTCCCCGATGCCCGCTTTATCTGCGGGCGGGGCGTCGTGAAGGAGGGACAGCGGTGGCAGCACGTAGCCCTCGCGCTTCTCTCCCTCGAGGTTGGCGGGAGGCGTCCGCGGCTTCGGCGCCTCTGCAATCGCGGGCTTCGGTCGCTCTCGTGGCGCCGGTATCTCGACCAGCGCGCTCTCGGTAGGCTCGACCCCCTTCTCGCTGGTAGACCGCAGCCGAGCAGCAACGCTACGGGTTCCGCTGGGCACAGAACGCAAGCCGTTCGCGGCCCGCCTACGGCGGACGACGGTGGACAAGCGGCTGTAAAGGGCGATTGCGCCACGTTCCACCAGCGAGAAGAGCGGAAACGACGTCGCAGTGACCAGGCCGAGCAAGCCGATGGCGCCGATGGCCACGGGTGCAGCAGCCCCGATGGCGAAGTGCAGGGCTGCTCGAAGACCCGCCCCGACGTAGCCGCCCCCGGTCATCAGGGCCTCCGGGTCGAACCAGGAACCGAAAGCGTCTCTGCGTGCAGCGAACCCGAGCACGCATAGCACGATCAGCGCGAGGCCACCGGTGAAGCTCGGCAGTCGGATCTTCCGCCCGAAGGCCACGGCGCACGCCAGCACCCATAGGGCAGGGGGAACCAGCCACGCACCCACACCGAAAAGCAGCCGGAACAGGTCCGCAGCGGCCTGGCCCACGACGCCTCGATCTGCCAGTAGCAGTCCGCCACCCACGACGACGCCCGCGAGAAACAGCACGATCGCTCCTGCGTCGCGATGCGTCTGCCTCCGCTTGTTCGCATCCTTGCGGACCGCGGGTGCTTTTCGAGTGCTTGTGGCCAAAGCTCCCTTCCTGCTGGGAATTATAGCAGAGCCCATGAGTGGGTTCGGACCGCTGTGCCACAATCGGTGCATGGCCCAAGTGAGGGTGTACGTCAGGTTGAAACCCGCTCTGCTCGATACCGCGGGACGCACTGTGGAGACCGCCTTGCATCGCATGGGCTGGCCATCCGTCTCCAACCTGCGCATCGGCAAACTCATCGAGTTCGAGATGGACGGTGGCGATGAGCAGTCGGTGCGTGAGATGTGCGCCAAGCTCCTCGCGAACCCGGTGATCGAAGACTACTCGATAGAAGTGACGGCGAAGTGAAAGTTGCTGTCGTGCGCTTTCCGGGGTCCAACTGTGACCAGGATGCGCTTCACGCGGTTCGGATGCTCGGTCACCAGTCGGAGTATGTGTGGCACGCCGAACCGATCCCGGCAGGCTTCGACGCTGTCATCCTGCCCGGCGGTTTCTCCTTCGGCGATTATTTGCGCTGTGGGGCGGTGGCCCGCTTCTCGCCGGCGATGGAATCGGTGCGGCGAATGGCGCGGGCGGGCATGCCGGTGCTCGGCATCTGCAACGGGTTTCAGGTCCTTTGTGAGAGCGGGCTACTCCCGGGGGCGTTGGTGCGGAACGTCGGGCTGCGCTTCGTGTGCCGCGACGTGCTGCTTCGGGTGGAGTCGACGGATTCGGTGGCCTCGGGTGGTGCCCGGGTCGGCCAGATTCTGCGCATCCCCATCGCACACGGCGAGGGCTGCTATGTGCCCGCCGAGGGGGAGTCGCCGAGGGTAGTGTTCCGGTACTGCGACGCGAGTGGGGCAACGACACCCGAGAGCAACCCGAACGGCTCGACCGACAACATTGCCGGCATATGCAACCGTGAGGGCAACGTGGTGGGGATGATGCCGCATCCGGAACGCGCCGTTTCGGAGTTGCTCGGGTACCACGATGGGCGCGTGGTGTTGGGCTCCTTCCTGACCTCACGGCTCGCAGCGAGGCTGTAAGGGCAGTCTCTTTCCACGTCTCCAGGCGTCGGATAGGGGTGTTGCGACACGGCACGTCCCATTCATGCCCCGGCGCGGTCCTCGGGTTCACTTCATGCCCTCTGTGCTGCGAGTCGGCGGACGCGGGCCGGGGCATAGAGCGCCTGCTTCCCACCCGCAACCGTCATGCTGAGCCTGTCGAAGCATGGCGGACTCCTCAGCGGGGCCCCAGACGCCGTCATGCTGAGCCTGTCGAAGCATGCGCCCGCAGCCCACGCGCAACCGTCATGCTGAGCCTGTCGAAGCATGACCCCGGAGCCGCCCCCAACCCTGGCCCCGGCGCGGTCCTTAGGTTCGAGGCAAGCCGCCGGTAGCTGCTAGTCGTCGGACGCGGGCCGGGGCATAGAGCGCCCGCAGCCGCCCGCAACCGTCATGCTGAGCCTGTCGAAGCATGGCGGACTCCTCAGCGGGGCCCCAGACGCCGTCATGCTGAGCCTGTCGAAGCATGACCCCGGAGCCGCCCCCGACCCTGGCCCCGGCGCGGTCCTTAGGTTCGAGGCAAGCCGCCGGTAGCTGCCGGTCGCCGGACGCGGGCCGGGGCATAGAGCGCCCGCAGCCACCCGCAACCGTCATGCTGAGCCTGTCGAAGCATGACCCCGGAGCCGCCCCCGACCCTGCCCCGGCGCGGTCCTTAGGTTCGAGGCAAGCCGTAGGTAGCTGCCGGTCGTCGGACGCGGGCCGGGGCATAGAAGCTGCTGGTCGCCGGGCGCGGGCCGGGGCATAGAGCGTCCGCAGCCGCCCGCAACCGTCATGCTGAGCCTGTCGAAGCATGGCGGACTCCTCAGCGGGGCCCCAAACGCCGTCATGCTGAGCTTGTCGAAGCATGCGCCTGCAGCCGCCCGCAACCGGCATGCTGAGCCTGTCGAAGCATGACCCCGGAGCCGCCCCCGACCCTGCCCCGGCGCGGTCCTTAGGTTCGAGGCAAGCCGTAGGTAGCTGCTAGTCGTCGGACGCGGGCCGGGGCATAGAGATCCTGCAGCCCACGCGCAACCGTCATGCTGAGCCTGTCGAAGCATGCGCCTGCTTCCCACCCGCAACCGTCATGCTGAGCCTGTCGAAGCATGGCGGCTGCAGCCGCCCCCGACCCTGCCCCGGCGCGGTCCTTAGGTTCGAGGCAAGCCGTAGGTAGCTGCCGGTCGTCGGACGCGGGCCGGGGCATAGAGATCCCGCAGCCGCCCGCAACCGTCATGCTGAGCCTGTCGAAGCATGACCCCGGAGCCGCGCCCGACCCTGGCCCCGGCGCGGTCCTTAGGTTCGAGGCAAGCCGTAGGTAGCTGCTAGTCGTCGGACGCGGGCCGGGGCATAGAGCGCTGCTAGTCGCCGGACGCGGGCCGGGGCATGGAAGGCGCGCCTTCTCACGGGGACGCCGGCCGTGACGCGCAGCTCAGAGAGCACACGCGAGAGCCGTCCCGGCACTTCGGTGCCGTGACGGCTCCACTCGAAAAGAGCGAGAACTAGGATGGTATCGCTATTGCGCTATGCCGAGTCAGTCCTGCGATCTACCAGCGGGCGGGGCCCGAGCTGCCGAAGTTCAGCAGGATCGTGTTCAGGTCGGACAGCGCGATGTCGCCGTCGTAGTTCGTATCGTCGCTCGGATAGTAGTTAGCCCAGTTCGGCTCGGTCGCACAACCGTCGTTCGTGTTGACCGACGACCCGAAGTTGATCAGGATCCTGTTGAGGTCCTGCAGGCTGACCGCTGCGTCGAGGTTGGCATCCCCGTTCGTCAGGGTGACGGTGCCGATGTCGTACAATAGCCCGCCGACCGTGACGTTCGGGATCACTTTGCCTAAGAACGAGTGGCCGAAGCCGGACACGTTGAGCTGCTGGAACGACCCGCATGTATAGCGCCCGATGAACCAGTCCCGGATGTAGATCTTGACGTCGTAAGTGCCGTCTCGAACCACATCCGTGATGAACGAACCATCATTCGCCAGCGACACGGTCTCGATAATCTGCGGGTAACCGGTCGATGGGTCGCAGAAGTGTACGTCGATCTGCATCGGGTTGCTGCCGTCGCCACCCGGGAAGTAGTCGAAGGGCGGATCGTCCGGCCACTGGGTCAGCTTGAGCGTTCCGGTGACGTACGAGCCGTTGCTGATCGTGGTATCCGCGATGACGTAGGCCACCCGGTACAGGCACCGGCCAGGCAGCTCGTTGGCATTCCAGCCAGAGTAGTTATAGGGCGGTCCAGAGCCTAGCTGCTGCCATCCGCCGTCCATGCGTCCCTGGTAGTTGGGCACGGAGAACGCCTTGGTCTCATACTTGGCATACGCCGACCCCACGGTCGTCTTGCGATATGCGAAGTTGTTAGTCGCTCCGCCTGGCGCACCGCAGAACATCGGGATGTTGCCGTCTACGCCGTAGACGGTTGCCCAGTACTTTCCGCGACCAAGCGTGATCGTGCCCGTCGGGAACACGGCAGCCTTGTCCGCCCCGAAGTGTGGCCAGGAGCGGCCACCGATGGTGAGGTTGGCGATGTTCCCGGTGCCGCTATACAACACCGTACCCGGGGCATCGCTGCCGTTATCCGCGTAGATCACCCAACCGTACTGAGTCGGGACGGCCCCCGTTACGTCGAACCAGTACACCTCGATACCGTCAAAGGTGCAGGTCTGCGACAGGAAGAACTGGAACGCCGTCCAGCGCTCCTCCAGCCCAGCACCGAGGTTCCCAGAGCTAAGGCCGAGGCGGTTGAGGGTCGGGTTGGTGATGTCCGGCGGATTCCCAGCGAGGATCACGCTCGGCGCACCGGAGGACGCGACGACAGTCCGGGTCTGAGCCCAGCTGCAGACCACAGCAAGGATCGCTGCGCCTACGAGAAGGTATCTCGTCATTGTCATCTCCTTCAGTTTTCACATGGGTCTGCTCGCGACCGCATGCGCAAATTAGGGGCCTAGAGCGCATGAGTGCCTACCACCTCGCTCGCCCACTAACCCGACCGAGGCCCCAACGGTGGTATGCGTCCCACATCGGACGACGCGGCGAAAAAGTGGTCCAGCAATCATTCTAACACGGATTCCGCGCTTCTGCGCGTGTTGTGCGATGCGAATTCTCGGAGACTGCCACGCTTTGCTGCTGACCTTAGTGTAGCTGGTGCACGCAGTTCAGCCCTCCCGTGGCGGTAGACTCGGCCTGGATGATTCGCTTGCTCTTCCTGGAAGCGGCGCTAGGTGTCGGCGGCGCAGAGAGAAACAACCAGCGTGTCTTGCTCGGCTTGGATCGAACACGGTTCGAGCCTCACGTTGCTACCCTGAAGGCCAGGGGTCCCATCGGCGACGAGCTCGCAGCCTCGGGTGTGCCCGTGACGGAAAACCTGTTTCCTTCGGCACGTGGGTTCTTGGCGGCCAGAGGGTCGCTCGCGGACCTCTGCCGTAAGCTGCGACCGAACCTGCTCTTCACCTCGGACAGCCCTCTCCCGATGCTATGGGGAGGCTGGTTGCGGCGAAAGGGCTTCGTCCCTCGCTATTGCGCCGTGTTCCACACTACCAACTTCACCGACAAGGGCTTCCGGCGTCGTCTCGCGTGGCGCGCTGCTGTACCGGTGGCGGACCGCATCATCGCAACAGGCCGTTCGCACGTCGAATACGTACACCGAACGGTCGGCGTGCCGCGGCAAAAACTGGTGAACATACTGAATGGAGTGGACCTCGGCCGCTTCACGCCGCCCGAGGACAAGGCGCCGTACAAGCGCAAGCTCGGCTTTGCCCCCGACACCTTGCTGGTCGGGATCGTCGCAGCCCTTCGACCAGAGAAGAATCATGCGATGTTCGTCCGAACCGCTCAGAGACTCCGCTCCCAGTTTCCACAGGCCCGCTTCCTGCTCGTGGGAGAAGGGCCGGAGCGACCGTCCATCGAGGCGCTGATCGCGTCCCTGGGCGTCGGCAACGAGGTGAAGCTGCTCGGCCGACGCTCCGATATGCCCGATGTGATGTCCGCGCTGGATGTGATCACCCTGTGCAGCAAGCCCGTGATCGAGACCCTTCCGGTCTGCCTGGTCGAAGCCGACGCCATGGGCTTACCAGCCGTCTCGACTCGCGTCGGCAGCGTGGATGACATCGTGGAAGAGGGAGTGACGGGATACCTGGTGGAGCCCGGAGACGAGGACGCGTTCGCCGAGCGCATCGCAGCTCTGCTGCTAGACGGCGAGAAGCGGAAGCAGTTTGGCGCAGCCGCCCGCGAGCACGCGCTCGCCAGGTTCGATGTCCACGATATGGTCCGCAAGTACGAGAAACTCTTCGAGGAGATCGTGAGGCCCAGTTGATAGTCACCAAAACCCCGCTACGTATCTCACTCACCGGTGGAGGCACCGACTTCGCTGGCTTCTACCGCCATCACCCCGGCCGCGTAGTCTCGTGCACCATAGACAAGTACGTGTACGTGATCATCAAGGAGCGCTTCGACAAGAAGATCCGCCTGGGCTACACGCGCACCGAGATGGTTGACAGCGTGGACGAGCTGCAGCACGAGTTGGTGCGCGAATCGATGCGACTCGTCGGAGTCAGCCAGAGCGTGGAGATTTCCACGATGGCAGACATCCCCAGCGAGGGCTCAGGCCTCGGATCCAGCAGCGCAGTGACCGTCGGCGTACTTCACGCACTGCACGCGCTCAAAGGCGAGCTGGTGACCGCAGAGCAGCTTGCCCAGGAAGCCTGCCGAGTAGAGATCGACATACTCGGCAAACCGATCGGCAAGCAAGATCAGTACATCGCAGCCTACGGTGGTGTACGAGAATTCGTTTTCAATCAGGACGACACGGTCAGTGTATCGCGGCTCTTCTTAGAGGGAGATCGGTGGCAGCGGCTCGGCGAATACATCATGCTCTTTTTCACGGGCATCACCCGCCAGTCGAGCACCATCCTTAGCAAACAAAAGCAGAACATCGAAAAGAAGATGGATGCGCTGAAGCAGATGGCGGAACAAGCCCGCAAAACCAGGGAACTGCTCGAGAGCAACGCCCCGCTGGCTCGCGTGGGGCGCATCATGCACGAGGGTTGGGAGCTGAAGAAGTCGCTGGCTGAAGGAATCGCCGACGAGAAGATCGACGCCGCCTACGAGCGGGCCCTGGATGCAGGGGCGGTAGGGGGCAAGATCGCCGGTGCCGGCGGCGGTGGATTCCTCATGCTTTTCTGTGGACCGGACAGACAGGCCGCCGTTCGTAGCGCGCTGAGCGATATGCGCGAGTTGGAGTTCTCGCTGGAACGCGACGGTAGCAAGGTGCTACTCAACGGGCGCTGATGAAAGGGCTCATTCTAGCTGCAGGCCTGGGCACGCGCCTGCGCCCCGTCACCAGCCATATACCGAAGCCGTTGCTGCCCATCGCAAACAAGCCCACGATCCACTACTCGATCGAGGCGCTGCACGACGCGGGCATCCAGGACATTACGGTCGTCACGGGGCACCACGCCGAAGTGTTAGAGGATGCTCTCACCCGACTTGACGGAGAGCCGATCCGCTTCGCCCGACAGCCCGAGCCGAAGGGACTCGCTCATGCGGTGCAGTGCGCGAAGGAAACACTCGGTGACGAGCCGTTCGTGCTGCTGCTGGGTGATACTCTGCACGACCTTCCTATGGCTGAGCTGCGGAGGCAGTTCGAGGCACTGCAGGCCGATTGTTTGTCGGTGGTAGCACCCGTAGAAGACCCCGAGCGCTATGGAATAGCCGTGGTGGAGGGGGAGCGCATCGTCCACCTAGAAGAGAAACCTGCCAACCCACGCTCCAATCTCGCGATGGCGGGCGCATATGTCTTCGGAACGGCCATCTGGGACGTGCTCGCCGAACTACGGCCTTCGGCGCGCGGCGAGCTGGAGATCACCGACGCCATCCACGCGCTCGTAGAGGGCGCGAGGCGAGTGTACGCATACCATTTCGATGGGTGGTGGCAAGATACCGGGACGCTCGAAGGGATGCTGCAAGCCAACCGCTACTGGCTAAAGAAGCAGGGAGTTCGAGACGCACTGCTCGGCCCGGGGGCGCTTCTGGTGTCGTGCGAGGCGACGGACCACTGCTCCATCGGCGAGCTCGCGGAAGCACGCAACGGTACCCTACGTAACTGCATCCTACTCCCGGGCGTGCGTGTGGATCTCAACGGAGGTACTGCGGACTCGTGCCTGATCGGCAACGACACCACCCTCTGTCCAGGTGAATCGGTAGCGCACAAAGTGGTAGGCTAGCACCATCTCACTCCCGCGCCCCTAGCACAGGGCGACCCGATGGAACCCCCGTCCCTGGGAGGGCGGCGCCAGGGGTCGGGGGTCGAGGTACATGGCACCTCACGCGAAGTTCGTGCTCGGGGCGCTGCCCCAGGGGTCGGGGGTCGAGTCCTCTGCCCCAGCACTGGCGGTGACGAACCACTGAGGTGGCGGTGTCGGGGACCTCTCCCTTTGCCCCATCCTCCTTCGGTGATGAGGTCGAGGAGGACGACGAGGAAGAGGAGGGCGGTGAGGGCGATGAGGACGAGGAGGACGGTGAGGACGAGACTGCTACCCCCCCGGCAAACGCAACAACCACCCCCCCGTCATGCTGAGCCTGTCGAAGCATGACAGCGGATGCCGCGTCCGCAGCACCTTAAGCCGTTGACGTCCTGCCCACGTGCGCATGCTTCGACAAGCTCAGCATGACGTCTCCAGCGCCCCATCCTCCTTCGGTGACGAGGTCGAGGAGGACGAGGAGGACGGTGAGGACGATGAGGACGGTGAGGACGAGACTGCTACCCCCCCGGGAACGCAACAACCACCCCCCGTGGAGGGGGTGGTGGGGGAGGAATGAGGGGGGTGGGCCCCGGGCCGCCGCCTACTTCCTCCTCCGGCTCCGCCCGCCCGGGGGGGTGGTTGTTGCGTTTGCCGGGGGGGGTAGCAGTCTCGTCCTCACCGTCCTCCTCGTTTTCCTCGCCCTCCTCTTCCTCGTCGTCATCATCGTCCTCACCGTCCTCCTCGTCCTCCTCTTCCTCCTCGACCTCGTCACCGAAGGAGGATGGGGCGCTGGAGACGTCATGCTGAGCTTGTCGAAGCATGGACACGCAGGCAGCACGTCAACGGCTTCAGGCCACACGGTAATCGCGTCCTCACCACCCACAGCGTCATGCTGAGCTTGTCGAAGCATGCGCACGTGGGCAGCACGTCAACAGCT
>BTVI01000053.1:0-17360 GCA_045862955.1 Fimbriimonadales bacterium
GACAGGAGCTCCCGCAACTTGCCGACCCAAGCGGGCTCTTGGGGCTGTTCGTAGCCGCAGTATGGGCATTTGACAAGGTGGCAACCACCGAAGTGGCCGCAGCCGTGGCAAGCTGTCTCCGCTTGCCGGTCCGAGAAGCCACGTCCGCAATTCCCACAGATCATAGTGGCAACCCCGACCAGGTGAGGAGGCGCGATAGGAGCGCACCCACCAAGATGGCACTAGTAAAGGTGATGGCTCCCATGCCGAATGCCATGCGCCACCCTCGCTCCTTCCACACCACGAGGAACTGCGCGATGCATGGAAGGAACAGCGTGAGTACCACGGCTGCCGTCACCAAGTCCGCACCCGAGAGGCTGTCTGCTGTCTTCATCAGCCCCGCGGCACCGTAGTCGCGGCGGAAAAAGCCGAAAAGGAACGCCGTGGCCGCCTCGCTCGGAAGGCCAACGAACCTCACGATGGGCTCGAGCAGCGCGATGGCCCGGTCGAACAGCCCGGTCATCAGGCCGATCCAGATCATCACACTGGCGTATACGAAAAGCGGGAACACCTCGAGGAAGTACCAGTGCAGGCGCGATAGCGTCTTCGCCAGCACGTTGGCGAGTCGCGGCGGGCGCATTGGAGGGAGTTCGAGCACGAAGGGTGTGAGTGAGCCCGGGGTGACACGCGCTGCCAACAGTCCGGCAATCGTGAAGATCACGAACAGCACGCCTCCCCATACGAGCGCTCCCATGCGAATGGGCACTCCCAGCAGATAGCCCTCGGCCGTACGAGTGCTAAGCAGGGCCATGATCACGCCGAGCTGAGCGGCACACGGAATGGTCAGGCTAAGCAGGAAGGTGGCAATCACGCGCTCTCGACGCGTCTCGAGGATACGGGTGGTAATCGTGGCCATCGTGTCGCAGCCGAAGCCGAGCACGATGGGGATCACCGCTCGGCCGTTGAGCCCGATCAGCTTGAACAAGCGATCGAGGAGCATGGCAAGACGGGGGAGGTATCCCGAGTCTTCCAAGACTGCGAAGGCTAGGAAGAAGCAGCCGACGATCGGCAGGATCAGCGCAACGGCGTAGGTGACGCCCAGCGTGAACACCCCATATTCGCCGACGAACAGCTCGCGCACCGCCTGCCAAGGCACGAAGGTCTCGAAGACACGAGTGACCCAGGGATTGATGTAGTTGCCGAATAGCCCCTCCTCCAGCCAGCCGACCAGCGTACCGCCGCCGAAGATGCCGACGAACTGGTACAGAGCGAAGTAGACCACGACGAGAGCAATCGGGATGCCAGTGATCGGGGAGGTACACAGCTGGCCGAGTTTGTCAGCGAAACCGGTTTGTGGGGCCGGGGCACCCGACGTTGCAGCGTCTACCAGTTCGGCGACCCAATCCTGAAGTTGGGTATGTATGAGGTAGCCGGGAGCTTCGGCGCCGTTCATCGCCTGCCGGACATACTCGCGCACCTGCTCCGCGACTTTCGCGCCCTCTTGGGAGTCGATCCAGGCCAGAACTTCTTGGTCGCCCTGCAGAGCCAAGAGAGCTACAGCACGATGCGAGAGTCCGTAGTCGGCGCGAAGGAGTGCTTGGATGGAATCGGCTGCGGCCTCTACACGAGGCGCATAGGTGATGGTGCCACTAGGAAGCGAGGTGGGCATCTATCTCTTCTTGCAGTGCGCACAGCCCTCGCCCGTGCAGGCAGGATGTGGGCACCACGGGAATCCCCAGCTTCGCGCGCAGCTCCTCTACGTCCACGCGCATCCCCGTCTTCTCCAGCTCGTCCATCATGTTCAGCACCAGGACAACCTTGAAGCCCGCCTCGACGAGCTGGACGGTGAGGGGCAGCATTCGCTTCAGGTTCTTCACGTCCACCACGTGGAGCAGCAGATCGGGCTTGCCTTCGGCGAGGAGTCGGCGTGCCACGCGCTCCTCCTCGGTGCAAGGGCACAATCCGTACATTCCCGGCGTATCGAAGACGATGATGGTGCGGCCCCCTAGGCGGCAACAGCCGCGACACACTTCCACCGTAGTTCCCGGGTAGTTGGACACCGTCACGTAGGCGCCGGTGAGGCGGTTGAAGAGTACGCTCTTGCCCACGTTCGGGTTTCCGACGATGGCCACCACAGGCGTATCGTCGCTGCCCTGCGGCTTAGGGACGGGATCTGACTTTTCTGGCGTGCGGGTGGCTCGGGACATGTGCGCTGCTTTCTGCCTCGGATTATATCCGTACTCCGGTTTGACCGTCAATCGAGCAAAGGCGATCGAACCAAGCGGCCTACGCCGTCGTGCGAGCACCTTTGGATTACCCTGCGTCGATCATCAGGGTACTTTGGTGGCACCTAAGAGATACGAGAGATGGGCCGTTCCTGCATATGACGGTCGTCATAGACAGTGGTGACGATTCTACTGGGTTCGAAGGGCCCCGGCTCTGGCCGTCGAACTTGACACTCCGAAGGCGGTTAGACGCATAATGTAAGCATCCCGGAGGTCCGCTTGGCGGGAGTAACTTTTCACGAGACCACGAAGCGCTTCAAGAACGTTACTGCAGTCGATTCGCTTAGCCTAGAGGTGAAGGACAAGGAGTTCATGGTCCTGGTCGGTCCGTCCGGCTGCGGAAAGACGACTGCGCTACGGATGGTGGCCGGCCTCGAGGAGGTGACCTCGGGCGAGATCCGTATCGGCGATGTCGTAGTCAACGACGTTCCTCCGAAGGACCGCGACATCGCGATGGTGTTCCAGAACTACGCCCTGTACCCCCACATGAACGTGTACGACAACATCGCGTTCGGGCTTAAGCTGCGGCAGTTGAAGGGCGTGCTGTGGCAGTGGACACACCTCGCGGAAGCACGGCGGCGGCGGCAGAGCATAGATGCACGCGTGAGGGAAGCTGCGGAGATGCTGGGGCTCGGGGACCTGCTCCGAAGGCGGCCTAAAGAGCTCTCCGGAGGTCAGCGACAGCGTGTGGCACTGGGCAGAGCGATCGTCCGCGAACCGAAGGTATTCCTGATGGATGAGCCGCTCTCGAACCTCGATGCCAAGCTGAGAGTGCAGACACGTGCCGAGCTGATACGGCTACACCGTCGGTTGGGAATCACCACTATCTACGTCACGCACGACCAAGTCGAGGCGATGACGATGGGCGACCGAATCGCGGTAATGCGGGATGGTGTGCTGCAACAGTGCGATGTACCCGAGCAAGTATATCGCTGGCCGGCAAACCGGTTCGTTGCCGGCTTCATCGGCACTCCTCCGATGAACTTCATATATGGTGAAGTGACCAAGGACGGACCGCTCGGCGTCCGCGTGAACAACGATTTGGTCATCCCGGCTCCCCCTGATCGCGCCGCGGCTTTGGAAGCGTATCGAGGCAAGCGCGTCGAGGTAGGCATCCGGCCGGAAGACATTAGTCCAAGGAGTAACGGCGCCACGGGAGCCCGGTTCCAAGCCGTGGTAGACGTCATCGAGCCGATGGGTGCTAGCGACACGTACTACCTGGCTCTCGGGCCACACTCTCTCGTTGCCACCGTTCCCGCCGAGGAAACGCGGAAGGAAGGCGAGAAGGCCGACTTCGTGCTGAACGTGGACAAGGTTCACCTGTTCGACTGCGAGACGGAAGCGGCGATCCGCTAGAGAGGACAAAGCAATGCGACAGACAGTTGGAACCGACCGAGCGCCTGCGGCAATCGGACCCTACAGCCAGGCGATCAAGGCATCGGGCACTTTGCTCTTCACCTCTGGGCAGATCCCGCTCGAGCCAGCCACGGGTGAGATGGTCTCGGGAGACATCGCGGCGCAGACGACACGCGTGCTAGAAAACCTCAAAGCGGTTCTCGAAGCGGGTGGTGCCTCTCTCGCAGATGTCGTCAAGACCACCATCTTCCTCGCGGACATGACGGACTTCGCCACGGTCAACACAGTGTACGCCGAGTTCTTCCCTACCGACCCACCGGCCCGCTCCACCGTGCAGGTGGCTGCGTTGCCAAAGGGCGCGCGCGTGGAGATCGAGGCGGTAGCTGTCGTTCCGTAGGGCTACGTCGGGGGCTCGGGCATGACCTGGCAACACACGCGCGGGATCGTGTACGCCCGTCACGGTCTGGTGTCGACTTCGCATCCCCTAGCATCCTCTGCAGGACTGACAGTGCTACGTAATGGTGGCTCGGTGTGCGATGCTGCCATAGCGGTGTCGGCCGTGCTGTGCGTGGTGGAGCCTTCCGCCAGCCACCTCGGCGGCGATGGGTTTGCGGTGCTGTTCGATGCAGCGCGGGGTGAAACCTTGGCGGCCAACGGGGCGGGGCCGTCGCCATCCGCGGGTCCGCAGTCGCCTCAGCACGAGGAACGCGGCGTCGGGGCCTTCACCATTCCGGGGTTGGTTCGGTTGTGGCAGCGACTACACGAGCGCTACGGTCGGTTGCCCTTTGCGTCGCTTCTTGCTGACGCTATCGAACTCGCCGAAGAAGGATGCCCGGTCGGGAGGCGCTGGGCCCGGGCGGCGAGCAGTTATCTGGATGTGCTGATAAGTGACCCGGGGGCTCGCGAGCAGTTCCTGTTGGACGGTCGGGCGCCGGCGGAAGGAGCTGTCGTTCGCCAACAGGATCTGGCTGCAACACTCCAGGACCTGGCTTCGTTCGGGCCGGGAGACTTCTACGACGGACGGACCGGGCAGAGGTTAGTCGCAGGCCTTCGTTCGCTCGGCAGTGCCGTGACCGAGCAGGACCTGAGCGGGTTCGACGTCGCGCTGGAGCCGCCCTTGGGGATCCGCTATAGGGGCTTCGATGTGTGCGGACAGCCGCCCATGTCGCAAGGCATCGCGCTTTTGGAGGCTTTGGGAATCCTCGAGGGGTTCGAGCTAGGGAGATTGGAGCCGGGCTCGGCGGACCTGATCCACCTGCAGGTGGAAGCGCATAAGGCTGCGTTCGCAGACCGCGCGGCTACCCTCGGCGATGGCTCGGACACCTGGAAGCACCTGCTTTCGCCCTCGACGCTGGCAGACCGACGGCGGAGCATAGACCCGCTCCGGGCGTCTGGCGCTGGCCTTTGGCCGACCCGGGCGGGAACCGACACGACGTCCTTCTGCATAGCTGATGGCGATGGGAATGCAATCAGCTTCATCCAGAGCGTGTTCCTGCCCTGGGGCGCTGCGGTGGTGGCGCCCGGCCTCGGGATTCTGATGAACAACCGCATGAACGGATTCGACCCTGGCGAGGGGCCAAACGCTTACGCCCCAGGTAAACGACCGGTCCACACGCTGAACGCCTACCTCGCGCTGAAGAACGGGCGGGTGGCCTTCCTCGGTGGCACGCCGGGTGGCCACGTACAGGTGCAGACCAACCTGCAGGTGATCCAGTGCATCACGGACTTCGGCATGGATCCCCAGGAAGCAGCCGAGCGGCCGCGTTGGGCTTACCGGACGCCGGGGTGGTTGGGACGCGGAGAGCTGACGCTAGACCTCGAGGGCAAGATCCAGCCTTCTGCCGTAGAGCAGCTACGAGCGAGGGGTCATCCGACCCGGACCATTCCACCCTGGACGCATCCGAGTGCGGTGCAAGTGATCCGAGTTGCGGACGACGGAGTGATGTGTGCGGGTTCAGACCCTCGGGCCGATGGACAAGCGGTCGGATGGTGACCGACGCCTCTTACCGCCGGACGCTGAAGCGCGTTGACTGGTACCTCGTGGTGACGGCGCTTCTTCTCACGATTGCCGGCATCGCCGCGGTGTACTCCTCCGTGCAGGCCAACGGCAGTGCGGTGTTCCGGAAGCACTTGCTTTGGGTCGCCATCGGCATGTCGGGGGCAGTCGTATTCGCGCTGGTGCCGCCGCGATTCTGGGTAACGCACTGGCGAAAACTGTACGTGCTGGCGATAGCGATGCTCGCCGTAGTACTTATTGCAGGCGTGAACGTAGGCGGGGCACAGAGGTGGATCGAGCTCGGTCCCGTGCAGTTCCAGCCGTCGGAGCTGGCTAAGCTGCTCCTGATCATCACTCTGGGCCGGCTGCTCGCCTATCACACCTCGCATTCGGGACCGCTGGCGACCTTCTGGCTTTCCCTGCTTCACATCGCGGTTCCCGCCGCGTTGGTGTTCAAGCAGCCAGACCTCGGAACGGCCCTCGTGTTCATCGGCATCTGGTTCGGGATGTGCTTCGTCGGAGGGATTCCACTGAAGATGCTAGGGCTGTGGGTTGCGGCTGTGGTGGCGCTGTTCGGGATCGCGTGGGAGCAAGGGATCATCCGCGACTACCAAAAGGACCGGGTTGTCGCCTTCCTCGACCCGTCGGCAGACCCTCGTGGTGCAGGATACCAAGTGACTCAGGCCAGACTTGCCGTGGGGAGCGGTCAGTTGACGGGCAAGGGCTACCTTCAGGGCCGCCAGAAGGAGGGAGCGTGGATCCCGGTTCAGGAGACCGACTTCATCTTTACCGTGGTGGCTGAAGAGGGCGGATTCGTGGGCAGCACCATCCTTCTCGGTGCATACGGAATGCTTATGTACCGTCTGTGGAGAGCGATGGTTTCGGCAAGGCCCGTTCTCTATCGCCTCATCGTCGCGGGGGTGCTGAGCATGTGGGCCTACCACGTCATCGTGAACGTGGCCATGGTGATCGGGCTCTTCCCTGTGGTGGGGGTGCCACTGCCCCTCGTAAGCTATGGGGGGACGAGCACCGTGGTTGCCTTCTGCTCATTAGGTCTGGTAGCCGGTATCAAGGGTCGCGAAGAGGAGATCGTGTTCTGATGTTGCCACGTGGGCTGTCCGTATTGCGGCTGCGCTCGGTAGGTTCCACACAGGACGTGGCGCTCCAGCTAGTCCGCCATGGCTGGCGGCAGTTCGATGCGGTTCGGGCCGACACCCAGACATCGGGACGGGGACGATGGGGAGCAGACTGGTTCTCCGGCGAGGGCAATCTGGCCATCAGCTACATTCTGTGGGACGTTCGGGCTGCTGGTCAGGCGGGAATGATTGCGCTTGCGGCGGCATGCGCTCTGGCAGAGGTGGTCGAGCAGGCGACCGGAACGGGTAATGCCACCCGGTTGCGCTGGCCGAATGATGTACTGGTGAGGGGTGCCAAAGTGGCTGGCCTGCTAGTCGAAGTGGTCAGCGACCCCGAACCCAACCCGGTAGTCGTGCTTGGAGTGGGCCTGAACGTGAATACCGAGAGGTTCCCGGAGGAGCTGGCAGATTCAGCCACTTCGATCCGGCTGTCGTGCGGCGTCGAACGCAACGTTGGTGAATTGGAGCTGGCATTCTGGGAGGCGTTCCGTACACGTGAGCCGTGGGAGGCATCTCGGACCGTCTCGGAGTTCCGGGCTCGCGACGACTCCGTTGGACGAGAGGTTCGCACGCCGGATGGCCTCACGGGCATAGCGACAGGCATTACAGATTTGGGTTACTTGCGTGTGCGCTTCGCTGACGGGCGGGAGGACGACTTGCCTTCATCGGTCGCCACGCTGCGGGCCGCAGGGGGGCTTTAAGCCGTTGCCTGCCCTCGGACGGTCTGGGCCGCGAGCGCAATTGTGGAACCGAGCGGGCCAACGGGCTTGTCATAATGGTTGGCCAGGATGAGGCTAGGTTGGCATCAGTCCGAGGCTGAACGGGACGAGTTCGAGAGGCTGTTATCCCCGCACGCGACGGGGTTATACAACGCAGCCCTGAGACTTGCCAGGAACCCGGACGATGCCGCCGACCTGTTCCAGGAAGCCATCCTGCGAGCATTCCGAAACTTCGGAACGTTTCGGGAAAAGCTGCCGGGCGGCCAGGCGTTTCGAAGCTGGATGTACCGTATCTTGACCAACTGCTATATAAACGAATACCATCGGCAGGGTCGAAGAGCGAAGACAGTTTCGATGGATGCAACGGAGGGCCGAGGAGTGGCGGACCTGCCAGATAGAAACATATCACCGGCACTCGCTGCGATGGAGCATTGGGAGTTCGAGACCATCGTTCGAGCCATCCGGAACCTGCCGGAGGAGTATAAGAAGGCGCTGATCTACGTGGATTTGCAGGACTTGACGTATCAGGAAGCGGCGGACGCTCTGAGCGTGCCTATTGGCACCGTTCGTTCGAGAGTGTCGAGAGGGCGCGCCGAGCTGCGTCGCAGGCTTCAGGACGTCTTGCCCGACAAAGAGAGCAAGGAGCCATGAACTGCTCGGAGTTTCGAGAAATCGTAGCTGCGTACGTGGACCACGAACTGGGCAGCCGTGAGGCGGAGCTCGCGGAGTCGCACGTCAGCGTCTGCCCCGGCTGCCGAACACTTGCGGAGGAGTGCCGGGAAACGCGCGATCTCGTCCGGGACAAGCGGGTTGTAGAGCCTCTCCCCGAGGGGTTATGGCCCCGAACGCTCGCGATGCTCGACAAGGCGGTGCGCGTTCGGGTTCGGACTCGGCGGATCGCTTTTGCCGGCCTGGGCCTGGCGGCAGTTATGGCACTGGCTGCAGTGAGCTACGAGCCCGTCACCGAGTACCTGAACCCAGGGATAGCGATCAGCCAGGACGGCATCGGGCGCGACACGGTCGCTCCGGTGATAGTGAAACAGACCTCTCATACCGGCGAGGCCTTCGCACTGATTCGCGAGCACCTCGATGCGAACGTTCCCCCGGTGAACCTCAGCCTGGTCGGTGGCAAGCTCAGCCAGGTGGCGGTGTACGAGGACCCCACCGTCGGCGTGCTAACCTATCAGATGCGCAGAGGGGGAGAGCTGCGCTACTTCATCTCTCGCACGCGCTTCCGGATTCGGGAAGTCACGGAGAGCTGGACCATCGGGGACACCGAGGTGCAAGCGGTGTGTGCACCCACCCACTTCCTGGCATCGTGGGAAGACCGTGGCATCTCGTATGCGGTGCTAGGCGACAGGGTGCCGCCGGATCCCAAGGCTGTCATCAGCGAGTTCATAGACAGCCTCGCTCGCTGAGCCCGACGCTCGCGTCCTAGGAACGAGGTATAGTCGGTCGTGCTCTCTATCCGCGACCTGAACGTCTATTACGGTGCCATCCAGGCGCTGAACTCCGTTTCGCTGGACGTGTCCGAAGGCGAAATCGTGTCAATCATCGGCAGCAACGGCGCCGGCAAGAGCACGCTCCTGAGGACCATTTCCGGGCTGGTGCCCGCACGTTCCGGGTCCATCTCGTTTCAGGGACGCAGCCTGCTCGAGTGGAGTCCCGACCGGATCGTTGGAGCCGGTATCAGCCACGCCCCCGAAGGTCGCCGCATCTTCACGAACATGTCCACGCTAGAAAACCTGCAGATGGGCGCGTTCACCCGCAAGGACGACGGCATCGCAGAGGATATGGAGTTCGTGCTGAACACCTTCCCTCGCCTGAGGGAGAGGCTGCACCAGAACGCCGGCACACTTTCGGGTGGGGAGCAGCAGATGCTGGCCATAGGGCGCGCCCTCATGGCCCGGCCGAAGCTGATGCTCTTGGACGAGCCCTCGCTCGGTCTCGCCCCGACGCTGGTGAAAGAAATATTCTCGATCATCGGACGGCTGAACGAACAGGGTGGCACCATTCTGCTGGTGGAGCAGAACGCGCACCGCGCTCTGGAGATCGCACACCGCGGTTACGTGCTGGAGACCGGGCGCGTGGTGCTGTCTGACACGGGCGAGAACCTGCTCGAGAGCCCGGCGGTGCGGGAAGCGTATCTCGGCGGCGGGTAGGTGGAGAAGTGGCTGCTTGCTCTGGCAATTGTGCTCATCGGCGGCCGCCATGCAGTGCGTTCCTTCGAGGTGGCGGCGGCCGAGGACATTCGCTCCAAGCTCCCGCAGCCTGAGGGAGTGCTCGATCTGAAGGTTAAGCCCCGCCACCTGCTCTCTTTTGCCGATGGTTCGATGGCTGAGGCAGCATTCTTCGCCGAGGGAATTCACACCGAGGGTCTGCCGCTGTTCACAGAGCCGACCTTCTCTCGGGCTGGGCACATCGAAACGCTGAGGATTCGCCTGCGAGACTCCTGTATCACCGGGCTCCGGGTACGCGACATGTGGGGGGAGGTCCCCGACTGCCGATACGATTGGAAATATGCGTTGAGCAAGAAGCGCATCCGCTTGACGGAGAGCGGCGTGGGACGCGGTCGAGTGGAGGTGTCTGCGTCTGCACTCGCGGAGTATCTGCTGGCCAAGAACCCGATGTTGGAGTCGCTCACCATCCGCCTGCGGGACGGACGGTTCGAGGCCGAGGGGATGGCTCGCTTTCTGGCCCTGATGAACTTTCGGGTGGAAGGCGAGTTAGAGGTGGAGGACGGAAGGCGGCTGAACGTGGTGCGGGCGAGTGTGACCATCTCGGGCAGACAGATGGAGCCTGCCGCGGCGCAGGCTTTCGTGGCCCGGCTGAACCCAGTGGTGGACGAGACGGCGGACCTGAAGCTGTACGGGGCGCTGATTATCCGCAAGCTCACTCTCGCCGACGACGTGCTGATCGCCGAAGGGGACATGCGCATACCAGTACGGCCCTCCCCCTAATAGCTTTTTTCTTTCGGGGGTTCTGCCCGCAGAGTAAAATGCACCCATGGACCGGACCGCGGACCCTTCTCGACCCCCGCCCTCGGACACGCTCACGATCCTGACGATCGGGCACTCCAACCACCCCATCACCCGTTTCTGTGAGCTGCTGCAGATGCACGGAGTGGCGCTATTGGTGGACGTGCGTTCTCAACCCTACTCCCGCTACGCAGGTCAGTTCAATCGCGATGCCCTGGAGGACGCCCTACAGTCGCACGGCATCGGCTACGAGTTTCTGGGCGATCGGTTGGGAGGAAGGCCGGCTGAGGCCCGGTTCTATGACGAAGCAGGACGTGTCCGATACGGCGCCATGGCGGAGAGCGAGCCTTTTCGCGAAGGGTTGGAGCGCTTGGTGAACCTGGCCGGGCAGGCGCGAACGGCCATTATGTGTGGTGAGGGCGACCCGACGGAGTGTCACCGTCGGCTGCTGGTGGGGCGCGCGTTGGAGCGCGAGGGCGTGCAGATCGTGCACATTCTGCCGGATGGAAGCACGCAGAGCGAACAGGAGTTGAAAGCCCGGGAGGCCGGCGGCCAGGCCTCGCTGTTCGAGGAGGAAGGGGAATGGTTATCCACACGATCGGTTTCACGCAGAAGTCCGCGGAGCAGTTCTTCGGCCTCCTCCGCGGAGCCGGAATCCGACGACTCGTGGATGTACGACTGAACAACACCTCGCAACTCGCATCGTTTGCCAAACGAGATGATCTGGCGTTCTTTCTACGCGAGCTATGTGGTGCGGAGTACCTCCACGAACCACTCCTGGCTCCCACGCAGGACATCCTGGATGCGTTCAAGAAGAACAAGGGAGACTGGGGCGAGTATGAGAGGAGCTTCCTCGCGCTAATGCGGTCGAGACGGATCGAGGAAGCGATCCCGAAGAGCCTCTTCGACCGGCCTGCGGTCCTGCTGTGCAGCGAGCACACGCCGGAGCACTGCCACCGCAGGTTGGTGGCAGAGTATCTTGCCGAGCGCTGGGGCGGGGTCAGCATCGTACACCTGTGAGTAGACCATGGCGAGCCTCGATCTGTTGTGTCTGGCGAACTCGCGGAAGTATGGCAACCGGTGCATCGCGGGACTGCGAATGGACGGGGGCGGATGGGTGCGGCCCGTCAGTCGCCTCGAGGACGGGTCGCTACCGGCGCCGCAGATTAGGCTGAGCGATGGATCCGCTCCGCGCATGTTGGATGTGCTCCGAGTACCGGTTGGCCAACCGATGCCGAAACCCCATCACCCCGAAGATGTTGCTATCGAGCCGGGCACGTGGAGCCTCGTCTCCAGGCCGTGCGATTGGGACGTTATGGTCAGACTGCTACGGAAGGTACTAGTCCGTGAGCCCGTCCTGTTGGGAAGCAATTGGGATCGTATCCCATACCCGAGCGCGGGGCAGGGATTCGGTGCCTCACTCGCAGCCGTGAGTGCTACCGACCTGAAGTGGAGCATCGTGACGAGCCAGCAAGGCACTCGGCAGACGCGGGCGGTTTTCACCCTCGCCACTCAGTGCTACGACCTAGCGGTGACGGACGACGGCTGGGAAAGGCGCCTCTCTTACCTGCAACACGGACTGCATCCGCTCGCAGCGGGCGGGATTGGCGACGGCGAAAGGGTAATTTTGATCGTGAGCCTCGGCGAGCCGTTCGAGGGCTATTGCTACAAGTTGGTGGCGGGAGTGCTGGTCGTGAACCCCACAACCCGCACTGCGTGGGGGTAGATGGGCCCGGAGCCGTGCAGGGCTAAGGGCAGGGCTGCAGAATGGGGTGCTATTCAGGGGCCGTCGGGCCTCGCCGCCGCGCGCCGCAGCTCGACGGCGCAGATAGTGAGGATGCTCAAAATGGAAGTCAGACGCACGCCGCTTCATGCAGAACACCAGGCATTAGGCGCAAAGATGGTGGAGTTTGCGGGCTGGGAGATGCCCGTGCAGTATGAGGGTGTCGTACACGAATCGCTGGCCGTGCGCCGCAAAGTGGGCATGTTCGACGTGAGCCACATGGCGCGCCTGCACTTCCGAGGTCCCGCAGCCTTCGATTATCTCGAACACATGACCGCGAACGACGTGAGCAAGCTGGTGGACGGGGCCTCACAGTACTCGCTGCTCTGCTACCCGGACGGCGGCTGCGTAGACGACATCATCCTCTACCGAATCGGGCCGGAGTGGTTCCGCATGGTGGTGAACGCGGCGAACCACGCGAAGGACGTGGCGTGGCTGACCGAGCACCTGCGCGATGGGGTGACGCTGGAGGACGAGACCGAGCGAACGGCTATGATTGCCGTGCAGGGTCCAGAAGCTGTGCCCACCATCAACAGGATGGCGGGAGAAGACCTTTCGGACATGACGAAGTTTACGGCGCGGGAGTTTCGGATCGCGGGACGGCCCGTGTTCGGCGCGCGGACCGGCTACACGGGCGAGGACGGCTTCGAGCTGATCCTAGCTGCGGAGGACGGCCCGGCGGTGTGGCAGGCGCTGCTGGAGGCGGGCGTGACCCCGTGCGGGCTGGCCGCCCGCGACGTGCTGCGGCTGGAGGCCGGGCTGCCGCTGTACGGCCACGAGCTGACGAAGGACATTAATCCCATCGAGGCGGGTCTAGGCTGGGTAGTGAGCAAGACGAAGAGCTTCATCGGCAGCGAACCCATCAACGCGATGCGTTCCGCTGGCCCACCGCGCAAGGCTGTGGGCATTAGAATGGAGTCGAAGATGGTGCCGAGGGAGGGCTATCCGGTACTGAAAGATGGCGCGGAGGTCGGCTCGATGACGAGCGGGGTGTATTCGCCGTTGTTGGAAGTAGGGATCGGCTTCGCGCTGGTGAAGTCGGAGGCTGCGACGCTCAACGAGCCTTGCGAGGTGGTGGTTCGGGAAAAGCCGCACCCGGCCACGATGGTCGGAAAGCGCTTCTTACCAAAGACCTGATATGCCAGAATTAGGGTGCTCTTTGACGGAGGGGGACTATGCCTTACATCATCTGTGAACCGTGCATCGGCGTGAAGGACAAGGCCTGCGTGCCAGTCTGCCCCGTGGATTGCATTTACGAAGACGAGACGATGCTGTACATCAACCCGGACGAGTGCATAGACTGCGGGCTGTGTGAGCCGGAGTGCCCGGTGGACGCGATCTTCATAGACACCGACGTGCCAGCACAATGGCAGAAGTTCATCGAGTTGAATGCTGAGAAAGGGCGGGAGCTGGCGCAGTCTAAGTGATCGGGGAAAGCGGCTCGGCGTGAGCAAATACGACGCCTCTCGGGGAGGCTGGGTTTCCCGCCTCGCGCTCGGCATCGTGCTGCTGTACGTGGCATTCCTAGCTTTTCGTGTGCTCAGGATTCTGTCGCCGTGGGTTGCGCTCTCGACCGGAGTGGCGTGCGGCCTGGTCGGGTTGTACCACCTCTTCGGCGTGGCACGTCTCGCGCTGAAGCACGCCACCCGTGACCCCTATAGCCTGGATGTGCTGAAGGAGGTAGACGAGCGGCTCCGCAACCAGCCCGAGGACGTTCCTGCCGACGAGATGGAGGGTGTGTACTGCCCCTCGTGCGACGAGGTGTACGTGGACGACGTCCGCTTCTGCCCCCGGTGCGGGCGGTCCCTGTAGCTCCGAGTTCCATTAGTCCGATTCGCCCAACGGCGGCCGGATGGGCAGGCCCTGCTGATAGAATCAGCGTGTACCACGCTTCGCTGGGCCGACGAAGGTGCCCAGGCCGTATAGATAGAGAGGAGAAAGGATCGGAACATGGTGCTTCGCGTTACCTTCCTCGCTTGTGCGCTCTTGCTCTGGGTTTGCGCCGGGGCGGACAGCATCTGGGACTACCAAGAAGTTCGAGCCTCTGATGGACTGGGAATCCACCCGCTGGTGGACGCAGACCCCGAGCCTTGGAACCGCGTCACTATAGAGGGCGTGGCGTTGGCAGGGGTGGACGAGATACTCGATCCTGCATTGATGTACACCATCTTCGTGCAGGACGACACCTCGGACCGAGGCGGCATTCAGGTATGGGCCGGCAGCTGGTGGTATGGCGGGCTCTGGAGACCCTCCGAGTACGTGGACTTCCAGGCCGGCGATCGGGTGCGGGTCACCGGCCTGCTCGCCAACCACAACGGCAAGGTGTTCATCAACGACAGGCATTCACCGGCCCCACAGACGCGCTTCGTGGTCGAGGTGCTGGGCCATGCCGGAATGCCCGATCCGTGGCTGATACCATCGATTGGGTCGTGCAACTACTTCGATGCGACGCGTGTGGGCGGTGGAGAGCGATACCAGACGCGATGGGTGATGCTGCACGGCGTCGAGATCACTGGTGGCACGTGGGGCAACAACCAGTTGCTGACGATTACCGATAGCACAGGGTCTGTCGGGATGCTTCTGGCAGGGCCCGGAGACTTCGGCTCGTACTTGCAGCCAACCGGCAAGCTGAACGTCGTCGGTATCTTCGATCAGGAAGACGCTACCCTGCCGTACTTCGACGACTACCGAGTGTGGGTGAAGCGACGAGCAGACATCGCTGCCGCCTTGGATTGGTGTAATCAGGTGCAGCAGGTTGGAGCGGGCGAACAGGTCGCGCTCGTTGGTAAGCTCGTGGTGCAGAGCGGACCGAACGACTTTACCATCGAGGACGACACCGGACAGGTGGTGGTCGTGAGCGATCATCCCGTGGCGGCGGGCGACGTGGTAGCGGTACAGGGCTCCGTGACACCCGAGGGGATCGAGGCGCGATACGTGACCGTACTGCCAGTTCCCGATGTGGTGCTTACCGCCAGCGTGACGCTCGATTCGTACGCACCGGGGCCTGATGGTGTGCCGGTCGACCTGTGGGTCTATGACGTTACTGCTGGTGGCGATCTGGTAGGCTCCTATCAGGTAATTCTCGATACGAATGGTCAGTTCACTCAGGACCTTGGTATCAAACGAGGCACCGGTCGGGAATACCGTGTGCGTGCGAAGTCCTCACACTGGTTGGCAACAGACTTCTCGTTTACTGCCGGCGGCGATCAGCTTGTCACCTGGCAGTTCGTGAACGGTGATGCGGATGGAGACAACCAGATCGGTTTGGGGGACCTCAACCGCATGCTGCTGAGCTTTGCACGGACCGACGACCCGGACGCCGACGTGGACGGCGACGGATCGGTAGGACTAGGCGATCTGAATGTTGCACTCATCAACTTCGCGAAGACGGGAGCGCCCTAGGGGGTTCACCCTTATAGAGCTGTTAGTGGTGGCCGCCATCCTAGCGGTTTTGGCGGCCATCCTCTTCCCTGTTCTTTCGCGTGCGCGCACCCAGGGGACGGTGGCGCGAGTTCACACTGAACTGGCACAGATCGGGCTGGCGCTGCAGATGTATTCTGATGACTGCGGGGCATTCCCTCCAGCGCGCACCTACTGCTCTGGCCTGCAGATGAAAATCGAGGACTATAACGAACTGCCTCCCGAGCTCTACCGGCAAGGTTACATCAAGCTGCGCAAGTACCTGGACCCATTCAATCCAGGGCGCGCCTACAAGTACATCGCTCCCGGGCCCGGTTTTGCCAACAACGTAAAGACCATTTTGCCCATTTGGGTGCCGGAAGACTATCCGACAAGCACGAAACCCTGCGTTCCGTACTACGACCAGAAGACCGCGCCGCTGAAGTGGGCCGTGTGGTCGGTCGGCCCAACCGGCGGGGTGGACATGTTCACCTCCGAGCAGCGCCAGCTACCGGTGCCCAAGTGGTGGTGGTTCCCCTATCGGTGGGATGGCGTGATCGTTCGCCTTTCCGACGGACGGAAGTCGCCCTAGCGGTATCTCCGCTGTGTGATATCCCTCGCCACTCGCAGAGGGTAGGGGTGGTTGCGTGCCTTTAGTCTTACGGCGGATGGAGGCACGTGTGTGGTATGCATGACCCCCACCCCAACCCTCCCCCTTCCGCTTCGCTCCAAGGGGAGGGAGCCGCGACCGGCTCAGCCCCTAGGGTAGCTGCGATCATTCATAACCTCGCTAGCGAACCTGTCGTCATGCTGCACCCAGCGTCATCCCAAACCTTGCGTCATGCTGAACCTGGCCTCATCCCAGATCTTGCGTCATGCTGCACCCTGCGTCATCCCAAACCTAGCGCCACGCTGACCCTGACGTAATGCTGCACCTGGCGTCTTCCCAAACCTTGCGTCATGCTGACCCCGACGTCACGCCCAATCCGACGCCACGCTGAGCCTGAGGTCGTGCTGCCCCCAGCGTCATCCCGATCCTGACGTCATGCGACACCCAGCGTCATCCCAAACCTTGCGTCATCCTGGACCTGTCGCCATCCCAAACCCTGCGTCATCCTGGACCTGTCGCCATCCCAACCCTTGCGTCATCCTGGACCTGTCGCCATCCCACACCTGGCGACAGGCTGAGCATGGCGAAGCAGGACCCCAACGGCCGCACGTCTTCGAACCCACTAGGTGGCTCTGGCACTCACACATGCATGCTTCGACAGGCTCAGCATGACGGCGCCAGTGACCCATCCTCTCGGCGAGGGGGAGGAGTACGTACGTGCCACCCATCCCACGGCGGATGGAGGCACGTGTGTGGTATGCATGACCCCCACCCCAACCCTCCCCCTTCCGCTTCGCTCCAAGGGGAGGGAGCCGCGACCGGCTCAGCCCCTAGGGTAGCTGCGATCATTCATAACCTCGCTAGTGAACCTGTCGCCATGCCAAACCTTGCGTCATGCTGCACCCTGCGTCATCCCAAACCTTGCGTCATGCTGCACCCAGCGCCATCCCACACCTAGCGCCACGCTGACCCTGACGTAATGCTGCACCTGACGTCTTCCCAAACCTTGCGTCATGCTGCACCCTGCGTCATCCCACACCTAGCGCTACGCTGACCCTGACGTAATGCTGCACCTGACGTCTTCCCAAACCTTGCGTCATGCTGAACCTGACCCCATCC
>BTVI01000054.1:0-17299 GCA_045862955.1 Fimbriimonadales bacterium
AGCTGTTGACGTGCTGCCCACGTGCGCATGCTTCGACAAGCTCAGCATGACGCTGTGGGTGGTGAGGACGCGATTACCGTGTGGCCTGAAGCCGTTGACGTGCTGCCTGCGTGTCCATGCTTCGACAAGCTCAGCATGACGCTGCGGATGCCGCGTCCGCAGCACCTGAAGGCGATGTCGAGCATGTCCTGCCAGTGAACGCGAGAACGGTAGAGGGAAAAGCCGGGCCAGTGTTGCCTACCCGTGAACGGGGAAACGGCTGGTGAGGGCCTGAACTTCTTCACGTATCGCGGACCGCTGGGCCTCATCATCGCGGTGGCGTAGCCCTCGCGCCAGCAGCGATGCGATTTGCCGCATCTCTGCCTCTCTCATCCCCCTAGTGGTAACTGCCGGTGTTCCCACACGAATACCACTAGTGACAAAGGGTTTCTGTGTGTCGAAGGGGATCATGTTACGGTTGGTAGTGATGTTCACCTCGTCCAGCGCGATCTGGGCCTCCTTGCCAGTGCATCCGAACGGTGTTACGTCGGCCAGCGCGAGATGGCTGTCTGTGCCACCCGCGATCAGGCGAAAGCCCTCTTCCTTCATTCCCTCTGCCAACGCCTGTGCGTTCAGACGCACCTGCCGCTGATAGGCTTTGAACTCGGGCCGCAGCGCCTCGCCGAATGCCACTGCCTTCGCAGCGATGCAATGCATGAGAGGTCCGCCTTGCACCCCTGGGAACATGGTCTTGTTGATGGCGGCGGCGTGCTCCTCGCCACACAGGATCAACCCACCTCGGGGGCCACGCAGCGTCTTGTGCGTAGTCGAGGTGACGAAGTGTGCGTGTGGCACCGGACTCGGATACTCCCCAGCGGCGATGAGCCCGGCCGGGTGAGCCATATCTACCATCAGCAGTGCCCCTGCCTCGTCCGCGATCTGACGGATGAGAGCGAAGTCGATCACCCGCGGGTACACCGTGGCACCGGCCACGATCAGCTTCGGCCTATGGCGGAGTGCGAGGTCGCGCAGTTCGTCGTAGTCTATCACCTCGGTATCCTGCCGCACGCCGTAGGGGACGACGTTATAAAAGATGCCGCTGAAGTTGACCGGACTGCCATGCGTCAGATGGCCGCCGTGAGCCAGGTTCATGGCCATCATGGTGTCACCCGGCTGCAGCACCGTGAAGTACACACCCATGTTGGCCTGCGCGCCACTGTGAGGTTGGACGTTCGCGTGCTGCGCACCGAACAGCTTCTTCGCGCGCTCGATGGCCAGGTTCTCTGCGACGTCCACGTTCTCGCATCCGCCGTAATAGCGCTTGCCCGGATAGCCCTCGGCGTACTTGTCGGTCATAACGGATCCGAGAGCTTCGAGCACGGCACGGCTGGCGATGTTCTCGCTGGCAATCAGTTCTAGGTTCCTCTCCTGTCGCTTCTTCTCGGCCTCGATTGCGGCGTAGATCTCCGGGTCGGACTCGGCAAGCGACGTGGTGCGGAGCCGCTCAACATCAGCGTTGGCGTAGGCAGGTCCCATGGTTCCTCCTTCCTCGAGCTTCACTGCTCGAGGGCTTCAATCTTCGCCAATCGGCGAACGTGTCTGTCCTCGTCGGAAAACGGCGTGCTGATGAACGTGTTCAACATGGCAATGGCAGCATCGGGGACCGTAGTCCCGCCGCCCAGGCACAGCACATTGGCGTTGTTGTGGCTTCGGGCGAGAAACGCCTCTTCCTCGTTGGCCGGGTGTGCTGCCCGGATTCCGCGCATCTTGTTGGCAGCGATGCACATGCCTATCCCGGTCTTGCACACGAGCACGCCGAGATCGGCCTGGCCGTTGGTTACGCGTTCGCACACTGCGCGAGCAAAGTCCGGGTAGTCCACGGACTGGGGCCCTCCTGTTCCGAGGTCCTGGGTCTCGATGCCATGGTCGGCCAGCCAGGCGACCGCCTTCGCCTTTAGTTCGTATCCGGCGTGGTCACTGCCGATTGCGACTCTCATGTTCGTTGCTTCGGATTATACCGAGCGTCATATTGGCGCACACCGCACGGCAGGGTGGTGGGATTTGGCAAGCGATGGTACTTTGGTACCAAAGACGCGTTCCCGCCGTGTCTCGCCGTGCGAACCGACCTGCTTTTTGGGAGGGAGTGAGAAAAAGCCGTGAATCTCTCCCGAGAAGGCCCTGAGTTATGCCGGAATCCGGTTATAATAAAAGGGCTCCGGCGCCCCTGAGCGTCGGGCTGCACGTGCGTTGATTAGCCCCACTTTGATTGTCGCTGGATGAGATCAAAAGGAGGGTGGCGACTTATGAGGCGAACCGCCTTCATGTCGCTGTTAGCCGCGTCAATTCTCTCGCTCGGCCTGACCAGCCAGGCGCGGGCGCACGATGCGTTCTGGACCGGCTCGTTCTCTTCCACGGGAGAAGGTGCCGCAGTGTTCCTGGAGCACGAGGACGCTTTTCCGTGGGCGGGCTGGGTCCACGTTACCGTCACGAACGAGAGCGACGTTGCGTGGGGAGATTTTCACTTCAAGATCTTCTCCACGGGACAGGATGTCTCGAACGTAGACTGGGTTACGGACCCGCCCTATGAGCCGCAGGGACGGGCGTTCGACTACTGGGTGGTGGACAACGCGCCGCCGACCGGTGCGACGCTGGACCTGTACTTCTGGAGCGATCCGGTTCTGGTTGGCCAGACCGTTACGATCAGCGTCTACAACGTTAATCCGGACCACGTGAACTTCGGCGTCTGCTTCTATCCGACGCCGGTTCCGGAGCCTTCGACGCTTGCCGTGTTTGCGAGTGGCTTCGCGGGCCTCGCTGCGCTCGCCCGCCGTCGGGTGCGCTAGCAGGCTCGTTCGATTGTCGCTACTGGGGCCGCGCCGCTCCCCCGACTAGTGAATGCGCGCTGGCCGTCCCGAGTTTGCGCAGGATCTGACAAAGACTAGGAACATTTAGAAGCCCCGGCGAGGCTAGCCGGGGCTTCCGCGTTGGCGGCGGCAATCGGGACTGCGGCAGGTACACTGCCACCGTGTCTCAAACTCCTGGCGGGACCACCGTAGCCCGCGCGTCCGGCATCATGATCGCCGCGATCCTGCTCTCCCGCATCCTCGGCCAAGCGCGAGAGACGGTTATCGCGTTCCGGTTCGGACAGGGCGTAGAGGCGGACATGTACCGCGCGGCCTTCTCGGTACCCGACCTCCTCTTCTTCCTCATCGCAGGTGGCGCCCTTTCGTCCGCATTCATCCCCGTGTTCTCCGAGTACTTCCACACGGACCGCAAGGAAGAGGCGTGGCGGCTCTTCGGCATCATGGCCACGTTCATGGGTCTGGTGGTCGGCGGCTTCGTAATCCTCACCGAGGTGTTCGCCTTCGAGCTGGTGCGCGTGGTGGCACCCGGCTTCGGCCTGGAGCAAGCAGCTACCACTGCCTACCTGAGCCGAATCGTCCTACCCGCGCAGTTCGCATTCTTCCTAGGAGGGTTGCTGTTCGCCACCTTCTACGCGCGCAACCACTTCCTAACACCTGCGCTCGCACCGAATATCTATAACCTAGGCATCATTTGCGGAGCGCTCTTCCTGGTGCCCTTCGTGGAACCGCCCGTGTCTGCGCTCATGTGGGGCGCGCTCGCAGGGGCGATGGTGGGGAGCCTCATCATACCCGTATGGGTGTTTCGCAGGACCGGTGGCGTGTACAAGCCCGGTCTGGATCTCAAGGACCCGCGCGTGGTGAAGGTGTTCAAGCTGATGCTCCCCGTGGTGTTAGGTCTGTCGCTGCCGGGAGTGTATGCGTTGCTCGTCCGCGCAATGGCCTCCACCGCCGACCCTGGCTCTGTAGCAGCGGTCGAGAACGCGAATCGTATCATGCAAGCCCCACTCGGTATCTTCGGTCAGGCGCTCGCACTCGCCGTGTTCCCGAGCCTCTCGCTGTTCGCAGCGCGCAAGGAGTGGGACAACTTCTCGGCGACACTGCACCGAAGTCTGCGGGTGGTGCTTTTTCTAACTATCCCGGCCTCGGCCCTGCTGCTCGCCGTACCCGAGGATATCCTGCGCACGCTATTACAATATGGCAAATTCCGCCCGGAAGATACCGTGTACGCAGCGTCTGCGCTACGCCTATTCGCCATCGGAGTGCCCGCATGGTCGGCTCAGGCGGTGTTGATGCGCGGTTTCTTCTCGCTGCAGGACACACTAACACCTGTCATCCTCGGCACGGTGACCACTGCCATCTTCCTACCACTCAGTTGGGCACTCATGCACACCGAGATCGGCTATGCCGGGCTCGCGCTCGGCGTGTCTTTGTCTGCGACGCTATTGTTCGTCCTGATGCTGGTCGGCATCCGTAGAAAGGTCGGGACCCTGGAGGGACGAAGGCTGGGCGGTCTCCTTGCAGGCTCGCTGGTAGCCGCCACCCTGGCATCCGGGATCGGGCTAATCCTGGCAGGCTTGGTGCGGACCGCGCTGCTGCACAGCCTGGGACAACCGAACATCGCATCTGCTCTCGCTGCCCTAACCTGCCTGTGCTCCATCGCAGTGTTCTACCTGTGGATCGGGAAGCTGCTCGGGCTCGAGGAAACCAAGTACGCGCTCAGCATGGTAGCACGCCGCTTCGGTGCCCGTCCACAGCCCAACGCGCGCCCGCCCGAGAGCTGATCTCTCTGTGACACACACTCCGCCAGCCGTCATCGAGGTTAGGTCCTTCCGTCAGCCGACACCGAAGTTAGGTCCTTCCGCCAGCCGTCATCGAGGTTAGGTCCTTCCGCCAGCCGTCATCGAGGTTAGGTCCTTCCGCCAGCCGACACCGAAGTTAGGTCCTTCCGTTAGTCGGCATCGAATTTAGGTCCTCGAGATCTCCCTCCCCTTGGAGCGAAGCGGAAGGGGGAGGGTTGGGGTGGGGGTCACACATACCACACACATGCCTGCATCCGCCAGCGGATGCAGGCATCTACCCATCCCTCCCCTCTCGTGGACGATGGGCCACCGGGACGCCACTCCGAGCCTGACATGACGCCGAGCCTCTCGTCGTGGCTGAGCTTGTCGCGATGCCGAGCCTGCCGTCTGCCGGGAACGTCGTGATGCTGAGCGGTACGTCATGCTGAGCCTGTCGAAGCATGGGACCGCCTACCGCACGTTTTCGCCTGCACTAGGTGGCTCTGGCACTCACGGATGCATGCTTCGACAGGCTCAGCATGACGGTCCCGGGTGGACTGCAGGCGCTCTATGCCCCGGCCCGCGTCCGCCGTCTAGCAGCACCGAGGGAATGAAGTAAACCCGAGGACCGCGCCGGGGCAGGGTCGGGGGCGCAAGCGCATGCTTCGACAGGCTCAGCATGACGGCGTCCGGGCGCGCCGGGGGATGCAGCCGCCATGCTTCGACAGGCTCAGCATGACGGCGTCCGGGCGCGCCGGGGGATGCAGCCGCCATGCTTCGACAAGCTCAGCATGACGGCATCTGGGGGCCCGCCGAGGGATGCAGCCGCCATGCTTCGACAAGCTCAGCATGACGATGCAACTGGTTCTGCCTCGTCACCCGGACTCTCAGGGCGAGTCACCGACACACCCTGCCTTGGTGCTAGCCCTCACCCCTCTGCGAGAGGGGGGTCACCGGCGACGCCACGCCGGGCCTCTCGTCATGCCGAACCTGACGTCATGCCGAGAACGTCGTGATGCTGAGCGGTACGTCATCCTGACCCTGACATGACGGCGTCTGGGGCGCGCCGAGGGATGCAGCCGCCATGCTTCGACAAGCTCAGCATGACGGTTCCGGACAGCAGAAGGCCCTCACTGACCCATCCTCTCGCAGTGACGAGGTTGACAGCATGTAGTAGGCCAAGTCAACGTCCAGCGTAAGGGCACGCTGGATGTGACATGTCTGGCCGGACGCGGCGCCCTGACCCCACCCCTAATGCGGCCCGATCCCCAGCAGCATCCGGAGCTGCAGCCACTCGATCAGCAGAAAGTACATGCGGTCGATCATCAGGATGAAGCGGTTCATGATGGTCGAGCCGAAGATGGCACCGAACGCGATCATCAGCAACCACCTACCCATCTGCGCAGTGCCGCGTATCGCCTTGAACTTCTGCTCGAACGAGAAGAAGAAGTAGGTCAGCACGCAGACGGTGGTAGCAACCAAGATCAGGTTGTTGATTGCGGTAGATATGTATACCTGGTTCGGCTCCACCACTTCGGGCTGCACCAGTTGCCAGTGGGTCGGCACTACTGGCACCATGGAGTCCTGCACCTGAGGCAACCACCGATTGGACCATGCCTTGAACTGCTGACCGGCCCACAACCCGAGAAAGATGCCGATGGGGATGCGACTGAGCCAGCCGTGCTTGCGGGAGAAGACCGTGAAACCTAACAAGGCCACGGGAACCGGTAGCACCCAGAGGTAGTAGCCCCTGTCGTAGAACGGAATCCACCAGAGCTGCCGCAGCTCCTCGGTCCAGACGAGCGCGATGACGGTACCGGCACCCAGCCCGAGGAAGATGTGCTCTACCAGCCTATAGAACTTGTTCTCGCGATACAGAATGGAGTACAGACCGATCGTGGAGATGGCGCCCGCAGTTACGAACCACCACTCCTTGCTAAACATCTGCTGTAGCTCGATGGCAAGGAAGTTCCCCAGCATCCTCTATGCTCCCCTCGTCTCCGCGCTCTTGCGTGCCATGACCATAGCGACGTTGCCGACGACAATGGCGAGCGTCAGCAAGATCATGGCCGCCGTAAGCGGTGTCATATACTCCCGACCCAATCCGTAGGCCATCTTGGCAGCATCTTCGCTCGGGCTCAGCTTCGGGTCTTCGGCCATCATCGTCTCGAAATCGTAGGCCCCGCGCGCTCCGAATGCCACGCCTGCGAGCTGACCGGACTTCTGGTAGGGCAGTGCCTCTGGGAACATGACTCCGGTGCACATCAGTCCCAAGGGAACAATCCCGTGCACGCGCTCGACCCACAGTAGGTAGCTGGCCGATGCCGACACGTCCACTACCACGACGAACTCTTTGAGTGACTTTACATCCTTTAGCATCTCGGACTTGGTGGCGGGCTGTCCGCGCACCTCGGCCTTGTCCAACGCGCCCTGAATGTTGCTCGTGAGTGACTGGATGTATGCGTCGCCAGCGGGCATGTAGCCCAGACTGACCCAGTTCTTCCCCTCGATGTAAGGTGGATGGTACTTCTCACGCGCCACCTCGACAAGGGAACTCAGAGCGAAGCCCGCCGCTGCCGGCTCGGTCAAGGAAATGACTGCAATCCGGTGGTTCTTCCTCATGCACAGCCTGACGAGCGCCTGATACAGTGGCAGGCTCTCGCCTCGCGAGGACATAGTCCAACCCGAGGAGATGAACACCAGACTCCCGTCCGGCGCGTCGTTGATCAGATCGAACAGCTTCCGAGACTGAGGGAGTGGTTGATTGGGCAGCGACACCGGATATACGATGAAGATGGACACCACGATGATCAGGATTAGGTAAAGAATCCTCCGATCGATCGTCTGCAGCTTCTCCCACGTCGTCGGTGGATGGGCTTGGTTTTCGGTCTGCATTTCCATGCTACACGTCCTAGTCGAACAGGGCGCCGCGCTCTAGGTTCAGCCAGATGCGCAACGACATGGCCAAGAGGCCGACACCGATTCCGAACTCGACGGCACGCAGTGCCGGAGTGTTGATGACAGTCAGCAACCACTGGGCGACGTTCTCCAAGCGCAAGGAACCTACCAAGGTCTCTGCAGGGATCCAACTGGTTAGGAACTGGCCGAGTGGCAGCAAGCCGAGAAAAACGATCAGTGCACAAAGCATCAGGATGGAAGCCTCTATCGAGCGCAGTCGGAACGCGCGATACGCAGCCGACATGATGAAGAACGCAATCATGGAGAACATGGCAGCTTCCATCTGAGCGAACATGTTATCGAACAGTAGCTTGTGTGCATCTTGGAAGAACTGTGGCGCCGTGTATGGGTTGTCGGGGCTTCGGTACTCCAGCACCACGACTGCCATGATCGGAATGCACAGCAGCAAGATGAGGCTGAACGGCCAGTCCTCGCCGCGTTTTCGTATCCTGCTACCATGGACCCGCAGGAGCGAGTACACCCCCAGTCCAAGCAGCAAACCCGCCATCACGTTCGTCATCGGAGTAATGGTATCAGTGATGCGCGGCGTCAGGAAGTTCTGGCCCTCGGGATATCCGAACGTGCCGGTCGGGAAGAAGAACTCCGTAGCCCAGAACAGTCCTGCAAGGAACACACACGTCGCGATGATCCAACGGCGGAGGCGAGTTCCGACACGGGCTAACCCCAGGATGAGGATCAGGGAAACGATGAGAATGCCGATAACGGCCGCCCACCAGTACCCACCATGGAGAATGAAGCCGTTCACGAAGGTGACATGCACGCGATATGCCTGGCTCGCTTGCCATGACTCCACGATCGCATCGATCGCTTCGGCTGGCGTGAGGCCGGCAACACGCACCGGCCCCACCTGCGGGACCTCCAGTACTCCGTCGAGTCTGATCAGTCTCGTGTACTGCTGATCACCTATGAAAACCTGTACGTCTCCGTTAGAAACGATCCGCCCTTCGTTGTCCAGTCGTAGGCCTTCTAGTCGGAACTCCGGTTGCTCGGCGTACTTCCGTTGTTTACCGAGCTCGGCGAGCATCTCGGCCGCTTCGGACGGCTTCTTGTCGGCAAGCCGCTGCCTTCCGAATGGTGGAACATCAACGGTACCGTCCTGGGCCACGGTGTACTGTGCAACCTTGCCCTCGACGTTGATGTACAGCTTATCGCCTACACGGATCGTCGGCTCCTCCTCGGGGCCCTGAGCGTAGGCAGCCGAAAAGAGGCCTAGGATCGACAGACCGAGTGCGGCAGCGAGAAAGCGGGGGAAAACCACTTTGCACCTCATCTAGGAACCACCCGGTAGTGGAACATTGGGTGGCTGGGGCTTCGAGAAGAGCGCGTCCCAGCCTCCCGGGCCATACAGCCCTTTGAACTTCATTAGCTCTTCGTTTCCGCCGGCGACGGCGATGGAGACGAATACGACGCCGAGCAGAATGCTTAGCAGGATGAGCCCCTTGCACAGGTCCTGTCCCACGATGCTTCCCATCAGCACCGGCTCTCGCGAGAGAAACGCACTGCCTGCGTAGAACTCGTCGCCAATAATCACATAGTCGCAAGCGGCAACGAAGAATGGTGTCTGCGTCGTTTGGGTAGAGCCTGCCACCTGAATCGCGCCGACGATGTTGCCCGATTCGGCCAGGATCAGAGACTCGGCAAAGAACTCTCCCAACAAGAAGGCCGCGGCGACTCGCTCGCGCTGGATGAGGCCCGCCACACCGGCTGCGAACGCGAACTGCTGAGCAGCGATAAATCGAACCGAATCGGGATCGTATGCTTCCGACCGGTCCTCTTCGCGATACGCATCCTGCACGATCTCTTGCGCTACGGCGTACACGGCCGCATCGATGCAGGTTAGTCGAATCGGGTTCCCGTAGCGCGCCGCCGTCTTCGTGATGTAGGCGAAGATCTGGAGTGCCTGAACCGAGATGATGTTCAGGCCACCGATGCCCGGAACCATGAGAATGGGTCGTCCCATCTCCAGGGCGCGCCCCACGGCTTCATCAATGGCCGTCAGGCCCGCAATCCGACGGATGTAAAGCTGCTTGCCTCGCTTGGCCATCATGATGGCCGAAAGAATAAAGATGGCGAACAGCCCGTACAGGATGACGATGAACCAGTTCTGATCAGCGTGTTGCATTCGCTGTGTCCCTTTCTGGGTCCCTCTTCGCAGCGGCGCCCTCTTCGAGCCTCCGGATCAGGCGCTCGATGTTGCCTCGGTCTTCGAAGAACTGCGTGTAGTTATCGAAGGCGACCATGCCGCTAAAGGGGATGACGAACGGGGAGACGACGATCGCGGCGTTCGCGGCCACTCGGGCGATGGGCTTGTGCATCTCCAACCAAAGGATGGCCGGGACAGTAAGCCCCCAGCGCTCCACCTTAGAGGCGAGCAGTTCTGTTATTCTGTCCTTGTCTTCTTCGGAGAGCGGCTCATCCCAAAGTCGCATCGTTCCGATACCAATACCCCACAGCCTGCTCCACTTCCTGCTTCCGTTCGCCGAATCGAAGATAAACGCCGCGGAAGGCCTCGAGTCGACTCGGCTTCTCGAGAGGCGACAGCTTCACTCCATGCGCATCGCTCTTGACCCGCTTCACGTCCTTCCAAGCAATGTGGGTCACGTTGATGCCCCACCGGGCGCTTGCACCCTCCTCCGTGATGCGGTACCGAACCGGCAGAAGGAACTCCGACGTCGCACCGAGCACCACCGCAGGCCCGATGATCGCCAGCGCAACCGAACCGGCCACGAAGAACCCCACTAGCCCGGCGAACAACGCCGCGACCAGCACGGCAGCTACCTTCTCCGGCTGCTGTGAGGCAAGCGAAACCGTCCACTCCATCACCGGCGGCGGCTCCTCTGGCATTCGGCTCTCCGACTGACCTACAATCTCGCTAGACGTCTGCATGGTGGGGGATGTCAGACTCTCTTAGGAGGATTCGTTCCGATGCTGATTCCACTTCTCGTTGCGGCATTCCTTGTCTCGGCCAACAGCGGCTCCTCGGTGACCGTCGAGATGAACCCCATGCTCGAGGGAGTGCAGAAGGAACGGAGACAAGGCAAGCCCCAGGGGATCCTCCTCGGCGACCCTCCGAGCTTCCTTCGCAGACCCATCGCGGGAACCGTCAAGTACGGAATCCTGCACTTCGACGGCGACGAGTTCCTGCTCGCGGTCTCGATGGAACGCCCCGAGGACTGGACGATCTACCTGGACCTGGACAAGAACGGAGAGTTCTCGGAAGGAGAAAAGCTGGCCACCACGCGTGCGCAGTCTAAAGCGGTGGGTACGGACGGAAAACCGTTCGACCTGTTCACGGTCGTTGCGCAAACGACGATCCACCGCACCCAAGACGACCGGAGGATGGCCTATCCCTTGACCCTCGCCATCGCTCAGCCCGCGCCGACCTCCCCGGCCCCGAAGGACACCCTCATCGTTGTTCGCGACTATGCTCGCTCCGGCAAGGCCAAGATAGGCCAACGCGAGTACCAGCTCGTGCTCGACGACCCGGGAGTAAACGGCCACTTCACGCTCGGTGGCAACACCGCCGCGGGTCTGGAACTGCTGATTGACTTAGACGGAGACGGGCACTTCAACCCGTTTTTCGAAAAGCTGCCTCTGGACGGGGCCTTCCGGCTGGACGGGTCGGCCTATCGCGTCACGAGCGTCAACCGCTCGGGGACACGCATGGTGATCGAGAGCGGCCATGCGGCCGCGGCAACCGAAGACAGCCCCAGCTTCTGGGGGACTGCCAAAGGCGACAAGATCGCGCCGTTCGAAGCGCCGCTGCTCGACGGCAAGACGCTCAAGTTTCCGGACGACGTGAAGGGCAAGAAAGTGCTCTTCATCACCTGGTCCACCCTGCGCCAAGACTGCCCTTCCATCATGCGGCAACTTTCGGCTATGCAGGATCGCCTGGCCGACAAAGGCTTGCGGGTCATCGGCATCAATCTGGACGAGAAGGAGCGGAGGGACGCGGCGAAGCGAATGCTCCCGGTGACCCTACCTAATGCTCCCCACATCTTCGAGGGCTCCGGCCTGTCTGGGCCCATCGCAAAACGCCTGGGTGTGACACATGCACCCGCGACACTCCTGGTAGACGGAGATACCGGCACGGTGCTCGTCCCCTTCCACGAGGCAGAATGGGCGAAGGCAAACGAATGGCTGTCGAAGGCGCTCGGCCTCGAGACGAAGGGTCAGGGGAAGTAGGCTAGCTCCGAGCGGAGGCCACCACCAGCGGCGCTCTCCATCCTCCAGCCCGGTCTCCGGGTTCAAAGTTACTCCGCGACTGCGAGACAACAGACGACCATCCCATGCCCCGCCCCGCGTCCACCGCGTCCATGCCTAGACGTTTCGGCTGCCGTCTGCCACCACGCTCTCGCCCAGCGACCGCCCGAGCAGCCGAACGTCGAGGCACCCGGCGCCAACGGCTCCATGCCTAGACGCTCAGCATGACGCGGCAGAGGGCATGTTGTATTCCCTCACCACTTGCAAAGGATGGGTGACTAGCGACGTCATGCTGAGCCTGTCGAAGCATGGGACCGCCGACCGCACGCCCCCGCCTAGACGTTTCGGCTGCCGTCTGCCACCACGCTCTCGCCCAGGGACCCCCCGAGCAGCCGAACGTCGAGGCACCAGAGGTCCGTGCATGGTGATAGCACCCTCACCCCAGCCCTCTCCCTCTAAAGAGGGAGAGGGAGGGAGACACTACCCCGCGTTGCCCCGGCCCGCGTGCGCCGCTTGGCAGCAGCGAGTGCATGCCTCGACAAGCTCAGCATGACGTGACAAAGGGCATGCTCACATCCCTCACTTCACGTCGAAGCATGGGACCGCCGGCCGCACGTCCCCGCCTAGACGTTTCCATGCCTAGACGTTTCGGCTGCCGTCTGCCACCACGCTCTCGCCCAGCGAGCCCCCGAGCACCCGAACGTCGAGGCACCGAAAGCCAGGGGCTGGTGATGCCCCCCTCACCCCAGCCCTCTCCCCCGCGAACGGGGGAGAGGGAGGGAGACACTACCCCGCGTTGCCCTGGCCCGCGTTCGAGAGCGTAACTTGAGGAGCAGCGCGGCTAAACGGTTGCCTTCTCGGGTGCTCCCAAATACTCGCCGGACAGGATCTTCTGGTACTCCCCGCCCTCGAACCACTGCTCCAGCTGCTGCGCGCGGAAGATCGGCTGCGGATGCGTGTAGGTCGCGGTGCGCAGCAGGAAGACGATCACCTTCGCCAGCTTCTCCAGCGCACCAGCCTCTTGATACATCCTCGCCTGGGTCATGAACTCGTCCATGTTCATCTCGTCCGCAAAGCGGCTCTTCCCACCCGCCAAGACCATGATAGTCTCCACCGCACCCTGCTTGTCTTGCAGAGTGAGCAGTCCACCGCGATCGCACGTCAGTTCCGCCTGTCGCATCCACTCATAGAAGGCCAGCACCAGACCGATGGACACCGCATCGCCGAGCCGCAGCGTCATGCGACCCAGCGCATCGAGTAGGGGCAGAATCCACCGCGCGACGGTCATGTACAGAACGTGTCCGGCCTTGATGTGCGCCAGCTCGTGGCCCATCAGGTACAGGATCTGCTCGTCCGTGAGCGCGTCCAGCAGCGTGCTGTGAACGGTGATGAACGGCCGCTCCACGCCGAACGTATACGCGTTCGGCCACGGGTTGAACTTGATGTACAGCTCGGGCTCGGGAACGTCCAGAATGGCGCACGCCTCGCGCATGATGGCGTAGGGGGTCTTGAACTGGTTGGGTCCGCAGCGGACAGACTCCGCCATGTTCAGCGAGTAGGCCCAGCGGTCTATCCCCAGGTCGTAGAACTTGCGGACTACTTGGGGAAGGATGGGCACCTTTCGGAGTGCGTCCAGTGCGAGTTTGTCCGTCTCAGCGGTGAAAGCGTCGGGGTGCATCCCCGGGAATCTCTTACGTTCGGTCTCGAAAAGCTTGGTCTCGGCCATAGCGTCCCCCTGTTGCGGCACGTTCCGATGTTCCTACCGCCGCCGGCCGGATTCGGTTGCACCCGCGCTCAGAACGGCGGCGAGAGAACCCCTCGCTCGGTAATGAACCCGGTAATCATGCCGGCAGGCGTCACGTCGAAAGCCGGGTTGTACACCTCGGCTCCCTCGGGCGCCATCTGCTGTCCGCCCAGCGCGGTGATCTCCTCGGGCCCCCTTTCCTCTATCGGAATCCCGTTCCCGTCGGGCACAGCGGGGTCGAAGGTGCTCAGCGGCGCGGCCACGTAGAACGGCACCGAGTGCGCCCGGCACAGCACGGCTAGCGAGTAGGTACCCACCTTGTTCGCGGTGTCGCCGTTCTTCGCAATCCGGTCCGCGCCGACAATGGCGACGTCCACGAGCCTCTGGCGCATCAGCAGGCCCGCCATCCCGTCGGTGACGATCCGGAATGGAATACCGAGGCGCTGTAGCTCCCACGCAGTCAGCCGCATCCCCTGCAGCCTCGGCCTCGTCTCCAGCACCCACACGAAGGGCCTCTTGCCCTCTGCGAAAGCCGCACGCACCACACCCAGCGCCGTGCCGTAGCCGCCGGTTGCCAGCGCCCCGGTGTTACAGATAGTTATCACCCGCGCGCGATTGGGAAGCAATTCTGCCCCGCAGCGCGAGAGCGCCCGGTCCGCATCTACCACTTCCGCGTGGATGGCTCGGGCTGTCTGGAGCAGTTCCATTCCGGCGGAGGCGGCCGCACGCATCCGTTCTACCGCCCAGGGCAGGTTCACAGCCGTAGGTCGCGCCGTAGCGATGGCCACACAAGCGCGCTCCCACTCGTCTGACCGGGGCACATACTCGCGAGCGGCCAGCAGGACCGCGTACGCTCCCGCCACGCCGATTGCCGGCGCCCCACGCACCACCATCTCCCGTATTGCCTGAACAGCCTGCCGCCAGTCGGCGCACACCACGTACTCCTCGCGCTGTGGCAGCAAGCGCTGGTCGAGCAAGACCAAGGCATCGCCTCGCCACTCGATGGGTCGGATTTCGCTCACGACCTACAAGTTCGAGAGCGCTTCCTTTACCTCTTGCACGTGGCCGGGCACCTTGACCTTACGGAACTCGGCCCTTACTACGCCTTTGCCATCCAGCACGAAGGTGGAGCGCTCGATGCCCATGTACTTCTTGCCGTACATGCTCTTTTCCACCCAGACGCCGTAGCTCTCAGCGGCCTTGTGGTCCGGGTCCGAAGCCAGAGTGAAGTTGAGGCCGTGCTTCTTCGCGAACTTCTCGTGCGAAGCTAGGCTGTCCGGGCTGACTCCCACGACTTTCACGCCGAGCTTCTCGAAGTCCGGCATCGCATCGCGGAAGTCGCACGCCTCCTGCGTGCATCCCGACGTGTCATCCTTGGGATAGAAGTACAGAACCAACGGCGCGCCCGCGAAGTCCTTCAGTGTCACCGTACCCTGCTGGGTTTCGAGCGCGAAGTCGGGTGCTTTGCTGCCTTGTCGAACCAATCTCTCGCCTCCTCGTCACGATAAAGCCAACGCACGGTTTCGTCTTGCAGCCGTCTGGCTGCAGCCGTATCGGCGTGGTTGACCACTATGCAGAACGCCGCCACCCGCCCCGACTTCGTCCAAACGTAGCCGCTGAGCGAGCTCGCACCGTCCATGGTCCCGGTCTTGGCGCGAACGCGGCCGGCCAGATCGGTGAGGCGCTTTGCTACCGTCCCTTCCTTGCCTGCGAGCGGGATCGACTCTCGGAAGGCTTCCCCCCAGGGCTGCCTCACGGCGTGATGTAGCAGCGCCACCATGCTCCGCGCGGTTAGCCGGTTCAACCGCGAAAGGCCCGAGCCGTCCACCACGCGAAACGTTCCGGGTTCCGGGCCGACGTTTCTCCCGAACGCTTCGACCGCCCGAGCCCCGGTGACGAAGGTGCCGGTGCCGGTTGCCGCGTAGCCAATCTCGAGGAACAGCATCTCCGCGACGAAGTTATCGCTGGGTTTGTTGACAACTTGGACAATCTCGTACAGCGGCTTCCCCTCGTGCACGACCTCGGCCATACCGTTCGGCTTCGGGTTCACGGTGGGCACGCGGACAAGAGCCGACCGGAGCCAGTGCGTGGCCCATGCAGGCGGGTCGGCAATCGAGAGCGCCTGCACCGGCTTCTCGGCCAAGTGGTCGGCGGCGACTACACCGCGCACCACGTACTCGTCCCGCCACGGCTCGCGGGCAACCCGCAGCGGCCCATCACCCCCATCCACCCGTACCGACCCGAACTCGGGCACCACGGTGGCAGTCGGGGGATCGCCGGATTGGACGAACACTTCCACCGTGTTCCGACTCACCGCGAGCGCCGAAAGAGTCGGCAGGTAGTAGTAGCCGAGGTCGTCGAGCTGCCAGCCGGGGGCGAACGCCTCGCCGCCGTACCGCGAGAGCTCGAGTGCGATGTCCAGTCCATCCGGCATCCCCGCTTCGCGGAGCCGCGCCACCATCGCTTCGAGGTCCGCGATGCCGAGAAGCGGATCGCCGCCCCCGACCGCGGTCAGCGTGCCTTTCCCAGCGGACCACTCTGCACGCAGCACGGTCCGGTGGCGGTACTCCGGCCCGAGCAGATCCAACGCGGCGGCCGTCGTCAGCAGCTTCATACCGGATGCCGGAACGAGCAGCAGATCCGGGTTGTGTGCAAGCAACGGCTGCCCGCCGGTTACATAGGCCGCGTAGACGCCGATGGTCGCGTGGCGCAGCCCCGGCTCCTGCGCGATCCGGGCGAGGCCGGGCGGCAGATCGGCCCACGCCACGACCGCGAGCCCGACGAGCAAGCAAGCGAGAGGAAGACGCTGCATGTCTTCCCGTTCTGTGCGAGCGCTATACTTCCCCCGTGAGCGTGGGTGTGATCTGGAACCGCGCGGCGCGGCGTGCTCGGTACTGCTGGCCTTCAGCGGGAGGCAAGCACCAGGTCTAGACGCCTAGTCCTTCACCTTGTCCTTCCAGTACTGGATTAGCTCTTCGGAAGGATAGCTGCCGGAGCCCAGTTTGTCCATGGTCCAGTCCTTGTCCGGCTCGCGGTAGATCATAGAGAGAATCCGGAGCGCCTCCAGCCTGACGCCCTCCCATTCGTGGTCGAGGAGCGCGGCGACCTGTTTCGCATACTTCTTGCCTTCGTCCGGCCGAAACGGGTTCATCAGCGCCTTCTGGACGATGAGTGGGTCCCGGTGCGAGTACAACGAGACTGCGGCTTCTCTCCCGTTGGGTAAAAGGCCCAGCCCGCCGACAATCTCGGCGACGTGCTCGCGCAGTTTCTCCGATTTGCTCGTGTCCAGCGCGAGCACCACATCGGCGATCTGTTTCGCGGCATCGGGGTCTCCGTAGGTACCTGCAATCACGTGGCGCAGGATGATCTGTAGCTCGGTCGTCTTCGGCCCGGTCGGGGGTAGGTTGGGAGCTATCTCCTCTCGGTAGAACTTCAGGGGGTCAGGGCCGAACTGGTTTGCCACCTTCCGATCGCGATCGCTCACGTAGGGTCTGGAGAGCGAGTAGTCGAAGTTGGCCTCTGTGGGCCACAGGCTGACCCGGACCAGGCCGTGTTCCTCTGACAATCCGCGGTAATCGTCAACTGGAAGGCCTTCGGTTGCGCGCACCCATACGCGCATCATGTCTTTGCCGGGGGAGTCGTGCTTCAGCGGGAACTTCTCCGGCGCCGAGTCGGGGATGATGTAAGAGTGCCACCTCTCATGAAAATCCGTGACCGCATAGCGAACGCCCTCCGGTAGCCTTACGAAGTCG
>BTVI01000055.1:0-16690 GCA_045862955.1 Fimbriimonadales bacterium
CCGTCATGCTGAGCCTCTACGTCATGCTGAGCCTGTCGAAGCATGACCCCGCAGCCGCCCCCGACCCTGCCCCGGCGCGGTCCTTAGGTCCCAGGCAAGCCGTCGGTAGCTGCTAGTCGGCGGACGCGGGCCGGGGCATAGGGGCTTACCCGAGGAACCTGCGGCGGCATGACGCTTCGAATGATGGAGCGCCCCTGCCTTATGACCCACCGACCAGATGCGGTCGGGCATAATCGAGACATGAAGTACGTCTGTGCATTGGCGACACTTCTCTGCATCGCGTGCGGCCTCGGTTGGGCGGATGGAGACGCCTACCGGCTCCGGGTGGGTGACTCGCTCACAGTCCGTTACCTCTTCTGCCCCGAGGGGCAAGAGCAGAAGGACCCGCCCGAGATGCGCCTGACGATTCCCCCCGGTGGCGTGCTTACGCTTCCGCACGTCGGGCAGGTGCAAGCCGAGGGGCGGCCTGTGTTGGAGGTTCAGAACGACGTCGGGGAGCGACTTCGGCGTCTCTTCCCCCTCGGGCAGTGCACGATCTTGCTGACCGGCATCCGACCATCGTACTACTCGATCATCGGCGAGGTAAAGCAAGGCGGGCAGTTCGAGTTGCCGCCGGGTCTCACCCTGCGTGAAGCCGTCGCGCAGGCGGGTGGGACGCTGCGGCGTCCAGAGTTACTGTTGGCAAGTGTGTATCGCGAGGGCAGACTGTACAAGGAGTTCGATCTGTTCTCCATCGGAACCGGCGACGACGCCGTGGCACGCGAACTGATCCAGCCTGGCGACGTGGTGAGTATTCAAACCAAGCGCCAAGTGCGCGTCTGGCTATCGGGTCAGTTCCAGCAGCCGGGTGAGCGGGCGGTCGAGCAGGGTACGACGTTGCGTCAAGCACTTGCGGATATGGTTCCCGCGAAGAGCGATCGGCCCGAGCGGCTCGTCGTCACCGTCACCAGGCACGGCGCCGAAGTGCTTCGGACGACGCTCTACGATGTGCAGACCGGTCGCACCCCCGAGTTCCCCGTTCAAGATGGCGATTTCGTGGCGATGGCTCCCGAGGAGACCAACCGCGTGTGGGTGTTCGGCCCGGTCGAGCAGCCCGGGCAGTACGACCTGCCCGTGGGCTCTACGCTAGTGCAGGCGCTGTCGGTGGCTGGGGGGGCCAAACCGGAAGCTTCGCTCCGCGATATCCGGATTCTCCGCGGCAAAGAGACTCTACGGGCCGACCTGCGCGATCCCAGGCAGATGGAACAAGCGCCGCTGACGATGGTGGAAGGTGATATCGTGGTGGTCCGCGAAAACACTAGGCGCTTTGCCGTTGTCGGCGAGGTTCGTCAGCCCGGCCTCTTCGTCATGCGCGACGATACGGAGACACGATTGTCCGATGCCCTCGCCTTGGCGGGTGGACTAACTAAGAGAGGTCCGGCAGGGCGGATTACGCTGATTCGCGTGTCTTCCGACGGCACCGTCTCCAGAATCCCGGTAGACTTCTCGAAGTACCTCAAGAGCGCAGATGCGTCATCGAATCCGCTGATCGTAGCTGGCGACATTGTAGTGGCTGGGGAGACCCCGCGAATCGAGCTGGCTGACGTCGCGGGTGCGGTACTCGGCGTAGTGGGCTTATGGGGCCTAGTCCGATAATAATCTGAAGCGGTTGGCATGTCATAGCCGATCCGCAGAGATGGGTGAATGCATGGAACGGCAGGAGAGTAGAAGGACCTACGACTCCCGCGGCGCGACCCGCCGCGGTATCGCCTCCCGTCTGCGATCGATCTTCACGCTCGAGCGAGTGGCGCGCATGGGTGCGGACCTCGCGATGCTCTGGGCATCACTGCTCGTCTCGTTGCTGCTGTGGCCATACGCTCGCACAACCGACCCGGCTGTCGAACTCCCCCTTCGGCCTTGGGACTTCGCGTCCGCGTTCGTTGCACTCGGGGTACTGGGGCTTCTCACCTTCTATCTCAGCGGCTTCTACACGCGAGGCCGAGCATATCGCAGCCGGTACAAGGTGCTGATCGTCTCGCAAGCGGTCTCTCTTGCTTACTTAGAGCTCAGCGGCCTATGTCTGTTCTTCCCGCAGATCGTGACCGCGCCGCGCGCAGCGATCCTGTTGTCCTGGGCCATCTCGCTTGCGCTGCTCGTTGCGGCTCGGCTCTGGGCGGCTGTGTGGGCGCGCGTGGTGCTCTCGGAGAGATCGCGGGAGGGAGAGGAAACGCCGCCCCCCAGCAAGCACGTGCTGCTCATCGGGGGTGCGGGTTACATCGGCTCCGCCTTGCTGCCGAAGCTGCTGGACAAGGGCTATCGCGTTCGTCTCATGGACCTTTTCATTTACGGCGAAGAGTCCATCGCCAAGGTGCGCGAACACCCCAACCTCGAGATCGTGCGCGCCGACTTCCGTCAGGTGGACAAAGTCGTGTGGGCGATGAGGGACGTGGACGCCGTGATCCACCTCGGCGCCATCGTGGGCGATCCTGCGTGCGAGCTGGACGAAGGCTGCACCATCCAAGTGAACCTCACCGCCACCCGACTCATCGCTGAGGTGGCCAAAGGGCATGGCGTCGGGCGATTCATCTTCGCTAGCACCTGCTCGGTATATGGCGCATCGGACGAGTTGCTCGACGAGCGCTCTACGTTGCACCCATTGTCGCTCTACGCCCGCAGCAAAATGGCGTCGGAGCAGGTGCTGCTGAGCATGGCAACCGAGTTCTTCCACCCGGTTATTCTGCGCTTCGGCACCATCTTCGGCATGAGCGGGCGCACACGTTTCGACCTGGTAGCCAACCTATTGACAGCTAAAGCGGTGGTGGATGGAAAGATCACCGTCTACGGAAGCGACCAGTGGAGACCCTTCCTGCACGTGGACGACGCCGCGCGTTCGTTGCTCCTGGCACTGGAGGCGCCGCTCGACCTGGTGCGCTGCGAGGTCTTCAACGTTGGCTGCAATTCCCAGAACTACACGCTCGGGCAGCTCGGCGCGGTCATCAACGATCTCGTTCCGACAGCCGAGCTGGTGAGCAGCCCTTCGGACCCGAAGGACCGTCGTAACTATCGGGTGGACTTCTGCAAAATCCGGGAGCGTCTCGGCTTCGAGACGCGCTGGAGCCTCGAGGACGGCATTCGCCAGGTGATCCATGTGCTCCGCAGCGGGCAAGTGAAAGATTACCGCGACGCTCAGCACAGCAACGTGAAGTTTCTCTCCGAGGAGTTCGGACTGGAAGTCCTGAAGTCGCACGACGGCTGGGAGACCGACATCCTGGGCACGCATGCCGTTGCTGAGGTAGCAACACCCCAGAACGCTCGGGCGCCGCTCGGGTTGGACTGAGAGCCCGGTCGGAGCCGCGTGATATACTGGGTTCGCCCGGCCCCGAGTTCACCCACGCGACGCAGACGGGGCGAAAGGGAACGGAGGACCTCAGCGCATGAGCATGGAAGCGCCATCGCCGCAACCCACTTACGCCGAGGACGAGCTACTCGGCGCACTCGGTCGGTTGTGGCGCGCGAAGTGGCTAATCCTGATCCTTGCAGTGCTGGGGGGTGCGCTCACGCTTCTGGTGGTTTACCTTCTGCCACCCGTGTGGAAAGCGAAGGCGACCGTGATGCTCCCGCTTCGCTCCCCATCGCCCCTCGTCATGACACCCGGAATGGTGGATACAAGTGCGGTTGGTAGCGTGCTCGGAGGGCCGTCCCCCCTGCGCATGCTGGCAGCCATGCTGGAGAGCGAGACGGTGTTGCAAGAGGTTACGAAGGCGACCGGCCTGACCCGGAAGAAGCTGCTTAGCATCCGCGACGTAGACGATCGCGAGACGGGCAACACCATCACCGTCTCCGTCCGGCACCGCGACCGTGAACTGGCGCTGAAGGCCGTACGGACGCACATCGAGGCACTACGTAAGCTGACGGTTCGGCTCAATGTGCCGCCAGTCACCTCGGACGCAGACACCTTGCAACGGGCGTTGGACGAGAAGTCGAAGGAACTGGCCGAGGCCGAGGAACGTCTGGAGAAGTTCCAGTCTTCGGTACAGACCGCACCCATCGTCGCCACGCCGGACCAAGCGGGTGGCTCCGCGGTCGTGCTCCCCGCCGCGTGGCTGAACCAGCTCACCGACGCACAGGTCGAGCTGACTCGGATGAACGCGGTGATTGATAAGCATCTGCGTCGCATCGAACAGCAGTCCGGCAAGGCCGTGGAGTTTCCGACGGACATCGCGGCCGCCAAGCCGTGGAGAGAACGGCTCATCGGGCTGGAGTATGAGCTTCGCATGGCGCTGGTGTCGTCAGCGCCCGACTCGCCGCACATCAAACGAATCCAGGAACAGATCGGCATAACGAAAGCCGAGATTGGCGCTCAGGTGAGCAAGTACCTTCAAGCGCTGCGGGACGACCTGCTCGACCCCGCGACCGACCTGAAGGGGGAGGGGCTGGCAGACTCGGTTGCAGCGCGGGTCGGCCTCGAAGCGCGCATCGAGGCCCTCCGCCGCCTCGTGGACCTCGCACCGAAAGAGGCGAAGGAATACCAGAGGCTGCTTCGCGAAGTCACCACTCTCAGCACCATCGTTCAACAGCTGCGCACCAATCTCGAGATTGCGCGGCTCCAGGTGGAGCGGGATCCCATCCGCTGGCAGGTGGTGGACGAACCCGGCATCTACGACCAACCCGTCAACAAGCGATTCGCGTTCTACCCCGCTCTCGGCGCACTGGGCGGCGCACTGCTCGGGTGCATGATCGGCCTTGCACGGTCCCGGAGGTAGAAGGAAAGCCGCTGCGGCGGTGATGCTCGGTTCGACGTCGAGCGGCGTGCTCGGCGCGCTGCAGACGCTGATCCTGATGCCCCTCTATCTGCGCGAGATTGGTCCCGGTCTGTACGGCGCATGGTCCGGCTCCGGCGACCTGCTCGTCTGGCTGCAGACCTTCGACTTCGGCATTCCCAACATCATGATCCAGCGCATCGGAGCCGCGCATGGCAGAGGCGACCAGGCCTCCATCGGGGCGTACCTGTGCTCTGGGATAGCGATGGTGGCAGTAGTAGCGGCAGCGGCACTGGCGGCCGCGTTCGCCATCCATGCGTGGGTCCCCGTCTGGATGGGAGCCCGCGGGGAGGCCGCACGGACCCTGTCCGCTTGCTTTCTGATCGGTGCGACGGCGGCCGTGATGAACATCCTGAGCCATGGGATACACGGCCTGGCGAAGGGGATTCAGCAGACTGCGTTCGTGAACGCCGCATTGGTGGTCGCTACCGTGGCGGGCTTCGGCGTTACGGCCGGACTGCTGGTCGGCGGCTGGGGGCTCTACTCGATCGCATGGGGTGCGGCAGCTCGTGCGGGAATCGCCTTGGCGGCCAATCTGTGGTTCGCCCTTTCCGTACTGAATCGCGGTCTGTGGAGCCATTTTCGGCTGCGTGGGCACCTGGTCCGCGAGATGGCGGTTCTCTCTCCGCCCGTGCTACTGGCCGGGGTGAGCTACGGCGTGATGAATAATAGCCAAGCAGCCATCGCCGCCATGACACTCGGTCCGGGTGCGGCCACGGTGCTGACCGTGACGCGGCGTGCCATGGACCTCGCGCGGTATTTCAGCGACGTCGTGGCATACGCAGCCTACGGTGGCTTCGCTAGCCTGTTCGGGGGCGAGGAAGGCCGAAGCCGTGCAATGCATGTACGGGCGGAGGTGGTCGCGGTATACATGACCATCGCAGTGGCCCTCGGAACGGCATGCATGGCAGTGAACCCGAGTTTCGTAACGGTGTGGGTGGGTGCGGAGCAGTTCGGTGGTTCCGCGCTGACCGTTGCTCTGGCGACAGGCCTGCTAGTGTCCGGATGGTCCTTCCTTAGCAACTATCTGTATCGCGCAACGGGCAAGCAGGCCGAGGGCGCCTGGCTGCTGGTGGGTGAAGCGCTGGTGCGAGTGCCGTTGATGGCGATTCTTGCCCGTGCGTTCGGGTTGACCGGCCTAGCGGCGGCATCCATCGGCACCGCTGCGGTCTCCGGCTGGCTCGCCTACCGCGGCACCCTTGCAGCCTCCCTCTCCGCGCCTCAAAAAGAGGGCCGCGGTGAAGGGCCGCCCGGGCGTACGAGGTTGCTGAGCATCTACGGCGCGCTGTGGGCGGCGGGAGCGTTGGCGTGCATGACCTTGGTAGTCCCGAACTGGCTCTTCGTAGGCACGCTCGGGCTCGGTGCGGCAGGTGGGTCGCTCTTGCTGCTACGCCAGGCCGACCCTCTTCTCCAGCGCGTTCCCCTATTGGGCAAGGCCGCCCCAGCGCAAGAGGTGCATCCGTGAAGGCCGCCCCCGCCTGGGCAAGAATGCTGCCCATCGTGGTGGTAGTAGCGTATCTCACGGGCACCGTCTTGCTTTTTGCGTTCGGTCCGTGGCCGTGGCGGGTCGAGAATGCCACCTACCTATACACGCTGGTCGCGTGCATTCACGTTGCGCTATTCGCAGGTTTCGTGCTCGGGATCGTGATTCGTCCAGGGACGTATCGAGCGCGTATTACCCCCCAATCGCTGGTACGTATCAGCGTGGTAGCTAACCTCGTGCTGTTACCGTTCGTATCGTACTCCCGCTCGGGATCGTGGCTGCCCGACGTAGTGCGTGGCTTGACCGACCCAGGGGGCGCGTACCAGGCATCGCTTCGACTCACCGAGGGTCAGGCAAGCATCGCCATGTACATGCGAATAGTAGTAGCGCCGCTTTTGTATCTGGCCATCCCTATCGGAATTTACTACTGGGGACGCATCGGGTGGACGCTGCGCGTCGGTGTGCTAGCGGTGATACTCTCTACAGTAGCCCTGATGGTTTCCATCGGCATGAGGGCATACATCGCCGATATGCTCGTCTTTATTCCGTGGTTGCTGCTGGCCGCTCACATCTCGGGAGTGACGCGACGTAGCCGAGCGGCGTGGGCAGGCATGATCGGCTTGGGTGTCCTCGCGGGTGTCGCATTCTTCGCGTACTTCGCGCTGTCCAACGTGGCTCGTGCGGGCGGAAAGATCGTGGTTGCAGTGGAGCCCCTCTCCTATGAGCGGCCGGACGAGGGCAACGCGCTGTTAACGGCAGTGCCCAAGGAATGGCAACAGGGCGTGCTAAGCGCAACGCTCTACTTCGCGGGTGGCTACTACGTCTTGGACCGGTGCCTCTCGAAGCCGTGGAAGCCCACGTATGGGCTCGGGCACTCGCGCTTTCTGGTGCGCAACGCGTCACGATTCTTGCGCTCCGAGGAGTTCGCTCGGCGCCCATACACCGCGCAGGTGGAGCGCGAAGACGGCATCAACGCGTGGATGTGGTTCTCCACCATCTACCCGTGGATCGCCTCGGATGTTAGCTTTCCTGGAGTCGTGCCGGTCGTTTTCCTGATAGGTTGGGCCTTCGGGCTGGCTTGGTCGGATTGTCTTCGTGGAACGAACCCACTCGCGCCCGCGGCGCTATCCTTGCTGCTGATGGTAGTCTTCTGGTTCCCGGCCCTAAATCGCGTGCAAGACGGCGAAGCGATGGTGGCATTCTGGGTGATCCTCATCGCGTGGTTCTACACGCGACGGGCCGGACGTGCGGAGACGAGGGCGTGAAGAAGGACATCGCGATCGCTATCGTCGGGTCCGTCGTGCCCGACCGCCCGCGGTTTCACAACCCCGCTTTCAGCCGGGCGATCAACCAGTGGCAGGAGAACCTGATCTACGGCCTACGGCACGCAGGCCTTACGGACATCGAGGTGTTCTCTGCAGAGTGCGTGCCTAGGTTTCCCCACTCGAAGCGCCTGATCGTGTGGGGTGGGAGGGATGTGCTAGAGGGCGGCGTTCCCGTCAGCTTGTTACCTTTTCTCAACCTGGGAGTGTGCAAGGTGATCACGCCGGGTGTGGCCGCATTCTTTCGACTGCTCCGATGGGGCTTTCGCAAGCGGCACAAACGCCGACTGGTGCTCGCAATCAACCTGATGATTCCGCCCTGTATACCTACCCTGTGGGCGGCGCGACTGATTGGTGCGAAGACGATGGCATCCGCGAACGACATCTTCGTTCCCGGCGACCTGAAGCCGGACACACCCCTGTGGCGGGTGAACTGGTGGATCCACGAGCGGTATCTACCGAAGTTCGATGGGCTGAACGTGGTGAACCCTCACATCGTGACGGATCTGGCCCCCGGCGCGCGCTTCATTCACGTGGATACCGGCGTGAGGGAGGAGTACCTCTCGCTGTTCGACCCATCCCTCTCTGCGCCGCAGGCAGAAACCGCGACTGCTATGGGAGGCAGCCATCTCCGCGTGGTAGGCCCTGAAGCCTCCCTCTCCCCGCCGCGGGGAGAGGGCTGGGGTGAGGGGCAGGGTGAGCCGGATTCGCACCAAGCGGACGATGTCCAGGCGGGGGACATTGCCGAATCCCCCCTCCCCGACCCTCCTCTCGCGCCCTGCGAGGACCGGCCTTCCGCCTCGCTCCACGGGGAGGGAGACACCTTTACGATGGTGTTTGCAGGGTGGTTGTCCGAGATGAACATGATCTCCACCATTCTGGAAGCGTTCGCCCTGTTAGATGACGATACGTATCGTCTCGAGATTGCCGGCAGCGGAGAGATGGAGGACCTGGTGCAGCACGCAGCCAGGGAGGACGATCGGATCACCTACCACGGCTACCTGCCGTTCGAACAGGTGGTGGATCTGTACCGACGTGCTGACCTGCTCCTCAACCTGGTTCAGCGCGAGTATCGAACGACGCGCTATAGCTTTCCGGGGAAACTCGCCCAGCTCTTGGCCACGGGGAAGCCCGTTATGACCACCTATGCGGAAGATCTTCAGGATATGACATTCCTACTAAGAGAAACCCACCCCGCCGCGCTCGCCGAAGCGATCCGATCCGTCCGGAACACGCCCCGCGAAGTCTTGGCCGAAAGGGGACAACGGGCGCGCGAGTACATCCGGCAGAACAAGACTTGGGAAGTACACGGTCGAACCTTCCGCACCTTCATAGAGAGCCTGTTCGAGCCATGAGCGATGTGTTAGTGTTTGCAGACTGGTACCTCCCCGGGTTCCGGGCAGGTGGTCCCATCCGGTCCATCTCTCGACTGGTCGAGGCGCTCGGCGACGAACACCGCTTCTCCATCTTCACACGGGATAGGGACCTCGGTGACGACCAACCTTACTCGCAAGTATCGTACGACCAGTGGTTGGACCAGGGTCGTTTCCGAATCTACTATGCGTCGCCGCGCAACCAAGGCGTACGAAGTATTCTCTCGCGCATTCGGGAAGTCCGGCCCGATGTCATCTATCTGAACAGCTTTTTCTCACGCTTCACTATCCGAGTCCTCGTGCTTCGGCGCTTCGGCATGCTGGGCGGCATCCCGGTGGTTCTCGCTCCACGTGGCGAGTTCTCGGTGGGTGCACTAGGGCTGAAAGCGCGCAAGAAACTCCCTTTTCTGCGAACTGCCAAGGCCCTCCGCCTCTACGACGGGCTCCTCTGGCACATGAGCACCGACGAGGAAGCACAGATGGTGCAAGCGAAGATGGGACCCGTATGGCACGTAGTAGCTTCGGATCTTCCGGAGATGGGCTGCGGCGTGCCCGAACGCTTGCCCTCGAGAGGGGAGAAGCGAGCCGGACACGCGAACTTCGTGTACCTCTCTCGCATCCACCCAATGAAAAACCTACTATATGCCGTGGATCGCTTGGCATCCATCGGGGGCGAGTACCACCTAGCGATCTATGGTCCCGTCGCAGACGCAGAATACATGACACGTTGCATGAACGCGCTCGCCGAACTGCCACATGCGGCCGACTGGGAGTATGCAGGTGTGGTGGCACCCGATCAGGTGATACCCACACTGGCGGCCCATCACTTCCTACTACTGCCCACGCAGGGCGAGAACTTCGGCCACGTCACCATCGAGGCGCTGTGGGCAGGATGCCCCGTCCTGATAAGCGACCGCACGCCCTGGAAGTCGCTGGGCGATGCGGGGTGGGTGATACCGCTGGAAGACCACGCCGCGTGGGAGGCCGCACTGCAGGATTGCATCGCCATGGACCAGGAGGAGTTCGTGCGGCGAAGCAAGGCTGCGGTCCGCTTTGCTCGGGAGTTCACCGCATCCAGCGACATGGTGGAGGCGAATCGAAGGCTGTTTCGCGAAGCTGTGATCGGGCGCCGGGCGAAGTGAGTAGGTGGAGCTCGGTCGGTGCGGTCGCTGGCTTGCTGTCGCTTGGTGCAAGTTCAGCGGTCGCGGGGCACAGCCTTACGCTGCTTGCGGGCTTCTGGCTGGGTGTGGCTATCCTGGCGCTGCTGCTCGCGGGCCGCGTCGGCCCCGTGCTCGTGATCGCGTACCTGAGTGCGCTCTCCGTCGCTTTCGTAATAACCCTGCCCGATGCCCCGCTGAGCGGCCCCGCAATCGCTTTGCCCTCCGCGACCGCGCTCGTTGCCGTGGCGGCAGCGGCAGCATCGCTAACCGGCCCGCAGTCGGCGAGAAGGTGGGCGTTCGCCGTGCTGGCACTCGGCTTGCTGGTGGCTACCTTCAGCGGACCGGCCGGCGGAGCCGGACGGATGTACGTCTTCTTCACGCACTGGCTCGGCATCGAGCCCGCCCTCGCGGAGACCCTCGTCTTCTACGTGCGGAAGGGCATGCATGTTGGCTTTTATGCACTTCTCGCGGGAGCGGCTTTCGGCTTCGCGAGGCTGTTCGCGGCGAGACGGGCGGCCGCTTTTGCCCTCGCGTGGGCTCTGGTTCACGCTACCTTCGACGAAACCAGGCAGGCGATGAGTGCCGGTCGAACCGGCGCCGGCTGGGACGTCGCCCTGGACATGGTCGGGGCCGCCGTCGGGCTCGCGCTGGCCGTCGTCATCGCACGTAAGCGCGATGGCGCCGTACCCTGAGTCGCGCTGGGGTAACCTGGATTCGCTCTTGAAGATCGTCACGCTTTCGCAGCACTATGCACCGGAGCCGTGCGACCTGCGCGGTCACGCGCTGGGTCGCGAACTCGTCGCGCGCGGGCACCTGGTGACAGCGCTGTGCGGCCTGCCAAACTATCCGTACGGCAAGCTGTACGAAGGCTACCGGCAGCGTCTCTGGACCCGCGAGGAGATGGACGGCGTGAGGGTGTTTCGCCTGCCCATTTTCCCCGACCACAGTCTCTCGACGAAGCGACGAGCCGCACACTACCTGAGCTTCGCGGCATCGGCTTCGATACTCGGACCGCTGCTGTGCGGGCGGGCGGATGCGATGTGGGTGTATCACCCACCGCTCACAGTCGGTATCCCAGCCAAGTGGATCTCTCTCCTGCGACGTGTGCCATTCGTTTACGAGATTCAGGACCTGTGGCCGGACACGCTGATAGCCAGCGGGGTTGCCGCGGAGAGCCGAGCGATTCGTTGGTTGGAAGGCCTCGCCGCGAAGGTGTACCGTGCCGCGAGCGCCATCGTCGTGCAATCCCCCGGGTTTCGCACCAAACTGATCGAAAGAGGCGTGCCCGCGAACAAGCTGGTATTCGTTCCCAACTGGGCGGACGAGGATCGATTTCGACCGGTGCCGCGAGATCCCGAGGTGGGAAGGGCGCACGGTCTGGCAGGGCGGTTCAACGTGATGTTCGCAGGCAACATGGGCCCCGCTCAGGCTCTGGATTCCGTGCTGGTGGCTGCCTCGCTTCTGAGCGACCTGCCCGACGTGCAGATGGTCCTGGTGGGGGATGGGGTCTCGTACGAGCAACTGAGGGCCGCAGCGGCGGAACTGAGCAACGTGAGGTTTCTCGGACGCAAGCCCGTGGAGGAGATGGCAGGGCTGTACGCCTGGGCAGACGTGTTGCTGATCCATCTGCGAGACGAACCGCTCTTTCGCATCACGATACCTGGCAAGACGATGTCGTACCTCGCGTGCGGCAGGCCCATACTCTGCGCCGTGGCAGGAGATGCCGCGCAGATCGTGAGCGATGCCCGAGCCGGAGTTCTCTGCCCCCCGGAGAACCCCGAGGCACTCGCGCAGGCAATCCGCGACCTGCACCGCATGCCCACCGAGCAGCGCGAGGAACTGGGGGCAAACGGGCGGTCCGAGTTCCTGCGAAAGTATACTAAGCAGATTCTCGTGGACACATACGAGCGGCTGCTGGCCGACGTGGCTGCGCGCCGTACCATCGAAGACGGTCTCTCCAACCAGAGCATCGAACCTGAGGAGGCTACTTGTGGACCTAGGGCATGAGCCGATGCTGATCGAAGGCGGATTGGCGGTGGACGACCGCGGTTCCGTGGCATTCGTCAACGACTTCGGCTTTCTCGGCGTGAAGCGGTTCTATGTGGTGCGAAACCATCAGAGGGGCTTCGTTCGCGCATGGCACGCACATCGGAGAGAGGCGAAGTACGTGACGGTAGTCTCGGGCTCGGCGGTGGTAGGTGCGGTGCGGATTGACGACTGGGATCACCCATCGCCGGACCTGCCGGTCCATCGTTACGTTCTGTCGGCTCAAAAGCCCGCGGTGTTATACATACCACCAGGCTATGCCAACGGCTTCATGTCGCTAACGGAGGACGCGGTGTTAGTCTTCTATTCGACCGCCACGGTGGAAGAGAGCCGCGTAGACGACGTACGGTACGACGCAAGGCTGTGGGACATCTGGGGCGTGATCGAAAGATAAGGAGGATCGCAGGTGAAGGTGTTAGTACTAGGCGGGACCGGTATGCTGGGGGCGATGGTCACGGACTATCTCTCCTGCACGTCCGATCTCGCGGTGCATGCGACCGCTCGCAACTCGACGCTGGCCGAAAGTGCGCGGGCTCTCGTACCGCAGGTTCAGTGGCATCGGTTCGATGCCGAAGAGGTGGACCTGGACCTCTCGTTCCTCACCGAGTACGACTGGGTCATCAACTGCATCGGAATAACCAAGCCGCTGATCCACGATGACAACCCGAAGGAGGTAGAGCGTGCGATCCTCGTGAACTCGCTGCTACCACATCGGATTCAGGCCGCCATCCGGACGAAGAGCACTCGGGTGTTACAGATCGCGACCGACTGCGTGTACTCTGGAGCCAAAGGCAGCTATGTCGAGAAGGACCCTCATGATGCCTGGGATGCGTACGGAAAGACGAAGAGCCTCGGAGAGACGCCGTCCGAAAACTACTTCCACCTCCGCTGTTCGATCATCGGCCCCGAACCGAAAGATCACAAGTTCCTATTTGATTGGTTTCTCGGCCAGCCGCAGGGTGCGAGCGTCAAGGGCTTCACCAACCACCTATGGAATGGTGTTACCACGCTGCACTTCGCTAAGCTGTGTCATGGCGTCATGAACTCGGTGGTTCGGCTTCCCAGCAGGCAGCACGTGATTCCAGGCGACACCCTCACGAAGTACGAGTTGCTACGTACCTTCGCATCCGCATTCGGGCGTGAGGACATCCAGATCGCAGCCGCGGCTGCGCCGACGGCCGTGGATAGGAGTCTTGGCACCGAACGAGAGGATATCAATCGCGAGTTGTGGGCCGCTGCCGGCTATACGGAACCACCTACGATAAGACACATGGTGTCGGAGCTGGCGAGGTACAAGCTGAAGCTGCGGTGGAGCTAGTGCGCGAGGTGCGGCGATGAAGGTGATGACAATCCTGGGAACTCGTCCCGAGATCATCCGCCTCTGCGTGATTATCGAGAAACTGGATGCTCTGTGCGAGCAAGTCGTCCTGCACACCGGCCAGAACTACGACCCCAATCTCGACGAGGTGTTCTTCCGGCAGCTCGGTGTGCGCAAGCCCGATCACTACCTCGGAGCTCGGGGCTCCTTCGGCGAGCAGATCGGAACCATCCTCGCCGGCGCCGAGCGCGTGATGCTCCAGGAACGCCCCGACAAGTTCCTCGTGTTAGGGGATACGAACAGTAGTATGGCGGCTATCATGGCCAAGAGGTTGGCCATCCCCGTGTATCACATGGAGGCAGGGAATCGCTGCTATGACGACCGTGTACCGGAGGAGGTGAACCGGCGCATCATAGACCACTGCAGCGACGTCCTGATGCCATATACCGAGCGAAGCCGACAGAACCTGCTTCGCGAGGGCATCGCCGGCGAGCGAATCTATGTGACGGGTAATCCTATCTATGAGGTATTAGAGCGATATCGCACCGGTATCGAGGCATCGGACATCCTAGCACGCCTCGATCTCCAGCCTGGTAGGTTCTTCCTCGTAACGATGCACCGTGCGGAGAACGTAGACGTCGAGCATCGCCTCCGCAACCTCGCGATCGCATTCCAACAGCTGCAGCGCGAGCACGGCGTGCCTGTTATTGTCAGCACGCACCCACGCACACGCAAGCGCATGCAAGAGTTCGGCCTTGCAGAGGACAATCCTAACATCCGTTGGCTGGAACCCTTTCCCTTCTTCGAGTTCGTGAAGCTGGAGCAAAGTGCCATGTGTGTGCTTACCGACAGCGGGACCGTGCAGGAGGAGTGCTCCATCCTCAAGGTCCCGAACGTCACCATCCGCGACGTCACGGAGCGGCCCGAGACGGTGGAGTGCGGCAGCAACATCCTGACGGGAGCCATCCCCGAGCTGATACGAAGCGCTGTTCGCATCGCGCTTCGATCGGATCGGATCTGGGCGCCACCACCGGAGTATGTAGTACCGAACGTATCGGATACCGTAGTGAAGATTGTTCTCGGATACGACCGTCGCTTCGGCGATTAGCGCCTACAACACGAGCATCTCGGTGCCTGCATCGGTCAGCTTCTCCGCGCCGTATTCGGTAATCAGCACGTCGTCTTCGATGCGGCATCCGCCGAAGCCCTCGATGTACACACCCGGTTCCACGGTAAGCACCATGTTCGGCTCCAATACCGTGTCGCTCTTCTGCCCCAGCCGCCCGAAGTCGTGTACCATCAAGCCGAGGCCGTGTCCCAAACCGTGCCCGAAGAACTGCGCCAGGTCGTACTTAGCGAGGGCGTCACGGGCAACCTGGTCAATCTCGTGTCCGGTCCTGCCAGGGCGCATCGCCTCGATTGCCGAGCGCTGCGCATCCAGAACGGCCTGATAAATGGTACGATGCCTCTCGGATGCCTCGCCGACTACAACGGTGCGTGTGATGTCGGCGCAGTATCCGCCCACTCTGGCACCGAAGTCGAGTGTTAGAAAGTCGCCGACTTGCAGCTTGCGTTCCGAGGGCTTACCGTGCGGTCGCGCGCTTCGCTCCCCGCTGACGGCTATCACATCGAAGGCGCTCACGGCTCCCTGCCTCCGGAAGTAGAAGTCGATCTCCAGGGCCAGGTCCATCTCAGCGACGCCGACCTGGATTAGCGGTCGAACGTACTCGAAGCATGCCTCCGTCATGCCGCACGCCTGACGTATCGAGTCCAGTTCGGTCTCGTCTTTCACCATCCGCAGCCGTTCCATCAGGTTAGGGGCGGGAACGAGGTCTATGTCTTCTAGCGATTCCTGCCACCGTTGCCATTCGGCATAGGTGACCGTGTCTGCCTCGAACGCAATTCGCCGTAGTCCCAAGTCGTTGAGCGTGTCACGCAGGAAGTCGATCCCTCGCACCGGGCTGGCGAAGGTCCTGGCATCCCATGCGGGACACTCCTCGCGCACCTGAATGGCATAGCGAGAATCGGTGATGATGGCAGCGCGAGTGGGACCCACGATCACCTGCGCGAAGCTCCCCGTGAAGCCGGTTAGGTAGCGGACGTTCAGCGTATCCGTGATCAGCGCTGCTTCCAGGTCGCGCGACCTCAGCTCGTCTCTCAGCCTTTGCACCCTGTCCATGCTACATCGCCTCCACGAGGATCGCCTTGATTCCCTCGAGAGCGAGAAGGTACCCGTAGGTGCCCAGGCCCGCAATCTGCGCTTGGGCAATGCGTGCCACATACGAGTGCCGTCGAAACTCCTCGCGCGCGTGGACGTTCGAGATGTGCACCTCGATGATAGGTAGCCGCAAGGCGCTCAGCGCGTCCATCAGCGCGATGGACGTATGCGTTAGGCCGCCGGGGTTGATCACTACGCCGTCGGCCCACGTGCGATTCTCGTGCAGAAAGTCCAGTATCGCGCCCTCGTGGTTGCTCTGGAACGTCTTGACCAACAGCCCGAGCTGCTCGGCCCTCTTCTGGATCTCCTTGTCTACCTCTTCCAGCGACTTGGGCCCGTAAAGACTCGGGTCGCGGAAGCCGAGGAGGTTCAGATTGGGGCCATGAACGACCAGAACCTGGGGTCTTGCCGGTCCCGGCATCAGCTCGTCGTCTCCGTCTCATCGGGCTCGATGGCCTCTTCTACGAGCAGGTGGGGGATGTCGTCTACGACAGGATACTTGCGTCGGCACACGGTGCAGACGAGAAAGCCGGCCTCCTGCGTCAGCGGCGGACGCTCGTCGCAAGCTGGGCAGGCCAGGATGGCTAGAAGCTCCTCGGAGACCATTTCGCTACCTCCCTGTACACTTCAACGGTTCGCTCGGCGGTGTCCCGCCAGGAGAACATTCTGGCACGCTCGACACCTTTCTCAGCCAACTTCGCCCTCCAGTCCGGCGATCCGAGAACTCGCCCGATGGCTTCGGTCCAGGCCCGCTCGTCCCTTGCAGGCACCACGAGCGCGGCGTCGCCTACCACCTCGGGCAACGCGCCACCATCCGAGCACACCACGGGACAACCGCATGCCATCGCCTCCAGTACGGGCAACCCGAAGCCTTCGTACAGGCTGGGGAAGAAAAAAGCGTCCGCCGCTGAGTACAGGGCGGGCAGTGATTCATCCGGCACGTAGCCCAGCTCGTGGGTGTGCGACCCCAC
>BTVI01000056.1:0-16606 GCA_045862955.1 Fimbriimonadales bacterium
TCGGGTGAAGTCGGCGCCGTACAGCTCTCGATATCCCCTACCACGACCCGGGCTGTCCTCCGGCCGGCGGACTTCCTGGAATGAGAGGCCCGAGACACCGAAGTGCCTCCCGGAAGCGATGCTGAGTCCGAATGCACCTCCCACGCGAGCGACATACCCGGTAGGAAGGCCCACGTTGCCACCGCACCACGCAATCTTCAGCGGCCAACCGCCGAGAGCAAAGCGCGTATCCGCCCGTGCTGCCGTCACCATTTCCCTCTCCATGGATTCGAGGCCGAAAGGTAGGAGTTGCTTTCCGACCCGCCAGTAGCCCGTGTCCTCCACGTAGAACTCATTGAGGTACTCGTTATCGGCATCGCCGGCAATCAGCTCCAGGCGCTGGGAAACGAAAGCGCGAAATCCGACTTCCGTCAGCATCGTGACGGATACCACCGAGTGGTGCCCTGCGTCGTCGTACCAGTGGAAGCGGAACTTGCCATCGCGCTCGGCCCGAACGGTGGGCCAAAGATCCAGGTTGACGGATACCTGAGGTTGCTGGCCCTGGTTGACACAGGCACAGGCGAAGCATAACAAGCAAAGGTAGGCACGGAGCATATGCTCCTCTGTTCGCCATCTGGTCGGCTGCTTCCTGCCCCGCTCAGGCGGCGGTGACCCGAATCACCTCCTCCACCAGCTCCAGGTTGTGTTTGGCATCCTCAAAGTCGGGTCGAATCTGGAGGGCCTGCTGGAACGCCACCTTCGCCCCTTCGAAGACGCGGAGTCGGAAGAGCGCGTTGCCCAAGACGAACCAGCCGTTCGCATTTTTGGGGTCGAGCCGCAACGCAGCCTGGTATGCATCGGCTGCCTCGTTGTACGCTCCCAGCTTGTATAGCAGGTCCCCGGCGTTGAACATCGCGTTGGCGTTGTCCGGCTCGAGGTCTATTGCGTCCTTCATGTGAGAGAGCGCGCGGTCCCAATCCTGCAGATTGGCACATGCCCTGCCCCAGTTGACAAACATATCGGCGCTCAACTCCCCGTGCTCCGCTCTCGCGGCGTAGGCGGCGTTGATCTCGTGCCAGTCGTCGGCCTTCTCGGCAAGGTACAGCCAACGTGCCCATAGGCGCTCGTTCTGTGGCATCCGTCTGCTGAGTTGGCCTGCCACCTGAGCGGCGCGGCGGTACTCCGTCAGGTCGTTGAGCAGGTCGCTCGCGAGCAGCAGCGCGCTGTTGCCCACCTTCTCGTCATCAACGGGGATCAGGGCGTGGTCCACCGCCTCACGAGAACGCCCAACCTTTGCCAGGGCAAGAGCGAGGAAGTAGTGGCCGAGCGGGTAGCCGGGCGACTCCCGCAGGGAATCCTCGAAGCACGCTATCGCAGCCTCGGCATCCCCGAGGGCCAGCCGGCACTGCCCTTCCACGAACCGTAACTTGAAGGTGGTTACCGTGTAGTCGCCCGTGGTCTCATCCTTCCACGGCATTGCTCTCGTTCGCTCTACCGCCTCCAGCGCCTCGCTGTACTTGCCGAGCTGATACAGTGCAGTCGCGCGGCTGAACTCGATAGCAGGGCTACTGATACCTCTCCTATCCGCTGCCCGACAGGCCGCCAAGGCCTCCTCGGGACGGTTGAGATTGACCATCGCGGAGGCCCAGAGGTGGTAGGCAGTGGCGCAGAAGTCCTGTCGGTCGTGTATGCGATCCGCGCAACTTGCTAGCAGTCGCGCAGCGTCCTCGTAGCGCCCAGCTACGTAGTACGTGTTCGCAAGGTTGAACTGATGGAAGACGTTCTCGGGATCCTTCTCCAACTCCGCTCGGAGCAGTGAGAGCGTACGATCCATCTTCCCACGCTCTTGCATCGCCGTCGGCGAATAGCCGTAGTGTAGGATGCGCGCACCTGCGAGGTTCGCTACGGGCAGTCCGCGCTCGGCTATGCTCTGCATCACCTGCTCATGGATACGGCCCTCGAAGCGTATGCCCGGAAGTCTGCGGAAGAGCCGACAGGGACGATGCGTGAACACGTCGGTGCCTTCGCCTTCCGACATGAAGTTCAGGATCTGCATCATATATCCGCCGAACTGAGGCCTAACTAGTCCTTCTCGTACCGTGGGGATACTGCTCGCCTCCAGAGTCTCGTCAGCGTCTAGCCAAAGGACCCACTCCTTGGTGGCATGCCGCAGCGACTCGTTCCGCGCTGCCGAGAAGTCGTCACACCACGGGAAGTGGACCACCTTGGCACCGTATGCCTCGGCAATCTCCACGGTCCTGTCAGTGCTGCCGGTATCGGCGATGACGATCTCGTCGACCACTCCCCGTACGCTGTCCAGGCACCGAGGGAGGTTGCTCTCTTCGTTCTTTACTATCATGCAGAGCGATAGACCGGTGCCGAGGGGCTGCATGGACTCCGGTGACCATCCCGCTGCTATCAGGCGCGCACCGATAGCGGCTGCACGCGACCTAGCATGTTTGCGCTGCTTTGCGGAGGTCCACTTGCACGTTGATAGGTTGGTGTAGTACCCATAGAGGGCGATCAGGGCAGCCGTCAGTCGGTAGTCGCTGCCATCTAGCGTCATGGCATGCTCCGCGACATCGTAAGCGCGGTCCTCGCGCTGGCTGTAGGCATAGGCCCAAGCGAGCTGCCCGAGCACTTCCAGAGAGTCGGTATGCGTTTGCCGCGCCTCTTCCAACGACCTCACTGCCTCATCCCAGTTGCCTACGTTCAGCAACGCCTTAGCTCGCGCTGCAATCAGCGCAGGCTCATGAGGCTGGTCGCGTAAGGCACGCTCGACGACTGCCAGATCCACGCCCACTCGTCCCCGAAGTTCCAGGTCCAGTGCCAGTCCGGCTACCAAAGTGGGCCTGGCGATCGGCTTCGCATCCAAGGCTGGTAGTTCGCGGAGCCTCTGCTCGATCACGGCGGCTGCAGCGTCCCAAGTGTGATGGCGGTGCATATGCTGCGACGCCCTCCGACCGACCATTCGAGCGGTATCGCGGTCTTCGAACACTGCGCGCATCAGCTGGCGAAGGTGATTCACGCTCGGCTCGGCCCACATGGGTGGTATGGCGAGGTCGAAAGATGCCAGTCCTTCAGTTGGCCCAGGCTTTTCGGTAGCATCCACGAGGTACGCAACGTCATCGTTCACGTAGTCTAGGGGCGCGCCGTGACGTGTTATGATCACCGGCAGCCCACAGGCCATCGCCTCGGCAATCGGCAGGCCGTACCCCTCGCCGCGGAACGGATGCACTAACGCGTCGCAGGCTCGGTAGAGAGCAGGCACCTGCTCATCGCTCAAGTTAGCAGTTACGTACACGATGCTTGGGCAGCTCGGATTGTTAGCGGCGGCTCGGATGCGTTCTCCCAGTCCCTGACCGCGATAGAAGGACTGTGCACCGAACTCCTTTATCACCAGGCACACATCTTCGTCCGGACCGAACTCGGCGAGGTATGCGTCTAGCAGCAAGTCGGCACCCTTGCGCGGGATCGTGCCACCCACGAAGAGGAAGCGGAACCCCTTTTCGGTCGGCAGGTCCAGCTTCGGGCCTTCTGGCCGCATCGTAGTGGGGTCAATCCCATGCGGTGTGACGAACACTCGCTCGGGGTTCATGCCCGAGGCCACGAAACCGTCTCGTACATAACGAGTGGGCACCCAGAACTGCGCTGCCACCTCGTTGGCCACCCGAACCCACTCTCGAGGTGCAGCCCAGTACTCCCACGGCTGCAGGATGACGAGGTGTCCGTAGGGCGGCGTGCGGAAATCGGGGGGGAACTGGAAGCGGACGGTGACAGCGGGAGGGTCGGGCACCCCGTAGAGCCGCTCGGCGAGCGCCCCTTCCCTCTCGCGCCCGAACTCGCCGACACGATCCGGCAGGATGCCGACCTGCCAGGTCGGGTTCCGGCGGAGAAGTGCCAGCAGGGTCTCGCGATTGCACAATCCTAGGCTGTGCTGCTCGAAGAAGGGTCCTTCCCAGATGGTGTTCGGTAGCTGTGTCGTGTGTCGCCTGCTGCCCATGCCAAGTCTCCCAAGAGAATGCGAGCCGAGGCTCGCGCCCCGGCCCGAGTTCGGATCCGCTCTTCTCCCGCGCAGCTTCCCGAAATGGCCGCTCGCTTACGGCGGGCCTCGGCTGCTGCCGGACTAGTTGTAGGAACGGTCAGCCTCCATACGAAGCACCCTTCGGGCGCCTGCGATGCTAAACATTTCGTCTTTGAGCAGCTTCCGTATCTGAAAGATGCTGCTGATATCTTCCGGTCGATAGCGCCGTTGACCGCCTGCAGTGCGGATGGGACGAAGGTACTGTGGGAACTCCTTCTCCCAGTACCGCAGCGTATGCACTTCCACCCCGGTGATGCGGCTTGCCACGCTAATCGGCACCGCTTGTTCCCCACGCGGATGCCTGTGCCTCATGCAGATGTCCTCCGCCAGATCGGCATTTGATGCCCGATAAGAGCCCGAATAGGTCGGGCAAACCTAGGGCTATTATCGGAACCGGTGGGAGGCTTCAACAGGTGGCGTAGGGGCCGGTGTCTCCGTCGCTTGTGACGGAGACACCGGCCGGAGGGGGCTAGCGCCGAGGCTCGGCCTCCCCGACAAAGTGGCGCTGCAGTGCCTGGAGCGCCTCGTCCAGCTTCTGCTGGGCCGCGCCGTAGCCCGCCCAGTCTTGCTTGGCAAGGGCCTGCTTTGCCTCTGCGCGGGCCGCCAACGCTCGAGAGAGCATCTGCTCCGGCGATTCCTTGGGAACTTCGGCGGCCGGCTGAGCTTTGGCACCGGGCTTCGGGGGCGGGGAGCCCTCGACTCTCGGGGCCTGATCGCCGAACAGCCGTGCGAGTGCTTCGGCATAGGTATCGCCTACCACCGCTCGACGCTGTGTGGCCAGCGCAACCTTTTTCAGCTCGGGGATCGGGCGGTCACCGGCAGCTTGCAGGTAAAGAGGCTCCACATACAAGATGCTGTTACCGACGGGTACTACTAGCAGGTTGCCACGACGAACCCGCGAGCCGCGTTGACCGACCAGCGTTGCCCACTGTGATATCTCCTCGTTCTGATAGAAGATATTGCTCGCCTGCTTCGGACCCACGAGACTGCTGGTGCGCGGGAATCGGTAGAGCACGAGCTCGCCGAAGCGATCGGGATCACAGTGTGCTGCCAACCATGCTGAGAGGTTGGGTCTTCCCAGTGGAGTGAACGGGAGCATCAGGATGAAGCTGTCCTTGTCGTCATCCGGCACTCGAAGCTGGCAGTAGTAGGCCTCCATCGGCCGATCTCCACCCTCTTCCGTGGACTCCTTGGGAAGCGACCACCGGTCCTCCTTCTGATACCAGACCTTGGGGTCCTGGATATGATAGAGCTGCAGTTGGTTGCACTGTGCCATGAACAGGTCCTCTGGGTACCGGATGTGTGCCTGCAAGCTCTGAGGCATGGCCGATCTCGGCTTTACCAGTCCCGGGTAGATACCTAGGTAGGTCTTCAGGATGGGGTCCTGGTCATCGAAGTTGTACGCGGTCATCGCACCGGTTGCTGCATCGATTACGACCTTCACGCTGTTACGGATGTAGTTCGGGGCGTAATCGGATCCACCGGAATGGGCGGCGTACGGATAGCGATTGGTGGTGGTGTATCCGTCCATCATCCAGTACACACGCCCATCTGCTATCACCGGGTAGGGATCGCCGTCGAAGGTAAGGAACGGATAGACCGCATAGGCACGCTCCATGATGTTGCGACGTAGCAGCACCTTGGAGCGAGGCGTGAACGCCTCTGTCGTTATGACACTGAACTCCGATAGGGCAGCAGATACTAACAGCCTCCGGAAGAAGCTGCCGACTGCGATGCCCCGATTGCCGGGGAACGCCGGAGCCAGGTTCTGGCCGTCCGGCTGGGCCTCCGTCTCTGCAGAGATCTCTGCGATCTGGCTGTGCACGAACACCGGGTTCCCGGGCCCCTCGGTGTAGTACAACCTCGACTCCTTCACCGGGAGGTCGGGAGGATACTTCGGCGGCAAGTCAGCTACGATGAAGTTCGGGCGACCTTCGGGATCGGCAGAGTTGACCGGGTTGAGCACCACCCCCATTCCATGCGTGTATTGGAAGCGCAGGTTCTGCCACGTCTTCGCGCCAGGTCCGAGACCGTCCGTATCCAGCTCTCGCGCTCCAATGTTGACCATGCGCTGCTTGCCGTCTATCCGGTAACGGTCGACGTCAACCTCTCGGAAGCGGTAGTACTGCTTGATGACCTGCAGTCCGTCGTAGGTGTCATTGATTACTCGATAGTCCCAGAGCCGCATGTTTTCCAGCGTGCCGGCTGCCGCCTGTAGATCCTCGGCGGTAGGCTCGGCGCGCGGCTGCCAGTTGACGACGCGGATGCGATCGAGCATGTAAGCGGACCGGGTGTAGTCAATCGCGTGCTTGATAAAGGGAGACTCCTTCTCGAGCTCGTTGGGGCTCACCACCGTCGCCTGGAGCATGCCGGGATATACGAGGTAGCCCACGATCCACACGAGCACCAGCGCTCCCAACCCATAGCCGTGAACGTGGAAGCGCCGGAGGCTCCACGCACCGAACGCGAACACGGCGGCGAGCGCCCAACAGAGATAGGCGATCAGTGCCAGTACGGGCAGTCTCGCAGACACGTCGGCGGCACCAGGACCCGTGAAGAGGCTGCCGCCAGCGTACAGAAAACCGTACCGCGCAAGCCAAACCTGGCAGCCGAGCAAGGCCAAGGTAGCAGCGGCCAGCAGGTTCAGTTGGGGCGTCGCCCTCGGGATAGAGAGGTGCGCACGACCGAAACCTGCGATGGCACGACCTACGAGGTAGATACCGCCGACCGCTAGCAGCGTAAGCAGTGAGAGGAAGAAGGCAGAGCCTGCCAAGCTCTCGAGGAGCGGAAGCCGGAACGCGTAGAAAGAGATGTCCGCACCGAAGATCGGGTCGGTCTTGCCGAAGGGCGTGGCGTTCAGGAACACCAGTAGGTTCTCCCACTGCCCTCGGAGACCTAGACCGAACAGCACGGCGAGCACCGCGACGAGAATCCACGCCACACGAAGGATGCCGCCGCGGCCTGCGCGCATCAGCACGGTGAAAAACTCCCTGGCCGGGTGATCCACGCCCGGGTGAATGATGGTGAAAGAACGCAGCGCCCCCGCCACGTTCAACCCTAGAAACAGGAACGACACTACGAAGCCGATCGCGAAAAGGAGGAGCCGAGTGTTGAACCGCACCGCGAACACCTGAGGCTGCCGAGCATCTTCCAAGAACCACAGCCAGTTCATGTAGGCCGTCGTGGCTGCCCCACCGAAGGCTATGACCAGGACGAGTACGACCAGCAGGAAGATGCCGACTTTGCGGCCTCGCGTCATCTCTTGCCTATGCTCAGACAGCATGCTGTCCTCCTTTGCAGCGACCTGGAGGCAGCCCGAGTGCCTCGGTCGTCAACGTCAATACGGACAATACCCGGTAGGGGCTGCGTTCGCCCGGCCCGAGTATGCCTAGAGCCGGGCAACGCTTGGGACCCACCCGCGCCGGATCCGCGAGCCCGGTTGTCGGGTATGATGCTGGATCGCGCGGCCGCCAGAGGCGGCCGGCCTCTCTGCCCGTTCGCGGGCCGAGCAACATCGTCCATAGGGAGGCTAGACACAGTTGGACTTGCGTCAATATGAAGTGCTCTACATCGTGGCTCCTGAAGTCCCGGAGCCGGAAGTAGAGGCCCTCGTCGCCCGATTCGACAAGGTGGTCGCCGACAACGGCGGCGAAGTGGAGAAATCCGGAGTCTGGGAGAAGCGCCGCTTGGCGTACGAGATTGCCGGTCGCCGTGAGGGAGTTTACTGCCTCATGCACATCAAGGCCCCTCCGGCTCTGCCCAAGGAGCTGACCCGCCAGATGTCGATCACAGATCAGGTTTTGCGGGTCCGCGTGTATTCTCGGGATCCGGAGCGCGAAGCTCCCCGAGTGAAGAAGGCGAAGGAAAGGGTCAGCGATGATCAATAGGATAGTGCTGGTCGGGAGGCTCACGAGAGATCCCGAGCTGCGAACCACCAACACGGGTAAGCAGGTGGCTTCGTTCCGAATCGCCGTCGATCGAGCATACAGTCAGGAGCCGCAAGCCGATTTTATCAACGTCGTGTGCTGGGGCCAGACTGCGGAGTTCGTCTCGAACTACCTGACGAAGGGACGGCTGGTCGGTGTGGACGGCAGGCTCCAGACACGCACTTGGGAGGACCAAGAGGGCCGCAAGCGATACGAGTTCGAGGTCGTGGCGGAGCGCGTAAAGGGGCTGGACCGCCCGCGCGACAGCGAGTCCCGTGACGACTATTCCGATTTTGGCGACGCCGACATCCCGGAGCCTTTGCGCGGTGGGAACGGCGACCCGAGCGACCCCTTCGAGACGGAGTAGAGAGACAGACATGAGCGAAGAACCGATCACCGAGACTACGGATCAGCCGACACCCGCACCTGACGAAACGGTGACTCCAGCCCAGGAGACCGCACGAGAACAGGCTCCTCGCCAACCGGACGCCTACCGCAGCGGCCCGAAGCCGCGTGACGCCGAAGGGCTAGCTGCAGGGCCCCGCGAACGTCAGCGCCGATTCAAGCGCCGACGGAAGATGTGTGCCTTCTGCCTCGAGAAGGCTCGGGTGATCGACCACAAGGAAGTACCCAAACTCCGACGATTCATCACGGAGCGAGGCAAGATCATGCCGAGGCGCCAGACTGGGACTTGTGCCAGGCATCAGAGAATGCTCGCGACGGCGATTCGCCGCGCCCGGGAGTGCGCGTTGCTGCCCTACGTCGCGCAGTAGTAGTCGGGCGGCTTACCAAGGGCCGCCCAAGACCCGTACGGCGTGGCGGTGACCACGCCGTTCTGTCTACTAACAGGGAGGAACGTCAAGAGAATGGAACCGGCCGCAATCCTCGATAACCCACTTCGGCTCGCCGAGCATGACCCCAAAGGCATGATGGGGCTTGCCCTAGCCTTCCCGCAGCAGTGCGAGGAGGCGATCAGCATCTATCGTTCCTCCGGATTCCAAAGGCCCCAGAAACCGATCCAGAACGTGGTGGTCTGCGGCATGGGTGGATCCGCGGCAGGTGGCGACTTGCTGCGATGCGTGGCAGAGGACCAGGGCACGGTGCCCGTGGTGGTCTGCCGGGAGTACGAGCTACCTGGATTCGCAGGCGAGGAAACGTGGGCCGTGTTCTGCAGCTACTCGGGTAACACCGAGGAGACCTTGAGCTGCTTCGAGCAGGCCGGTCAGAGGGGCTGTCAGCGGCTGTGCATTACGAGTGGCGGCAAGCTCGGCGAGCTAGCAGAGCGGGAGCGGGTTCAGGTGATCGCCATCCCCGGAGGGCAGCCGCCGCGCACGGCCCTGGGGTACCTCTTCCTTCCACTGCTTCTCGCTGCTGGGGAGGCGGGTGTCGTCTCCAACGTGAACGTCGAGTACCTGGTCTCCGACCTAGAGCGCATCCGCGACGCATACGGTCCAGCAGTCCCTTTGGCGGACAACGGGGCGAAGTGGCTGGCTTCGGAGTTGGATGGACGGATACCCATCCTATACGGTCTCGGTGGCTATCGCGGGGTGGTGGCCTCTCGCTGGAAGTGCCAGATCAATGAGAACTCGAAGATGCACGCATTCGCACACGTGCTGCCCGAGATGAACCACAACGAGATCGTGGGCTGGACGCGGGCACGCGCGCAGTCCGACAAGTTCTCGGTGGTTTTGCTTTTCGACGGCACGGAGAGCGAGCGGATGCACAAGCGCTGGGAGGTCACGCGAAGCCTGATCGAGCCGATGCCGGTACACGGGATCATGGTAGACGCCAGAGATTTGGTTACCAGGATGCTCTCCATGTGCTACCTCGGCGACTTCGTAAGCCTATATCTCGCCGCACTCGGCGAGACGGACCCCGAAGAGATCGCGGCCATCAACAAGTTGAAGGCCGAGTTGGCGAAGCTCGACGGCTAAGAAAGGCTGGACAGACGTGATTCGAGGCGACTTAGCAAAGGCTGTTCAGTCGGCGCTCGAACGAGCAGTCGCGGAAGGCGCTTTGCCTGAATGCGACTCCCCGCCGGTCAGCATCGAGAGGCCGAAAAACCCCGACCACGGTGACTACAGCTCCAACGTAGCGATGCTGCTTGCTCGGAGTGCCGGAAAGCCCCCGCTCGAAGTTGCACGCGCCATCGCGTCGCGCCTCTCGCACCCCGGCATCGCTTCCGCCGAAGTCGCTCCACCGGGGTTTCTCAATCTTAAGCTCGACCCGGATTGGGTTGCCGGCCATCTGTGTAGGGTCTTGGAGATGGACGAGCGGTTCGGCGAGAGCGACATCGGACGTGGCAAGCGTGCGCTGGTAGAGTACGTGAGTGCCAACCCGAATGGGCCGCTGACGCTGGGGCACGGGCGGAATGGCGTGATAGGCGACGTTCTCGCCCGCTGTCTGCGCAAGGCCGGCTGGGAGGTCGAGACCGAGTTCTATCTGAACGACTCGAGTGCGTCGCTTCAGATGCAGCTCTTCGGCGAGAGCGTTCGAGCGCGCTACCTGCAGCTACTCGGTCACGACGTCCCCCTACCGGACGACGGTTACAAGGGGGAGTACCTCGTCGATCTGGCCAAGGCAATTCGTGAGAAACACGGCGACGGGTTGGGGCAAGGCGATCATGCGCAAGACAATCTGCTCTTCAAGCGCCTGGCCGAACAAGAGATGCGAGAAGACCAGGCGAAGGACATCGAGGCCTTTCGCCTCCACTTCGACCGATTCGTGAGCGAGCAGAAGCTGCACGAAGACGGTCTAGTTGAGGCAGCAATCGCACAGCTGAGGGAACATGGCCACGCCTACGATAGCGAAGGTGCCGTTTGGTTCCGCTCGACCGCATTCGGAGACGATAAAGACCGGCCACTCGTTCGCAGCACGGGAGAGCCCACCTATATCGCGGCAGACGCGGCCTACCACAAGAACAAGTATGACCGTGGCTACGACCTGATGATCGATGTGTGGGGGGCTGACCACCACGGGTATGTTCCACGCATGAAGGCTGTGGTTGAAGCGATGGGCTACGACCCGGGCAAGCTTCAGCTTCTCATTTATCAGCTCGTTCGGCTCTGGCGTGGCAAAGAACAGGTACGCATGTCTACTCGTGCGGGGGAGATGATCACCCTGCGGGAAGTCCTGGACGAGGTGGGAGTGGATGTGGCACGCTTCTTCTTCCTCATGCGTTCCCACGACACGGCCCTGGACTTCGATCTCGAGTTAGCCAAGAAACGGTCGGACGAGAACCCCGTGTACTACGTGCAGTACGCACACGCGCGCATTTGCAGCATTTTGCGGAAGGCGGAAGAGGAGGGACTGCAGGCGGGGCAGTGCACGCCAGGTCTCCTGTCCGACCCTGCGGAAGTGGCGCTGGAGCTGAAGCTGCTGGAGCTACCGGACGAGGTGGAGCGCGTGGTGGTCGAGACGGCACCCCATCGCCTCACCACCTATGGGCAGGAATTGGCACGGCTCTTCCACCTTTTCTACGATCGCTGCCGAGTGGTGGACCCGTCGCGGCCCGAACTGAGCCGGGCCCGGCTGACCCTGTGCCAAGCGGTTCGCGTGACGTTAAGGAACACGCTCGACCTGATGGGGGTCTCCGCGCCCGAGCGCATGGAGAAGGAGCACGATGAAGCCTAGCGGCGATCCAGTCCGCCGGGAGGCCAGAAGACCGGTTCGCCCTAAACTTCCTCCCGTGCGCCTGCCGGTGGAGGCGCTGATCCTTCGATTCCAGGAGTTCTTCCACATCGAGGCCTCGGGCGGCATCGCTCTCATGGCTTCGATGATTACAGCCTTGCTGTGGGTCAACCTCGGCGGGCATCATACGTACGAAGCTCTCTGGCACACCCCTATCGTGGTCGGCGTTGGCGACTGGGTCACCGAGACTACCCTCCACCACTTGATCAACGACGGCCTCATGGCGCTGTTCTTCTTCGTGGTCGGCCTCGAGATCAAGCGAGAGCTTCTGGTAGGCGAGTTGGCTTCCTTCCGCAAGGCTGCCCTCCCTGCACTCGCCGCGCTGGGCGGAATGTTGGCTCCGGCACTCATCTACACCTCCCTCAACTACGGCACTCCGGAGATACGCGGGTGGGGGGTGCCAATGGCCACGGATATCGCATTCGCGCTGGGAGTCCTGGCGCTGCTCGGGAGCCGCGTGCCAGACGTCGTCAAGGTGTTCCTTGCCGCATTGGCCATCATAGACGACATCGGAGCGGTGATCGTAATCGCCCTCTTCTACACCTCGGACATTCACTGGGGTGCGCTCGGTGTGGCGGCGATCTTCTTGGGCGCCCTCCTGGTGTGCAACTTCTTCCGCGTGCGCAGTGCGATCGCGTACTGGGTCCTGGGCTGCTGTGTCTGGGCGGCATTCCTCAGTTCTGGGGTACACGCCACGGTAGCCGGCGTCTTGGTGGCCGCAACCATTCCACTCCGTAGTGGCATCGCAGCGGAAAGCTTGCTCGAGCGTCTGCGCTCCATGCTGCGAGAGCACCAGCGCTCACAGTCCGCGGGCGCGGAATCTGCGGGTGAGTTGGCTGACCGCCAGGCAGCCATCGATGCTCTGCAACAAGCCGCCTCCATGTTCGAGCCACCTTTGCAGCGGTTCGAGCGAGCTCTGCACGGCTGGGTCACTTTCGGTGTGGTGCCGCTCTTCGCCCTGGCCAACGCGGGTGTGCTGCTGACGACGCAGCTCGCGGAGGCTTACTTTGGCCCGGTCAGCATGGGTGTGGTGCTCGGCTTAGTAGTCGGAAAGCCGCTTGGCATCGTGTTTTTCTCGTGGCTAGGGGTGCGATGCAAGGTTGCCGTGCTGCCGGAGGGCACGCGTTGGTGCCACTTGCTCGGTGTTGGTTGCTTGGCGGGCATCGGGTTCACGATGGCACTGTTCATTGCCAACCTGGCATTCTCCAACGGCATGGAGATCGAAGGGGCAAAGGCCGGCATCTTGTCTGCAAGTGCCGTTGCCGGCCTCCTCGGGTGGTTCGTGCTGGTAAACTTTTGCCCGAAGTGTGCTCGAACTTAGCCCGGTGCCCTTCCGGTGCCCGTGTGCTATACTTGCCGTTGCTCGATAGAGTACGTTCGTTTACAATAGGATTATGCGCGCAGACCTGGTGGTGATCCTCGGCCCTACGGCCTCGGGCAAGACTGCGACAGCCATCCGCCTCGCTGAAGCCATTGGAGGCGAGATCGTCTCCGCCGATTCCATGCAGGTGTACCGCGGTCTCGACATTGGGACCGCCAAGCCGACAAGGGAGGAGCGGGCGCGGGTCCCGTTTCATCTGCTCGACGTGGTGGAAGTGGATGAGGACTTCACCGTCGTCGACTTCCAGCGGCTTGCGGCGCGGGCCGTTGACGACATACGGTCGCGGGGGCGAGTCCCCATTCTGTGCGGCGGGACCGGCTTCTACATCCGTGCATTCTTAGAGGGTTTTACGATAGACGGGCTCCCTTCCGACCCTGTTCTGCGGCAGAGACTCGACGAGGAAGCTCGGCAGCACGGCACGGAAGTTCTGCACGCGCGCCTCGCCGAGGTGGACCCGGAAGCGGCGGACAAGATTGGGCGCAACGATCGGTTCCGCATCGTGAGGGCGCTCGAGGTGTGCGAGGCTGGAGGCAGGCCGTTCAGCAGCCTCCAGACCAGGAAGCCGATCGGGCTGACGAGCGTGAAGGTCGGCCTGAGCTGGAGCCGGCCGGAACTGTACCGCAGGATAGACGAACGGGCCGCGGCGATGCTGGCTGCAGGGTGGCTGCAGGAGACGCGCGACTTGCTGTCAAAGGGTTATGTCGAGACCGCAGTCGCAAAGCGGGCGCTCGGCTATCGCCGGCTGTTCGCGCACCTGAAAGGCGAGATCACGCTGGACGAGGCCCTGGAAATGATTCGGCGCGATACACGCCGATATGCAAAGAGACAGATGACTTGGTTCCGCAAGGAGCCGAACGTGAACTGGATCAGTGCCGAGACGGACGGTCCAGATGTTTGGGAGCGTGTGCTCCCCTTGTTGCACAGTTAGGAGGACTGGTTCGATGGCAAAGGCCATAAACCTACAGGATATGTTCTTGAACCAATGCCGCAAGGAAGGCATTGGTGTTACCGTCTATCTGATTGGCGGTGTTCAGTTGCGCGGCCTCGTCCGCGGCTTCGACGCCTTCACCGTATTGCTCGACAGCCCCGGCAAGCCCACTCAGCTCGTGTATAAGCACGCGGTGACCTCGATTGTGCCTGCTCGGCCAATCAGTGGCTACCGACCTGTGCACGAAGTGCCCGAAGGCAGAGAAGAGGGGCCCACGGGCAGCGAAGAGGAGTGACCTCGCGGATCTCGGCACCACTGCAGTTCACCAAGATGCACGGGATCGGCAACGATTTCGTCATCGTGGACGACCGCGATTTGCGGCTGCCTGAGGGGCTGCTGCCCGCACTCTCCCGCTTCTTGAACGACCGGCGCTTCGGTGTGGGGGGAGACGGACTCATCTTGCTGCGACCAGCCAAGCAAGCGGACAACGACTACGCGATGCGAATGCTGAACCCGGACGGCTCGGAGGCCGAGATGTGCGGGAACGGCATCCGTTGCCTCGCGAAGTTCGCCTACGAGGGGGGCGTGTGCGGGTCGCTGAGCCCAAAGGTCGAGACCGCCTCGGGGACGCTCGGGCTGGAACTGGGGGTTGCCGACAACCGAGTCCAGTCGGTCACCGTGGAGATGGGTCAGGCGCGGTGGCGGCGGCGGGACATCCCCGTCGCGGGACCGCCGGAGGACAGCTTCGTCGCTCAGCCCGTGGACCTGCTCGGGAGGACGTTCATCGTGACGGCGGTGTCCATGGGCAATCCACACGCCGTCGTGCCTGTGATCGACGCCGAGCACGTGCCGCTACACGAGTGGGGGCCGGCGCTGGAGACTGCACCCATCTTCCCGCAGCGCATCAACGTGCACTTCCTGCAGACGCTCAGCCGGTCGGAGATTGTTCAGCGCACGTGGGAGCGAGGCGCCGGGGCTACGCTGGCCTGCGGAACCGGGGCGTGCGCGTGCGTGGCGGTGGGACACAAGCTGGGGCTGGTCGAGCGCGAAGTGACGGTCCACCTGCCCGGTGGCGACCTGCGCGTCGAGGTCGTCGGTGACTTCCACATGCGAATGACCGGCCCGGCAGAGGCAGTATTTACAGGAACTATCGAGCCCAGCTTCCTAGAGAGCAAGCTGCAGTAAGCGCTGGTTTCATGCCTCGGCGTTTCGGCTGCCGGCGCCGAGAGCCTTCCGACCACCGCCGACCCCTGCAGCCGAACGGCGAGGCTCCCAGAGTAAGCGCCCCGGCGCGGTCCCCGGCTCTGCGGCAGCCGATCCGGGAGGCAGTAACCGACGGGACGCGGGCCGGGGCATGCAAGACACGATCAGCAGGAGCGTAGCGCGAGCAGGCTCGCGCAGTCCCAAAGACGCAGCCCCCTTCTCACCATCCGGCCTCGAGGCTGAGTCGGTGGCATCCGTCATGCTGAGCCTGTCGAAGCATGCCCTCACGGGCCGCAGGCCCTTCCTCTGAGCCACCCGCACACGGCTCCCGACGTCATGCTTCGACAGGCTCAGCATGACGTGCGGGCGCAGCGTTTTCCATGCCTCGGCGTCTTCCTCCATGCCTCGGCGTTTCGGCTGGCGGCGCCGAGAGCCTTACGCCCACCGCCGGCCTCTGCAGCCGAACGGCGAGGCTCCCAGAGTAAGCGCCCCGGCGCGGTCCCTGGCCCTGCGGCAGCCGATCCGGGAGGCAGGAGCCGACAGGACGCGGGCCGGGGCATGCAAGACACGATCAGCAGGAGCGTAGCGCGAGCAGGCTCGCGCAGTCCCAAAGACGCAGCCCCCTTCTCACCATCCGGCCTCGAGGCTGAGTCGGTGGTATCCGTCGTGCTGAGCCTGTCGAAGCATGCCCTCATGGGCCGCAGGCCCTTCCTCTGAGCCACCCGCACACGGCTCCCGGCGTCATGCTTCGACAGGCTCAGCATGACGTGCGGGGGCAGCGTTTTTCCATGCCTCGGCGTTTCGGCTGGCGGAGCCGAGAGCCTTACGCCCACCGCCGACCCCTGCAGCCGAACGGCGAGGCTCCCAGAGCAAGCGCTCCGGCGCGGTCCCCGGCTCTGCGGCAACCGATCCGGGAGGCAGTACCCGAACGGACGCGGGCCGGGGCATGGAAACAACAAGCCCCTACGAAGGTGCCCCCCATCACGAGGGTAAGGACCCCCCAGAAACACGCCTACACATTCCTCGTCCTCCCCTTTCGCCCGCACAGCCGGGGGAGGATCGCACCGCACGACCCGCTCGCTGCCCGGGCCTGCAACCATCCTATCACGAGTCACCCACTCTGTCGAGCCACGAGGCACGCTATTCGCCACGGCGACAAACTGTCCAGCAAGACGCCGGAATTACGGCGGCATAGCGATGGATACGTCGGCGGGGCGACAGAAGAACGAGGCGCGGTCGCCCCTCACACCGTCCGGCCGACGGCGCGGGCGACCGCCGAAACCTCCACCATCAACTGCGCGAACCGATCGAACTTCAGCGACTGCGGGCCGTCCTTCAGTGCTTGCTCGGGGTGCGGATGCACCTCGATCAGCAGTCCGTCCGCGCCCGCCGCCACCGCGGCCTTGCTCATCGGC
>BTVI01000057.1:0-15716 GCA_045862955.1 Fimbriimonadales bacterium
GCCTCTTCGCTCGCTCAACGTCTTCCTCAATGCTTTGTCTCAGGCGATTATCTCGCATCAGCACGTGCGCCGACGTGCGCAGCGACGTGCTGAGCGTGTCAAGGGGCTGCCCTGGAGTCGTCTGTGCGTATTCGAACATCCCTCCACCGAACTTTAAGACGCCGCAAGCAATGGCAACTAGAAAGAGCTGCTCCGCTTCGATCCGACGCAGCTGATAATCTTTGGAAATGACGATGGGGTCCCACTCAACCCCCTTGCGCGACCACGTAGTCGCGGAGTGATTGGCGATGTGCTCCTCGAACTTGTCACGATATTGCGGCATCGTCGGCGTGAGCCCGGCCACAACTCCTAGCGGGAAGCCCGCGCGTTCACGTACGAACACTACGCGACGAGGGTCGTGCGTATCCTGTCCCTTCACGTTCAGGATGCCTTGCTCGACCGTCTGGAGCGCCTGGGCGACCTCCGGGTACGCGTCGGCCTTTGGGCTGAAGCGGTAGACCCACGCCTTGTTCCCGGTCTCGTAGTGCTGGGCGTCGGCTATGTCAACCTGCAGCAGCAGTTGCGACTGATCAAAAATCCTCTTCAGCTCGTCGTGAGGGCTCCCAACGCGCGTCTTCAACATCTCGAGTACCGAACGCTTGAGCACGACGTCCCGCAGGATCTCTTCGGCGGCTCCCATAAGGCTGTCGCGGTCTCTCTGGCGAGGCACCGCCCGCCGCCGCTTCCGTTCGTCCTCGTTTCCGGGGTCATCGAAGTAGGACCTCCCTGGACGAAACAGGTCATCAGTGAGTTGCCGCCAGGCAGCCAGCACTTGCTTATGGGCTTCCTGCATCGCCTCCTTGAGAGGCATTTTCGCAAACTTCGAGCCTGAGCCCGGCTCGATGAGCTCGTCAAACCCTGCCTTGAACTCCTCGTCCACCGTCCTACCTGGCTCGAACATGCTCGTGCCATGGATATCCGGGCGTTCGTTGGAGAGCGTATTGTCCTCTTCCTCGAGGCGCTGTTTCACCAGGCGGGCCTGCCCCACGAGGCCATACTGGCTCGTCAACCTCTCCAGAAGACGCTTCACCTCATCGATGATGCCCTCGTACAAGGGCACCTCTCCGTTCATCTGTACGGTGTCGTCGACGCGACGATCATAGTAGTTCTTCGCGATCTTCGCGTATTGGTCCACGAGCCGCCTAATCGCGGCGCCTCGTAACAGCGCTGGACCGAGCGCGGCGTCGTGCGCGCAGGTATCGATCTCACGCTTCACGGCGTTCAATTGCATCAATAACTGATCCACGAGCTGTTGAACGGGAGTCTTGCTGCCCTCACCGCGGATGGCTCCTAACCGGTCGGAAAGCAGCTTTCGGAGACCCTCCAGAACACACTTAGCTCGGTCCGCCCCGCCGCCCTGGTAGTCGAGCGCCTCCTCGAAAAGCAAGCGCTCCATGTAACCGCGCAGATCCTTCAGAATCTCGTCGCGAAGCTCGGCCACCCGACCTGCCACAATCTCGTACACCTCGCGCGACTCGAACTGCTCGGGCGGCTTGGCGATCCCCGCGGGACGCTCGAAGATCGCTTCCATTTTTTTCTCGAACTCCCACAGTGGGCCGGAATTGGCCCTCACAAGACTACAGGCCGCCTGAATCGCGCGACCAATCCTTGCGGCAACCGAGTCCGATCCGCACTCAATCAGTTTCGAAGGAACCTGCGCGACATCGAAGCCGATGCCTTCCACAATCCTCTTCATGACCTCGCCGTCCAGCATCTCGAAAGGACTCAGCCACGCCGCGATCGCATGGTGGCACAGCCTTGACGTGCAAGCCCGCAGTACCTGGTCTGCCGGATACTCGAGAGAAGCGATCCCGAACGTCATGTATCGCTGAGGGGCCCCATACTTGCTCATATTCTCCAGATGCGGGTCTGCGTTGCTCCTCGCCGCGTCCAGCTCCGCATAACCCTGCAGGAACACTTTCGCATACAGGTACTGCGCCACGGCGGTGTTTAGGCGCTCGCGTTCGGTGTCCGGTGAACCAGAACTGCTCACGAGGTAGACGTGATCGAACGGCGGAGACCCCTCGAACCTGACAGGCCGACCAGGTTTGTGGGCCATCTGTTGCTCGTACACACTGTCCGGACTGCTGTAGTGGTTCAACTCCGTCAACGCGGAGAACGTGTTCGCCACGTGCTGCGTATTGCCGTATGACACGTGCGGGAGCGTGAAGATAGCGTCTTGGTATAGATTGTAGCCGCACTCTCGTACTAGATCCCGGAGCATGTATCCGAAGTCAATAAACGCCCCGCTGCAAGTTCCACCACACAGCGTGCCTACCACGTACACCTGCACGAACTTCTCCGCTGTGTCGCCGTCACCGAGGTCGATTTTCCATTTGGACTTGTCAAGAGCCTCACCGAAGCGCTGCGTCGCATCGTGTGAGGTCAGGCCACGCAACGTCTCGATATACGCCTTGACCCTCTCACGCACCGCCGTGAGGTTCTGAGGGTACAAGAATGCCATGCGGCCGACCATGCGGCAGTTGCCCGCACCGGTTAGGACGTCCTGAATCGCGCTGACTGTCGGCTGGTCGTACCACGATGATAGGCCCATCGTCTCTTGATAAGCGCTTGGATTCTCGACTAGCGCCTTATACTGCGCCTGCTGGATCGTGATCAGCATTCGGTCCTCTTCGGACAGGAACGTCGAACCCTGATTGGTTTCGATGCCGAACGCCCTTACCCAAGCAACTTTGTCCCATTTCTGAAGCTCCCATTCGACTCGCTGCACCACCCGATCGCATATCTCCAGCCCGTTCGAGCCGAGACCGATGAGCAGCGTGCGCCGCGTTGACCAGATCTGGGGTTCTTGGTGTTGAGCTTCATCGACTGCATGCATAATATCGGTCACCTCACTTCCCTTTGCCCGAGCCATATCGGGCTGGACGGGTTGCAACGAGAACAAGTCCAAACAAGACACAGCCAACCACGAACACCCATGGCATCCACTGAGGCAGCGACGGCTCTGGTATGCCTGCAGCGGCGAACAAGAGCGAGAACATACCGAGCGCCGAGAGGACAGCCCAGCCCGCACACCCGAGCCAGTACCCGATTCTCGCGGCCGCCGTCGCGGTTAGCCCGAGCCAAAAGAGCAGCCTTCCCAGAACTATGCCGCCGAGCCAAACGGCAATGACTAGGGTTCCGACGAACAACACAAAGGCTAAGAGCGATTGGCCCATCGCAGCAGCTATGTAGAAGCCCGGCGCCACATGCAACGGGCTCAGGCCGGTGGTTACGCCATCTGTTAGGCAATTCGACATGAACACCTCGTTTCTTTCACAGGACCTGGAGCTCGAGTGGGACCGCCGTCGCAGACGGGTCCAAGTGGGACTGGAGTTGCAGCGAGTGAACTCCCTTACCGAGCGTGCGTGGGGGCTCGCCGGACGACGCATCCAGTACCGAGACTGAGACTCCTTCCACACGGATGCGCCTGAAACCGCTCGCCACGATGTTCAGAAGCTGCGCTCCCGACAACCTGGTGTAAGGGCCCTTCTTCGGTAGCACGACGTTGGGCGCCATCGTTGGCTCGGTGTCGGGGCCGTACACCGCCAGTAGGCCACGGAAATGCGGCCGGAGTCGCTGCGCCGTCGTGCCGCCACAAGCCACATCGACTGGCCAGTAGTAGAAGACAACCGCACCACCGCACGTGACTAACGTCACAGCCGCAACGAGAATCCAGAGCCACAACCAGCTTGGGCCGTTGCCGCCTTTCCCGCCATTGCCATCATTCGTCTCATCCCCCTTGGAACCTGACGAACCTCCTGGTGGAGTACGTCGGTCGGCCTCGAACCCGGGAGAACTCGGTTTGTCCGGCATATAGATGTCCACGCTGACTAGCCAGTGCTTCTCGTCACCGTTCAGCTCGAACAGGTGAACTGGTTGCACGCTCTCCTCCGAGGCTATCCCCGAGCTCTTCAGCGCCTCGAGGTACTGGGGGCTGCGATCACCTACTAACGGAAACGAAGGATCGTTTGTGGGGGTGTTGGATGATGGTGTGTTGCTCAGTACCAGGAGCACCCAATCCTTGGTTCCACGCAGCCTTTCCAGAGCCCAAATGGCGGCCCGTTCCATGTCATGGCCGCCGTCGTAGTTGTCCTCGCCCACCGGATACTTCACGACCGGGTCGGACTCCCTACTGCGAGTGGGAGCACTGATCTTCTTGTCCTTGCCACCCAGTTCCCCCAGAACGTCCTTCTCCCGCACGTACAGCTGATACGGAACGATAGACATCCGGTCTTCTGCCTTGTTGTCAGCGAACCACCACTTTGTTTTCTTTAGTTCGGTGATCAGGCTACGCATGGCATCGCAAGAGCGTGCATCTCGGTTGGCTCCAGCCGGTGTGTAAGCGATAACCCAGTGGATAGCATGTTTCTCAATGTCCCAGCCGCGGTCGTCGGCGAGCTTCTTCACCTCACCTATCAGTTTCTCGAATTCCTGCTTCGTGTGGAGGTTGGCCTCACGGCCAACCTGACTAAGAGCCGAAACACTCAACGAGAGAAGCACTAACAGGGTAGCGATGTGCCGCTTCATTTCACACCCCCTGTGGCTCATGAATCTGCACGCTGTACTGACCGCTGTAATGCTGTACTGTCACGAGCGCGCTCTCCGAGGCAACGAGCCTACACGGTCGGCGCTGGAAGTGGCCGATTTGAGCGCCGAAAGCACCATTATCAACCTGTTTGTCACAGAATAGGAACCTGCTTCCACGCGTATCGCCTGATTCCCCCACAGCCACAAAGGGATAGGGGACTCCGGCAAACCGAACTAGGCCGAGTTCGCCTCTTCCTGGACAGTGCAAACGAACAGGCACAGCAAGCGATGGAAGTTCGAATCGGTAGACCAACTGTCCAGCGCCATCAGCGATATAGAGTACCTTCCCGTCCGTACAGAGCTGGCTTGCGGGGGCGCTAAGGTCGTCGATCTCGCGCGCCTTCATTTCGTGCAGCGAAGAACCCTCTAGCCGGAGAACCCGGATGACCGCACTCCGACCGCGGTGGGACAGGAGCACGAAGCTCCCATCGTCTAGCGACGCGAGGCGCACCAGACGCTCGTCATCGTAACGCTCGAGGAACCTGGCTTCGCAATCTTCGACCCGATACACGGAACCTTCTCGCGTTCCGACCAAGAAACATGAGCTCTTGGGCAATGCGACGACTGGCAAAACGGTGTTCGCATCCTCGTTTAGCACTATCTTGACCGGCTCACCGTGCCAAGGCAGCGACTGCCGAAGTAGCACGGTCTTCTCGCCGTCGCTTTGAATCCCAATCCACGTACTCGAGGTAGCCGTCTGGCCGATGCACGAGTAAGGGACCGAGAGCAACTGAGCTCCCGACGCAGCGTCAACGACGTAAACAGACGACTGAGTTAGCGCGAACAACTGCCCCCCCGCTGCCACGAGTGGGTCTTGACACCGGTCGCTTAAAGGTCCGAGGGTCGATTCGGCATAGATTGTTGCTCCCTTCTCGTCGAAGAAGCGCAGGAAAGGTGGTCGCGCAGGAGGCTCCACCATCACCACGATAATTCCGGCAACACAGCACAGGGCACGTGCCACTCCCTGGCCCTTCACCGGCTCACGCGGCTCGAAGTTCGACGACCAGCCAAATCGAACATGGTGGCAGCCGGTCTGCCCTGGACCACAGAGGGCCGAATCTTCGAGGCGGCAGGCCGCGAGAAGCTGCGCGTGCTGGCACTCTTGGGTGCGGCAGGTGCTCTCATCGAGGCGGTGAAGTCGGCCGCAGCTGCGACATACCGAGAAGTACTTCCTGCACACGGGGCAGAGGTGTGTCGGCCGACCGTCTGTGAGCAGTGGTACTAGCTCGTTTTCTCCGTGGGGACCATACGGGCACGGCTGAAGAATCGGCGAGCCGCACTCCACACAGAACCTGGCGCCTTCATAGGCCGCCGAGTGGCCTTGTATGCATCGACCCATCGAGTTCGTTTCCCTCCGAACGGCACCGGACGCGGCTCTGGCGCGGCCTTTGCTTAGTATCAACCATAGATGGATGGCTCGTCATCCTGGGGCGACGTGCTCTTTTCAGAATCTCGTTCCTGGTGGACTGCTTCCGGCTCCTCCGCGTCGGGCCGAGGGCTCGGGGCAAGTTGCTTCAACTGCGTACCGGGTGTTAACTCGGTACCCAACGGGGCTTCCGTCGAAGCCGGTGTGGCCTGGTCGCCGACAGAAGCAACCTCTAGGCTGCTCGTTTCCAGTTGATCGGCTGACCGGCTACCGTACACTAGCCGCTGCACCGTGGCCTTACGGAGTATCTCGCTTCCTCGGCAATAACCGTTCTCAACTACGCGTACAACCAAGTTGTGTCTCGATTCGTCAGTAGTAGTGATCGTCGCTTCGGGTGGCGAATTGTGCTTGCCAGAATCGAACTTGTCCTTTCCCGGAACTACCGAGAGTGGTCTAATCCCGTGCTTGTCGGCTAGTATCTTCGCCAGGTACCTCCGAAAGCCCTCCATCTCGGCTTCGACCCACGCTAACTCCGTTGCTTCGCGCTCGTCCAATATTACACGGGACAAAGGCGCGGGTTTCGGGTAGAACACGCACTGGTCAACCTTGTCTAGGAAGCGTCCGAGGTCCCCGGAGCTTGCATCGGGCCTCACCAGCTCGTCGTGAAGCTCAAGCAGGTACTTGGCCTTGCGGGTTATGTTGGCTTCGGCGTAAGCCCGTCCAGACTGGCTAAGCTGGTCGCAGCGTCCCTCGAACTGCTCCAGAACCCAGCGCAACCGATCGTGTGGTTGCAGGTTCGGACCTGGGATGTACGGGCTTAGCCTGTCGAGCACGTTCTTCTCCACCTGCCCTAGGCGTTGCTCGAGAGAGGCGAACGACCTCTCCAACTGCCTTAGGTCTTGGGCCACCGAATTGAGGTCCGTCTTAGTGGCGGACTGCGCACTCAGTTCCGACAGCCTCTGTCGCAGCGGCCCCAGTTCGCTACTCCCAAGCTCCTTAAGGATTTCTTCTTTGAGGGTGTTCAGCCAGCTCTGGACGCTGTCCCCGAGAAGTTTACGCTCGGACGCGACCGTTCCCTCCACCACCTTCAGCGTGCTGGCGAAGTCATTCTCGAGAGTGCGCCTGTGCTTTTCCATCTCGTCATGAACCTGTGTAGGGAGGCCCCCAAGTTGCTGCTCCACGTACGTGAGCTTCGGCTCGATCTTCCGGATTAGCTCCTCGATTGCCTCTAGAGTTGCTGGACGCTGAGTGGCAGCGCTGGGAATGCCTCCAACATTATCGGGCCTGCGCCGTCGCCCCCAGATCAGCCAACAAATCCCGACCGAGATGCCTGCAACTACAATCACAACCAAGACGTCCGGCGCCACTCGCCGAGCAAGGGTAAGCGCTTGCGCAACTACGCTTTCCGAAGGCTGTGCGCCGGTTCCGCCTGGACCCAGCTTACTGCTCTCTTCAACGTGGGACTTGCTCTCCACGGCCTGGGCCTTCGAGATAGGTGCGCTTCCCGACCCTCGTTTTGAGGGCGTGCTCTCCGGAGCCCCGGTTCGCGTTTGGTCAGACTGACTGGTTTTCACACCGGGCCCGCCGGGACCGCCCTTTCCACCCTGGGGAGACTCCCCACAGCCGGCCCCGAAAAGAAGGAGCCAGGTTACCAACAGCGTTGCCACTTTCCAGATTGCAAGCCTAGCCACACTAGAATTCGACCGCATGCAACTCATCCTTCGTCCAAGCGTCAACGATTGCCAGCCGACCCGGGCTCAGCCGGTAGTGCAGCCGAAATTGGTTGTCCCGGGCGCGAGCAGCCTCGATCTCGAAACGCCCCATCCTGCCTTCGGCTCCTGCGGCACGGCAGCGCACCTCGAGTACCAACGGTTCGTCTTCCACCCACGATATGAGATCCTCGTGTTCCTGACGCATAACCGAGAGCCCACCAAACGTGCACCGCGGTTCCGACTCGCCCTCCCTAGCCACACTGAGGCTGAACGGCAGCGCATTGTCGATCGCCATGTCAGGGGTCCATAGGCTGCCCAGGACCACTGCCAGCATCTTGTCGTCCTTGTCACCCTTGCTCACGTCGGGCACACGCTGCTCGATCACGTCCGCGTCTTTCACTCGCTGCCCGTATGCGTCAGAGAACAGCTTGATACCGATAAGGCGGCGAAGATACGGGATGTGGGTATTACCGCCGACCGGAAGCACCAGGTCCACATCTACAGGCTCCACCGAAGCCGCATTGAAGATGTCGCGACGGATGGCAGTCTCGAGGGGTGGCCACAGGCGCTTTACGATGTCGTCAATGTCCTTGCGATACATCTTGATCTCTTCTTCCAAGTCATGCTCGTGCTTCTCTAGGGCTACCGCAGGGACATCGCTTCCGGTGTACGCAGGATTGCCATCCCGCTCGACAAACTGCGAAAGCTCTTTCTTGACGTCCTCGCTCCTTCTCCTCAGGCGGGGGATCAGCGCCGGCTCGGACTTGAGCGCTGCGGGCCCAACGACACGCTCTAGCGCCTCCTGTACTAGCTTAGTCACCGTGTTGCCGCCGAGCACGCGACCCTCGCTATCGAGACCGAGTTGAGACATAACCTCGAATGCTAGCTTATCAGGTCCGTCGGCTCGGGCAATTCCCAGCACGACATCGGTAGTGCCTGACCCGCTGTCAATCACACACACCTTCACGCCATCGTGGAGACGACCGCGTATCTTCTCTATCTGGTCCCGAAGCTTCTCGCTGAAGCACCGACCTCGCAGGAAGTACCACGTTGCGGCTACGGGCTCGTATTCCACCGTAAACCACCTAGGATCATCTGTCGGGAAGCCGGCGGCCTTTGCCGCGCGGAGCGTACGGGACTTCTGAAGCTCGTACAAGCGTCCTCGGTCAAGCACCGGCAAGGTGAACACGTAGTGCGTGGAGACCGTAACGTCACCCATCCGCGCGCGAACGGCGGCATCGATGCCCTGCTTCACCCAGCGAAGGTAATCTGCGAGCAGCCGGTCCACCGAAAACTCCTCTGGATTGGAAAACCCCTTCTGCTGAGCGAGCGCCACGTACGGCTCCGCCTCTGGGTGCCCTGGTGGTAGTCGCAAGGGGCTCTTCAGGTCTGCGATGACGATGCCGAAAGCCTGATTAGGGTCTCGCTCGGCCTCCACTTCGGCCTCCCTACCGTAGTAACTGGCTCCGCCCAGCGTCCTGTAAATCATCGTAGGCTCGCGCAGCCGGTCCGGCGGAATAAAGTCAACCGACAGTTCCGGATTAGTCCCAGGAAGAGTATCCCGGATCGCCACTGAGGTATTCTGGGTCCCGAAGTCCACGCCTACGACGAACCGATACTCCGCTTTCGGCACCAGCCGAGGGATGCGATAAAGCTGCACGAGGGTCGGGGCGTCGGACCCTTCGACGCTAAAGCGAATCGCAGCGCTCGTTTCTTTAACTGGCGACGCGGGATTGATCGCGACCGTGAACTCCCGGCGCCCTTTTGCCATCAACGAAAAGAGGGCTTCGCGCGGCGTGACCTCATAGCCGAGAGGCACCTCCATGCGGCAGCTAACGGGTTCATCCCCAGTATTGGTCACCACGAACTTCCGCTTGTCCTCAAGCCGACGGAAAGGCAGAAACGTCGCGTCAGCAACGAGTCCTCCCGGCGTTCCGACGCGGATGTGCACTTCGAACTCTCCCACCCTGTCCCACGGCCTCTTCACCCACCAGTTCTCGCCCCTACGCGAGCCTGTGTCGGCGCGCACCGTGAATCGTACAACCCTGTCCTGGTAGAGAGGGGCGACATCAATCTGCAAATTGTCTTCGGCGCCTGGGTGCAGCAGGCGAAGCCCTGGGTTGGTGATCTCGACACTGTCGTCCTCTTCGCTGACATCTACGCTCGCAGGAGCCTGACCGGGGTTGCGGATTCGAAGCAGCCGACACTGCTGTTTTTCAGTCGGGACTTGCATCGAACTATCGAGCCACTCCACGTGAGCGCACGGGCGCCCGCACTCTGGACACCATCGCCACGATGGTTTCAGAGTGGTTTCGCAATCGCCATCGCCGTGCAGTTCACCACACTTCATCGTTGTCTGCCCTCAAAGAAACTACTCAGTTGACGACACTAGTCAACTCAACGCGCTGGCGACAGCGTGCACCCGATGGGCACTAGGTCACTCTCCAGTGTCGCTGGGTAGCTTTGCCAGCGAAGATTCTCTTCTTCCAAGTATGCGAGTTTCCTTCACCGAGTACAGTGGAAAACCTCTTGTGAAGCGATACGAGGCACTTCGGGGGTCACCACGACCCTCGACCGGTCTGCTCGAAGGGAAGGAGGGACGCCGCAGCGATCCCACTGACCGGGGTGGTGAGCTAAGGCACGAGGACCGCGTGCGCGGCTCCCCGGAACGGCGCCGCTTTTGCGTGCAGGGGCAGATGACACGTGCGAGGCGCAGGTGACGCCATCCGCAGGCCAGGGTCTCGTCGAGTTGCTCAGGTCCTGCTCAGGCCGTAGCCCAGCCGGGCTTTCGGCGCGGCTCATAGTACAGGCGTGGTCACGATAGTGGGCATTTGCGTGACCAAGAGGAGGTTCAGGCAGTGGCTAAGGAGCTTGCGCTGCGAGATGCGCCGTTTGGGGCGCCTGTCGCGGCCAAAGACGCGCCGGAGATGCTGCTTCGCACCAAGGGCGTAGCGAGGTCACACGCCTCGCCTACCGGCGCGTCCTGAGCCAGTTTTTCCGCTTCCACACCGGCTCTCCGCACACGCCACAGGCAGTTGCAGGGTTCCTTCGGCTGGACAGCGCAGGCGTCACCCGAGCGATGATGGCCTTCAAGATCGAGCAGCTGGAGCGCGGAGTAGCCGAGGTGACACTGAACCGCAGGCTGTCGCCAGTGCGATCGCTCATGCGGGTAGCGCGACAGCCTGGAATTACCGAGGTGAACCCGCACGGGCTGGTTCCCGGCGAGAAGGTGCAGCAGTACCGGGAGACTCGTGGAGTGCCGATGGAGACGCCCGCGTTGGTGCTCTCTCTTCCCGACACCACGACCGTCGAGCCAAACGCGACGCGACACTCATGTGGCTTCTCTGGGAGCTGGCTCTTCGACGAACCGAGGTGTGCAAGCTTCAGCGCACCGACTTCGACCCCGACGCTAAGACGCTCTCTGTGCATGGGAAGGGGAAGGGCACGGAGGCGGCGCTCATGACGCTGAGCGATCGGGCGGTACCAGCCAGCCACGATTACCTGGCTACCAGCGCCGGCAACCACTCATAGCTCCTTCTCTCCTGCAACCGCTTCAAGGATGACCGTCACGAAGGGCTGAAGGACTGGACGGGCCTACACAACGTCGAGGAGTATGCGGAGCTCGCCGGGCTCGAGCGCTTCAGCCCGCACCGCTGGCGTCACACTAGCATCACGGCCTACCTGGTTGCCGCGGGCGGCGACGTTTGCGGCGCACGGAAGCTGAGCCGCCATAGCAAGCTGGAGACGCTGATGATCTACGACGACGCCCGCGAGGACCTCCAGGGAAGGGCAACCAGGCTGCGGTCGGAGTTGGCGTAGACCACCACTGTAACGGAACCTCCGCGCGTGCCCCCACCGCTGGGGCCACCCCCCCGTATCACTGCGTGTTGGCAGAACTGCGTTGCCTCCTTGCCACAACCCCTTCGGTCACGGGAAGGTCCATTATCGTGACCAACTTCAGGGCACTCTGTCGCATGCGCCTCGTCTGGTCTCGGTCTGCCTGAAGCGGTCATCGCCAACTGCGTTTCTGACTCCCACTCGCTCAGCAAAGGTCGTGTAGCCGTCGAGGCGGATCGGCCTCATCACCTTCATCACCAGCCGTGCCAGCTCCTCTAGACAGTGGTCGGCAACGGTACGTCCCTCCAGAACGGCGATTACTGCCTCCGCAAGAGCAGCTCTCAGTCCGTGCATTCCGTGGTAACGAAGCCAAGACCTTCGGATCCACTCCTCATCACGAGCGGCGTGGCCGTGCTGGGTTGCGAGGTACCACTCGCGGTGTTCGCTTAGGGGCTGGCGTGACTCGGCTACCTCGGGCAGTAGCTCCCAAGCGAGGTTCGCCATCCGCTGCGCTGTACCTTGGTCGGTAGCCGGCCCGCTCTTCTCACCTACCGGATTGACGTGACAGCCGCTCCAGAACGCAACGCAAGCTGCTCGCTCACTGGGATCAGTACAGCGGTGGCCCGGCGTCGGGTCGTCGAAGTTACCGTATGGCATCGTGCAGGCCGTCGCTGCAAAGAGGTGCGCCGCATACTCGGGGTGCATGGGCTTCGGCTTCTCGACTCTCGGTGCGGCAGCCGCTGCTCCAGACCCTCAAGACGCTTCTTCAGTGCAGAGCTAGCCCTTGCCATTGCGGTCCCCCGACCCGAGGCGCTGCTCTACGCTTGCGATCCTCGCTGTTAGCTCTAGCGTCTCGGCAAAGCCTGTGGAGTACTCGAGGATCGTCTTGTCAGCTCCTAGCTTCGCGTTCGGCGTGCCGTCCTTCATGAGACCGACCGACGTAACGACAGCTGCGCCCGCAGATGGTGCGAGCGAGCCGGCAGTCTCCCGGAACATCTGGTCGCGCAAGTCAGATACCTACCGCATGAACTCCGGGTCCTTCAGGTAGCGCTGTAAGGTCTTCTCGTTGACGCCTGCTATGGTTGCGGCATCGCGCATGGTCTTCCCGACGGCTAGGGCTGCGATGACCTCGGTTGCCCCCTCTCTTCCCGTTGGTCGGACATTCGCGGACATCAGAAGACACCTACTTCTGCTCGTGTAGCGTGGGAGTGAGACCCAACCGCGAGAGACACTCCGACGCTAACCGCCACGTACTCGGGCTCGATCTCCATCGCGTAGCACTGCCTGCTCCGCCGCCACCAGCTGCGTGCCGCTTCCTGCTAACGACTCGTAGCACATCTTCCCCCGCTCCGTGTGCTGTAGCATCGGGATCTGGAACACGCCCACCGACTCGACGGTCGCGTGCTCGACGTCGTCATGGCCTGCCCCTCGATTCGGGAAGTCCCACACGGTCGTCGGATAGTCCTGAGCCTTTTCGGTGGATCGCTGCCTCTCACCCATTCGAAGAAGCAGGGCTCGTGCTTTGCCATGTACCAGGAGTAGTCGAGAACGGGAGCGGTCTTGTTCCAGATGGTCTGTTGGTGGAGAAAGGCGCCATGCCGCTACCACACCTGCTCGAGCATCACCTGGTTGCGCTGAGCATGCCAGCAGTACCATGGAGCGTTGTCGCCGCGAGTTAGCTACTAGTGGGGTGAGTCCGAGGAGGCGGGGTTGGCAGGTCTGTTACATCCTCTCCGGCGTCCTAGGTCGTCCCCGGCCATCTGCTTGCCCGTAGCTACTAGGGAGAGGATCGGAGTTTCCGTTTCACCTCCCTTAGGGGAGGTACGCGGGCTCGGGCTTGGCGGCGGCCCACCCTGCCCTGCTTTCTGTGACCCCCAAAACCTGCGGAAGGCCAGAGGCCGCTGAAAACGCATTCTCGTGCGGAATTCAGTGGGTTTCTGCGTGAGAGGTCCGCACCGCCTCGCCAACACCGCACATGCCCTGGGCGCAGGCAACAGAGACAGCCCGTGGCTACCTGCCCCGCAACACCGCTTCTGAGAGAGGGAGCCACCCGGCAGAGCAGCGCGCGAATAGGCACGGACTCCGATTCTGAGACGCTGGCTTGTTAGTTACCGACACCCCGAGCGCGTGCGGAATCAACGCCTTCCTTCCTGAATTCGATGTCGTGCCCAACCCGACACCCCGAGCGCGTGCGGAATCAACCCCGTCGGGTCTTGTGCAGGGCTGCGTACCAGTGAATGCCTTTGGATTCGAGAACCGCCGAGATTCGGCTCTCCGAAGTGTTCTGGGGCGGCGAACGGGTCTCGAACCCGCGACCCCCTGAGCCACAGTCTGACCGGAGGTCGTCCACCGCGTCCAACTGCGCACCTCCACGTATGGCTTGGCACCAGTACTAGTCCACCGTGTGCGGCAGGTTCCACCGCATGCTGCGGCCCTGGCTGCCACACTGGCTGTCAGCCAGCGCGAGCCTCTGCCACGACGATGTCTTGGGAAGCCAGGCTGACGCCGTGGGAGCGACGTGTAGTCGCCGGAGGGAAAGTGGCCCGCTGGGTAGGAGCATAAGTGTGCTACGCCACTCGCGGGGTCTTCGGCTTCGGCATGGGATGGTAGGTTGTCACGGGTCTTGAGTTCGGTCTCAGGTCGTCAGGGATTGTGTCCCTTCTTGCTCTGGCTGAGGCGGTAGCTCTCGCGGTTCGTCTCCGGAATGTGTACGTATTGTCAGGCGGTCATTCAGGGCTTCGGTCAATGGGTTCTCGTTATCCTGCCCTCAGTCCCGCAAACCTGCACTGCGGCCGAACCTCGCGATTGCGTCGTCCGCGCCGGCGTACCGCACGTGGTTCACGGCGTCAGCCACCGTCGTCTGCGAATCGCGTGATCTATTTAGTAACACTCGTTGACAACTGAAGGCTGTCGCGTCGGTCGGCGTGCCATACTAGCAGGACTCCCCGGAAAGAGCATCGAAAGGTGTGGAGAGCGTGTGCTTTGCCGACCGACGGTCCCGGGCACTTCGCACCTGTTGTGGAGGAGATCCCCTGTGGGCGAGATCTGGACGCTAATCTGGAATCCACCGCATGCAGTGAAGCCGATTGTAGTTCTGATTTGGGCCATCACGGCGGCGGCGTGGACTCTGATATGCAGGCGAATACTTACTACTGCCGCTGGCCTGTCCACACTGGAGCGCGCGCGAAAGGCTGCCAACGACGCACACGGAAGCGCGAAGACGAGGTTCGACGCGATCCGTTACGCGGTGGAGCCGCCTACGGGAAAGCCTGTCCAGCATCCTCTGCGCAAGCTATTGGATCAGTCGGAGGAACTCGCACAGCGCGGGCTGCTTGAAGAGCAGTCGGTGCTGCTCATGGAACTACAAAGCCAGGATGAGGACGCTGTGGCGGCTTTTCCCCGCTATGCGGCAAGCACGTGTGTATTGCTTGGGCTGCTGGGAACAGTGGTGGGAATGACCGTGTCAACCGCCGAGCTTCTGCCTACGCTCGGGGGGGCCAAACAACCGGATCAGGTTCTTGAGCACCTCAAGGGAACGTTGCTTGGTCTCCGCACTGCGTTTGGCGCAACCCTGGTAGGTATCCTCGGTACCGTGCTTATCTCATTCGGCAACATGCTGAGCCACTGGAGGGCCCAGGTGCTGATCGTGCAGCGCGAGCGGTTCCTGCTCACCGTGATCCACCCTCTCCTAGTATCCGCCTACTCACCCGAGGCGGCGCTCGTCGAGGCCACCGACAATCTGCAGAGGGTCGCCAAGCAGCTTGGAGCCACGCATAGCGAGCTGACCGCGACCGCTAAGCAACTAGACGCAGCCTCGTCGCGCCTGTTCGATGCATCCGAGAAGTCAGGAGTGGCCGTCCAGCGGCTCCGAGAGACCGCCGACATGCTGGAGGCCTTGTCCAGATCGCTTGAGCCCATACTCGGTCGCGCCATGGAGACAATCCAGCGCTCCGACCGTTCGGCCGACCGCGCTGAGCAGCTCTACCACCAGCTCGTTACGAGGATGAACGAGCTGACTCAGGGCATCGTTGACTTGGTTGCACAGCACAGCTCCTCCGCCGACGGGCTTCGTAAGGCAGTCGAGGAAATGGCAACCGGGAATGCACGAGCCCAAGGTGTTCTCGGCGATCTCGCAACCGACAGCCACTCCCTCTTGCGCGGCCTAGTGTCGG
>BTVI01000058.1:0-15597 GCA_045862955.1 Fimbriimonadales bacterium
GGTTGCATGCTTCGACCGGCTCCGCATGACGGGCAGGGGTGTGGCGGGGGCTCCTTGCCCCGGCGCGGTCCTGGGGTTGGCGGTGGGCGGGGGGGGTTGGAGGAATGCGGCGGACGCGGGCCGGGGCATGGGACGGGGCGCCCTCGCCGCCCGCACGATGGCGGCCTCCGATGCAACGCTTGCGGCTTGTGGTTGCATGCTTCGACAGGCTCAGCATGACGGAAAGGGGTGTGGCGGGGGCTCCATGCCCCGGCGCGGTCCTTGGGTTGGCGGTGTGCGTCGGGTTGGAGGGATGCGGCGGACGCGGGCCGGGGCATGGGACGGGACGCCTGTGTCGGTGCGCCCTCGCCGCCCGAACGATGGCGGCCTCCGATGCAACGCTTGCGGCTTGTGGTTGCGTGCTTCGACAGGCTCAGCATGACGGAAAGGGGTGTGGCGGGGGCTCCATGCCCCGGCGCGGTCCTTGGGTTGGCGGTGTGCGGTGGGTTGGAGGAATGCGTCGGACGCGGGCCGGGGCATGGAAGACCTCGCCGGGACGACGTTATTCCGGCGTCCGCGGTCGGGAACTGAGATCGCCGGGACGGCGAGATTACGGGCGTCCCGCCGGACCGCAGGCGGCGGGTGACGGAGAGGAGAGCGATGCCGGACCGCAGGCGGCGGGTGGCCGAGAGGAGCGCGACGTTACGGGCGGATGTTGTTCTTGGCGATGATATTGTTCGGGTCCAGTTCGAGGACACGCCGGAAGGCCTCCTGCGCCAGCTCTGGCTGGTCGGTGTCGCGATAGGTTACTGCCAGGTGTAGCTGCGCCGCGACGTACTTGGGGTTGATCTCTAGCGCCTTCTTGTACTGCTCGATGCTCTCATCGATGCGCCCTAGCGCATGCAGCGCCAGGCCGTAGTGACACCGCAGGTCGGCATAAGTCGGAGCGAGTTGGATGGCCTTCTCATACTCCTCTGCAGCCTGCAGGAACAACCCTCGTTTGTAGAGTGCGTCGGCTACGCGGGCATGAACCGCCACGGGGCTCTCTTCCTCGACCACCGCCTCGAAGGTGGCGAGCGCCCGCTCGTGCTGGCCCTTCTCGTGCTGCTGGAGCGCCCTAGAGAACTTTTCGTTTCGGAACGAGGGCTCGAGGCTCAGTGCTTGCTGCAGCCTCTTCAGGCCCATGTCGTGATTGCCTTGCTCGTAAGTGAGCAGTCCCTGCTCGTACACCGCGCGGGCAAAGCGGGGGTTGATGGTGAGTGCCTCATGCAGATGTTCCTCGGCTGCCTCATAGTCTTTCAGCTTCCGGCACGCGACGGCGGCGTGGTAGCGCAGGTCGGCGTAGTTGGGGTGAATCTCGAGCGCTTTGCAATAGTAGTCCACGGCGTGGCGGTATTCGTGCCGTCTGACTGCTTCCTGTCCGAGGCACGAATAGGCCTCTGCCGTGTAGAACTTCGCCAGGCGTACGACGACGGGATCCCGACCACACGCGAGCACCTGTGTAAAGGCCTCGATGGCGCCCGGGTAGTCCCCCTGGTCATACAACCGAATGGCGCGATCGTAGTTGTCGTCCCGCCCGAAACCCATCATCCTCCCGACTACCGACACGTTGCTCCTCCTTCGGCCTTTACGAGTTGGCTGGCCCGCTACGCCCCACTCCGAAATAGCGGAACCCGGCTTTGGCCGCGCAATTGGGGTCGTAGATGTTCCTTCCGTCGAACAGATACGGCTGGCGCATCACCGAGCGCAGACGCTCCAGGTTAAGTTGCTTGAACTCGTTCCACTCGGTGACGATGAGCACGGCGTCCGCACCTTCTGCCGCTTCATAGGGATTATGGCTATAGGTGATGTCGGGGAACAGGTTGCGGAACCCGTCCATCGCTACGGGGTCGTAAGCGCGGACCGTTGCCCCTTCATCGAGCAGCATTCTTACTAGCTCGATGGACTTGGCATCGCGCAGGTCGTCCGTGTTCGGCTTGAAGGCCAGCCCGAGGACTGCAACGGTCTTACCCTGCACGTCGCCCAGGTGCTTCCGCACTTTGTCGATAAAGCGCTTCGGCTGTTCCTTGTTGATCTGGTAGGTCTCTTCCAAGAGCCCGAACCGGTAGCCGAGCCGGTTGGAAACGGTTATCAGCCCGAGCACGTCCTTGGGGAAGCAGCTTCCGCCCCAACCGAGGCCTGCCTGTAAGAACTGCGGGCCGATGCGGCTATCCGCACCCATGCCCTTGCTAACGAGCGCTACGTCGGCTCCGCACGCCTCGCAAAGGTTGGCAATGGCGTTGATGAAGCTGATCTTCATCGCGAGGAAGCTGTTGGAGGCGTACTTTGTCATCTCTGCACTGTGCAGGTCGGTGATGAGCATCGGGCGCTCGAGCGGCGCATACAGCTCCACCAGCTTGTTGGAAGCGTCCCGTTTCGACGAGCCGATCACGATGCGGTCCGGATAGAGCGTGTCATGAACAGCCGAACCCTCGCGGAGAAACTCCGGGTTGGAAACTACGTCGAACGAGCCCTCGGGCGCGCCTTCTTCTAGCAGAATCTCCCGCACCCAGTCGCCGGTGCCCACCGGCACGGTGCTCTTGTTCACGATCACCTTGTAGCCGTTCATGTTGTGTGCGATGGAACGGGCGACCGCTTCCACCTGGCTCAGGTCCGGTTGGCCGTCTTCGCCGGAGGGCGTACCGACGGCAATGAACACTACCTCGGCCCAGCGGCAGGCCTCTGCCAGATCGGTGGTAAAGCTTAGCCGTCCCTCTGCCAGCCCGCGGGAGATCAGTTCCTCTACTCCGGGCTCGTAGATTGGAGATTTGCCCTCCTTGAGTAGGGCAATCTTTTGCGGGTCTTTGTCCACGCACACGACGTCGTTCCCGAGGTCTGCGAAGACGACCCCAGTCACCAAACCGACATATCCCGTACCGACTACACAAATGTTCATAATCCACTCTAGTTTTCGGCGAGTCCGTGGCCGAGGATTAGCCGGGCCCGGTGCCCGGCACGGGCGTTGCCGCTCGGACTTGTTCGGCGGGCCCGGGGCGGGTACCTATGCGGGTCCCGAAGTTCCTAGGGCGTCTCCCCTCGAATCATGCGCCCGATGTCGAGCGTGGTGACGAGTACGAAGAGCGCAAGCAGGATCAACAGGCCGGCGTACTGCAAACCGAGCTGCATCTTCGGCGAAAGCTTCTTGCCCCGACGAAGCCACTCGATCGTGTACAGCATCAGGTGCCCGCCGTCCAGCACGGGGATGGGGAACAGGTTGATGACGCCTATGGTAAGGCTGAGCTGCCCCGCTAGCTCGAGCAGGTCGGCGAGCCCGCGCTTGGCGGCTTTCCCGGAGAGGCCGGCGATGGCGAGCGGGCCGCCCAGGTCCTGGGTCACGCGACTGCTGAACAGCGTGCCGAAGAGCAGCTGCACGTTCATGTAGGAGTGCTGGACTGCGATTTTCACGGAATCGACCAGCCCGACTCTCGTGCGGGTAAGCTGTGGGGTGCAGAAGATGCGGCCGACCGAGCGCTTCGTAGGTCTGAGCGGGTCGGTCAGTTCGGGGACGAGGTCGCTTTCCGGAAAGACCACCACCGAGAAGGTCTTCCCCGCCCGCTCGAGCATGAGATACACGGGAAGGCCGGCGTTGTTGTGGATAACGCCGGACACCTCGGGCCATTCGGTGACGGGCACGACTCCGGCGCGGAGGATGCGATCTCCCTCATGAATCCCGGCCAGATCGGCGACTTTGCCCTCCACCACCTCGCCGATCCGCGGCGGCTTCACGAACTCGCCGAGGCCGAATACGGTTCCGACGAGCATGAACAGCACCAGCGCAAGGACGATGCTCATGAACGGGCCCGCCGCTATCGTGATCATGCGCTTGTAGAGCGGCTGGTCTACGAAGGCACGCTCTTCGGGGGCGTACTCTTTAGGCTCCATTCCGTGGATCGCGACGAAGCCTCCGAGCGGAAATGGGCCGATGCTGAACTCTGTCTCGTTCCAGCGCCCTAGCCGGATGATGGGCGGGCCGAACCCGACCTGGAAGCGGTCGGCTCGCATTCCTGCCCACTTGGCGGCAAGCAGGTGGCCGAGCTCGTGTACGACCACGATAAGAAAGATGATAAAGATGAAGCTCAGAATTGGTGTCATGGGATGCTACGAGGCTCCCGGTGCCGAAGTGCATGAAGCTCTTCGAGCGGTCTCGCGAGCCCACGCGTCGGCTTCGATGACGGCATCGAGGCGCGCCTCCACGGGACAGTGTTCATCCATGACCCTCTTAACAACGTCGGCAATCTCCGTAAATCCGATCCTCCCCTCCAGGAACATCGGCACGGCGGCCTCATTGGCTCCGTTCATCACCGCGGGCATGGTGCCGCCGATCCGAGCCGCTTCGTAGGCTAGGTCCAGGCAAGGAAAGGCGGACCGGTCTACGGGCTCGAAGGTTAGCGGAGCACACTGCAGGGGGTCGAACGGTGGCAAACCGGTATCCACCCGCTCGAGTTCCAGCAAGGCTACCTGGATCGGCAGCCGCATGTCGGGCAGGCCGAGCTGGGCGAGGACGGAGCCGTCCCGCGTTCGAATCATCGAATGAATGATGCTCTGCGGGTGAACGACGACGGTGATGCGGTCGGGCGGCAGGCCGAAGAGCCAGCGGGCTTCGATCACCTCCAGACCTTTGTTCATCAGTGTGGCGGAGTCCACGGTGATTTTGGGTCCCATGCGCCACGTGGGATGTGCAAGCGCCTGTTCCGGCGTGACCGACTGCAACCGCGCCCGCGACCACCCTCGGAACGGCCCACCCGATGCAGTAAGGATGATTTCCGCCACGTCCTGCTGCGAAACGGCCTGCATGCACTGGAAGATGGCGCTGTGCTCGCTGTCGATCGGGACGATGCGACCGGACTGCGCTGCGGCTCGGGTGACCTCTTCGCCCCCCGCTACCAGCACCTCCTTGCTGGCGAGCGCCACTGTCTTGCCACGCCGCAGGGCGGTCATGGTGGGCTCGAGCCCGATCATGCCGGAGACACTCACCACCAGCACGTCGTAGTCGGCCGCCTCTGCTAGGCGCGCATGAGCATCTCGGCCAGTTAGCACATTGCCGTCGAGGCCATTGAGTTGCCGGCCCTCGACGAGGCCCAGCCATTCGGGCTTCCACTGTGCAGCCTGGCGTGCCAGTAGCTCGGCGTTGGAGTGCGCGGCTAGGCCAACGACTCGGACCCGGTCGCCGAGGCGAGCGCACACATCGAGCACCTGCGTGCCGATCGAGCCGGTGGAGCCGAGGACGAGGACCCGTTTAGGCACCCACCACACTCCCGAACTTGCGAACTCGCGCCTCGTAGTCCTTGACCGCCGTGAAGAGGCAGTTTTCGTCGAACGCCGGCCACGGCTCGGGGCAGACGTGGTACTCGGCGTAAGCGGCCTGCCACAGGAGGAAGTTGCTGATTCGTTGCTCCCCAGCAGTGCGGATGACCAGGTCGGGCTCGGGCAACTCCGGGTGGTACAGGTGGGCCGAGATCAGGCCCTCCGTGACTGCGGCGGGGTCCAGCCGCCCCGCGGCCGCTTCCCGCACGATGTCTCGAACCGCGTCCACGACCTCTGCCCTGCCTCCGTAGTTGATAGCCAGGTTGAACACGATTCGGTTGTTATCGCGGGTCAGCTCGACACCCGCGAGCAGTGCGTCTCGCAGCGATTCGGGTACCTCGTGCAACCTTCCGCTCACCAACACGCGAACGTTGCTCTGGTGCAGGGTTCTGAGCTCGTCGCGTGCCGCGCGTTCGATGAGTTGGAACAGCCCGGTGACCTCGTCCGGGGGACGTCGCCAGTTTTCGGTGGAGAAGGCATACACGGTCATCACCTGAATACCGAGGTCTGCCGCATCGAGGAGCACTCTTCGCAGGTTTTTGTAGCCTTCTCGATGGCCGATGAGACGCGGTAGCCCCCGCTGCTGCGCCCACCGGCCGTTGCCATCCATGACGATGGCGATGTGGCGCGGAAGACGCTCCAGGTCCACGCCGGCAGCCGAAGCCCGCGCACGGATCGGCGTGTCGGTCGGCGGCAGCAGGTCCAGCGAGGGGGCCGCGCCCATCAGACCTCCATCAGCTCCTCTTCCTTCTTCTTGGCGATGGCGTGAATCTCGGCGATGTACTTGTCGGTCAGCTTCTGCAGAGCGGCCTCCTCGTCTTTCAGGTCGTCTTCCGTGATCTCGTGGGCCTTCTCCGCCTGCTTCAGGTGGTTGTGTGCATCACGGCGGACGTTACGGATGGCGACGCAACCCTCTTCGGCCCGCGCATGAAGCTGCTTGACCATCTCCTTGCGCCGTTCCTCGGTCATCATCGGGATGTTGAGGCGAATGCCTGCGGCGTCCGTGATCGGGTTGATACCGAGGTCGCTTTTCATGATGGCCCGCTCGATCTGCGGGGTCATCTGTTTGTCGTAGGGCTGAACGAGCAGCTGCCTCGGCTCCGGAACGCTGATATTGGCCAGCTGATTCAGGGGTGTAGGGGTCCCGTAGTAGTCCACGGTGATGCGATCGAGCATCGCTGGGTTTGCGCGGCCCGTGCGCAGACGTTGGAAGTCATGGGCCGCAGCTTCGACCGAGTGCTTCATCTTTTCTTCGGCCTTTTCGATGATATCATCAACCATTGGATTACCCTCCTACAGTAGTTCCGATGGGCTCCCCGAGTAGAGCCCGGCGAACTGCGTTCGGCTCGTCGAGTGCGAACACGACGATTGGCAGCGAGTGTTCCCGACACATGGTGAACGCGGTCTGATCCATGACGGCGAGCCGCTGTTCGATTGCTTGATCATACGTCAGGCTATCGTACTTCTTCGCCTCAGGATACGCCATCGGATCCTTGTCGTAGACGCCGTCCACTTTGGTGGCTTTCAGCAGTGCATCGGCGCCGAGCTCGAGTGCTCGCAGCACCGATGCGGTGTCCGTGCTGAAGTAGGGATTACCGGTCCCGGCAGCCAGTATCACGATGCGTCCCTTCTCCAGATGCCGAATCGCGCGTCTGCGAATAAACATCTCGGCCACCGACTGAACCGTGATCGCGCTCTGAAGACGAGTATCGAGCCCGATTCGCTCGAGGGCCTGCTGCAAAGCTAGGGCGTTGATCAGGGTGGCGAGCATGCCCATGTAGTCCGCAACCGCGCGTTCCGCACCATCTCGGGATGCCTGATTGCCACGGATGATGTTGCCACCACCCACGACGAGCGCGAGTTGCACGCCGAGAGCATAGCCGTCGGCGACCTGCCGGGCGATCCCATCCACGGTGTCCGGATCGATGCCGAATCCCTTGCCACCCGACAAGGCCTCGCCGCTGAGCTTTAGGAGAACGCGGCTATACTTCGGGTGCGGGGGATCTCCGGCAGTCACTTGGGATCACGCTCCTACCGCGATGCGCGTGAAGAAGGTGACCCTGGGCTCTCCTCCGTCTCCCTTGGCCGCCTCGAGCAGCTGCTTGATGGTCTCGGGCTGGCCGAGGTAGTGCTGCTCCATTAAACAGGCTTTCTGGAAGAAGTTCTTGTTCACGCGCCCTTCGGCAATCTTCTCGGCCTGCGCTTCTGGCTTCCCCTCGTTGATCGCACGGTGCATCTCGATCTCGATCTCCTGCCGCACGCGCTCCGGGTCCACTTGATCCTTGGTGATGAACTCCGGGTCGGCCCAGGCGATATGCGTGGCGATCTTGTGCGCGGCTTCTACCACTGCGTCGGAGTCGTTGCCCTCGACCTCCACCATAACTCCCTTGGTGCGGTCATGGTGGATGTAAGTGTCTAGGATGCCGCTCGTCTCCCTAACGACGACTTTGCCAATCTCGATCTTCTCCCCGATTTTGCCGCGGATGGTGTCCACTGATGCCTCGACACTCGTGCCATCGAGGCTAAGGCCACCGAGAGCTTCCTTGTCGGCACCGGCTGATGCGCCAGCCAACGCAGCCTGTGCGATGGCGGCTGCCAGAGCGACGAACTCCTCGTTGCGGGCAACGAAGTCGGTCTCGCAGTTGAGCTCTACGAGCACGGCCTTCTTGTGGTCCGGGGTCGAAGCACCCGCCACTACGCCGGCGGCGGCGTGGCGTTCGGCCCTCTTATCCTGAACAGCGGCGCCCCGCTCTCGCAGGTACTGCTTGGCAGCCTCGAAGTCGCCACCCTTCTCGACGAGCGCCCTCTTGCAATCCATCATCGGCGCACCCGTCTGTTCTCGCAGCTCTTTCACCTGTGCGGCGGTGATCTCCATTCCTAGACCTCCTTGCTCGTTCTTCGCTCGCGTTTGGCGCTGCTCTTGAACTCCTCTACGTCCTCTTCCTCTTCGGTCTGCTTGAGCAGCTCTCGCTCGAGGTCCTGGGCGGTCAGCCGCTTGATGCGCTCCAACTCCTCCGGTGTGACCTCTTCCTCGATGTCCGGTCCGATTATCTCGGTCTCGAGGTCTTCGTCGGAGAGGATGTCGGCCTCGTCGATCAGGCCGACTTCCGCTGCCAACCGATCGATCTCCAGCTCGTCCAGGCCTCCAGGCAGCTCTTTGCCGAGCAGATCTTCTTCGGAAATCCCCTCCAGAGCCTCGGTTTCGGCCGCAGCTGCCTCCTCGTCGCGAAGTCGCTCTTCCTCGGTGATGGGCAGCACCTCGACGATCGCATCGGCGATCTTGCCCGCGACCAGTTTGATGGCGCGGATGGCGTCGTCGTTGCCTGGAATGATGTAGGTCGCGTCGTCCGGGTCGCAGTTGGTGTCCACAATGGCCACGATGGGAATGCCCAGCTTCTTTGCCTCGGCCACCGCAATGGCTTCCTTCTTCAGGTCCACGATGAACATCAGCTTGGGCAGGCCGGGCATGTCCTTCACGCCTTCGAGGTAGCGGTTCAGCCGGGCCAACTCCTCGCGGCGCTGCATGGCTTCCTTCTTGGTGAAGCGGCTGAAGGTGCCATCCTTCTCCATCTTATCGAGCTCTCGAAGCCGAGCGATGCGAGTGAGCATCGTCTTCCAGTTAGTGAGCATGCCACCCAGCCAACGTTCGGTGACGTAGTACTGTTTGCTGCGCTGCGCCGCCTCGCGGACTGCCGCCTGCGCTTGCTTCTTCGTGCCTACGAAGAGCACGTGCCCGCCTTCGGAGACTACGTTCTGAACAGCCTTCTGGGCCTCGTCGAACAGGTTGATGGTCTGGTGAAGGTCGATGATGTAGATGCCGCTGCGGGCGCCGTAGATGTACGGCTTCATCTTGGGGTTCCAGCGTCGGGTCACGTGGCCGAAATGGACGCCGGATTCGAGGAGCTCCTTCATCGAGAGAGCTGCCATTCTGTTTCCTCCTTCGGGTTATTCCTCCCGTCGGTGCGGTCTCCAGCAAGCCCGGGAAGCCGGGACCCGTGCGGGCGCGGGCCGACGGTGCGTGTTTCGAGGGGTGAGTTTACCCGCTGGAGGCTTCTTGCGCCACGGGCTGGGACTGCTGCTCTTCGCCATCGAAGTGCAGCACTGGGAACGGCTCGAGAAGCATCTCCTTGGTGTAGAGGAAGTCCTTGCGTTCGTAGTCTGCGAGTTCGAAGTCGTCTCGCAGCACAATGGCACCGGTAGGGCACGCATCCTGGCAATAGCCGCAGAAGATACAGCGGAGCATGTTGATCTCGTACCGGACTGCGTACCGCTCGCCGGGGCTGTAGCGAGCTTCCGGCGTGTTCTCGGCCGCCTCGACGTAGATGCACTTCGCTGGGCATGCGCCTGCGCACAGTGAGCAGCCGATACAGCGCTCCAGGCCGTTGTCGTATCGGGTGAGCACGTGCCGCCAGCGAGTGCGAGGATAGGTCTCGCGTCGCTGCTCGGGATACATGACCGTGATCTTTTCACGTTTCAGGCGCTTCCCCGTGATGCCGAAGCCCGTGGCCAAGGGTCGGAAGATGTCCCGAACGATATCGCGTATCATGACTGCGGTGTCTCCTTGGAAGCTCGTACCGACTCCTTCACCCTAGGCTTGAGTTCCATCAACCCGCCGAGTCGCTCGGCCCTGATCTTGGCCTGCAGTTTGAGGAGGCCGTACAGAAGGGCGTCGGGGCTAGGCGGACAACCGGGAACGTAGACATCTACGGGAACTACCTGGTCCACACCCTGAACGATGGCGTAGTTGTTGTACACGCCGCCAGAGGAAGCGCAAGCTCCCATCGAAACGACCCATTTCGGCTCCGGCATCTGGTCGTAGATCTGGCGGAGGATGGGTGCCATCTTCTTGCTCACCCGTCCCGCCACGATCATCACGTCGGCCTGTCGGGGAGTGGCTCGGAAGGCCTCCATGCCGAAGCGCGCGATGTCGAAGCGCGCCGCAGCGGTGGACATCATCTCAATGGCACAGCACGCGAGACCGAAAGTAAGCGGCCACAGGCTGTTGATTCGGGCCTCTCGGATCAGGTCGTCCAAGACGCCGATCAGCACACCGCCCCCGTGGTTGACATCCCCTATGGGCGGGGTCGCTGAGTCGTGGAGAACGATTTCCTCTACTCTTCTCGGCATAGGCGCTCCATGATGGCTGAGTTGGGTGAGGCGGATAAGCCCGACAGGTCCAACCCTTCAATGCTACGCCATTGGCTCGGGGGGTGTTGGCGTGCTCGCCGGGACCCCGTAGGTCCGACGCTGCCAGCCGCGCACGGGACGCTACACAAGGCCTTCGCGGACCGCCTTCATCGCCGCTTCGGTTCGCGTGTTCACGTGCAGCTTGCGAAGAATGCTCGAAACATGGTTCTTCACGGTCTTCTCGGCGAGTGATAGCGCGTCGGCGATCTCCTTGTTCTTCTTTCCTTCTGCTAGGAATTGCAGCATCTCCCGCTCGCGTTTGCTCAGCTCGTAGAAGTGCTCCTCCTCGGCGGGACGGCCTGCCCCGATCAGCCTGCGAAAATCCTCGATCACCATTTTCGCGATGCGCGGGGTCATGCGCGATTCGCCTCGATACGCTTCCCGGATGGCCTCGATCACGTCCTTCGGAGTGCTGTCTTTGAGCAGGTATCCGATCGCGCCGGAGCGGATAGCCTCGAACACGTCCTCCGAGTCCTCGCTCACGGTGAGGATAACCACCTGCAACTCCGGCATGATGCGCGTGAGGCGATTCGTGAGCTGAAGACCGTTGAGGTAGGGCATGTTGATGTCGGTCAGGAGCACGTCTGGCTCCGTCTCCTGAGCCAAGTCGAAAGCCTCCCGTCCGTCGGCAGCCATGCCAACCAACTCGATCTCCGGCGCGAGCTTCAGCACCTTTTGAAGCGCAGATCGGTAGTTGGGCTCGTCGTCTGCGACGAGCACTCGGATTGTGTCCATTCTCAGCTCCCTTCGCGTTACCCTGGGCCGCGAGGCGGCTCTGGTATCCTGTCCCCGATGTCCCTGCTCGAGGTGACCGACCTCCGCGTAACTATACCAACTTCCCGGGGCTCGGTGGAGGCCGTGCGTGGCGTGTCGTTCAGCTTGGAGCAAGGAAAATCGCTCGGGCTGGTGGGCGAGTCGGGCTGCGGTAAGACTATGACCGGCCTCGCAATTCTGGGCCTGCCACCTTTGGGAGCACGCGTGGAGGGCAGCATTCGCCTCGAGGGCCGCGAGCTGGTGGGCATCGGCGAGCGCGAGTATCGCAAACTGCGCGGCGGCGCCATCGGGATGGTGTTTCAAGACCCCTCACCCTCGCTCAATCCCCTGATGCGAGTGGGTGACCAGGTAGCCGAGTCGATTCGCCTGCACCGAGCCGTCTCGGCGGGTGAGGCCAGGCGGCTCGCGGAGCAGGAGATCGCGCACGTGCGGCTTCCGGCTCCTAGCGAGACGTACCGACGCTACCCTCACGAGCTAAGCGGGGGGCAGCAGCAGCGCGTGCTGATCGCGATGGCACTAGCCTGCCGGCCGAAGCTCCTGATCGCGGACGAGCCCACGACCGCCCTCGACGTGACTTTGCAAGCGCAGATCCTCGCGCTGCTACGCGACCTGCAGGCGGAGCTAGGGCTCGCGTGCATGTTTATCTCGCATGACATCGGGGTGGTGGGTGCGCTGTGCGACTCGGTCTCCGTGATGTACGCGGGACGCATCGTGGAAGCCGGCGCTCCGGAGAGGGTGATCGGCGCGCCGAGGCACCCCTACACGGTGGGCTTGCTCAACTCGCTGCCGCGACAAGGCGTTCGGCCCGAGCCGATCCCCGGACAGCCGCCGGGCCCGTTCGAGCGACTCGCCGGCTGCCCCTTCGAGCCGAGGTGTCCGAGAAAGCTGCAGCGGTGTGCTGTGGAGCTGCCCGCACTGGAGCCTCTCAGCGGGGGGAGTGTGGCCTGCTGGTCACCGGTGGAGGAGCTCGCTCGTGCCTGAGCCGCTTCTTTCGGTGCGCGAACTTACGGTGGAGTACCTCGGCACAGATGGACGCAGCTTTCGAGCCGCGGACCGGGTCAGTTTGGAGATCGCCCAGGGCGAGGTGCTTGCCCTGGTGGGCGAGTCGGGATGTGGGAAGACCACCGTCGCGATGGCGCTCGTCGGCCTAGTGGCGGCTTCGGGCGGCGAAGCGGTGTTCGACGGGTTGCCGCTTCCACGCAGAGAGAAGGATTGGCGGGCCTGGCGGCGCCGTATCGGCGTCGTGTTTCAGGACCCGTTCGCATCGCTCGACCCCCTGTGGAGCGTTCAGGCGTTGATCACCGAGCCGCTGGTGGTGCAGGGCGGGATGGGCCGGGCGGAGATGCGGGCGCGGGCGCGAGAGCTCGCCGAGCTCGTTGGGCTGGATGTCGAGCTTCTCCCCCGACGTCCGCACGAACTGTCCGGCGGGCAGCGTCAGCGGGTGGCCATCGCGCGGGCGCTCTCGGCGGAACCGAAGCTGTTGATAGCAGACGAGCCGACCTCGGCTCTGGACATGTCTATCCGCGCGCAGGTGCTCAACCTGCTGCGGGACCTTCAGCAGCGCCTGAATCTGGCGGTCCTGTTCGTCAGCCATGACTTGGCGACGGTCCGGTACCTTGCCGACCGAGTTGCGGTGATGTATGCGGGCAGGCTGGTCGAGATAGGGCCGGCGGAGCAAGTGGTCGGACAGCCGCTGCACCCGTACAGCCAGGCGCTGATTCGCTCTATGCCCGAGATAGGAGAGTTCGGGAGTTTGCCCCCGGTGCTGGAAGGGGAGGTTCCGGACCCCAGTCGGCTGCCGAGCGGCTGCGCGTTTCGTACGCGATGCCGCTACGCTAGAGACCTCTGCGCCGAACGGGAGCCAGAGCAGCACGAGCTCGGCACAGTCCGCGTCCGGTGCCACTTTGCCCCAGAGATCGTCGAGGACTCCCTTTCCCGTCACGCTTGACTTGACGAGATTCCGCATGGGGACGGGTATAGTAGGAGACTAGATTGGAATGCGACGAGTCGTACGCGTCCGGCCGTCCGAACGATTCGCGGGTTTCTTCCGTCCCTATGTTAGAGACAGCGCAACGACCGTTCCCGCTCAGCGGGGGCAACACCAATCCACAGAAGTATTCAGAGGTGAGAAACGTGAAGCGAGGGTTCACCCTCATTGAGTTGCTGGTGGTCATCGCGATCATCGCGATTCTGGCCGCCATCCTCTTCCCCGTCTTCGCGCAAGCCCGGGAGAAGGCACGCCAGTCCGGCTGCCAGTCGAACCATAACCAGGGCATCAAGTCCATGATCATGTACGCGAATGACAATGACGACTACTTGGTCCCCACGAACCGCCGCGGTTTGGACCATACCCAGTGGGGATTGACGATTCCTGCGGGCAACGAGGATGTAGCTTGGCCATCGCTGATGCAGGGCTACATGAAGAGCTACGAGATCCTGATCTGCCCCGCGGATCCCGAGGACAACCACGCCAAGAACCCGAGGAACATCAGCGATGTTCCGGCGAATACCGCGCAGCGCATCAAGCGCATTTGCGAGGGGTTCCACACCAACCTCGGCTACAACTACAACTGGCTCGCGTACGTGACCGGCACTGGCACCAATCGCCGGGATAATATCGCCACCCAATCGGGTGTTGCCTCGCCGGCGATGACCGTGCTGTTCATAGACAGCATCTACGGCCGAACCAGCGATGGATCGCCTACCGGTGGTGGATGCTTCGTGGTGGACTCGCCGTTTGCTCCCACCACCATCCGAAAGCCGGCGGGTATGACCCCGCCGTTCCTCAACAGCCAGCTCGGCTGGGGCTGCTACTCGATTGCTCGCGGCGACCCGAACAACGCGGCCTGCGCTACTGCGGCCACAGCGTTCGGCAAGGCGTTCCCGTTCCATCCGTTCGGCGAAGGCTTCACCGTGGCTTTCCTCGATGGCCACGTGAAGAACATGCGCAGCGGCGCGCTCGTGGACGGTATGAACGCGAACTACGACAACGTGATTGACTACGACCGCTTCCTCTGGGACACCCTGGAGTAGGCTGGTTCGTCATCGCCGGATTGGCCCGACGGGGCGGCGCAGGATGCGCCGCCCCGTCGCTTTGGTTCTCCATTCCCCGGCGCGCGTCCTCCGCTTCTCCATGCACCGGCCCCCGCGTCCCGGTCGGCTGCCGCCAACCTCCCGGCATCCACCGCCCCAGGGACCGCGCCGGGGCTCCGAACTCCATCCCGAGGCCGAGGTTGCGAGCGGTTCTCCACCGGGCGCCGCGACGCTCTACCACCGTTTGTGCCTAGCGAGCACCAGGTCGAGCGGCAGGCCGGTCTCCTCGCACCATGAGCCCTGCTCGAACAGCCAGGCGCTGGACCACCGATACTCTTCCGCAGACCGTACCAGACCTCGCTTCACCGGGTTGTTGTGGATGTAGGTGACCTTCACCATGGCATCGTGCTCACTGTACACGGGAACGCTGCGGAAACCCTCTTGCCAGAAGGCGCGTCGTCCACGTGCCGAAGGTTGCCGCCCGCCCATCTCCCGGCGACACATTGGGAGCAGAATCGCAGCTGACCTCGACTTCATGCTGCGCATGACCGACGCTACAGATCTGCTGGGTGGCAGTCGAGCGAGCAGGTGTAGGTGCTCTGGCATCACGACGTAGGCATGCAGCGTGACCCCGAGGTGCAGGCAGTCATCCGCTAGCGAGTTGAGCATGGCGTCGGCGAGTTCCGGGTGACGGAACACCGGCGTGAACGCCAGAACCCCCGTAGTCACGAAGACCGTCTCGTCGCCTTGGCCGACGTTGAGCCAGTGTCGGTAGCGCATCGTCGAGTGGATCGTAGCATGGAGCGGACGTGGCCCGATGCCCCGGCGCGGTCCCTGGGGCAGACGATCACGGGAGGTCGGCGGCGGCCGATCGGGACGCGGGCCGGGGCATGGAGAAAACGTCCGGGCATGGAAAACCTCGGTTGCCTCGACGTTCGGCTGCTCGGGTAGTCGCTGCACGATAGCGTGGTGCCAGACGGCAGCCGAAACGTCTAGGCATGGAAACTTCGTGACCTCGGTGCTGCCAACCGGCGGACGCGGGCCCGGGCATGGAAACCTCGGTTGCCTCGACGTTCGGCTGCTCGGGTAGTCGCTGCACGATAGCGTGGCGCCAGACGGCAGCCGAAACGTCTAGGCATGGAATCGTAGCATGGAGCGGACGTGGCCCGATGCCCCGGCGCGGTCCCTGGGGCAGACGATCACGGGAGGTCGGCGGCGGCCGATCGGGACGCGGGCCGGGGCATGGAGAAAACGTCCGGGCATGGAAACCTCGGTTGCCTC
>BTVI01000059.1:0-15594 GCA_045862955.1 Fimbriimonadales bacterium
CGACAACACGGGCTGTGGTGTCACCGACCTGCCCGACATGAAGGTGGTTCTGCTTAAGTTCGGCATGGTGGGCAGCTAGACCCGGGCACCGATACGCAAACGAGGGGGGGGGGGGGCGCCTCGGCGCCCCGCCCGCTACTAAATGCTCGTAGTAGCTACACGTCCACGTGCCGCCGAAAGCGCGTGATCGTTACACGCTCTGCCGGCACGGGTGCCTGACTGTCCTTCATCAGCTCCGCGATGCGCTTTTCCATCTCGTGCTGAAGCCTGGTTAGGTGCTCGTCGAAGTCGTTCTGCATTTCCGCGATCTCGTCCAGCAGGCGCAGAATCACCTCGACCCCCGCAAGGTTCACCCCCATGTCTTGCGTAAGGCGCTGTATGCGGCGCACACGCTCGAGGTCGGCCTCGCTGTACATGCGGTTCTTGGCCCCCACGCGCTGCGGCTTGATGAGACCTAATCGCTCGTACATGCGCAGCGTCTGCGGATGACAGCCACACAGTCTCGCTACCACACCGATCGGGTACAGCGGTTCGTCGCGTGTCATTGCTCCCCCAACTCCGCTAACTGAGTGAATAGCTCTCGCTGCTTCGCCGAGAGCCTCTTCGGAAGCGTCACCTTCGCCGTAGCGTAGAGGTCACCCCGTCCCTGTCCGCGCAGCCGAGGCATGCCTTCGCCGCGCAGTCGGAATTTCTGCCCACACTGCGTTCCGGCCGGCATGGTCATCTTCACCTTGCCGTGCATGGTAGGAACCTGCACCTCTCCCCCGAGAGCCGCGGTCGTAAAGTACACGGGCACTTCTACGTGAAGGTCGTCTCCCTCTCGTCGAAACCTATCGTGTGGCCGTACCCGCACCACCACGTAGAGGTCTCCCTTGCGACCGGAGCTGCCCGCCACGCCCTGACCAGCGACCCGCACCTTCTGCCCGTCGGCTACACCCGCCGGTATCTTGACGGTCACCTTCCGGCGGCCGGGTGTGGCACCCCGCCCCTTGCACTCGGAGCACACCTCTCGATCGGTCTGTCCCGTGCCACCGCACTCCGGACAAGCCGACTGCATACCAAAGAACCCGCCGATTGCCCCGCGCCCACCGCAGGTGGAGCAGGTTCGCCGCTTGCCTCCTGCTCTGGAGCCCGTGCCGCCACAGCCGGCGCACGGCTCGTCGAGTTGCAAAGTGATAGTCTTCGTGACACCAGCGTAGGCCTCTTCCAAGGTGATCTCGGATTCGTACTGGATGTCTTGTGGTGGACGTACCGTGGTAGTAGGGCCAGCCTGGCCGCGCATAAACTGCGAGAAGATGTCACCCAAATCGCCGAAGCGGAATCCACCTAGATCGAAATCTTGGAATCGTTCACCTGCTTGCTGGGCCTGCTCGAAGTTGGCGCCGTACCTGTCATACATCTTCCGCTTCTGCGGGTCGGAAAGTACCTCGTACGCGGCGCTTACTTCCTTGAACTTCTCCTCGGCATCTTTGTTCCCTGGGTTGACATCTGGGTGGAACTGCCGGGCCTTCTTGCGATATGCCGCCTTAATCTCTTTGTCGGTAGCGTTTCGCGGCACGCCGAGAACGGCGTAATAGTCCTTGCCTGGCATGTTCCACCCCCTTCGAACCCGGGGGTGCGGGCCTCACCCGCACCCCGGGCTAGTATGTCTCAGGGTCTAGCTGACGTTGACCTGAACCTTCTTCGGACGTACGCTGGGCGACTTCGGTAGTGTTACCGTGAGGACGCCGTCCTTGTAGGAGGCTTCCACCTTGTCCGCCTCGATCGGCACTCCCAGCATGAACGACCGAGAGAAGCTGCCGTAGGCTCGCTCGACGCGGATGTAGTTGTCCTTCTCCGTCGTCTGCTCGAACTCACGCTTGCCCTTGATCGTCAAGGTCTCACCCGCCATCTGAATGTCGATGTCCTCCATCTTGATGCCGGGCAACTCGGCCGTCAGGATCAACTCGGACTCGGTCTCCTTGATGTCCACGGGCGGAGCCCATGCAGACGCTCCCGCAGAGACCTCGCCCCAAGCCGGAGCGTTCAGCTCATCGAACAGCCTTCGAACCATGCGATCGAAGCGCGCAAACGGAGTACCAGGGTCTAGTCTCGACAGTGTCATTGTTACGACTCCTCCTTCCTGTTAGTGTGTGTTCCTATTCGGCCTTGAACTCTGCGTCTATCACGTCTTCGTCGCTGTCGGAGCCCTGAGCACCGGTGGCAGCTCCAACCCGCTCCTCCTCAGCAGACGGAGCAGCCTGTTGCGTCGCGCTGCCAGCCCGCTCGTACACTTGCTTCGACAGCTTGTAAAACTCTTGCTCTAGCTCGTTGTGGAGCCGATTCACCTCCTCGAGCTTCTGCTCCGAAACGGCCTTCCGCAACGATGCTACGAGGTCGTTGACGGTTGCCTTGTCCGCCTCCGATAGCTGGTCACCCAGGTCGGCCAAGGTCTTCTCGACGCTGTAGCACAGCTGGTCGGCCTTGTTGAAGGTCTCGGCCCGCTCACGGAACTCGCGATCTTGCTCTTTCAAGCTCTCGGCCTCCGCGATCATCCGCTCGATCTCCTCCTTGCTAAGGCTGCCCGAGCCGGTGATCGTAATGGCCTGCTGCCGGTTGGTGGCAAGATCCCTCGCGCTCACGTTCAGGATGCCGTTGGCATCTATGTCGAACGTGACCTCGATCTGCGGAACCCTCGCAGGCGCGGGCGGAATGCCGGTCAGGTGGAACTTGCCGAGCGACTTGTTTGCGCTCGCGCGGCTTCGCTCGCCCTGAAGGATGTGGATCTCGACTTCGGTCTGTCCGTCCTTGGCCGTCGTGTAAGTCCGCTGCTTCTTCGTCGGGATGGTGGTGTTCCGCTCGATCAGCACGTCCATCACGTCGCCGAGCGTCTCCACACCGAGCGACAGCGGTGTGACGTCGAGCAGGACGATCCCCTTCACCTCACCTGCGAGAACGCCGGCCTGAATAGCAGCGCCGACGGCAACTACCTCGTCCGGATTGACACCGCGGTTCGGCTCCTTGCCGCAGAGGGTCTTGACCAACTCTTGCACCATCGGCATGCGGGTCGAACCACCAACCAACAGCACCTCGTCGATGTCCTGCGGCTTGAGCTTCGCGTCTTCCAGCGCTTGGTGGAAAGGCTTCTTCACCCTCTCTAGCAGGTCGGTGCACAGCCCTTCGAACTGCGCGCGGGTGATGGTAATGTCGAGGTGCTTCGGCTGGTTATCCACCGCAGTGATGTAGGGCAGGTTGATGTTGGTCGTGACCTGGCTCGACAACTCGATCTTCGCCTTCTCTGCCGCCTCGCGCACGCGCTGGAGGGCGTCGGGCTGCTTCATCAAGTCCACGCCGGTGTCTTTCTTGAACTCCTTCACCACGTACTGCACGATGCGGTCATCGAAGTCGTCTCCTCCCAAATGCGTGTCACCGCTGGTGGCCTTCACCTCGAACACGCCCTCGCCCACATCCAGGATGCTGACGTCGAAGGTGCCACCTCCGAGGTCGAACACCAGCACGGTCTCGTTCTTCTTCTTGTCGAGGCCGTACGCGAGGGACGCAGCGGTGGGCTCATTGATGATGCGAAGCACATTCAGCCCGGCAACTTCGCCGGCCTGCTTGGTCGCCGTTCGCTGCGCGTCGTTGAAGTAGGCAGGTACGGTGATCACCGCATCCGTTACCGGCTCGCCCAGGTAGGCCTCGGCGTCCGCCTTCAGCTTGCCGAGAACCATCGCGCCGATCTCTACCGGCGTGAAGTCCTTGTTCACCGCGGGAATGTGAAAAGTGACCATCCCGTTCTTGTCTGGCTTCACCTTGAAGGGAACGAGCTTGATCTCCTCGCTGACCTCGTCGAACCGGCGGCCGATGAAGCGCTTCGCGGAATAAACCGTGTTCTCGGAGTTGACGACCACTTGCCGCTTGGCGGTGATGCCCACCAACCGCTCGCCGTTCTTCTTGAAGCCGACGACGGAAGGGACCAGTCGCCCACCCTCCGCGGTACTGATGACGGTGGGTTCCCCGCCTTCCATAACGGCCACGACCGAGTTCGTCGTGCCCAAGTCTATGCCAACTGCTTTGCCCATATTTCGCAAAACCTCCGAACGCGTAGCCTTGCTTCTCGCGTCTACTTCCTGATACGCAGATGGTGCCACTTGAGTGCCTTATTGTCAAGTGTTTTGCGTCTTGGATTGAGACCTTCGACCATAAACAGGTACAAATACCTGCCCAGCCGACTGCTAACCTGACGAACCGCGAGGTCCGGACGCATCGCCCCTGCCGGCTCAGCGAGGAGACAGAGGAGTCTCCAGAGTCGACTTGAAGGCCGGTGTGCCGTGCATGACGGTCCGCGCAAAACTGCAGCAGTGGCGCGCACTGCCCAGACTGCGTAACGATGCGCGGACGGGACCTCGCGCGCCAGGCGCACGGCTGCGCGAGGCACTCAAAAAAGTCATCGCAATAACGGGGCCGCCAATGCTCGCACATGATGGCAGCATGGCGCACTAGCAGCAGGACGGTGCAGTTCGCAAGGGAATCACTCGCCCGATGGACACCAGTGTGCAACAGGTTGCGGAATCGGTAGACCGCCTTCGTGGCGAACTCAGCAAAGCGATCGTCGGGCAGGCAGAAGTCGTAGACCAACTGCTTATAGCTCTTCTGGCTGATGGGCACGTGCTGCTCGAGGGAGTGCCCGGAGTCGCCAAGACACTCGCGGTGAGGGCTCTCGCGCTCGCGTGCGACTTGCCCTTCAAGCGCATACAGTTCACGCCGGACCTGATGCCGTCCGACATTACCGGAACCTCCGTGTACGTGGCTTCCACCGGTGCGTTCGAACTGCGGCTCGGCCCTGTTTTCACGAGCGTATTGCTGGCAGACGAGATCAACCGCACGCCCCCGAAGACGCAGGCAGCGCTCCTAGAAGCCATGGAGGAGCGCAGAGTGACCTTCGAGGGCTCGACGCAGAGCCTTCCCGACCCGTTCATCGTATTCGCCACGCAGAACCCTATCGAGTACGAGGGAACCTATCCGCTGCCCGAGGCGCAGCTCGACCGCTTTCTGCTGAAGGTGCTGGTGGACTATCCCGACGAGTCGGCGGAGCTACAGGTGCTAGAGTTGCACCACCGAGGCTTCCGGCCAGCGAGACTGGAGGAAGCAGGAATCGCGCCCGTGGTAACTCCGCTCGAGCTCTCCACGCTGCGAGCAGCCGTAGCCAGTGTTCAGATAACTCCCGAGGTGCTGCGTTATATCGGCGCACTGGTACGGAAGACACGGAGTGCCGAGCATCTCGTGCTAGGCGGCTCCCCCCGCGCCGGCGTCGCACTGCTAGCCAGTTCGAAGGCAGCAGCAGCGCTTCACGGCCGCGATTATGTAACTCCGGACGACGTGATGTCGGTATACCTTCCGGCGATGAGACACCGGATACTGCTGCGTCCGGAGGCCGAGATCGAAGGTCTGAGGCCGGACGATGTGCTGGCGAACCTGGCTCGACAGGTGCCCGTTCCGCGCTAGGCAAAGTGGACAGCCCATCGGCTTCTGTGCAAGAATCGCCGCACCCAGGGGCGCCTTGCGCCCGTTACCCCGATTGAGGTGAGAGTTTTGAGGATCATGGCGTCCCACATCGGATTGTGCCTGGCAGCCACCGTTGCGCTGGCATTCGGATTGGCCGCTACGAGTGATGCCCAGACGTCAAAGGGCAGGAAGGGAACCACCGCCACCAGCCAGCCCGCGAAGACCCCTTCGCAGCAAAGGCCCAATTGGTACAACATCCCGGAGGACCGCTTCGTCCCAGCATGGGCTCCCGACAAGCCTGTGGCAAAGGTAAACGGCGAAGCCATTACCGCGCGCGAAGTCACCACTTTCCTGTGGGACTGGCGCGCCGCCGACATCGTCAATACCCTGATGATTTTCAAGCTGATCGATCAGGAAGCGATCAGGCAGAACATCCGCGTGACGCGTGCCGACGTGCTGAAGAAGATGGATGAGACCCTGGCGGACCTGAAGCCGCTCGTGCCGGCTGGGCGAACGTTGGATCAGGAACTGCTGGCACGAAACACAGCATGGACGAGGCTCTACATTCAGATCCGCGCTACCATCCAGCTCGACCGCATCATCGAGCAGAGCCTGAAGCGCGAGGACCTTGTCTCCACGGCCCAGATCATCATCCGGGTGCCTGGCAACACGCCAGAGGAGCAGGAGAAGAACAAGGCGGCGACGCTCGAAGCCGCGCAGAAGGTCGTCGAGGAGATTCGCGGTGGGCTTTCCTGGGACGAGGCCGTCCAGAAGTACAGCGAGGACCCCTTCACGAAGGGTAAGGGCGGCGATCTCGGTTGGCGTTGGAGAGAGGAGCTAGACCCGAAGTTCGCAGAAGCCGTAATGGGCAAGAGCGTGGGCACGGTCACCGACCCGATCGAGACACCGAGCGGTTATCAGATTGTTAAGCTGGTGAAGACCGGGGACCAGGCCACACCCGAGGAGTATAAGACCGCCGTCGAGCGCATCACCGAGATGAAGCGCGGCATGATCGTACGCGAGCTCCAAGACAAGGCGAAGATGGAGAACTACCTCGTGCCGGTGGTTCCGCCGGGAGCGATGACTCCGCGCCAGCCGCAGCCCTCGCCGGAAGGCAACCGGCCACCGCGCTAGCCCGCAGTCAACAGATCGTTCAGGCAGGGGGCGCCCCAGCGCCCCCTGCGTACGATTCTGATCGCCTGCGCCTCGGCAACCCGACCCGTGGCGCAAGGAAGAGCGTGTCTGGCGTCGAAACCCGCACGTGGAGGTCAATTTGAAAGAGCCCACGTTCGAGGATCGTCCGGGCTTCACGCTAATGGGCGTGGGGGAGCGCATCGTGCCGGACCAGGCCGACTGGAAGGCTCTCTGGGCAGCCTTCGAGAGCCGCATACACGACATCGCGCCCGTCGCGTTGGGAGAGGCCTGCTACGGAGCCTACTTCGATGCGGGAGAACCGAAGGCGAGCGACTTCTTGGCGGGCATGTCCGTGCCCGCCGGCACCGTCGCGAAGGAGGGGCTCACCGTTCGCGGGGTCCCGTCGGCGACATACGCGGTGTTCGAGTGCAGCATGGATGAGATTGGGCCGACCTGGCAGTGGGTCTTTGGTGAGTGGTTGCCAGGTTCTGGGTATCGGTACGCAGAAGGAAAGCCGTGTTTCGAGGAGTTCGCACCCGGCGTGATGGAAGGCACAGTGCCCGTGCGCATCTTCCTACCTGTGACAGGGTAGCAGGGAGAGTAGCAGCTGTAATATGCGGTTGCAGGGTGGAGCGCCCGATGGCTTGGCGCACTCATCGCATCGCTGCCTCGACCCGTTGTGCGAACGGACTGGTTAGCCCGCTGGGTGAATGGACTGGTTGACCCATTGGGTGAATGGGCTGGTTCACACGTTGGGTGAATGGATTGGTTGACCCGTTGGGTGAATGGACTGAATGATAGATCGTCATGTAGTTCGTCATGCTGAGCTTGTCGAAGCATGCCTCTGCATGCCGCGGGTTATCGTTCGGAGGCGCGAGCTTTCCGGTGTCCGGACCATGCTTCGACAGGCTCAGCATGACGTCAGGCTCAGGATGATGTCATGCTCAGTATGACGTCGGGTTCGGCGTGACGTGAGGCTCAGCATGACGTCGGGTTCAGCATGACGACTGCCGGTCAGTACCACGTCACGCAGACATCCATCGGCGCGTGCGGAGGATGGGTCAGTGAGCGTGCAGCCGTCCGAGCCCGTCATGCTGAGCTTGTCGAAGCATGCCTTTGCATGCCGCGGCTTATCATCCGGAGCCGCGAGCTTTCCGGTGTCCGGACCATGCTTCGACATGCTCAGCATGACGTCAGGCTCAGGATGATGTCATGCTCAGTATGACGTCGGGTTCGGCGTGACGTGAGGCTCAGCATGACGTCAGGCTCAGGATGATGTCATGCTCAGTATGACGTCGGGTTCGGCGTGACGTGAGGCTCAGCATGACGTCGGGGTCGGCGTGGCGTCAGGCTCAGTGTGACGTCGCCAGTGACTCACCCTCGCGCAGTGGTGAGGGTGGCATCACCCAGCGCGGTAGGAAAGCGCAGGAGAAAACATACATGTTAGGAGGAACCAGATGTCCAAAACCACACTAGGTGTCATCGTCGGAAACCGCGGCTTCTTCCCCGACCACCTGTGCAAGAGCGGGCGGGAGCGGATACTAGCGCTTCTCGAACAGATGGGTTTCGGCACCGTCGTGCTTCCTGAGAGCGTCGGCAAGTTCGGCTCGGTAGAAACCTATGTCGAGGCCAAAGCGTGTGCCGAGCTGTTCCGCAAACACGCGAACGAGATTGATGGCATCCTCGTCACGTTGCCCAACTTCGGCGACGAGCGCGCGGTCGCCGATACTATCCGTCTCGCAGGTCTGAACGTGCCGGTGCTCGTGCACGCCTTCGCCGACAAGCCAGCGAAGATGTCGCTCGCCGACAGGGCCGACAGCTTCTGTGGCAAGATGTCCGTGTGCAACAACCTCAGGCAGTACGGCATCCCGTTTTCGCTAACTGCACTGCATACGGTGGACCCGGAAGATGCATCCTTCCGAGAAGACCTGCAGCGCTTTGGTGCTACTTGCCGAGTGGTGCGCGGGCTGCGCAACCTGCGTGTCGGCTGTATCGGTGCGCGGCCCGCGGCATTCAACACAGTGCGCTATAGCGAGAAGCTGTTGGAGCGCTCGGGTATCACCGTCGAGACGCTCGACCTCTCCGAAGTGATCGGCCGCGCCAATCGCCTCGGCTCCGACGATCCGAAGGTCGAGAACAAGCTGGAGGAGATCCGCGCATACACGCAGGCGGAGGGGATTCCCGCCGAGAGCTTGGACCGCATGGCTCGCCTCGGAGTGGTGGTGGACGCGTGGATGCAGGATCGTGAACTGGCAGCTACTGCCTTCCAGTGCTGGACCTCCATCGAGGAGTTCTACGGCATCGTGCCGTGCACGCTGATGTCCATGATGAGCGACCGGCTGATGCCTTCTGCGTGCGAAACGGACATAGCCGGCCTGCTGGGAATGCATATCCTGCAGCTTGCGTCGGGCAAGCCGTCCGCGCTGCTCGACTGGAACAACAACTACGGCGAGGACCCGGACAAGTGCGTGGTCTTCCACTGCTCCAACCTACCGAAGAGCGTGTTGCGCGAGCAGCGCATGTCGCTGCAAGACATCATTGCCGCCAGCGTGGGACGAGAGAACGCCTATGGCACCATCGTCGGTCGCATGCAGCCTGGGCCGTTCAGCTTCCTACGCATCTCGACAGACGACCTGGCCGGCGAGATCGTCGGATACGTAGGCGAGGGTCGCGTGACGGACGACCCGCTGGACACCTTCGGCGGGTACGGCGTGGTGGAAGTGCCCAACCTTCAGCTCCTGCTGCACTACATCTGTGCCAATGGGTTCGAACACCACGTGGCAGCAAACCTCTCCGAGGTCGCCGCACCGGTGTATGACGCGCTCACCACTTATCTGGAGTGGGACATCCACTGGCATGCATGACGGTTAGTCGCCGAAGACTTCGAAGAGCTCGGAGAGAATAGACTTGCGACGCCGAGGCCGATCGTCGTCGTACCGCTCTCGACTGCGGCTGTCGTAGGGCTGTCGTTCCCGCTCGACTCCGCGGGGCCGCGTTCGTTCGGTCGGAACTGGGTCGAAGGGCGGGACCATCTCCTGCTCGGTGGCCGCGATGATCTTCTCCAGTTCACCCCGGTCGAGCCAGATGCCTTTGCACGAGGTGCAGATGTCCACCCGAATTCCATGGCGATCAGTTTCGCGCAGCGCTGTGTCACATACCGGACAGTTCATGCTTCGAATCTACTCCTATGGGCTCGGCCTCAGGCATGTCGCTTCGCAGGCTTGGCTTGTCGAACTGAACGACTCGTGCACGCCGCTCTGTTCCCGGCCAGGCTGGCGCGTGGGACATTCGTCCCCTTCGGATCACGCCTGAAATCGCTTGCGGAGTCGCCAGAATGGCGATACAAATACTGCCGGAGGTGAAGTCTGATGACTTCTCGCAAAGCTTTGCTACTTGCCGGCGCGGCGTGCCTCACCCTCGCGGCTGCGCTCGGTATCCTTTTCGCGCGTCCCGTACTTGCTCAGCTCGGAGGTAATGCCACAGCCCTTCGTGTCGCCACGCTCCCCCGACTTTCCGAGTTGTGGCGTGTCGGGCTCGATTACCCCGGCGCCACTTGGGAGCACTCCTACGACGACCAATATGGCTCTCACTGGTTCATGTGGTTCACCGTGCCGGAGACCGGAAGAAGACCGGTATGGACCGACTTCGACGCGCACAATCCGGTCGATTACCACTACGTCGACGACCAGCACGAGTACGGAGTGCGCATCGAGACGGGCCAACAGGCGCTGTTCTACATCACACCCGGTGGCACATCCAAGTGGCTCAGGTTCCCTCGGGAGGCGGTCGAGCCTTTCCCGCCGGCCCTCGGTAGGGCCGCACACAACGGCGAGATCCTCCCTCCCGGCACTTACCGTGTGGAGGTGCAGTTCACCGGGTACGACGGTGACCACCCCTGGCGCCCAACGGATGCCGCACAGGCCGTGATCGAGCACGGGTTCCATGTGGACGCATACTTCGGCTACTGGGCGGAACCGTAGGCGACAGGCGTGGTTAGTATGGCTTCTTCTTAAGCCAAAGATAGAAGGCGTCGGCTTCGGCGACAGTGATTGGCATCCACTTGGCGTGCCCATCGCAGAAGATCCAGCTGCCTCCATCGAAGTGGTACGGATGGAAGTGACCCTCGATACCGGAGTCACCTGGGTAGGTGTTTAGCGGTTCGGCGGACCAGTCGCCGTCCCGGTTTTCGCCCTCTAGGATCGTGCTAGCGGGCATCTGGATCTCGGGCAGCCGCGAATAGCCGAAGCCACCGGGAACGATGTGAGCGTACGGCCAGTGCGTCAGCCACGGGTTGACGCCGTAATGGCCTACGTCGTGCCCGCCCGCGTTCCGGTGCTGGATGAACGTCTTGCTCGGGCAATGAAGGATGCCCTTGCTCTTGCAGTAGGGCTGGACACGCTCGCGCCAGGTGTCCACCCACCAGATGCTGGCGTTCGCCGTGTTGTGCGGGATGGGCAGGCACGAGTTGTAGTCGGAGGCGTACTCCATGTTCGCGATCCCCAGCTGACGCATGTTGGATACGCAGGTCGTCTGGTGCGCCTTCGACCGGACGCGCGAGAAGACGGGGAACAGAATGGCGGCGAGTACGGCGATGATGGCGATGACCACTAGGAGCTCGATCAGCGTGAAGGCAAGCGACTCGACCGAGCCGTGACGGCGTAGTCCTGAACCATGGAGGCAGAATCCTCGCACGACAACAGTGTACACCGGAACCGGAGCGGAGGATGGTGGGCGGTACTGGCTTTGAACCAGTGACCCCTTCGTTGTCAACGAAGTGCTCTACCCCTGAGCTAACCGCCCACGCTGCGATTCCATTATGGGCTCCCCGATGCCGACGGGTCAAGCGGGGCTTACCGCGCCAAAGCTTGGCGGATGCCCTGCCGGAATGTACCGGCTACGGTGACTTGGAGCGACCCTCGTGGCAACATCTGCTTTGCAGGCGGTCGGAGCTGCACGGGCTGCATTCCCTCCTCTGCCGGAACGACGGGCACTGGGCACGGTGTGTAACTCAGTGTCATTCCAGCAAGGGGCCTATTGAAAAGGGGTCAATGCCTGGCCCGCGTCCGCCGGCTTTCAGTCAACCGATGCATGGCTCGAACCTAAGGACCGCGCCGGCGAATGAGCCGGGACCCCTTGGCGGAGGTGTCATGGGCTCTTGGCAGGCCCCAAGGCGGGAACCCGGCCCGTTGAGTGCGCTGGTCTGCGTCGACCCATCGAAGGCTGCGAACCCAAGGAACAGGCCGGGGCACGAGATGGCTCCGTTGGGATTGCGCGTTCCTAAGTGATCGAGGGGGGACGCCGGCAGAGACCGGGCCGGTTGCCGCACCCACTGCAACCCAGCCAGCAGTGATGCCGTATCCTTCTTGTCGGAGACCTCGTCCGGCGGCCTGTCGGGCATGCTGAGCGAGGACACCACACTCTGAGGAGGCAAGCTGACTATGGGCACTTTTCTCAAATTCGTCGTAATCGGCATCCTAGCGCTGCTCGCCATCCAGGTGGCTTGGTGGCTGTTCAAGGCCGCTCTCGCGCTGGTCATCCCGGTAGCTGTCCTAGGCGCCTTGGGCTTCATCATCTACCACCTGATGGGCGGCCGGCTGTCTGATCGATCCGACAAGAGCCTGCCTAAGTAGGGGGAAGGATTCCGCCTGCAGGCCACAGAATGCGCCTGCATGTTGTCCGTGATCCTCAGCGCCTTCTTGCTTGCCACCGCTCAACAGCAGACCCTCGAACTGGACGGCGAGACCGTCAGGATCACTCGCGACTCCTTCGGCGTGCCGCTTGTCGCTGCCCGCTCGCTACGCTCGCTGTTCTACGGCGCCGGCTACGTAGTAGCTCGAGACAGGCTGTGGCAGATGGAGCGAAACCGCCGCATGGCGAAGGGAGAGCTCTCCGAGGTCTATGGGCCCGACGCCCTAGCCCAGGACAGGGCTGCCCGTACCGACGGCTACACGGAGCAGGAGCGACAGCGGCAGTTCGACCGACTCAGCGTCCGGCTGAAGACCGCGGTTCGCGCCTACGCGGAGGGCGTGAACGCGTGGATGACGGAAGCCAAAAGGGAAGGGAAGCTTCCGAAAGAGTTTGCGCAGTTCGGAGTCGACCCACGACCATGGGATGTCACCGACACGGTGGCCATCGCTCAACTGATGAGCCGTCGCTTCGGAGCTTTCGGCGAGGGGGAGTTCCGCAACCTGCTTGCCTACACCTACTTAGAGGCGCGGCTGAAGGACAAGGCGCTGGACGCCGTCAACGACATCGCCTGGATGAACGATCCCGATGCACCCGTCACCGTGCCCCGAGACGATCCAGCGTCTCGCGCCCGCAAGCTCGTGCCCGGCCCGCCGAAGGAGCTTACGAAGGCCCATCTGGCTTTGCTGCCCAAGCTGGGTCTGGCGGATCTGCTCGAAGGGATTCGGGCCTTCGCCCACTCGGACGAAAAGGAGTTCGCCGAAGAGCACGGGCTGTATACGCGCTTCGGTAGCTATGCCGTCGCAGTAGACGCGAAGCGCTCGGCTACCGGCAACGCCTTGCTGCTCGGAGCACCGCAGATGGGCTGGAGCACCCCGCAGATAGCGCATGAAATCCGATTGGAGGGCGGTGGCATCGAGGTCGCCGGCATGGGCTTTCCCGGCATCCCTGGGGTGCTGATTGGTCACACCCGCCACCTCGCCTGGACCACCACCTCTGGCCTAGGAGACACCGAGGACGTGTTCGTGGAGCGCGTGGACCCCGACGACCCGTCGAAGTACCGCTACAACGGCAACAGCGTTCCCTTCGAGGTGCGGGTCGAAGAGATCAGGGTCCGGGGTGGCGAAACCGTTCGCCATGAGGTGCGCCGGTCGGTACACGGGCCCATCGTTCGCATGTCCGGCAAGCAGTGGGCCTACGCTCGCCACTCTACCTACTGGGATCGGGAACTGGAAAACTTCGAAGCGTTCTTCGCTTTCTACGAAGCCAAGAACCTCGCAGACTTCGAGGCGGCATGCCGCAAGGTAGTCACCTCCCACAACTTCCTGGCAGCTACTACTTCGGGCGAGATCGGCTACTGGTACACGGGGCTGTACCCCGTCCGCAACGAGAACCTGGACCCCAGGTTTCCGACTCCTGGCACGGGCGAGTACGAGTGGAAGGGTCTTGTTCCTTTCGAGGACCTGCCGAAGTGCGTGAACCCGGCGCGCGGGTGGTTGGCCAACTGGAACAACAAGCCCGCGACCTGGTACGGCCACTCCGACACACCCACCTGGGGCGCGGTGTTCCGCTCGAAACGCCTGGATGACCTACTCCAACCGCTAGCTCGCATTTCGCCGGATCACCTGCGGGACCTGGTTCGGGACATAGCGACGTATCAGGTGGATGCCGACTTCTTCCTCCAGCCGCTTTTGCAAGCCCTTCCCGGGGACGACTCGGGCGCTCGAATGCTCGCCGCCTGGAACCGTCACGAGACGGAGGGTTCCGCTGCGGCCGCACTGTTTCGTTCGTTCATGGGCAGACTGAGGGAGGAAGCGTTGCTCCCCACGTTGGGCAACTTCGGGTCGGACCAGAGCTTTCGTCAGGTCGCTCAGGCGAGCTACCTTTGGCATGTGCTCGAACCGGGCGCGAAGCCGGGGCTGGACTACCTGGCGGGTCGCTCCCGTGATCAGGTGCTGCGCGACGCTTGGGAGAAAGCGGTGGCCGATGTCCGGAAGGACGTGGGGGACGACCTGTCGCGCGCATCGTTCCGAGCATCCCGCATGAGCCTGTCTCCACTGCCGTCCGTGCCGTATGCGAACCGCGGCACCTACATTATGGTGGTCGAGTTGAGCCCCTCTGGCGCGCGCTCGGAAAGCGTGCTCTGTCCGGGCCAGAGCGAGGACCCCGCATCTCCGCATTACTCCGACCAGCGCGATCTGGCATCCTGGTGGATGTACAAGCCGCTGTGGGAGACACCACGGCCGGTGAGCGCTCCGCGTTGAGCTATGCGCTGAAACTCTCCTGAGTGATCCGCTCGAAGAGTGCCGCCGTGATGCCGCCCTGCCAAATGCATAGCGATCGCCGTGCTCGGCTCGGGGACCGGCTCCGAGTACCATACCTCCGATTCGCCATAGGAGTCGTAGGCCAGCCAATCGCGTGACTGGAACTCCTTCGAACCCGTTCTCCGTCCCGTTCGCGTCGTCCAGAAACAGGTGTTGACCGTGCTTCGACGTGTAGCCAGGCCACAGCGCACGTCCCGAGGACGCGAAGCCCGCCAAGCTGCTCCGCCTGTTAGGATCCCACTCCAGCACGGGTAGCTCTCAGGCGTGCGCCAGGATGGTTCTGTCGCGCATCATCAGTACGGAGATGAGGTCCGTGCCCCGGATGTGCACGCGCCACTCACGCACGGGTCGCCCCTGTTCGAGAACGAACCCGCGCAGGTACCCGTTCTCTTCCGACTGGAAGAGGGCGAGGAAGTTGCCATGGGCATCCTTAGCGATGCGCGGCGTTGTGTTCGTGTTCGGCCCCCCATGGTGCTCTCCAGCAACCGATGTTTCGGGTGCCGAGCCGACCGACACCCGGGCGGCCACCCTCCAGCATCCGGAACCATTACCTTCCTGTTGAGTGTGCTCATGCTAAGCCTCGCCATCCTGAGCTTCGTCATGCTGAGCTTGTTCATGCCTAACTTCGTCATGCTGAGCCTGTCGAAGCATGACCTCGTCCGCCGCATGGTGGCGGCCTCCGATGCGACGCTTGCGGCTTGCGGATGCATGCTTCGACAGGCTCAGCATGACGGGTAAAGGTGGTGTGGCGGGTAGAGCCATGACGGGGAGGGGTGTGTCGGACAGGCGGTGTGTCGGGGCAGGAGGTGTGGCGGGGAGGGGGTGTGGCTGGTAGCGGTATGAAGGGCAGCGGTGTGGTGGGTAGGGGGTGTGGCGGCGAGGGAGTGTGATGGGTAGGGGCACGACGAGGAGGGGGTATGGCGTGTATGGGTATGACGCCCCGAACCACTCCGAGGTTATAGCTTGC
>BTVI01000060.1:0-15521 GCA_045862955.1 Fimbriimonadales bacterium
AAGCATGCGACCGGACGCCGCTCCCTTCCGTGTTGGAGCGCCACGTTCCCACGCACACCCGACCCCGTCATGCTGAGCTTGTCGAAGCACGGGGTCGCTGGCCGCAAGCCCTGCGCCTGCAGACGAATCCGTGCGTCGCTCAAGGTCATGCTTCGACAGGCTCAGCATGACGGTGTATGGGGGTTAGGCACAACCCGTGTGCTTTCTTCTAGTGCCTCCAGAGCCCTCGGTCGGGGGCTCCACCTACGACAGGCTCAGCATGGCGGCACTTGGGCCAGGCAGGCGGCGCGGCCGCCTCTACCGCGATGGCTCCTGCAGGTGCGACCATCGTCACGGTCGTCATGCTGAGCTTGTCGAAGCATGCGACCGCTCGCCGCTCCCTTCCGTGTTGGAGCGCCACGCCCCCTCGCACACCCCGACCCCGTCATGCTGAGCTTGTCGAAGCACGGGGTGGCTGGCCGCAAGCTCTGCGCCTACAGACGGATCCGTGCGTCGTCCCAGGTCATGCTTCGACAGGCTCAGCATGACGGTGTATGGGGGTTAGGCACAACCCGTGTGCTTTCTTCTGGTGCCTCCAGACCTCTCGGTCGGTGGCTCCACCTTCCAAGGGCTCGGCATGACGGACGGGGACATCCAAGCGTGTCACGTGCCGCCTCTCGTCCGCGAAGAGCGAGCAAGGATACGAGACACTGCCACCCGCCGTGGGCGCTGTTAGCTCTTCGTACACTCCCACTGCCCATGGAGCGCCGTGTCATCTGGTTACACGTTTTGCATGCGGCGCGTCAGGTCGATCCGCGCGCGGTGAGAAGAGCCGTGGGGTGACAGTCTCTGGGGAGAACCCCGGTATCTGGTTGCGAGGGTTCTCACCGTCTGCGAACACCTGTAGCCTGTGTCCTTGTTCCACACACCCTGTGAATGGGGACGGAGGAGTGTGCTCGTCTCTGGCGAGCCTCGCCTATTCGGGTGGGATGTAACCGATGGTGACGAAGGCGTTGGAGTAGATGCGTTGTTCCCCCGTTGCCACCGTTAGACAGAGTTGGCGCGAATCGATGGCCTCTCTCACCGCACCGTAGAACCCGAATCGGTCGTGCGGCGTAAAGGGCACATCCGGGCCGAGGATAGCTCGAAACTCGCTCACGATCGGTGGCGTGCTGCCGTCCGGCGGGACCACGTGCTCTAGCGCCTCGATGGGTACCACCTCGGCGATGAGATCCAGCACCTCGGTCACGGTGGGCTTGCCGGGGCTTAAGTTCAGGTAAACCAGCTTCCCGTTCGGCGGCGTGGCCATCGCGAACGGGTAGTTCAGGTCGGCGATGAGCACTTTCATGCCGTGCCCAGCTCCTGCGAGCGCAGCCAGGATTTCGGGATGTTGAAGGCGCGTTTTCAGCATGATTCTGGGTTCGGCTCCGCGGGACGCGCGTCCTCTCGGGGAGCGGCTTCGGGCTTTCGCGCAGAGATCGCAGAGCGGTAGCCGAGATTGCAGGGCGACCCACTGCCCTGCACCCCCTCACCCCGGCCCTCTCCCCCGGCATCGGGGGCGAGGGAGGGTGCTGCCCCCTCACCCCGGCCCTCTCCCCCGGCAACGGGGGCGAGGGAGGCCGCATTGCGCTAGCACCACTGGGTAAGGTAGCCGCATGAGCTTTCTGTTCCGCGAAAAGCTACGCCATCGTCTGCCCGAGCTAATGCGTCGTCATCAGATAGACTGCTGGCTGACGCTCACCCGCGAGCTCGCGCCAGACCCCATGGCCGACCTGCTAGGACTCTCCGGCGCGGGCGTGGCAGCCGGCGTCTTCGTGCAGGATGGCGACAGGGTGCACGCCCTTGCGCTCGGGTCCGTGCTGGACGCGGCGTTGCTGAAGGAGTCCGGGGTCTACGATGAAGTGCGCTGCCCCTCCGAGCCGCTTCCTAAGGCGGTCGCGGACATCGCGAAGTCGTTCGGGGCACAGCGCGTGGCAGTCAACTCTGCGGAGCCTGCGCTAGCCGATGGGCTTTCGCACAATCGCTACGTCGCCGTCGCCCAGGCACTGCGAGAGGTGGGGTTGCCGGAGCCATGCTCTAGCGTGGACATCATCACCGACCTGCGATGTACCAAATCGCCCGAAGAGATCGAAGCGCTGCGCGAGGCCGCCCGACTGAGCCACGAGCTGATGATGGAGGCGCTGTCCGCCAAGCACATCCAACCCGGTCGGACCACAGAGCGCGAGATCGCATCGCGACTGCTCTCGCGCGCCCGCGAAGAAGGCCTGACGCCTAGCTGGAGCCCCGCCTTCTGCCCCATCGTAAGTAGCGGCGAGACCCGAGAGCACGCCGCACCCTCGCCGACCGTGCGAGTGGAGCCTGGCCACATCGTGATCATAGACTTCGGGGTGAAGGTGCAGGGCTACGGCGCGGACCTCCAACGCTGCGCCTACGTGGCTAAGCGAACCGAAGACAGCCCACCCGAGTGGGTGCTGCGGCTATTCGAGACCTGCCGCACCGGCATTGATATTGGTCTGGAGGCAGTGAGGCCCGGTGTGGTGGCCGGCGACGTGGACCGAGTCGTGCGCGAGTACGTCCTTTCGCAGGGTTATCCAGACTATCCGAACGCCACGGGGCACCCCATCGGGCTAGTCGTACACGAGATCGGGCCGATGATCGCGCCGAAGAAGGAGGGGCGGACGGCACAGGCGCTCGAAGTCGGCCAGGTGTTCACGATGGAGCCGAGTGTGTACCGGAGCCTGGAGCATCCCGACCGGGTTCGAATCGGCTTGGAGGAAGACTTCGTGGTCACTGCCCGCGGCGCCGAGGTGCTATCCCCGCGCCAGACCGAACTGATCGTGCTGTAGCTCGCCTGCTGTTGCCGCCCACGTGTGGGCCTGGAGTGGGCCGATTCTTGGCTCGTCTCGTATACTTCGTAGGTGAAACGCTTGTTGGGTCTGGAAACAGAGTACGGTATCGCCGTCGAGGGGCGGGAGGTGCGCGACCAGGTGGAGGAGGCGGCAGAGTTGGTCCGCTCGTTCCCTGGTCCTTGCGTCCCCTCTTGGGACTACCGGTTCGAGGACCCCAGGCGAGACGCGCGTGGCTTTCGCGCCGAGCAACTGCGCACCGACCCCGTGGACTCCCAGTTCGACCGGCCTGGTACCCTGCCGGCAGAAGCGTTGCGCTGCGACCGCGTGTTGGCTAACGGCGCAAGGCTGTACAACGACCACGGTCATCCCGAGTACTCCACGCCAGAGTGCCTCTCGCTCGCGGACCTCGTCGCGCACGACCGGGCGGGCGAGAGGCTGCTGCTGCAGTGTGCCGAGGCCTACTCCGAACGAACGGGCCGCAGGGTCCGCCTGTACAAGAACAACACGGATTTCCAGGGCGCAAGCTACGGCACCCATGAGAACTACCTGGGCCTACGGAGCGTGCCTTTCGAGCGGTACGCTGAGGCGCTGCTCGCCTTTCTGCCCACCCGCATCGTGTACACCGGCTCGGGGAGAGCGGGCTCGGACAGGCAACGCGAACCGGCGTTCCGACTCTCCCAGCGCGCCGAGTTTTTCGCCGAGCCGATCGGAATCGACACTCTTTATCGCCGGCCCATTGTAAACACCCGGGACGAGCCTCATGCCGACCCGAACCGATGGCGACGCATTCACGTGATCGCAGGCGACGCCAACATGCAGCCCTTCGCCACCGCCCTCAAGGTGGGCGCCACGAGCCTGGTGCTAGAGCTCGTGGAGGAGGGCTGGGAATGCCCGATGAGACTTGCGGACCCTGTACGGGCCATGGAGAGAATCTCGCGTGACGAAACCTACCGCTGGAACGTAGAACTGGCGGAGGGGAGCATCGTGGGTGCTGTCGCAGTGCAGCGCGAGTTTCTGTCGGCAGCAGCCGAGCGATTCGGCGGACGGGATGCCCAAACCGACTGGGTTCTGGGCGAGTGGGAACGGACGCTAGGGATGTTGGAAGAGGACCCGCTGCTCCTGGCCGACCGCCTGGACTGGCCCGCGAAGCTTGCTCTACTGCGGACCTTCATGGAAGCAGAAGGCGTGGAGTGGGGTTCGGACCGGGTAGTCGCCGCAGACCTGGAGTATCATAACTTGGACCCCGAAGAGGGGCTCTTCTGGGTCCTAGACACCGAGCAAATGGTGTCCGAGGAGCGGGTTGCCGAGGCTGCACAGCGCCCTCCGGTGGACACGCGGGCTGCCCTTCGAGGGCGGTGCGTTCGGCGATTCGGGGAGGCGGTGCGCGAAGTCAGCTGGAGCGGCATGACGCTGGACGACGGAGCACAATCCAAGCGGCTGGACCTCAGCCGCATGGTCGGGGAGGTCCCGCGAGAGCTGGTCGATGCGGTCGAAGGCGCGGAGTCGTTGGAGGAATTTTTGCGGATAGCATCGGGGAGTGCGAAATGACAGTATTGGGACAGGAGCGCAGGACGATACCCAAGCCGTTCGAGCGCACCACTAAGCCGGACGAAGGGGACGGCCCGAGCAAGCCGGACGTGCGCAGACCGGGCGGCTCGGACGAGCTGCTGAAGCGGTTGCGCAAGATCGACCCCGACCAAGCGAAGCGGTATCGGCAGCGAAGCGGCGAGTGAACGGCGACTTCCACGAACTGCTCAAGAGTGAGGGCAGGCTGCCGGAGTTCCACAGGTTCGTCGGCCCCGCGGCGCCCGAGGAGATTCACGGCACCACCGTGCTCGCGATGCGCTATAAGGATGGCGTGCTGAACCTGGGTGACCGGAGGGCCACCACCGCCAACCTCGTGATGTACGACCGGGCCGAGAAGATCCTGCCGCTGGACGACTTTACGCTGATTGCGGTCGCGGGCGCGTTCGGCAAGGCGATGGAAGTGGTGCGCTATCTTCAGCACTCGTTCAAGTACTTCGCTCGCACGCAGCTACACCAGATCAGCCTGGAAGGGAAGCTGCAGGAAGTGAGCCGAGCCCTCGCGGGCAACCTACCGAACGCCTTGCAGGGCATCGGCTTGTTTATCCCCGTGCTAAGCGCGTGGGACGAGCGGGAGAATGCCGGGCGCATCTTCTTTTACGACGGGTCGGGTGCGCGTTTCGAGTCGGGAGATTTCGGAGCCGCTGGTTCGGGCTCGGAGCGCATCCGCGGGGCGTTTCACTACATCGAACGCGTGAAGGGGCCGTTCCACGAGCGCCCCTTCGACGAGGTGCTGGCCGATGGCCTTCGCCTGCTGGACATAGCCGCAGAGCTGGATAGCGCAACCGCGGGCTACGCCAAGATCCTGCCGACTGCCAAGACCGTCGGACCCGAGGGAGTGCGCGAGGTGAGCGAGGAGACCTTGCGGGCTGCCATCGAAAGCTTGGACCAACCGGCGAAGGGAAGGAAGCGAGCGTGATCACGCCCTACGATTGGCAACAGAGCATCGCGCAGCGGGCGCAGTACGTGGAGGGCAGGCTGCAGGGCGGTAGCCCGGTGGTCGGCCTGAGCTGCCGCCAAGGCGTGTTGCTCGCTACGGTCCGGGCCGGCGTTCGAAAGGTGTTCGAGGTGTACGACCGGTTGATATGTGCGGGTATCGGGAGCCAAGCCGATCTGGAGGCAGTGCGCCTGCGGGCGATAGACTTCGCGCACACGGAAGGCTTCGTGCGTAGCGAAGACGACGTCACAGTACAGCGTGTGGTCGGGTTCGCTCTCAGCCCAACGCTCAAGCGCGCTTTCGCCGACCCCATGACCGCACCTTTCGTCGCGCGAACCGTCTTCGCCGAGATGGGAGACAGTCAGGAGCGTGACAGTTTCTATGTGCTGAACTTCGACGGGGAATACACCCCCTATTCCGGCAGCGTGATCATTGCGGGCTCGCGCGCGGGTGAGGAGGCGGGACGGATCTTTTTGGCCGAGAGCGAGGTCGCAGATAGTCCGGACCAGGCAGCGCGCACCGCGCTATTAGCCTGGGCGGCGGCAAGGCTCGCTCAAGAGGACTCGGACAAGAGCTCCCCAACCCGGGAGGATTCGGCTGCTCGACTTCGGAGCGAGCTGGAAAACGCGACACCCGAGGTCGGCTGGCTGGAGCGCGACACCCCGCGCCAGAGCAAGTTCTCCCTGTGGAGCCGCGAGCGGATCGAGCAGGCGCTCGGCGATCTGAAGTGAGCCTCGGCAAGCGCGTCTACGGCGTGGAGACGGAGTACGGCTGTCTCCTTCGCGACGATAACCTCGACGGCATCGAGCACGTCGTGGACTGTGTCAAGAACCACATCTTCTACCACTGCAAGCTCGGCGCGATCGACGTACTCGCGCGCAACGAGGCGTTCGAGCCCTCGCGAGCGGGTGGGTTCCTGCTGAACGGTGGCCGGCTGTATGTGGATGCAGTGGGCAGCCATCAGGAGTACGCTACGCCGGAGTGCTCGAGTCTGCGCGACCTGATCGCCTATGACCGCGCAGGGCATCTGCTCCTCTTGCGTGCGCTGCAAGAACTGGGATGGGAGGACCGGGTCTCCTTCTATGCTAACAGCGTGGACCACTTCGGGGGTCACACCTTCGGCTGCCACGAGAACTATCTGGTTACTATGGGAGAAGACTTCTTCGGCGAGCCGCTGCAGTCGCTGTTCCCGTTCTTGGTCACGCGTCAGATCTTCGCGGGCGTCGGTCGAGTGGGAGGCCACATCCTGGATCGCACGAGGGTGGTGCTGGACCCTCGCACGGTCATGGAGAACCCCATAGACTACGTTTGGGTGCCCAATGTGTACAACGTACTGCCGGACGATAGCGTGCAGTATCAGCTGTCGCAGCGTGCCGATCACATCATTCGCGCGGCTGCCACGCGTGTCCGTTTCAACCGCGCCATCGTCAACCCCAAGTGGGACGATTTCTACAGCTTCAACACGATGGGTCGCCTGCATCTGCTGTTCGGCGAAGCGAATATGTCCGAATACGCCTATGCGCTGAAGATCGGCACGACGTCGCTGGTGCTGGACCTGATAGAAGACGACGCGGTGCCCGAGGGTCTCGGCTTCGACACCGAGTCGGCGTGCATCCGCGCCCTCCACACCGTGTCGCGAGATGCCACGTGGAAGTGGCTGGTGGAGTTAGGGAATGGGACAGTGATAGGTGCGGTGGATTTGCAGCGGATGTATCTTGCCGCCGCGCAATCCCTGTATCGTGGCAGGGACCCGGAGACCGACTGGGTGCTAACAGAGTGGGAAAGCACTCTCGACGGGCTAGAGAAGGACCCCATGTCGTTGGGGGATCGTTTGGATTGGGTGGCAAAGCGACAAGTGCTAGAGGCCTTCATGGCAGATGCAGGCGTGGGATGGGAAGACGACTCGCTGCACTCCGTGGACATGGAGTATCACAACATCGACCCGCGCAATGGGCTCTACCACTACTTGCAGTCGAGTGGCAAGATGCGACGGCTGTGCAGCGACTTGCAGATTCTGGACGCGGTGACGGAACCGCCCGAGGGCACGCGTGCTCGTGGCCGTGGAATGGTCGTTCGGGAGATCGTAGCGCGACGGGTACACCGCTACTGGATCGACTGGGACATGGTGGCAGTGGACGGAGGCAAGCAGCTCGCCTTCCGTGACCCGCTGAAGACCTATCACCGTGAGGCCGAGACTTTCATCTCCTACCTCCCCAACCGGCGTGGGAAGGCGTAGCGGTTCTGGATCCTCCGCCTGCTCGGGAGTGGCGTCGGTAGGCATGTCAGGTTGAATGATAGCGGTTCCATGCCTAGACGTTTTCCTGTGCCTCACCACTCGCAGAGGATGGGGCACTGGTGACGTCATGCTGAGCCTGTCGAAGCATGGGTTTCGCCATGCCTAGACGTTTTCCTGTGCCTTACCACTCGCAGAGGATGGGGCACTGGTGACGTCATGCTGAGCCTGTCGAAGCATGGGACCGCCGGCCGTACCTTTCCATGCCTAGACGTTTCGGCTGTCGTCTGCCGCCACGCTCTCGCCCGGTGACCCCCCCAGCAGTCGAACGTCGAGGTACCCAGCCGTCTCCATGCCCTGGCCCGCGTCCGCCAAGCGAGTGCATGCTTCGACAAGCTCAGCATGACGGGAACCCCTACCGCACCGCTTGCCGCGTAACGCCACGGCTGAACCTGCGTCTCGAGCAGCACGCTGCGTGGCACACAGCCGGCAAGCATGTGGTTCACCCCCTCGGGTGGCAGCGACGGTGAATCTCGCGCAACCGCTCGTTGGTCACGTGCGTGTATATCTGCGTGGTAGATATGTCTGCGTGACCCAGAAGCTCCTGCACCACACGCAGGTCGGCCCCGCCAGAGAGCAGGTGTACGGCGAACGAGTGACGCATGGAGTGCGGGCCAAGCCGCTTGGTGATACCCGCAGCATGGGCATGCTCGCGCAGCAAACGCCATAGCCCCGAACGACTCAGCGGTGCCCCGCGCGTGTTGAGAAACAGCGCCGCAGTCGGGCGCTTGCCGACGAGCGCGGGCCGTCCGTCCTCGAGGTAGCGCTGCAGCCACGCTTCGGCTGCACGACCGTAGGGCACGATACGCTCCTTGCCTCTCTTGCCGGTGACACGTATGAGCGGCTCCGGCTGCGTCACGTCCTCGACAGTTAGTCCTAACAACTCGCTGACCCGTAGACCCGTCGCGAATAGCAGCTCCAGCATGCAGCGGTCCCGCAATCCGAGGGGCGTAGTGGTGTCCGGCTGAGCTAACAACGAGTGGATCTCTGCAAGCGAAAGGTATGACGGAAGCCGACGATGCAAGCGACGCCCACTCTCGGTCTTCATGGGGGGCTCCTCCAAGTCGCCGTGCCGATACAAGAAACGCAGAAACGCTCGCACCGCACACACCTTCCTTGCGATGGAAGTTTCCCCCAGCCCTTCCTTGCGCAGAGCATGCGAGAAGCTCTCGATCGTCGCGGCATGGTGCAACCGCTCGAATCGAATCTGCGCGGAGCGACACAGTGCCAGAAAACGCTGTGTGTCTCGCGCATAGGCCGCTACCGTGTTGGGACTCGCTCGGCGCTCGCGCTCTAGGTGCAGCAGGAACCGATCCCGCAGCGCTTCTAAGGTGTCTTCCGCTTCCATATCACGATGTGCGGTGAGATGTATTGCATGTCATGAGACATCTGCCCACGATATCCCAGGCTCTTGACCACCTCGTAGCGCTCCTTCAGCAGCGCCGTGGTGTCCACGAACCCCGGCAGCCGCACCCGCTCGGCGTCCACGTACTCGAAGGAGGAATAGACCACGTACTCGGGGTGCAGTGCAGTGATCAACCTGGGGTCCCACTCGGTCAGTGTGCCCCCTTCACCCAGGTAGTAGAGTAGCCGGTACTCCGTTACCTCCTCCATGCGCTGCAGGCGATACCTCGCACCCGCTTCCCCGAATCCTGCCCCCGTCTCAGGGAAAAGCGGCGGGGTGTAGTACCACGGGGGAGTGGGGAACCCGATCGATGCTCCCTTGGCGTTCGTTGCAAGCCACCTCGCCGCTGCATCCCTCGGGTCCTCACGCAACATCAGTTCCGTCACTACGGCGGCGTTGTTGCCGAAAGTGGCACCAAAGACTAACACGGCGGCGGCTACCGCGGCAGGGCGACTTGCTAGCAGGCTCTCCCGCATGCCTGCTGCTACGGCGCACCCGGCTAGGACGCACAGTGGTGGACCGAGCGGCAAGACGTACCGCAAGAACTTGACTTCGACCGACCCGATGAGTACGTAGTAGGGAACAGCGAAGGCGAGCAACACCCACACCGCGGTTCGCTTCTGTCTGATTGCCAAGACCAGCCCTACCAACGCCATAGCTGGCACCACTAGCCCGAACGCCTCGACCATGTTGCCGAGATGATACACCCATCCCGGCGCCGTGGAAGCGAACACGAGTCCATGGCCTTCCTTCACGTGCCGCATCTCGAACAATACGTCGCGCAGGAACTGCTCGGATGCGAGAATCGCGCCCGGCGTGGTCACCAGGAATGCAACCACGCAGCTGATCAACCCCAGCACGGCGTACATCGCTTTGCGCTGGCCCGGCATGGAGCGCAGCATCAGCGCAAGTAGTGGGCACAGGAGCACGAGCACCATGTTGTACTTCACGGCTGCCGCCAAACCAGCCATAGCACAGCCCCACAACGCAAAGCGGACCGCCCGTCGGAGCTCTTCTTCCTGGAGCCCTTTCACTGCTAACAGCATGGCGCATGCGACGAAGAACGTGGCAGGCACGTCCACCGTATGAAACCGAGAGTGCACCACGTGTCCGGGTGCCACCAGGAGCAGCAGTGCCGCCGTGATGCCCGCCGCCGGCCGCCACACCCGAGCTCCGATAAGGTAACACAGCGACACCGTGGCAGCACCCATGCCCGCCGATACCACACGACATCCGAGCTGTATCACGGCCACCGAACCCTCCGGAGCGAGCCCCCATCCGGTTAGAAAAACCGACACGAGGTGCATCACGTACAACCATAGGGAGCCATAGTTGTAGAAGCCGGGGTTCCACACACCGTGTGGTAGGTCCAGGCTACCCACCGCGTACACGAGTAGCAGGTACTCGTCAGGGTGGTAAGACTGATGGTGCAGCTCGTTCGGTAGGCCCCATCCGATACCTAGCAGCCGCAGTAAGAAGGCGAGGACTCCGGCCGCAATCGGGATCAGCCACTGCGGCACCCGCCTGCGCTCAGTATCGGCCGGCATGCGTCCCCGTCCGCACTGGCTCCTCTTCCAGGCCGAACGGCCCCTCCAGTTCCAAGAGCAGGTCTACCACCATCGGATCGAACTGCGTCCCGCGTCGCTCGGCAAGTCGCTCGATCGCGCGCTCTTGGCCATACTGCGCTGCAGTCTCCCCGAACTCGGCGGCCGCAGCCAGTATCCTGGCCTCGATGGGTATCGCGATCGCCTTGGGTAGGTGCGGCCCTTTGCTCCCATCCCACCACGCATCGAGGTCTCGCACCAGAGTTGACACTGAGCGCAGCGATGGGATCAGCGCTACCATTCCGGCCCCGCGTTCCGTGTGCGTGTCATAGGTGGCTTGCTCCGCAGGTGTCCGCTCTTCGGGGGGCGTGTTGATGATGGAGTAGGGGATCGCGGTGAGGCCCAGATCGCGAAGGTACGCTGCCATCTCGAGACGTATCAGCTTGCGACGTGACAACTTCAGACGGTGGCCGATCGCTAGTGCCAACGCCGCGATATCCTCGGATCGTCCCAGTCGGTGGTTGGCGCGACACTCTACTGCGTGCGACACAGCGCGAAGACTGTCTCGCAGCCGGCGTCTGGCCTCCCGCGGAAGGCTCCAAAAAGCACTGTAACACAGCCAGCCCGTCACCAAGATGGAGATGATTAGGCTGAGATATACTGGCCAGGTCATGCCGCCCCCTCTTCTGCTAGCGTGGCAGCGAACTCCTCCACCACGCGCGCATCGAACTGGGTGCCAGCGCACCGGCGCAGCTCCTCCAGGGCTTCCTGGGGCGTCAAGGACTTACGATACGGTCGCTGCTCTCCTGGTCTATCACCTCCTACCATCGCATCGTAGGCATCCACGACGGCGATGATCTTCGCTTGAATGGGGATCTCGGCATCGTGCAACCCGCTCGGATAGCCTTTTCCGTCCGGACGCTCGTGATGGGCACGTATCCACGGCACGATCGGCTCTAGTAACTGGATTCGAGCGAGGATTTCGGCACCGACTTCGGTATGCTTGCGTACCGCCTGCCACTGCTCCTCGTTCAGAGGTCCGGGGAAGTTCAGGATCGCCTCATCCACCGCGATCTTGCCCACGTCGTGCAGTAGGGCAGCGTCTTGCATCAGGTCCACGTCGCTCGCCGGCAGGCCCAATCGTTCCGCAGTCCTCACCGCTCGGTGCGCTACGCGATCTAGGTGCCCGCCGGTGTAAGGGTGGGCTCTCTGAATCATCAGGCCGAGCGCACGAATGGTTTCCCGATAATCGCGCTCGTAGCGAGCGCGCAGCTGGAAGCACTGCCAAGCCGCCCACATGGGTAGCAAGAACAGAGCTGACACCCAGACGCGCTGTGTGGCTGCAAGGTGCATTACCAGAATGGCTAACAGCGCATAGAGCAAGTACTGGTAGCCAATCACTCGCCGCTTCTCGTCCAGCTTCGCCGTCACGCTCGAGCCCGACAGCGCGGCTTCCATCGAGGCGACGATGAGCGAGTTGAGAACGATGTAGACTAGGGTGGCGACCAGAGCCGCCACGACGAGCGCGAGCCCGTTGGAGAGCAGGGATCGGGTCGAGACCGCAGCCAATCCCGCCGCGCATGCACACATGGCGGCCTGCGAGCAGTTGAAAAGCAGCCACATCCAGCGCCGGCGTGACCGCGACCGCACAGTTCGAGTTGCGCCTGCCGCGACCGTACCGAGCACGTCCATCAGACCGGCAACCGCTGGACCGTAGAGAACCGCCACCGCCGCCACCACGGGCAGCGACACGCTCACCTGCACGCCGCGCTCGCCGATGGGGATCGTCAGCCACTCGGACAGCACGAACATCGTGGCGAACACGATCAACGGTCCCCATTCGATGCTTTGCGGGGGTGACAGGACCCAGCTCGTCGTGAACAACACCGCGCCGAGCAGGCCGGAAGTCCAGATGAGACGTTGTAAGGCGGCCGAGAGGCTTCCCGATGACAATGCAGGGCTCCGAACTCCCCTAGTTGGGCATTCGCGGGGGAGGGCGCAGGGGGCAGGTGGCTCCTGCCTCTACCGTTGTCCACCCATTACGGGCGGAGCGGACACGTCGAGGTCGTCCGGGGGATAGATGGTGAACTTAGCCCCCAACAGGGCCGACAGCGCCGCGAGCAGCGCTAGGATCTGAGCCCAGAACATAAGCGGTACCCCCTTCGAATTGGGTTAGTGAGGTCTCCGCTCTGTTTCCGCTTCGCTTCGCGCCCGTCGCCCCGCGAATTCGATTACCGGGATCTCAATTGTCAAATCGTGACCCGCTCGGGAGGCTCCGCCTCCACGGCTTCGTCCGCTTCCTCGCTCGCTTCCGTGGGAAGCCGCTCGAGCCGCCGGTTCAGCGCATCCAGTGTAGCATGTACGACGGCTCGATGAACATCGCCGTCTTGAACTAACGCCGATCCTGTGAGAACTTCCTCCGGCCCGCAACTCACCAAACTCAGTGCGACAACCGCCACCTGCCGCCCGCCCAACGTCACGTTCGTCGTCAAGTCTTGAAGCGCGAAGCGGTCTGGCAAGCCGCAGGCGCGCTCCACCACGTCAATCGTCGCCTCGCTGAGGATGCGCAACAGGTTGAAACTGGAACGCTGTCCCTCGGCCGTACCGGTAAACATCCTCCCGTGCCGCTCCACTTGAACCGCTGCGCGCGCCCGGCGGCCCTCCTGCCAGTGACTCACCTCCACCAGCTTCAGCCTGCCGCGCAGATACGAGCGTTCTTCTACCTGGGCGACGCTGATGGTCTTGTGGTCGACCTGAAGCCCGAACCTAGCCTGGAGGGCGGACTCGATGTCCCTCACCACTTGCTTGGGCGTACGGTCGCCTTCCGTTAGGGCGTGAATCTCGCGCACGCCGTTTTTCGCGTCCACGATGACCCGCGCCGACACCACGCTCCTCAGCTGAGCGAGGGCCTGCTCTAGTTGTGAAGCGGTCCAGACAGTCGCCATCTGTCTCTCATTCACCCGCATCCTCAACAGTAAACACATACTATCACATTCGAGCGTTCACCGCAAGATTGCCAGTGAAAGTTTGCTGCGATTCGATAAGTTCTGTCGCCTATGGTCGAGCGGGACTCTCCTCCAACGCGGCTCAGCCCGGGTTCCCGCCTTCGCGGGAATGTCACCACGGATACAGGAGTCTCTTGGTAACTGTCTCGTATGCCCCGGCCCGCGTCCGCCGGCTAGCAGCCACCGACGGCATGGTTCGACCCTAAGGACCGCGCCGGGGCAGGGTCGCGGGCGGCAGCAGGCGCATGCTTCGACAGGCTCAGCATGACGGCTGCGGGTCGCTGTTTTCTCTATGCCCCGGCCCGCGTCCGCCGCTTGGCAGCCACCGACGGCATGGTTCGACCCTAAGGACCGCGCCGGGGCAGGGTCGGGACGGCAGCAGGCGCATGCTTCGACCGGCTCAGCATGAAGTTTGGGCGAGTGGTGCGATGGGTGTATATGAGGTGGGTAGCGTGGTGGGGGGGGGGGGTGGGGGGGGGGGCCCCCATCACCAGCCTCTGACCTCGGGTGCCTCGACGTTCGGCTGCTCGGGGAGTCGCCGGGTGAGAGCGTGGCAGCAGACGGCAGCCGAAACGTCTCGGCATGGAAACGTGTGGGCGGCGGTCCCATGCTTCGACAGGCTCAGCATGACGTCACCAGTGCCCCATCCTCTGCGAGTGGTGAGGCACAGGAAAACGTGCGGTCGGCGGTCCCATGCTTCGACAGGCTCAGCATGACGTCACCAGTGCTCCATCCTCTGCGAGCGGTGAGGGCACACAACATGCCCTTTGCCGCGTCATGCTGAGCTTGTCGAAGCATGCCCCCGCCCCCAGCACGCTACCGACCTCGGATACTACCATCGCGGCAAGTGCCGTAACGTCATGCTGAGCTTGTCGAAGCATGCGCCTGCTGCCGCCCGCGGCCCTGCCCCGGCGCGGTCCTTAGGGTCGAACCATGCCGTCGGTGGCTGCCAAGCGGCGGACGCGGGCCGGGGCATAGAACTACCATCGCGGCAAGTGCCGTAACGTCATGCTGAGCCTGTCGAAGCATGCGCCTGCTGCCGCCCGCGACCCTGCCCCGGCGCGGTCCTTAGGCACGAGCCATGCCGTCGGTGGCTGCTAGCCGGCGGACGCGGGCCGGGGCATATACACACGTGCTCGCGGGCCGGGGCATGGAATCGCCCCTCCCTCTCCCCCGTTCGCGGGGGAGAGGGTTGGGGTGAGGGGGGCCATCACCAGTCGCTGGCGTTCGGTGCCTCGACGTTCGGCTGCTAGGTGGGTCGCTGGGCGAGAGCGTGGCGGCAGACGACAGCCGAAACGTCTAGGCATGGAAACGTGCGGTCAGCGGTCCCATGCTTCGACAGGCTCAGCATGGCGTCGCTAGTGACTCATGCTTTGCAGCTGGTTAGAGATATGAAAGTGGTGAGGGCACACAACATGCCCTTTGCCGCGTCATGCTGAGCTTGTCGAAGCATGACCCCGCCCCCAGCACGCTACCGACCTCATATACTACCATCGCGGCAAGTGCCGTAACGTCATGCTGAGCCTGTCGAAGCATGCGCCTGCTGCCGTCCCGACCCTGCCCCGGCGCGGTCCTTCGGGTCGAACCATGCCGTCGGTGGCTGCCAAGCGGCGGACGCGGGCCGGGGCATAGAGAAAACAGCGACCCGCAGCCGTCATGCTGAGCCTGTCGAAGCATGCGCCTGCTATCGTCCCGACCCTGCCCCGGCGCGGTCCTTAGGCACGAGCCATGCCGTCGGTGGCTGCTAGCCGGCGGACGCGGGCCGGGGCATAGATAAAACAGCGACCCGCAGCCGTCATGCTGAGCCTGTCGAAGCATGCGCCTGCTGCCGCCCGCGACCCTGCCCCGGCGCGGTCCTTAGGCACGAGCCATGCCGTCGGTGGCTGCCAAGCGGCTGACGCGGGCCGGGGCATAGAGAAAACAGC
>BTVI01000061.1:0-15273 GCA_045862955.1 Fimbriimonadales bacterium
TCGGCGAACCGGCGCGGCGACTGGGACAAGGTGCTGAACGCGGTCCTCACCTTCGGTCTGGTGAGGTTGTTCTCGCAGTGAAGATCTGGATCCTGACTCAGACTTTGATACGCAGGCCAGGGGGGGTGGCAACTCATGCCCGACTGCTGCACCAGGGTCTGCAGTTCAATGGCTTCGAGTCCTCGCTCATCTCGCTCGATCTGGTCCCTCGCACTCTGCTGCGGCTGGCGGTGAGCGTGCCGCTTCGTCTCGTCAATATGGTACGGAGCGGCTCGGGTGTGGAATGGGCGGTGGGTATGCAGTCGCGGCTGCTTAGCAGCCTGGTGCAGAAGCGTATCGCCCAGGAAGGCAAGCCGGATGTGTTTGCGTGCCAGGATACCGCGTCCGTGTTTGCAGCTCGAGCCGTACAGCGCAGGTTGGCACTCGACGCCGAAGTGCTGCTGACAGTGCATTCGGCGTACGGCTATGAGAAGGTGGCGCAAGGCTGGGCGATGCCATCCACCGCAGGCGAGCGTCGGATCCTAGACATGGAGCGCAAGGCGTTGCTCGCAGCCGATCTGATCGTAGCGGTCTCCGAGCCGATGCGTGCGCACGTGTACGCTCTTATCGGGGGGTCGGTACGCCGCACCGTGGTATTGCCCAACGCGGTGGATGTCGAACGCTTTTCACCCGCTGCCAGTGCACGGCAGAGAAGGCGTTGTAGGCGTCACTTCCGGCTGGCGGAGGACGTACCCGTGCTGCTGATTGCCGGAAACCTCCTCGAGGTGAAGGGCGTACCCTATGCGGTCGAGGCAGCCGCTATCCTGCGCGACCGCGGCCACGACTTCCGCATGGTGATCGCCGGTGATGGACCGATGAGAGGGCAGGTGGATGCGCTGATCGCGCGGCATAGGTTAGACAGTCATGTGAGGCTGTTGGGAGTTATCGGTCACGACCAGATGCCTGCACTCCTGCGGGCAGCAGACGTGTTAGTAATGCCCTCCATTCCTACCTATCGCGCGGAGGAGTCCTTCGGGCTGAGTGCGGTGGAGGCGATGGCGACCGGCATACCGGTGGTAGCATCGCGGACCGGCGGACTGGGTGATTTGGTGCGGGACGGACAGACTGGACTGGTGGTGCCTCCTGCGAATGTCGAAGAGCTTGCAGACGCACTATCACTACTACTGATAGATTCCGAGTACCGCGAGTCGCTTGGTGCCGCGGCACGCGATTACGCGGTATCGCACCACGACCATGTGGCCCACGCGCAGCAGTATGCGTCGCTGGCCAAGAACGCCGTTACCCCGCAGACTGGGGCCGCTGTCGTAAGGTTGGCAGGTTGAGTCCCTTCCGATGGTCCGGCATCATGCGTCTGGCGGGTGCGCTGACGATTCTCGTGGCATTCGGACGTATGCTCGGCTTCATTCGCGAGATGGTCACGGCGAGGCAGTTCGGCGCCGGTCCCGAGCTCGATGCCTACCTCCTCGCCAACACGCTCCCTGGAATCGTAGTTACGGCGCTCCCGGAGGCGCTCGCTGTGGCATTCGTGCCGTTCCTCACGGCGTCGTTAGCTAGGGGAGGTTCGCTTCGTGAGGGGGCTTGGCGGCTGGGTCTGCCCCTGTTCGGTGCGTCGATCGTGGTGGCCTGCGCGATGTTCGTGTTCGCGGGGCCGATCATGGCTGCGCTGTCACAATCATCCGATCGCCCCGCCTTGCTAGGCAGTGTAGGAATGCTGCAAGTGCTGTCCCTCTCGGTACCCCTCGCAGCTCTGGTAGGCGTTGGCGCAGCGGCATGCAATGCTTCCGGGCGATTTCATCTGCCCGCTCTACATGGCGCCGTGTTCAACATAGTAGTGCTATCGTGCTTGTTTCTTCGCCCGTTCAAAGTGTCCTCGCTCGCGTACGGGGTGCTTGGCGGTCTCGCGCTTCAGGCAGCGCTGCAGCTATGGGTGGCATCGCGGCCACGCCCCGCAGAATCGCGCGGAGAGACGCGGGTGGGTGCTGCGTACCGTGCCCTCGCGCCTGTGCTCTTCTACACCGCGCTCATCCAAGTGAATACGGCAATGAACCGTACGCTGGCGAGCGGAGTGGGAGTTGGTGCTATCTCGGCGCTCAACTACGCGACGGTACTCATCAACCTACCAGCGAGTTTGTTCGCCGCCTCCTTCGCTACAGTGTTACTTCAGCGATTCTCCTTGATGAAGGCGAACGGTCAGCAGGAGGCTGCGGCGGGCGGGCTAATGCGGGCCGCGATGGGCACGGTGATGCTCACGCTACCGATAGCACTGCTAACAGCGGTGCTTGCGAGTCCCCTGGTGCACGGCGTGTTCGCACATGGACGCTTCACCGCCGAGGCCGCGACACGCTGTGCGGAGGCGCTGATGTGGTTGAGCCCGACGGTGGTCGCGGTATCACTAATTCACTTAGCCGTGCGTTATCTGAACTCTCAGGGCCGTGCGGGTGATCTGTGGCTACTGGCACTCTGGAGCGTGGGAATCAACCTGGCGATCAAGATGCTGCTCGTCCGATTGTTCGGACTGAACGGCATTGCTGCCGGGACGAGTATTGCTACGCTAATCACGGCAGTGTGGATGTTGTGGGCAGCCGAGCCGAGGCATGTGCGGAGGCAGGTGGCATGCTTGATGCGGAGGACGAAGGCCGACGATGGGATGCGTGAGCATGCGACGGTTGTCGACTAAGGCGGTCGTGCCCACGGGTAGCTCGTCCAGCGCGACCCTGCACAGCCCTCGGATTGGGGCTATGCGGTCAGCCAGTGCTGAGCGGCGGTCGCGAGCCAGGGTAGGGACAACCAGCCCGATATCGTCATTCGGGCGGAAGCAGGAATTTAGGCCGCCCGAAGGCTCTCGACCAGCCAAGCATGACGGAATGAGGCGGAGCCGTGAGCATTAGGGCGCTGCGTGTGACACAGTGGGACCCCGTGCACTGGGCTGCCCTGTTCTGGATCGCCGTCGCCACGACCGCGATGCCCTGCTTCGCCTTTCTGAAGCCGCTCGAGGTGCTCGCTGCGGCTGTGCTCCTAACGGCGTTGGTCGCAGCATTTCTCGCGCCTAGCCTCAGAGCCCCAGCCGCCGTTCTCGGCATCGTCTTCTACCCACGCGCTGTCGAGTACGATCCCTCGTGGTCGCTCGTGGTTAGCATGCGCGAGCCCTCTCCGGACGTTCGCATTCCGGCGCTGGTTTCGCCGCTGGACGCCGCGCTCTTGCTGCTCGCACTGGCCGTGCTCTTGCCCACGTGGTATCGGCGAGGCCGGATCGAGGGCTACGGTTCTGGGTGGGGGCTCGCCTTCCTCGGAGTACTCTTGTGCGCAGCACTGCTCGGTGGTGGCCGGTTCGGTCCACCCTATGATGCGGAGTTCCTAGCTGGCATGAACGTGCTTCGCGTCGCCTGTGTGTGGGTGGTGCTTACATCGGCCTGTGCGCAGGACCCTCGCCTGCCAGCGCTCACCTTCCTCACGTGTGGGCTAGCGGTGTGTGCGTCGGGAGCCTGGAACTACCTATCGGCGAGCGCTTCGGGATCGGCAGCCGACGCTTGGTACGCCAGAGGACAAGCGTTCAACATGAATGCGAACAGCTTTTCTGCGGCGATGGTGATGGTGGGGCTTCTCGGACTTACCTTGGCCGCCAGCGGCACGCGAAAGTGGGAACGGTGGGTAGGACTCGCAGCTTTCGCGATCGGTGCGGTGGGTGTCGCTGTAGCCTTGTCCCGCGCGGGGATACTGCTATTCGCGCTGATGGTCACTGCGTTGCTACTCACTCACCGTCGCAGATGGCTACTACCCTGGCTCGGCCTGGTCGGCATCCTCGCCGCCTATGTGATGAGCGTGCCGGAGGTCAATGGGCGCGTTGCGTTGCTGCAGAGCGGAGGAGAGGTGCTTGAAGACCATGCGCGCGCACTCATCTACCCGCAGGCCCTGGAAATGTTCCAAGACAATTGGCTGTTAGGGGTGGGGCCATACCGTTTCTTCGACGCATCTCTTCCCTACCTACCCGTCGGCATCTTTCAGTTCGCGGCCCACGCCCACTCGTTGCCACTGCAGATACTGGTGGACACCGGTGTCTTCGGCGCCCTGTTCGCAGGCCTGTTCGCACTGTCTCTCGTACGAAAAGGCTGGCGCAGCGTGCGAGCGGAGCAGCGCCATCGGGCATGGCGCCTCGGGGCCTTTTGGGCTGCAGCGGCCGGTCTTCTGATGCAGCTCACTGACTCGCTGTATCTGGACTATCGCTTCTGTGCGCTGTGGTTGGTGCCCATCACGATGGCTGTCACGGGCGCCTGTTCGTCTACAGAGTCAGCGACTGACCGGGCTTGAGCTCCACGCACTCGATGTCTGAGCCCGCTAGGTGTTCGCGCAACTGAGCGGGGGTACCCGTTAGCAGCGGGAAGGTCCCCCAGTGGATCGGCACCACCTTCTTTACTCCTAACAGCTTCGCAGCGTGAGCGGCTTCTCGGGCGTTCATCGTGAAGTGGTCACCGATGGGTAGAAAGGCCAGCTCCGGCGAGTGGAACCTACCGATCAGCTCCATGTCGCCGAACAGCGCCGTGTCTCCTGCATGATAGAAGCGGCAGCCCTCGGCATCCACTACGAAGCCCATCGCCTCACCCGCGTACGCCACCGTTCCGTCCGGCATCGTGAGCGTGGAGCTGTGGAACGCATGAGTGCCGGTGACGCGGATGCCACTGATGTCCACACCGCCGCCTTTGTTGATACCTACCATGTTCTCGACGCCCATCTTGCCCAGCAGTGTTGTTAGGTCGAAGATCGCCACCACGACCGGACGGAACTTCTTGGAAATCGTCAGCACGTCGCCGGTGTGGTCACCGTGAGCGTGTGTCAACAGCAGAAGGTCGCACGCCGCGATGTCGTCCACGGTCTGCGTCGCCACGGGATTACCGCTCAGCCAAGGGTCTATCAGGATCGTCTTGCCCGAGGCTGTTCGCACGGAGACACCGGCGTGTCCGAGGAAGGTGAACTGGGTCGCCATGGTCTTCTCCTCTCCGTCTCTCGACCAGGGATGGTCGTGCCTAGGAGTCTACCGGAGAACGAGAGGTCAGGCGGCTTCGGTGGGTTCGGTATCGGGCGATTCCTTCGGCACTTCGACGGCGGCTAGAACCTCTGGGCGTTTGGGCTTTGCGAAGTACATGTCGCTGTCCGCCCGCTCATACAAACCCTCGAATCCATCCATCGTGCAGGAAAGGCCCACGGTTACCTGGAACTGCGGGGCGCCCGGTCGCCGGGCGAGCATCTCCAGTTCGCTCTTGAACCGCTCCATGGCTGCCCTGCCCGTGTCGCTGCTGGTGTTGGGCAGGATGGCGGCAAACTCGTCGCCGCCGATGCGGGCTACCACGTCGGTGCCTCTCAGCGTATCGCTTAGGCACTTTGCGACAGTTCGCAAGGCTTTGTCGCCCACCGCGTGACCCATCGAGTCGTTGATGCGCTTCAGGCCGTCGACATCCACCAGCGCGAGGCAGAGATGCGAGTGGCTGCGCTTCGCATGGCGCACGAGCCGACGGTAGGCCCTCTCGAACCCGCGGCGGTTGAGCACCCCGGTCAGTGGGTCGGTGTAGGCGAGCTCCTCGAGCCTGGCCTTTGCCTGTGCAAGCCGGTGCACGGAGGCCTGTAGCTTGCGCCTATCGTGTGCCTCGCTGAGGCGCAGGAAGAGCGCGACCGCTATACCGGTGAGCGCACACAGCGCTGCCGTTTGCGCCTCGACGGGAACGTGGGGCAGAATCGAAGCGACCCGGCCGTGCAGGAGCCCGGCCAGGAGTGCCACCAAGGTCAGGAACAGCGCGAGCCGAATCATAGAGAGTTGCGTTCTACTCCACCATTGAGTATCGGCAAAACTGAAGTCGCATCTCAGTGTTTCTGTACTGTCGGGGCACAAGGAGGTCCGTGCGATGTCCAACGGAGCAAGAGCAGGATGCTTTGGGGGAGGCTGCGGGCGTTGCGCTACTTGTGCATGCCTGACTTTGCTGCTCGCTGCGGTCGTGTTCCTCGGTATATTCATCGCAACGGGCTTCACACCAGGTGACATCTGGGTATCGGTGTTCAAGCCGAAGCGGCCCTTCACGACTACGGGCTGCATGGAGAACCTGCGCAAACTGAGCCGCGCGATGACCCTCTACCTAGAGAGCGCAGACGCATTCCCGCCCAAGGATGTGTGGATGGACGAGCTGTTTCGCTACGCCAAGCCGGACGACATGCTGGCGGAAGAGGCATGGAAGCTGTTTCAGTGCCCGCAGCTAGGACTCGGCGAGGGCGTGTACGGCTATGCGATGAACGCGGCTCTCGCCGAGCAACTCAGGCCGTTGGAGCAAAATGCCGACGAGTGGGCGACTGCCGGCAAGACCCCAATGCTCTTCGACTCGACCGACACGTCCAAGAACGCACACGGCGACCCGAAGAAGCTACTGCCCAGACCCGGCCGCCACGAAGGCAAGAACCATATCGTGTATGCGGACGGCCATGCGGCATCTCTAGAGCCCGAACCGTGAAGCTGGTCCAAGAGCTGACACGTATCATCGGGCGAGAGGGCGTGATTCACGCAAAGGCCGAGGTCGGGACCTACGAGTGCGACGCCTACACGTTGGCCAAGGGCACAGCGGCAGCCGTCGTTTTGCCGAGCAGCACCGACCAGGTAGCAGAAGTTTGCCGCTTCGCTCACCTCCACTCCGTGCCGATCGTGCCTCGGGGCGCCGGCACGGGCCTGGCGGGCGGGGCGGCACCCGTTCGCGGCGGAATCGTGCTGTCGCTGGCACGGATGACGCGTATCCTGAAAGTGGACGTAGAGAACCGGTGCGTGACGGCAGAGGCGGGCGTCACGAACCTGGCCATCAACCGAGCGGTGGAGCCGCACGGCCTCTTCTTCGGGCCGGACCCCTCGTCGCAGGCGGTAGCAACGCTGGGAGGCAACATCGCGGCCAACGCGGGCGGTCCGCACACCTTGCGTTACGGGACCACGGCGCACCACATCTCGGGGCTGACCGTGGTGCTCGCGGACGGAGAGGTCGTGAGATTAACGGAGCGCGAAGCCGGAGACCTGATAGGCCTCTTCGCAGGCAGCGAGGGCACGCTCGCCGTGGTCACGGAGGCGTCCGTGCGAGTGCTCCCGAAATCTCCGATAGCTGCCACGCTGTGGGCCGTGTTGCCGGATCTGGACACCGCTTGTAGCGCGGTGTGCCGCCTGATGCTGCAGGCACTACCTCCCAGCGCTTTGGAGATGCTCGATCGGCCGGTTCTGGATGCAGCGAAGTCCGCGTTCGGCTTCGAGGGCGGGGAGGATGCGCAAGTGGCATTGCTGGTGGAGTTCGAGGGAGCGGAGGCCTCGGTCCGGGATGCGGTGCAGGCTGCCGAGGGGATGCTACGCAGCGCGGGTGCAAGCAGTATTCGGCGTGCCGGGAGTGCTGAGGAACGCGCCTATCTGTGGCAGGTTCGCAAGAAGGCAGTGGCGGCGTTCGGTCATCTCGCTCCGAGTCACGCCTCGCATGACGGCGCCGTGCCTCGTTCCAAGTTGGCGACGATGCTCCGAAGGGCGAATGCGATTGCCGAACGCCACGGGCTTCGTCACGCTAACGTGTTCCACGCGGGCGATGGCAATCTTCATCCGATCCTCCTGTTCGACGAGTCCGATGCCCACCAGGTAGAAGCGGTCGCTCGGGCCGGCCGGGAGGTCCTTGCGGAGTGTATTCGCGTCGGTGGGAGTATTTCGGGAGAACATGGGATCGGCGTGGAGAAGCGACGAATGATGCGAGAAATGTACTCCGATGCAACACTGAGCGTAATGCGCCGACTGAAAGAGGCGTTCGATCCCTCGGGCATTCTCAATCCGGGCAAGGTCCTGCCCGACTAACCACCTACCCGGATCCCGAAGAGCGCCTCCGCGTTCCGGGTGGTCTGCTCAGCTAACTGCTCCACCGAGTCTCCACGTGCGGACGCTACGGCGGCGGCAATCATCGGCAGATAGGCCGGCTCGTTGCGCTTCCCGCGCTGCGGCTCGGGGGGAAGGTAGGGGGAGTCGGTCTCCAGCAACAATCGGTCTGCCGGACACATGCGAGCGATCTCTCGGGTCAGGTGTGCGTTCTTGTAAGTAATTGGACCGTCGAATCCGAGATGCAGGCCCAGGGCCAGCGCGCGCTCGGCATGCTCCATGGTTCCCGAGAAGCAGTGCATCACACCGTGCACGTTTGCACCGCGAGTTTCTAGCACACCCAGCAGCTCGTCGTACGCATTGCGGCAATGGAACACCAAAGGCAGGCCAGTCTCGTCGGCTCGATCTAGGTGCCACTCCAGTGCCGACATCTGATCGGCGAGGGATGCGTGGTCGCGGTACAGGTCGAGGCCCGTCTCTCCGATCGCTACCACGCGGGGATGGCGTATCCAGGAGGCGAACCGATGGCGGCGGTCCTCATCGAACCCGGAGGTGCTGTTAGGGTGCATACCCACTACTGCAAACACGTCACTCTGTTCCTCGGCGAGGCGCAGCGCCAAGGGAGTATGTTCGTCGTCGATCCCTACTACCACGAACGCAGCTACGCCGGCGCTTCTTGCGCGAAGCAGCACATCGTCGAGGTCGGGATAAGACTCGGCGGTGTTGAGATGGCAGTGGGTGTCTACCAGCACCACACCCTACTGCTCCGCATGATTCGTGTGCCCCCGCAGCAACGCCACGGCGTGAGGCAGAATGTCGAGAAGCACTTCCATGCTCTCGCTGATCGCGTTGGGTGATCCGGGCAGGTTGATAACGAGGGAGTTTCCGACGATGCCCGCTACACCTCGCGAGAGGCACGCGTATTGGTTGTTCTTCATCCCGATGGCACGCAGCATCTCCGCTATTCCGGGAACTTCACGCTCGATGACGGACTTCGTTGCCTCTGGTGTCACGTCGCGTGGACCCAATCCCGTGCCACCGGTAGTAATCACCACATCGCAAGAGCCACACATGCTGACGATGGCCCGACTTATCAGCGTCTGCGTATCGCTAACGATCTGCTGATGCTTGACAAAGCCGCCCGACATCTCGATCCATCGAGCCAGCTCCATTCCCGAGAGATCTGCTCCTTTGCCTGCCGCTCGCGAATCGCTTACGGTCAGGATGGCAAACACGATATCATGAATACTTACAACCGCCAATCGGTCCGTCCTCCGGTTTTCTCAACGAGTTCGATCTCCGTGATTCGAATACCGGGACCGGCAGACTTACACATATCATAAACAGTAAGAGCAGCAACTGCTACGGCGGTCAGCGCTTCCATTTCTACTCCGGTCTTGCCGGGCGCCGCCGCACTCGCCTCGATCACGACTCCATCATCGGCAATCTGAATATCAACGGACAGGTGGTCGAGCGGAAGATTGTGACAGAGCGGCAATAGCTCGGCCGTTCGTTTCGCTGCCATAATGCCCGCGGTCTGCGCGACGCCCAGAACGTCGCCTTTGGGCAAGTTTCCCTCTCGCAGTGCGGTCAGAGTCTTCGGTGGCAGATACACCGACCCCCGGGCAACAGCGCGCCGCGAGGTGACCGCTTTGTCCCCCACATCCACCATGTGCGCGCCCCGCGGGCGCTTCTCCGCACCTGACATGCCCGGTGTTCTGACACAATCACCCAGTCCAGCGCAAGCGACCGGCATTGCTAGTCCCGGGTGACTACTATCGTCCCCGTTCCATGAACCTCGGCGCGCCAACCCTTTGGGAGATACAGTGTGGAATCGTCCTGCGCGATGACAGCAGGGCCTTCTCTCGTGCCGGACATCCTATCACGACGGATCACGGGCAGCCTCTCGCCAAGTTCGGTTCGCTTTGGGACGGGCACCGCCAAGCGGGCAGTGCCGAGGCTGGGGGGTGCTACGACGGGAAGCTCCACGCGCGCCCGCAGGGCGGTCCACTCCACTGGCGCATGCGGATCGGCCACCCCGTAGCGTCTGCGGTGCAATTCGTGGAAAGCTGCCACACAGGTCGAAGGCCTAGTAGGGTCTAGGGGCAGGGTAAGTTCCCACGACTGCCCCTCGTACCGCAGGTCCGCGGAGAGCGCGACGCGCAATCTCATTCGGCCCGATCGCTCGCTGAGGACCGGCGCGGATGCCTCCTCGACTAAGTCCTGACACAAGTCACTCAGGTCTGCGGGCCGCACCTCACCACGCATCATCACGGACCGCACCGCCTCGCGCATCACGGGAGCAAGGAGCAGGCCGAGGGCAGACAGCAGGCCGGGTTGAGGAGGGACGAGCACTCTCTCGATCCCTATGGCCTCGGCAAGCGCGCAGGCGTGTAGGCCTCCACACCCGCCGAACGCTACCAGCGAAAGGCTGTGGGGTTCATAGCCTCGCGCGACGGAGACCCTTCGGATGGCCCGAGCCATGTGAGCGTTCGCGAGGTCTATGACTGCTCGGCAAGTGTCCTCAGCGGATAGACCGAGTTGCTGCCCCAGGCGATCGGCTGCCGCTAGCGATCGGGCTGGGTCGAGAGCCATCTGGCCGCCGGCGAATGCCTCCGGCACGAGCCGGCCCAGCACGATGTTCGCGTCGGTTACCGTGAGGTTGGTGCCTCTGCCGTAAGCTGCCGGCCCGGGATCGGCGCCTGCACTCTGAGGACCGACCCGCAGCGCTCCGGCGTCATCCAGCCATGCCATCGATCCGCCGCCCGCGCCTACGGTGTGAATGTCCATCATCGGCACGCGAACGGGCATGCCGTCAATCTCCCCGCCAGGCCGGGCAACCGGGCCACCGGCTAACATGGAGACGTCCGTGGAGGTACCACCCATATCGAAGCTGACGGCGTGCGAGATGCCTGCCTGTCGAGCCACCTCCCACGCCGCCACCACTCCTGCGGCAGGCCCGGACAGTAGCGTTGTCACCGGCCTCGTTGCTGCCTCGCTCACCGAGAGCGCTCCGCCACTAGAGTGCATGATCCGGACCCGTTGCGCACCCAGTTCCTGTGCATGGGATTCGAGCCGCCGGAGATACTCCGACATGGTTGGACCGACGTATGCGTTGATCGCTGTCGTAGATGCTCGCTCGTACTCTCGGAACTCGGGGGCAACTCGATGGGACAGCGAGACGAAGCGTCGAGTTAGCGCCGAGCCGACGAGCCGCTCATGTTCGGGGTAGGCGTAGCTGTAGAAGAAGCAGACCGCGACAGCGCGCACCGAGTGCCGCGAGAGTTTGCGGCTAAGTCGGTCGAGGTCTTCTGGGGTGGGTCGTGCCAAGACCTGTCCGTCGAAGGTGATCCTCTCGGGAAGCTCGAAGCACAGCTCGCTAGGGACCACTGTGGGAGTAGGCTGGGGCTCGAGGTCGTACAGCCGCCTTCTGGTTTGCCTGCCTATGGTCAGAAGGTCACGAAAGCCTTGCGTCGTGACGAAGGCGGTTCGCGCGCCTTTGCGCTCGAGTAACGTGTTGGTTGCGACGGTAGTACCGTGCAGCAGAACGAATGGTGGGGGTTGGAGGCCCCGAATCGCCTCCAAGACCGACGCATCGGGGCTAGCGGGTGTGGACGCTACCTTTCGAGTGACTAGTTCGCCTTGGAGCAGCGCAACCACGTCGGTGAACGTGCCGCCCACGTCCACTGCAATACGGTCCGGCGGGATCAAGCCGAGGCGGACACCACGGCGCGAGCGCCGCGACCGAACGGAACGACGGTGCTGACCCCTGGCTCCTGCATGGTCACGCCGTACCAGACCTGAGCGGCTTCGATGGTGACCGGGTTGTGCGTGACAACTAAGAACTGCATTTCCTCGGCGAGCTCGCGAAGCATCTCGCAGAAACGCTCGACGTTCCGCCCGTCGAGAGGGGCGTCCACCTCGTCCAGAATGCACAGCGGGCTAGGGCGGACCCGCAACAGCGCGAAGAGCAAGGCTATGGCCGTTAGCGCGCGTTCCCCTCCGGACAGCAGCTCCATCCTCTGGCGGCGCTTGCCAGGAAGCTGGACCTCGATGTCCACGCCACTAGACATCACCGCGTCCGGGTTCGTCAGCTTGAGCTGCCCGATTCCTCCGTCGAAGAGCCGACCGAACACCGCTTCGAACTCCCGACTGACTGCCTGGAATGTCTCGAGGAATCGGCTCTTCGTTGCCGCCTCGATTTCCTGCATGGCAGCCAGAATGCAGTCACGGGACTCCAGTAGGTCATCTCTCTGGGTAACGAGCGAGTTCCTGCGCTCCTTCAGCGAGTCCAGCGCCTCCACTGCACCGAGGTTCACGTCGCCAAGTCGTCGGAGCTCTCGGCGGAGTGCCGCAGCCTCCGCCATCGCGCCCTCGGGAAGCCGAAAGTCACGAAGCATTTCCTCCGCTTCCTCCTCGCCAATCTCGTGCTCCTCGGCCAGCGATTTCAGCACGTTGGCGCGACGGATCTCTGCCTTCGCGCGTTCCAGCTCTAGCTCGTGGTTGCGACTAAGCATCGTCTCGCGGTCCAGTCGCAACGACTTCACCGCTTCCGTAGCCTGGAAGCTCTCTTCGAGCAGATTGGCACGGGTGGAGCGGGCAGCTTCGTACGCAATGTCTGCTTCCTGCTTCGCTGCTTCGGCCGCCGCCAGCAGAGCCTCGAGTTCGTGCCTCTCAGCTTCGGCCTGCTCCATCTGGCGCAACAGGTCCTGCTGCTTGGCTAGGCCTTCCTCGCGAGTCAGTTCCGACTGGGCTAGGCGAGCCGTGAGGCGAGCCACCTCTGCCTGCGTATCACGCACGCGCGCTGCCAGCGCCTCCCGGTCACGGTCGGACCGCCGAGCGTCGGCTTCTAGAGATGCAATCTGCGCCCGCAGATCCGATATCTCGGCCTCCAACTTCTCGGCCGCTTGCGGGTCCACAGGCTCGACCTCCTTCTGGAGCCGCTGCGATTGCTCGTGGATGAGTGCCTCCAGACGCTCTACGCGCTCGGAGAGGAAGCGCAGCTCTCCTTGCGCTTCCTGCACCTTGGCTCCCGCTTGCTCCGCGGCGTTGCGGGCCTCCGCCAATCTGCGATTGGCATCCGAGCGCGTGGAAAGGGCTAACCCAAGTCGGTGTTCGAGTTCACGGATCCGCGCATGCAGGGTCTCGACTTTGACCCTGCCCGTCTCCGCTAGCTCAGCGATCTCCCGCAGCTCAGCCTCGATCGCTACCCTGCCGAGGAAGTCACCCGCCTCGGCGAGACCCTCTCGGTAGATGACTTCACCACTCAGTGTGACGATGCGGCGCCAGCCACCCTCGAGTTCAGAGAGCACCCGAGCGGCAGCGCGGTCTCGAGCTACCACGACCCCATGCAGCAGTCGGCGAACCACGCTCAGGCAAGGCTCCTCGGCCTCCACGAAGTCCGCTGCCAGACCCAGCGCTCCCGCAGCTAGTGCCTCGGCACGCAACGCCTCCTCACAGCCGTCCTCTCCCTTCGCAGGGTAGGCAACCGCCCCACGTCCGCGACCGAGCGCTGCGAGTGCATCCCAAAGACCCTCGGCATGATCGAAACTCCCTGCGAGAAGGGCCGCAGCAGCAGGCCCGAGCGCGGCATCCAGGGCCTTGCGGTACTCCGGCCCGACGCGGATCGCCGCTGCAACTCTCGGCGCGTCTTCGGCCAGTCCTTCCTCGAGCAGGACCCCGCAAGCGTCGCCGGGGATAGCACCACGGAGAGCTTCGAGTGTGGCTCGCTGTGCGGCATACTCTTTCTCCGCGATCATCACTTCGGCAAGGACCTGTTGTCGCTGCTCTGTCAGCTTCTCGACTTCGAGCGCAGCGGCTTCGGCTTCTGCCTGCACCGAGCTCAGCGTCCTAGAGGCCTGCTCGTAGGCTTCCTGGAGTTCGCAAGAGAGGGTGGACAGGCTGTTCTGGCGTCGCCGCAGTTCGCTTGCCTCGTCGCGAAGCCTGCATATCTGGAGCACGCCCTGCTTTCGCTCGGCCTCCACGCGGTTGTATTCGAGTTCGGCGCGGCGCAGAGCCGCTTGTTCTTCGACTTTTGCGGCGAGTTCGGTATTCAGCCTGGCTAGCAACTCGGCGTCGAGACTGGGAGTGTGCGCGGCCAACTCTTGTCTCGCATGTTCCAGGCGTTCCTCGGCAAGCTGCAACTCTTCTCTCAGCCTCTGAATCTCGGTTGTCGCGACGGCGTCGTGTTCCTCGTGTGAGGTCAGGAGCGCACGGAGAGATGCGAGGCGCTCGGCGGCGAGCGCAAGCTTGCTCTCTGCCCGCTCGGCCTCCGTATGAGCACCCTGCTGGATACTACGGACGCGATCCAGTTCTTTCTCCGCATCCACTAGGGCGTCGGCGATCAAACGCGCTCGCTCTTCGCCTTGCAGGATTGCGGCATCCACGCGCTCCAGTTCGCCGGAGAGGTCGCCGAGGTCCAGTTGCAGTCGCCGGGTGCTCTCCGCCAGCCGATGAAGGTCGCGGAGAAGTAGGCCTACCTCGAGTTGCCGAAGCCGGTCACGTGCCTCGCGGTATGCGATGGCATCGGCTGCCTGCCTCTCCATCGGCTTGATCTGCCGCTCGATTTCGTTCAGCAGGTCTTGAGCGCGTTGCAGGTGGTAGGATGCCTGCTCCAGGCGCTTGACCGTTTCCTCGCGCCGAGCGCGAAACCGCTGGACGCCTGCCGCCTCGTCGAGCAGGGCTCGGCGCTGCTCAGGCTGCGCGCTGAGGACGGCATCCACTTCACGCTGGCTGACGATAGCGTAGCCCGTTCGGCCCAAACCGGTATCGGCGAAAAGGTCCACGATGTCCTTCTGCCTGCAGGCTTTGCCATTGATGAGGTACTCGCCTTGTCCGTCTTGAGTGACTCGGCGCGTCACGCAGACTTCGGCTGCGGGATAGGGCAGCGCGCCGTCCTCGTTGTCGAAGAGGAGCTGGACTTCGGCATATCCGAGGCCCTTGCGCCGGGCCGAACCGGCGAAAATGACATCGGCAGCGGACTCGGCTCTGAGGTTGCGGGGGTTGTGCTCGCCGAGGCCCCAGAGGATGGCATCGACGATATTGCTCTTTCCGCACCCGTTCGGTCCGACGATAGCGAGCAGCTTCGGGTCGAACTCGAGTTCGGTGCGGTCGGCGAACGACTTGAATCCGTAGAGCTTGAGCTTGCGTAGGTACAAGGGGGCCTTCCGTAGACGGTCAAAGCATACCACGGGTTGTGTCTTCTGTCAACCGATCGTCAACATTTGGCTGGCTGGTACTGTGCCAGCCGGGCCATCGGCCCGTTAAGCGTTCCGGGGACCGCCGAAGCGGTCCCCGGAGCTATTCGCCTCTAACTGTTCTGGATTAGTTCCAGAGCGCGGCGTTGACCATCTCGATCAGCAAGCAGCCGATCGGCTCCTCATCGCTGTCGATCAGGTAGCCGGTGAAGAAGC
>BTVI01000062.1:0-14957 GCA_045862955.1 Fimbriimonadales bacterium
TGCGGCTCTCGTTGCGTTCTCTGCGTGGCAATCTGGGCCGGCGGACGCGGGACGGGGCATTGGGAAGGGACCCCCTCCTTAAGGTTCCCCCTTCCGCAGAGGCTACAGGGGGAACCGTTTCTCGAGGTTCCCCCGCCGCAGACACTCCAGGGGGAACCGCTGTCCTCACGCCGCCCCTTGCTGTATCTGACCCCGGCGGCTCTTCTTACGTCCTCTGATTGGCAATTCGATCTGGGCGCGGGCAGGGGCATTGGGAAGGGACCCCCTCCTTAAGGTTCCCCCTTCCGCAGAGCCTCCAGGGGGAACCGTTTCTCCTCGCGCCGCCTCTCACTGTCTGCGATTGCTGCAGATCTCTCTTCGTCCTTCGCGTGGCAAGGCGGAAAGGCGAACAGCGGGTAGGGCACGGAAACATCGTCGCGGAGGCGAGATTACGTTTCTGCGGCCGCACGAGCCAGGATCTCTGCCACCAGCTCGTCGGTGTTCATGAAAGGGTATTGAAGGCGCCAGCGGCGACCTGCTGGCAAGATGATGCGGTCCCGGCCATTAGAGAGGACGACCGTCTCGCCGTTGCGCGTCACATCCAATTTTTCGTCCAGGTCGAGCCGGTGCGTGCCCAGGAGAGAGCTCTCTACCACCTCTTCGGGCCCGATCCGGATCACCAGCGACTGCTCGTACAGCCTAGCCCCAAGGGATGGTGCGAGGACTAACGGGCACAAGCTGAGTGCACAGGCGGCCACCGCCAACCCACCCTGGCGATCGCGCAGGGCCCGTCCAGCCAGGGGAAGCAGGTGCCACATCGCCAGAAACCAGGCCGCGCCAAGAGCACACACGGCCGCCCAGAAGTAGGCCGTCAGGTCTGGCATGGCTAGTCGAAACACGTACTCGTCCATCCCAAGAGCACTCTACGTAGGGTGCGCTACGCGTTTTTAACAGACTGCTGGCGGAGAGGGTGGGATTCGAACCCACGGAGGCCGAAAGACCTCACCGCATTTCGAGTGCGGCGCACTAGACCACTATGCGACCTCTCCGCGACTGTCCCACGTCGCAAGTTCCAAAGGGAAAGCGCCGCCGAGGAGCGACGCGCTGGCGCCCCCGGAGGGAATCGAACCCCCGACGCCTTCCTTAGGACGGAAGCGCTCTATCCACTGAGCTACGGAGGCGCACCCAGGATGATACCCAATCCTGCCCGAACCGCCCATCGGTGCAGTCTCGGAGCAGCAGCCCCACCGCAAAAATGCGGGTATTACCCCTTAGTCCCGGTCGCGAGGGCTATTGCCGTCTCGCAGCCCTTCCCACCGAATGCCGCACGGGTATAATGGCCTCGGAACGCGAACTACGGTTCGCCTCCGGGCTCACGTCGAGTTCCCGCAGTGCGGGAAGCGGGGGACCCAACGATGGGGTGTATCCCGGCATCGCCGGGAAGGGTACTTCTGGCCCGAACCCGACAGCTAACCTCGCAGACGAAGCAGGAGAGCCTCGAGCCGACTACGGTCCCGAAGCTCCGCAAGATCGTCTCAGCTTCGTACTCTCGACTCGACAAGGGGTCGGCGCAAAGGACGGTTGGTCGTGAGCGGTATCGTCTGCACAATCTCGGTCGGGGATGCGAAGTCAGTGTCCAAGATGCTGTCGCGAATCCGGCATCGAGGACCGGACGGTTCCAGCGTGCTTCAGCAGGCGCGCATGATCCTTGGCCAACGCATTCACGCGGTACTCGATCGTCTGCCCAACGCGGCTCCCACCGTCAGTGCTGACGGCAAGCGAATGGTAGCCTTCAACGGAAGGTTGTTCAACGGCGAACAGCTTCGCAGAAGGCTGGGCAGCCCGTGGGAGACCGACAGCGACACCGAAACCCTGATCCGCCTCTTCGAAGCGAAGGGTGTGAGTTGCGTAAACGAACTGGACGGTCAGTTCGCCTTCGTCATGGCCGACGGAGCGCACTTCTTCGTTGCCAGGGACCCCATCGGCGTGAAGCCCTTGTATTACGCCACTCGCGATGAGGGGCGCATCTTCGCCTCAGAGCTAAAGGCCTTCGGCAAGATGTGTACCGACTTCCGCGAGTTTCCACCCGGCTGCTACTTCCACTCGAAGCTCGGCACCGGGAGGTTCTATCAGTTACCCGTTCCGCAGGGTCGCAGCATGTCTATCGGCCAAGCCGCACTTCGCATCCGGCTCGAGGTCGAGACGGCTGTCGGCAAGCGCGACATGTCTGACCAGCCTGTCGGAGTCTTTCTCTCGGGAGGTCTGGATAGCTGCATCTTGGCGTGGGTCATGCGGCAAGCCCATGGCAACGTGGATACGTTCTCGGTCGGCATGAGAGGCAGTCACGTCTCACGTGCTGCCATAGATGCCGCTGAGGAGCTCGATACCGATCACCGTCATCGCACTCTAACTGCCGATGAGGTGATCGAGGTGCTGCCAAGAGTCATCTACCTGCTCGAGTCATTCGACGCGCAGACCGTTCGGTCGGCAGTATGCAACTACTTCCTGGCTGAAGAGGCCAGTAAGCATGTATCCTCCGTTCTTAGTGGGGATGGCGCTGACGAGATCTTCGGGGGCTATGAGCGTCTGAGGGAGCTGCCTCCCTCGGAGCGCCGCGCGATGATGTGGCGCCTTGCTTCCGGGCTCCACAACACCGTGCTCCAGAGGATGGACAGGATGACTGCAGCGCACGGGTTGGAGGCGCGAGTGCCTTTCCTCGATCGCCGCGTGATCGCACTCGCGTTCTCCATCCCTGACTGGATGAAGGCAGGGGCGAACGGCGAGACCAAGTGGATTCTGCGCCATGCTTACAACGACGTGTTGCCCAATCGCATCCTCCGCCAGCCGAGGGCGCCGATGGACGTTGCTGCCGGAGTGGCGGCAGTCCTGAAGCGCTATGCCGAGAGAGAAATTAGCGATCAGGAGTTCCAGTGCGAGCGGATTGTCCCCTGGACGGACCTGCTTCGAAGCAAGGAAGAGGTGTTGTACTACAGGATTTGGCGTCGCAGCTTCCTGCCCGAGATGGCGAGGTTGGTGGGGCGCACGATAGAGACTTGATCCTTCCCGTATAACCTCACGCATCGCGCCGCCGTGCCGGCACTCACGGCGGCGCGTTCTCGTGTTCTTGTGGCCCGATCCAGGGACGGTGACGCCGCGCGTTGTCGGCCGTCACTGCAGTGCCGAGTGAACTGAGACCGCTAGCGGCGGATGGCGCGCGACGCTTAGAGCCGAGTGCGGGCCGTCGCGCGCAAGAGGCCAGACCAACGGCGAACGATAGGCCCCTCGTATGCCGGCACTCGAGGTTGCAGGCGGTGAACGGTGGCTTCCAGATGAGCCGTGGGAACGCCATCCACGAGTGCGGGGCCCCGGAGCCGCCCTTCGACATGGTAGCCGCCCCGCAGGGCACCGTATTCGTAGTTCGGTCCTGCGCCGAACGCTCCAGTCTCGCCGATCACCGATCCGGCTAGCAGGCTCACCCCTTCGGAGTTGGCCAGCCAGATCTGCAAGCGAAGGCCCTGTCCTGGCATCGGCACCAGCGAAACCTTGTCGGACCGGCCGTCGGAGCTGACGATCTCGCCCTCGTAGCAGTACTCACGAAAGGCGGCCGAGGAGAAGTCTGCCGTCGCTAGGTCTGCGGCCGTCATGACAGGCAGACCGCGAGTACCGACCGACTGCACCAGCCACAGCATGGAGACAGTGACGAGCGCGGCTACCAAGGCTGCGGCAATCAGGAAGGGAATGAGCAGCCTAATGGCCGAACCCCTCGGCGAAGAGCACGCCAGCCCACCTTCTCGGCTGACTGCCTCGTACACCCGGCCGGGGCTCGCCTGTCACCTCGATTCGCACTGCGGGCGCCCCGTCGACGAGGGCAGGGCCCCGCACCACCCCGGATAGCTTCTCGAATATCGGGAAGCCAACGCTGCTACTCGTCAACCCGGCCTGAAACTTGCCCGTCGCATGGTCAACCAGCCCGATCAAGTTGACGGCTCCCTCGCCTCGGCTCAGTACGACGGTGATGGCGACACGAGGTGCGCCGGCTTCGGGAAAGCTGACAGACATCCAGTCGGCGGGGCTGCCTTCGGCAGGCAGTACCCCGCTGTACGACCACCGAGGCGCCGCCGCGGCTAAGAAGGGAGAACTGGCGAGTCCCGCTGCAGAGACCGAGGGGATGTCTCTCAGCATCAGGTGCATGACCGCCGAGCGCAACCCGAGGCCGACGACCACGGCCACCAGCACAGTGGCAAGACCGAACGCCAAGAACCCCTGTGCCCTGCGGTTCACGGTGACTCCTGAACGACCAGATGCCCCACCCAGCGGTCCCTGTCGCCGTCGGCGGCCTCTGCCGTGGAAACGGGGCACGCTTCGAGATAGAGGGTGGGGACTCCGTTCACCAGTGCGGGGCCGGCTACCCGGCCCTCCACGCGGCGAAAGTCGGTGAAGCGCGACGATACGTTCTCGACGTACAGGTGAAGCGCGCCGGTCGCCGGGTCCACCCATCCGGCGAAGCTTCGTGTCCCCAAGCCGTCCGCCAGAGTCAGCTCCAAGCGAACCGGCTGGGGAGACGTAAGGGTCACCGGGGCGCTCCCCCAGCGCTCTGCTGTGACACCACTTACCCGCACCCAGTGCTCCTGCCTGCCGGATCGCACAAACCCCGCAAAGGAGTGGCTCACCAGCGCCCTGGTGTCGGTCGGAACCGACTGGAGTTGCCCCGAGGAGGCGCGAGGGAGGGCACGCCAAGGATACTGGGAGAGGAGCGATACCCAGACGAAGACGACGAGCACGGCCGTCAGTGCGGCACTGACAGCGAAGACTGCATACCTCAACGCCTGCTCCTCACGCGGACGGTGTCACCTGGGGATGTCGAGGCGCAAGCCACAGCCCTCGCGTTCAATAGCGGTTCCTCGAAAGCGCAATGATTGCGTAGATGCCGGAGCCTGCGCCGATGATCTGGACCCAAGGGCTATTGGTAATACCGTGAACCCACGCTGGGTCGTAAGGCTTCAGGAAGTAGCCGAGAACGTAGAGTCCCAAGCACGTGCCGGGCACCAAGGCGAGAAGCGCCGGGCGAATCCATCGGCGCAGGTTCCAGCCAAACCCGGCGCGGGCTCCCACCTCGGCCTCGTAGACCGAGTACGCCGCGGCAGCGCGGACGAATGCGGCGCGGCACTCGGAGCAATCGGCCAGGTGCGCCTCCCGTCGCCCGCGCTCAACCGCCGAGCCCTCACCCGCGATGTATTCCGCAAGCTCGTTGCTGCTAATGTGCTCGGTGACAACGACTTCTTGTCCCGCAGCGCGAATCAGATCCACTCCGGCCTTCAGGCGCGCAACCGCGGCCTGCGCTTCTTCGGACCGCGTCACCAACACTGCCATCCGAGCTGCCTCGTCGCGTGACATCTCACCCGCGACGAGGCGCTCCAGATCGTCCAGCACTTCCTTGTTGCGGCGGGGAAGTCGCATATCAGTCCGTCCTCACAGCGTCGTAGCCGAACACCCGCTAACTCCGTACCTTGCCAGCAGGTGCGGATAGGACTCTGACAGAATGCGCTCGAGGCCTCGCAAGCCGTCGAACACCCGCTTCCTGCTTGTGCCCACCGAGATTCCCAGCAGACCCGCGATGTCGCTGTGGCTCAGAGCATCGAAGAAACGGAGGCTGATGGCGAGGCGCTGATGCTCCGGCAGCTTACGCACCGACAGCCGCACCGCTGCGACGTCCTCCGAGGGCAGGTCCATATGCACTGCGACACCCGCTGCGGCCTCGAGGGGCTCCGTCATCTCTGCTTGTTCGCGTGCTCGCGCTACGATGAGTCGGAGCGCCCGTGTGGTGACGACGGAGACATATGCAGCCAGCGGACAGCGCCCCTCCCATGCGCAGACGGCGTCCCAGCCGTCGGCTGTCAGGCGGGCCCACGCTTCCTGTTCCAAGTCCTCGGAGTCCAAGATGCCGGCGGACCGTCCCGAGCACAAGTAGCGGACCAGGAAATCGAATCTCCGCACCATCTCACCAGCTGCATCGGGGTCGCCCAATCGGAGCCGAGCAACCAACTCACTGTCGCTCCAGTCGCGCGGGCGACCGAGGATGCGGCGCGGAGGCTTACCGCTGGTCCGGGAGACGACCGCGTACGAACTCCTTAGCCCTCCTTCTGCCTCGGAGCTCACCGTCGGAGGCCGCGCGCTGCAGCGCAGCCCCCCTGCGGGCTTCATCGCTATGAATTTGAGCCAAGCGCCAAAAGGCGCGAGCGCGAGTTGCAAGCTATTCATTACGAGTGGGTCGACTCACCGGGTGGCCGTCGGCGTACTCCATTGTAACCCGATTTCGGCTCGAGTGCGGCTGAAGGTGCCCGGCCTCGCAGGAGGTCGTCGTGATTGCACGAAAACTTCTCACGATTCACCACACCCACCGCATCATGGAAACTCGGCAACACTCGCGCTTAGAGTACTCCCCGGACACTGACGTCAAGTACGTGAAAGGCGTCGGTCCGTCCGTTGCCGAGAAGCTGAACAAGTTGGGCATCCATACTCTGCGCGACTTGCTGTACAACCTTCCGAAGCGGCACGAAGACCGTTCGCACTTCGCGCGTATTATCGACGTTCAGCCTGGCGCTCCGGTCACCGTGAAGGGCCGAGTGGAAGGCGCCGAGAACCAGCGCGTGCGATCCGGTCTGACCCTGACGAAGGCTTACCTGGACGACGGCACGGGCTACATCGGTCTCACCTTCTTCAATCAGCCGTATCTTCGCGACCGACTAGCAAGGATCAAGGGTGAGATCATCGTCTACGGCATACCGCAAGAGGGGCGATGGGGGCTCGAGTTCAGCTCGCCCGAGTGGGAAGAGGTGGATGCCGAAGGAGACCAACTGGGTGCGGGGCGGCTCGTACCGATCTACGGGCTCACCGAGGGCCTCAACCAGAAGCGGCTGCGTACCATCATGCACAACGCCGTGAACCGTCACGCCGGAGTCTTGCCCGAGGTGCTGCCCGCGTCGGTGCGAAAGCGACGGTCGCTCGCCCCGATCGCATGGGCCATCCGGCAGGCACATTTCCCGGACAGCGAGGAGCACTTCCGGCGGGCCAGGCAGCGTCTGGCATTCGAGGAGTTCTTCTTCCTTCAACTCATCCTCGCAATCCGCCGCGCAGAAGCTGCTCAGAGGACCGGCATCGCCTTCGACATCCCGCCCGACTTCGTCAACCAAGTGAAGGGTTACATGCCGTTCGAACTCACTGCGGCTCAGAAGAGGGTGATCGAGGAGATCTGTGCCGACATGCGGCGCCCACGCCCGATGAATCGCCTCCTCCAAGGGGACGTCGGCTCCGGCAAGACTGCGGTCGCGGCCTGTGCCATCATCGCTGCCGCACGGTGCGGCTACCAGAGCGCCCTCATGGCACCGACGGAAATCCTAGCTGAGCAGCACGGAAGACTCCTTCGGGATCTGCTGGCGCCTGCAGGCGTGAGTGTGGAGCTACTCGTCGGCCGCCTGACCCCGAAAAAGAAGGAAGCGGCGCGCGAGCGGCTGCTGAGAGGCGAGGCGCACGTGGGAGTGGGCACGCATGCTCTGATCCAGGAAACCGTCGAGTTCCGCAACCTCGGGCTCGTGATCATTGACGAACAGCACCGGTTCGGCGTGATGCAGCGCGCCGCACTGATCCAGAAGGGAATCGCCGCCGACGTGCTTGTCATGACCGCGACTCCGATTCCACGCACGCTGACGATGACGCTGTACGGCGACCTCGCCGTGTCGGTGATCGATCAACTCCCTCCCGGCCGTCGCCCAGTGAAGACGCACTGGAAACGCACGGCGGAGCGAAACGCCGTGTACGAAGGCGTGCGCCAACTCGTCGGGCAAGGTCGGCAGGCGTTCATCGTGTGCCCTCTGATCACGGAATCCGAGCGCCTGCAGGTGCGCGCCGCAAAAGAGCTCTACGAGCGTCTTTCCACCACCGTCTTTCCAGAGTTTCGCGTCGGTCTGCTGCACGGGCAGATGCGAGGCGACGAGAAGGACAAGGTCATGACCAGCTTCCGCGATAAGGAACTGGACATCCTCGTTGCCACCTCGGTTATCGAGGTGGGGGTAGACGTGCCGAATGCGGCCGTCATGGTCATCGAGGACGCTCAACGCTTCGGCCTCTCCCAACTGCACCAGCTCCGAGGACGGGTCGGTCGCTCCTCGGAACAAGCCTACTGCGTTCTGATAGCCGATGCCACCGACAACACCACCGAAGAGCGCCTGAGGATCATGACGCAGACGAACGACGGCTTCCGAATCGCCGAGGAGGACCTGCGGATCCGTGGGCCGGGCGAGATCTACGGCACCAAGCAGGCTGGACTGCCGGACTTCCAGGTTGCAGACCTAGTCGCGGACAGAGCGATTCTGGAGGAAGCCCGCGACGAGGCGATTCGCTTGGTGGCGGAAGGAGACTCGTCCGAGCTTCGCGAGGCTTCGATGCACCTCACCGCAGCCCGAATGCGGTGGGGACTGGTGGAGGTGTCCTAATGACGCTGCTGCGGTTAGTGGGGCTGGGCCTGTTCACGATGAGCGGGTTGCTAGCCGCCGCGGGAACGGATGCCCGGGTGCCGCTCGATCTGGGCGGCGGGGTTAGGCTGGTGCTCGAGCGTGTGGAGACCATAGCTGGGACACCCCTGACGCCCGTCTCAGCAGCTCCGCTACCCGGCAAGCGAGAGTTTCGTTCGCTCGACGGCCGCCTTCATCTCACGCTCGAAGCTAAGCGGGTCGCCCCGGCGCAGTATGAGCTGCGATACCAGGGGACGTACTTCATTCGTGTCTTCGTCTCCCTCAGCGCGCCGGCTTCGGTCACAGGGCGCTGGGCGCCGTTCGCCTGCAGATTGCGCCCCGGGCGGAACCCCGATGTGGTGGTGACGGCCCTCGGTCCAGTCACCACGCCGCTGACGAACGCTCTCTACTGCCCCAAGTCGGATGTGGCTGTCGAGCTGACGGGCAGCGCGAGGATCGGAGGAGCAAGGCATGCGGACGCCGATGTGCTCGTTGCGGCATTGGACTCTTCCCGCACGCGCCTCGTCGTGGAGGTACATCGCGATTGGATGCGTCGGACGCAAGGCGTTGAGCATTACGCACCAATGGATTGGTCGCACTTCCAGGAGCCACAGACCGGGTGGTGCAGTTGGTACCGTTACTACCTGGACATCTCGGAAGAGGAGGTGCTTCGCAACGCGCGCTGGGCCGCCGAGAATCTGAAACCCTACGGACTGAAGTGGATCCAGCTCGACGACGGCTTCCAGGACTACCATAACGGGGGAGACCGCGACTGGGCAAGTCTCGACTCGAAGAAGTGGCCCCGCCCCATGTCCGAGATGTGTCGCGAGATTCGAGCACTGGGTCTTCTCCCCGGCTTGTGGCTGATCCCTCACACGCACTCGTCGGCGGTCTTCGTGCGGCAACATCCGGACTGGTTCGTCCGCAACGAGCGTGGCGAGTTCGTCAATCCCGGCTGGGCAGGGAAGTACCTGTTGGATGTCTCGCAACCCGCTGTTCTGAACTACTTTGCGGGCATGTTTCGCGGCTTCAACGACATGGGCTTCCTCTACTACAAGATAGACGGCCAGCCAGCGGTTGCCGACCTGTATCGCGAGCACGCCGCGCGCTTGGCCAAGCCGAGCAGCCACCCCGACGAGGCATACAGAAAGTCGCTGGAAGTCATCCGCGAGGCCATCGGCAAAGACCGTTTTCTGCTCGGCTGCTATGGTACGCCGCTCCAGGGCATCGGCTACTTGGACGGCTCTCGCACCGGCGCGGACGTCGCCCCCGCGTGGCAAGGCTTCGGCCCAGCGCTCGATGCAACCATGCGCTGGTACTTCCTGAACGGGCTGGCGTGGTGGTGCGACCCCGACTGCCTGCTCGTCGACGAACCGCTGACCCTGCAACAAGCCCGGCTGTGGGCAACGCTATATGCCGTGACTGGCCAGCACCTCATGCTGAGTGAAAGGCTGTACACCTTGCCACGCGAGCGCGTGGACGTGGTCAAAGCCGTGCTACCAGCGCAACGAATACGTCCTTTGCACCTCTTTCCGTACACGAACAGGCCACGCATCTGGGACCTGAAAGTGGCCCACGACGGCATCCAATACGATGTGGTCGCCGCGTTCAACTGGGAAAGCGAGCCGTCGCGCCTCGTGGTGGATTTGGCCGACTTGGGGCTGGACGACGAGGCCTATCTCGCGTACTCCTTTTGGGAGGACCGTCCGCTCGGCCCGGTGCGGCACGGAATAGTGCTGGACCTCGCCCCGGCATCCTGCCGCGTGATCGTCCTTCGTCCGTTGAGACCGCGTCCAGACGTGATCGGTGTCAGCCGTCACGTGGTGGGCGACGCGGTGACCCTGGGGACCGTCGAGTGGGATGCGGCTACCAGCACGCTCTCCGGAACCGTGCAGGTCGCCAAAGAGGGAGATCCTGTCTCGCTGGTCCTGTGGACCGACGGGCGTCCCGTCTTGGGCAAGGAAGTAGCAGGCCGGTCCACAGAGGACCTGCCTGCGGCCCCCGGAATGGCTCGTCTGATAGTGCGCGGCAAGACGGGGGAGCGAGTGCCGTGGCGCGTGCGCTTCGGTCCCCGTGAAGCCCCGCCTCCGCTGCAGCCCATCGAAGGGCTGTCTGCCACTCCGGACGTCTTTACGGTCACCCTCGCGTGGGAGGAGGGAACTGGCAAGGCATATTTGGTGCGCAACAATGTGTTGCTGGGCATCGTCGAGGGACGTCAGTTCGTGGACCGCGACGTGGAGCCGGACAAGGCGTATGAGTATCGTCTCTTCGTGCCCGACCCGCTGGACGGCCGCCTGACGGCGCTAGCGAGCGCCGTGACGACGCGTACGAAGCGGCCTGGCGACGCCTGGGCCGACACGCTTCCGTTCCGCGTGCTCCATCAGGGCTGGGGAACGCCGCAGCGAAGTCGTTCGGTGACGGGCAAGCAGATGTCCATCGCGGGTCAGGCCTTCGCGCGTGGCATCGGCACGCACGCCGAGTCCGAGCTGCGCTTCCGACTGTACCGCCTCTATTCCAAGTTCACGTCGTTTGTCGGTGTGGACGATGCGGCGGGAGGAAAGGGGTCGGTGCAGTTCCTCGTGATCGCTGACGGAAAGACGCTGTTCGACTCGGGGGTGATGCGCGGCGGCGAAGCTGCGAAGCCGGTGGACCTGGACGTGTACGGTGTGGACGAGCTTCGGCTCATCGTTCGTGACGGGGGTGACGGCATCGGCTTCGACCATGCGAACTGGGCGGATGCGAAGCTATGGGCGCAGTGACGATTCCGTGAGTATCGCCTGAAGGATGTCTAGCAGGCACAAGGTCCCAACCATTCGACCCTCGCTGAGCACAGGGACGGTCTCTGCCGCCGCACCGAGCATGCGCAGCCCAGCGGCGGATGCCGGCTCACCGGGCTCCGCACACACGGTCGCCGGCGACATCCAGTCCGCGACGGGATCCTCAGCGCGCGACGCCACTCCTTCGGCAAGCGAAGCCGGCGCACCTTCCAGCGCGTGGAGCAGAACGTCGGATCGGCTCACGATGCCTACGACCGCCCTGTCGTCGTCCACCACCGGCAACGCCGTTACCTGGTAAAGGTGGATCTTGTCCAGGGCGTCGCGCAGCGTCGAACCAGGGTGCAGCGTGGGAACGTGGACCCGCATCACCTGCTGCACGGTAAGGGGCGGATGCTCTACCATCTTCGGTCTCGTTATACCTGCCTGCGCGAAGGTACGATGGCAAGACCATGAGTGAATGGAAGGCAGCCATCATTGTCGGCACGGGCGCGTCGGCTTTCGGCGTGGGTCACGCCGAGGAGTTCACCGTCCCAACCCGCTTCGGAGAGGCGAGGCTTTCGCACGCCGACCTCGATGGCTTGCCAGTCTTGCTGCTGGCCCGCCACGGGGTGGGGCATCGCGTCCCTCCGCACCGAATCAACTACCGCGCCAACGCCGAGGCACTTCGCGTGCTCGGGTGCGAGAGGTGCCTCGGCGTTGCAGCCGTGGGTAGTCTCCGGGAGGACTGGCCTGCCCGAACCATCGCCGTGCCACACGACCTGCTGGACCTTTCCGGCCGTAACCTGACCATGCACGAGGACGAAGTGGTGCATACCGACTTCTCGCACCCATTCGACGAGGATCTGCGCGAGCGGCTGTTGGCAGCCTGCCCGCCCGAGACGAAGCGCGAGGCAGTGTACGTCAACGCCAACGGCCCTCGGTTCGAGAGCCCCGCCGAGGTTCGGATGATGCGTCTTCTAGGGGGCGATGTAGTCGGCATGACCGCAGGCACCGAGGCCATCGTCATGCGGGAGACTGGCATCCGCTACGCCCTCGTCTGCGCCGTGACCAACCTCGCATCGGGAGTGGGAACGGCTCCCGTAGATCATTCCCAGGTGTATGTGCAGATGAAGCAGTCCATGGGTGTGATTGCAGCGATCCTCCGGGGTGCCATTTCGACCCTGTAGAGCTTTGCATTCCACAGTCGGCGTCGGCTATCATAGGCGCAACCCATGAGCGACACCCGCCCTGCAGGCATTGCGGTCCTGGATTTCGGCGGTCAGTACACCCAACTTATCGCCCGGCGCGTTCGCGAGTGTCGCGTGTTCTCCGAGATCGTCCCCTTCTCTACGGGTCCGGCGGACATCCGAGCGCGAGGGGCGCGAGGCGTGATCCTTTCAGGCGGACCCGAGAGCGTGTACGCCCTGAACGCCCCCAGACCCGACGGAGGGATCTTCAGCGTCGGCGTCCCTATCCTCGGCATATGTTACGGCCACCAGCTCATGGCGCATACGCTGGGTGGGGAGGTACGCCCTGCTGAGCGCGAGTTCGGCGCCGCCGAGCTGAACGCAAACCAATCGCGCCTTCTGCCAGAGGGAAAGCGCCGAGTGTGGATGAGCCATGGCGACCAGGTGCTGGCTGCCCCACATGGGTTCACCGTGACAGCCCAGACCCCCACCTGTCCGGTGGCCGCCATGGAGAACTGGGACTCCGGGCTGTATGGTGTGCAGTTCCATCCCGAAGTCTCGCACACGGAGGGTGGACAGGAAGTCATTCGCCGCTTCGTGCTGGAGGTGTGCGGGTGCCAGCCCACATGGACCCCGACCCGCCTCATTGACGAAGCCGTGGCAGAAATCAGAGAGAAGGTCGGCGCTGGGCGAGCTGTCTGTGCCGTGAGTGGTGGGGTGGATTCGTGTGTGGTAGCCGCACTGGCCTCTCGCGCTCTGGAAGACCGCCTCACCTGCATCTTCGTGGACCACGGTCTGATGCGCCTCAACGAAGCGGATGAGGTGGAATCGGTCTTCCGTGAGCACTACGACTGCCGCTTCCTTAGAGTCGACGCAGGCGAGCAGTTTCTGGGTGCGCTCGCAGGCGTGACCGAGCCCGAACAGAAGCGCAAGATCATAGGTGCGGAGTTCATCCGCGTGTTCGAGCGGCTGGCGAGCGAGGTGGGCGAGTGCGACTGGCTCATCCAGGGCACCCTGTATCCCGACGTCATCGAGAGCGGAAACCCGATGGCGGCCAAGATCAAGTCTCACCATAACGTCGGAGGTCTGCCCGAGTGGATGCGCATCGGTGTGATCGAGCCGGTGCGCCTGCTATTCAAGGACGAGGTTAGGGAAGTGGGACGCGAGCTAGGTCTGCCCGAATCCATAGTGGAGCGGCAGCCTTTCCCCGGCCCGGGTCTAGCGGTGCGCATTCTGGGTGAGGTGACGCCTGAGCGTGTCAGAACCTTGCAGCAGGCTGATGCCATCGTGCGAGAGGAGCTGCGCGCGAGCGGCGTGTGGGACCAAGTGTGGCAGTCGTATGCGGCACTGCTCGACGTCCGCAGCGTGGGCGTTATGGGCGACGCCCGAACCTACGAGAATCCAGTGGTAGTGCGTGCGGTCGCCAGCGAGGACGCGATGACTGCGACTGCAGTGCGCGTTCCATGGGACACGCTAGAGCGTATCGCAACCCGCATAGTGAACGAAGTGAAAGGGGTCAACCGGGTGCTCTATGACCTAACATCCAAGCCACCCGCGACCATCGAATGGGAATGAGCGCATTGGAGACCAAGCCAGGACTCGAGGTGCTGATATCGGAGGAGCAGGTGCGCACACGTGTACGTGAGCTGGGAGCGGAGATATCGCGAGACTATGAGGGTAGGGACCTGCTATTACTGGCAGTGCTAAAGGGCGCTGCCGTGTTTCTGGCAGATCTGCTCCGCGAGATCCATGGCAGTGTCACCTATGACTTTATGGCCACATCGAGCTACGGCACGGATACTAAGTCCTCGGGCGTGGTACGTCTGCTCAAGGACGTAGACAAAGGGCTCGCAGGGAGACACGTGCTGATCGTAGAGGATATCGTGGATACCGGCCTCACGCTGTCTTACCTGCTAGAGGTGCTGTCGCAGCGCGAGCCTGCCTCCCTGCGTGTGTGTACTCTGCTGGACAAACCTGCGCGTAGAGTGCAACCCGTGCAGATCGATTATTGCGGGTTCACCATCCCCGACCGCTTTGTGGTAGGCTACGGCCTGGATTACGACGAACAGTACCGCAACCTGCCCTTCGTCGGCGCCCTTCCAGAATAGCCCTCCTTCTCCCTTCTCCACGGAAGAGGTCGGGATGCTGATCGCCTCACTCCCAACCAAGCCTTCGGCGCCTGTTTTCAGAGCCAAGACCCTCTCACCCCTTCCCCCTGGACAGGGGGAAGGGTGGGACGGGGGTCGCCTCTCTCCCAGCCAGGTCTTCTGCGACTCTTTGCAGGTCCACGGCCCTCCGGCCCCTTCCCCCTGGCCTGGGGGATGGCTGGGATGGGGGTCGTCTCTCTCCCAGCGAAGTCTTCTGCGACTATTTGCAGGTCCAAGGCCATCTCACCCCTTCCCCCTGGACAGGGGGAAGGTTGGGAAGGGGGTCGTCTCTCTCTCACCGAAGTGTTCGGGGACTGTTTGCAGGTCCAAGACCATCCTACCCCTTCCCCCAGGCCAGGGGGAAGGTGGGGAAGGGGGTCG
>BTVI01000063.1:0-14422 GCA_045862955.1 Fimbriimonadales bacterium
GGGGGGGGGGGGGGGGGGGGCGCGGGCCGGGGGCCCCCCCCCCCGCCTCTCTCCTTCTCGCAAGCTCGCCGCTAACGACTCTTCTTCATCGCAGCGAGCTTCTGTTCCAGCAGCTCGGTCAACTCCGCGAGCGTGAGTCGCGGCTGCATCAGAGGCTGCATCTGGCCGAGTGGTTGGGGAGCGAGCCCCGGCCCCTGTAGATTGGGCCCGGACGGCGTCGTCCGCTGCCCCACTGGCGGTGGGCCTTGAGGCTGCCTCTGCCCCTGCCCCGGTTGCAGGACGGCAACCGGCGGGGGATCACCCATCTCCTGCTCCGGGGGGCCGAACCGTTCCGGCCCTTCTCCAGGTCGCGGGCCCACTTCGCCGGGTCGGAGGAAGTCGGGTCGTCCGCCGTCCGGCCGGCGGTCGGGGCCCGAAACCAACCTTCGCAGTGCGTCGGACTTCAGAGGCCCGATGGCGCGGGCCAGAGCATCCCAGGTCTGGTTCTCGGTCTGGCGGTACTCCTCGGCGAGGCGCCGCATCGCCTCCCCCGTATCGGGGAGCGGTGGGTCTTCGGGTCGGGCCGCCAGTAGCGCCTGGATCTCCTGGTCGAGTAGCTGCTCCGACCGCGTGCGTAGCCTGGTCTCGGCATCTCGCAGTGCCCGAACATGCGACAAGGCGGTCTCGACATCCTCTACCGTCATTCCGAGACGGTGCATCTCGCGCAGCGCTGCGAGCTTTGTGACCTTCTTGGCCATCTCGGGCTGCGGCGGCATCACCATCGGCTGAAGGGGTCTGCCTCCCTGCTCAGTTCGCGGCTGCTGGGATGCGGTCGGCAGGGCCAGGATTACGATGCAGGCCCCCAGCAGCGTCCATTTCCACTCGGCACATTTCATCTCTCTGCCTCCTCCGGGCGGGTTCTAGGTGTCATCCGCCTGTGTTAAATACTGCGAGTAATACGTTATCGCTTGGTACACGTCGCCTGCGGCCTCGGCGGTGTAGCCAGTCGCATAGGCGAGGTCCGAGTCTTGTGCGCTCTCGTAGGCACGAGCATAGGCGTCCGAAGCGTGTGCGTAAGCGCCCGCCTCGGCGTACCAGTCACCCCATTCCTCCCATGCGACGGTCTCGGTCGGCGTTTCCGTAGGCTGGGCTGCTGTAGGCGTCCCGCTGGTCACGGACGGCGCGCTCTTGCGAGCGCCTGCCACCGCCTTTCGATGAACCTTTCGAGCTGATGTGGGAGTGCGGACCGAGTCCGATACCACCTGTTGCGGCACATCGTTCGGCTGAGTGATGGCAACCGGCGGCGGCACAGGACTAGGCGCCGGTTCGGGTGGGGGGACTTGCGTGTCAGCGATCTCTTCTCCTCCGGTTGGAGACGAAGGTGTCGGACGAACCACCCACCATGCGAAGAATACGAGCAGCGCCGCCAGGACAATTGCTGCGGGCAGCGGCAGCCACGAAGCGGTGCGAGCGGGCCGAGGCTCCTCGTTCAGTCGGCGCAGCGTGCGCGCCACGAAATCGCTCGAGGGCTGGAGCGCCGGCAGTACGCGCGGTAGGTCGTCTGCGACTGCGCTCAAGGCGGCCCACTCGCGGGCGCAGTCCGAGCACTCGGCAACGTGCGCTGCGAGCCGGCTATCTGCCGACAGGTCCTCGCCCAGTGCCACCAGCCGCGCCAACCGAATGCGCACGAGTCTGCAAGTCAGCTTCATCGGCTAACCTCCCCCACGGCCCGTCGCAGCCTTCGCAGCGCTCCGGCCAGTCGTCCGGTGACGGTGCTTTCGCGGAGGCCCAGGGCCTGCGCTATTTGGCGCACGGTGCAGCCCGACGCGTAGTGCATTTCCAGCGGCACCCGCTGGTGTTCCGGCAACGCACTTAGCGCCTGGCGGAGGAGAGCGCTTCGTTCCTCTCGGAATGCCTTTTCTTCGGGCGAGGCTGCTTCGCTGCGGAGATCGGGAGTGAGGGGCACGGAGCTCCGGACGCGCTTGCGACGCAGTAGGTCGTTGCAGTGGTTTCGGAGAATCCGCATCAGGTAAGGCACGAACTGCATCGTAGGGTCGAACACCGACAGAGCGCGATAGGCGCGCACGAAGGCCTCTTGAGCCGCGTCTTCGGCCTCTTCGGGATTGCGCAGCCTCGCGAGGGCATAGGCGTAGGCGAGGTCGCGGTGGCGCTCGACCAGGAGGCTGAAGGATGCGGCATCGCCGGCCTTCGCTGCCCTGGCCAGTGTCTCGTCCGAGACTCCGCTGTACGTTTGTGTCATCGCATAGCCTGTCATCAGAGCCCCCCGAACCCGCTGCACGCTGTGCACCACGGCCGTTCGGCTTCCCTGATTCTTACGCGCGATGACCCATTATGAAAGGGCCGAAGGCAGAGGGGTATAGGGAACCCAGTAGGGTGAAGGGCCGAGAGTGCAGCAACGACTGGTTCGGGCGGAGTTTCATCGCAGTGGCCCGTGCGTAGACTTGTCAGAAGCTGGCCCCGAGCGGTGGGTGCGCGGCAGCACCCGTTGAAGCGGGGCACACTGTGAGGAGAGGCAGAATGAGGAGATTGACCCGCTGCGCCGCGTTCCTACTGACGACGGCGCTCTCGGCGGCAGCCCTTGCACAGGACGGCCCGCCACCCCCGTGGTTCGAGAGCCTGGTGAAAGGCTCAGGGCATCTGGTGGGTGCAGCGCCGCTCGGCAATTTCGAGATGATGGCGATAAAGGGACCTGGAGCTCCGGTCGGATCCATGCTGTTCGTAGGACACCCGACCGACGCGAATCAGCCCGTCGTGATAGCTTTGCGCGTTGTTGCCGCGTTGGCAGTCGACGGGCGTCTGGGCCGCATCGAGGGAGAGGGGACGCTCAACGGCGAGCCTGCGAGAATCGCCATCGAAGCCGAGGATCTGGCAGTGCCCGATGGCCCGCGAGACGTCTTCGACCGTCTCAGCATCAAGGCAGTGTCGAGCAGCGCCGAGATTGTCGTGGCAGGGACCGTTCGGGGTGGCGATATCTTGGTCGTGAAGCCACCGCCACCGCCGCTGCACGAGGCGCGCGGCAACGGCGTCATCGCCGTGTCCAACGCGACGGTTGGCATGCTAGACGTTCGCGCCGCGCTGCGAACCGCTCCGGACGGCAAGTCGGTTATCGAAGGCGTGTTCACGTTCAAAGAGCATGGTGCCGACCGCAACCGCCCGAAGAACGTGGTTACCTCCAAGCGACTGGTCGAGATGGTGGTGGAGGGCCGCAAGGCCACGATCCGAGCCGAAGTGATGTTCAACAACAGGCCGGCACTCGCGGAACTGGTTATCGAGGATAACCGCGGGCCGGGCGATCCGGACGACACCCCGAAGGATTCCTTCCGGCTGACGGTCCGGCGCGGCAACGAGACGGTGTACGGGGTTGGTGGGCCGCTTGTCCAGGGTGACCTTTTCGTGAGGTAAACGGGCCAGCCTGCCGTTCTCATCCGGGGCGGGGCACACACCCCGCCCCGCTGCCCATTGCTCTTGCCCGCTCGGCTTGCGCGTTGTCGGTGCCCCGGCGCGGTCCTCGGGTTGGCGGTGTGCGGTGGGTCTGTCTCGGCCGACCGGGACGCGGGCCGGGGCATGGAGATGCTGCGCTTACCGTCACGCTGAGCCTGTCGAAGCGCGCAGTCGGGCTCCGCGAGGATTCGGCGGAGCACCGTGGCATGCGGCATGCGGGCTCACGCTTCGACAAGCTCAGCGTGACGGTACAGAGGGCCGACAGCCTAGAGCCGATGCGCCTGCTACCAGCGGGCGCCGCGGAGGCCGAAGGAAGCGACAGATCCAAAGTCGAAGCGCGCAGTCGGGCTCCGCGAGGACTCGGCGGAGCACCGTGGCATGCGGCATGCGCGCTCACGCTTCGACAAGCTCAGCGTGACGGTACAGAGGGCCGACAGCCTAGAGCCGCTGCGCCTGCTACCAGCGGGCGCCGCGGAGGCCGAAGGAAGCGATGACTCCAAAGAGGTCTACTGCGTCTACCACTCCGTCGCCGTTGATGTCAGAGTATCTCCACTCCGGTGGCGGGGCCTGCCCCCAGTCCACGAGGATTCGGTTGACATCCAGCAGGTCCACGACGTCGTTTCGGTCGGTGTCCCCGGGTAAGGCCCCATCTCCAGAAGGACCCGCAAACAGCACCTGAACCGGCTCTCCAACAGTCGTGAATCGTTCGGCGACGGACAGGAACCCAAAAGGCTGGATCCGAATGCGGTGCTCGCCGTAGGCAGGAACCTCGACTGTGAAGACGGCGGTTCCGTTTTTCGCCTCCTTGGGCAGACTGACTTGGGACCAGCCATTCAGGCTCAGGGGCATGCGGCGTGCGACCAGAGCGGAGTCCCCTCCAACCCATCCCGCCAGGGGGACAATGCAGGTAGCGGTAACCGTATCGCCCAGCGATGCGAGATGGACCGAGCCATCGTACCGCCCGAAGACGAACGAGTCGCCGTTGGAGAGAGTGTCCAGCGACGTGATACCGAGGCAGTCTTCCATCAGCACCCGCGTCAAGTGCCCGCTCTTTGCGGAGTAGATATATAGGACGCTTGCTTGGCTCGCCGAGCTGCAAGCCAGCAACTCACCATCGCGCAGGAAGCCCATGGCGCGGATCGGCACTTGCACTGGAGTAATCTGCTGCAATAGCAGCCACGTGCTCGTTTCCCATATCAGCACGTCCGATTTGTACTGAATGTCATCCCAGAAGGCGGCCGCAAGCATTCGCCCATTAGCCATGAATGTGAGCTGCATCGTTAGGCCAGGCGGGGTCGGCAGCCAACGTTCCACTTGCCAGTCGGAGGTTCGCCAGACCGCGATGGACTCGCCTACTCCGACGATCAGCAGTTGCCCATCGGGTGAGAACCGGACGGAAAGCGGCGGCAGCGCCAGATCACCCATCTCTGACGCCACCTCGCCGTCCGCGGTGCGATACACTCTGACGGTGGATGGTTGCTGTGCTTCCCACAGTGAAACCGCCAGCAACTCGCCGTCCGGAGAAAGGTCGAGTGCGACAGGCAGTTTGGGTAACTGGATGGAGCGAAGCAGCGTACCCGAGGGCACTGACCATATCAGTGCCGTGCGGTCGGCAGAAGTGGTCGCGAGCGTCTGGCCGTCGGAGGAGAAGCTCAAACCGCGCACTTCCTCCGTGTGTCCGGTGAACGTGGTGATCTGGCTGCCATCGCTCAGGGATACGAGCTTCACGCGGGACCAATCTGCCACCGCAACGGTGTTTGCAGGAAGAGAGGACGCGAGATACCGTATCGAAGTCCGACTCATGCAGGCGCCAATGGTCCGCGAGAGCTGCCGCGCTTCGATATCCCACACGTGCAGGCGGTAATCGCCACCGGCGGTAACGAGGTACATCCCGTCCGGGGTGAATGCCAGGCCGTTGAACCATTGGCTGCCGCTAGCCGCAAACTCCACGATCAGAGTGCCGTCTTCTGCGTTGTAGAGCCGGGCGCCGCCTCGGTCCTTCGCGGCCGCCACGATCTTCCCATCGGGCGAGAACGCGACGTACCTTGCACGGTAGGAGCTGTCCAGGACCAGACTGGCTCCGTCTTCGATGCGCCATAGCACCACTCTGGAGTTCGTCGAGTCTGCCGCAGCCAGGAGCCGGCCATCGGGCGAGTAGGCAAGATCGGTGTACATGCAGCGCTCGGCATTCAGCACCCGAACCACCGAGCCGTCCGCGACACGATTGATGGTCAGGGAGTCCTCCTGCCCACCTCCAAGAGCAATCGTCTCGCCATCCGGAGAAAAAGCCAGGGCGCGAGTAAAGAAGGTACCCATCGTGCGGACTATCGTGCCGTCGGACAGACTCCAGAAGCGCGCCCCGTAATAGCCGGCAGTGGCCAAGAGCGTGCTGTCCGGTGAGAACGAGACGTCACTGCCTGCGTACCCCGCTGCTGCCTCCAGCTGAAGCGGGCGGCTTCCATCGGCAATCCGCCAAATGTGAAGATCGCCTTCGAGCGAGGTGGTTGCGAGATACCGACCGTCGGGCGATATGGCGAGTGCGGTGCCCCCGGAATCGAAGGTGCGAACGAGCACTCCGTCTTCCAGCCCAAACAGCAGGGTAGGCCCATCGACTGTGGTGCAGGTCACATGCCTGCCATCCGAAGACACGGCAAGAGCGTGCACGGACGAAAGGCAGCCGCTTTGCCCCCACTGAATCAGTGGAGGGCCCTGCGACTGCCCTGCCGCGGCAAGCAATATCAGAGCGAGCGGCAAGAGGATGAGGTTAGACCGGCACATTGGCTCCTCCCAGCGCTGCGGCCCCGCCTGCGACGACCGGCGCCGCAGATGAACCGCGACTAGCCCCACAAACCATTATAACACCGCAATGATCGCAACGCGACTTGCGGCGAGCGCCTCAGTACCGCGGAGACCGTGACCCCTATGGTCCGGGAGTGTCTGCGCTCTCTGGCAGAAGCTCGTCCATCACCTCGAATGCGTAGCGCATGTGCGGGATGACGACGGAGCCGCCGATCACCAGTGCGATGTTCATGGCTTCGATTAGCTCTTCCCTGCTTACACCCTCGCTGACGCAGCGATCGAGATGGTAGAAGATGCAGTCATTGCACCGAAGCACCATCGAGCCGACCAGCCCCATCAGCTCCTTCATCTTCACGGGTATCGCGCCGAAGCTGTACGCTTGGGTATCGAGGTTGAAGAACCGTTGGATGCCCTTGTGACCGGAACTGAGGATGCGCTCGTTCATGTCGAGCCGATAGGCCCGAGCATGCTGTATCTTCTCAGACACTGCCCGCCTCCTTTTTGGTTGCGCCGTAACTGACAGAATCACCGGGACGACGGCATCCTATGGTACCTCGGCAACCCGGGTTTCGCCGCAGCGTGGCCCTGTTTGCGCGGCAGTCGACGTCCTACGGCCTGTCTCGGCCGCTGGTCGGCGTAGAATCGAAACACATAAGCATGAAGTCCTCGAATCACGAACTCATACGCATCCTGATCGCGCTTCTGCTGGTTGCGCTGATGGCGTTCGTAGTCTGGCGGGTGTCTATCACACCGGCAGGGCCTCGGCAGCGGGCAGGCATTTTGGGAGTCGTGATCCATCACAGCGCAACGCCGCCCACCTCGGCAGGAAAGCCGGTGGATGCCGCGGTGCTGGATGGCTACCACGCGCGTCGGGGCTGGGTGCACGTGGACACAAGTGGCGTGTACCACATCGGCTACCATTACGTCGTCCTGCAGGATGGCACCGTCCAGCCGGGCAGGCCGGAGAACGCGATGGGGGCCCACTCCGGGGTGACGTACTATAACCGACACTACCTCGGCATCTGCCTAGTCGGGGACTTCGATTCGAGCAGCAATCCGAGGGGTAGGAACGGTCCGCTTCGGCCTCCTGCGGCACAGATGAAGGCGACGGCGGACTTGGTGGCCGAGCTGGCGAGGCGGCACGGGTTCGGCCCGGAGGAGATCATCGCACACAGGGACGTGAAGAGAACGCTGTGTCCGGGCGATCGGTTTCCGATGGCGGAACTGCGCGCCGCGGTGCAGAAGCGACTGGCTACAACACCTGGACGTGGAACCTAGTCCCTGCCGCTGCTCTCGTCGCGGGTACGCTATCCCCCACCGAAGATGAACCTGATCTTGTGCCACCGGACTATCCCTGTACCCTGGCAAGCGGCGACGCTGGCGATTGGGCACTTCGACGGCGTGCACCTGGGCCATCGCAAGGTGATCTCGGAGGCAGTGCGCGATGCGAGGCGACACGGACGCCCCGGAGTGGTGGTCACGTTCGACCGCAACCCGCTCGAAGTGCTTCGGCCGGACGACGCTCCCCCTTACCTGTGCACGCTTCGACAACGCCTCGAGCGATTCGAGATGCTGGGGGCCGACCACACGGTGCTGTTGGTTTTCGACCAGCAACTCGCCTCGCAGCCGTGGCTCTCGTTTGCAGAAGGCACCCTACGAGACTGGCTGCGCTGCAAGCACCTCGTAGTGGGCCACGACTTCCGGTTCGGCCAAGGCAGACAAGGCACTCCCGAGGCCGTGAACCGGCACCGGCAGGACCTGGGCTTCGACGCCACTGCGGTACCGCCACTGGAGCACGACGGGCGGCGGGTGAGCAGCACCGAGATCCGTCTGGCTCTACGGGAAGGGCGTTTGGACCAGGCGGAGCGGGCGCTAGGGCGCCCCTACTCCCTAGTGGGGACAGTGGTGCACGGGGACAAGCGGGGCCGGACTTTCGGCTATCCGACGCTGAATCTGGCGCCGGTCGCTCGGCTGGTAGTTCCGGCGGATGGAGTGTATGCGGGGACGGTGGACGTCGGGCCGGACCGATGGAAGGCGGCAGTGTCTATCGGTGTCCGGCCGACCGTCGGCGGTGGGGATCGGACGATCGAGGCGCACCTGTTGGATTACCCCGGAGACGACCTGTACGGTCGGACGGTGACGCTCAGCTTCTTGGCTAGGCTGCGCGAGGAGCGGGTGTTTTCGAGTTTGGAAGACCTTCGAGAGCAGATGGACGAGGACGTCCGCCAGTGCCGCGCCCTGTTGGACGTGTAGGGTGGCCCGGTCCTTAGGTTCCAGCCATTCTGACGGCAGCGGCTAGTCGGCGGTCGCGGGCCGGGGCATGGGGAAACGGTTCCCCCTGGAGCGCAGCGGAAGGGGGAACGCGTCTGGCACACAACTCTCTATGCTCCTCAGTGCCTGGGAAGCGGTTCCCCCTGGAGCGCAGCGGAAGGGGGAACCTCGAGGAGGGGGTCGGGCGATGCCTCGACGTTTCGGCTGCAGGCTGCCCCAAGCCCTCGCCCCCCGACAACCCGAGCAGACGAACGTCGAGGCCCTGCCCCCGGAGTCAGTAACCCCCACCCCTGTCCCGATTCATCGGGACAGACCATCCCCCTTCCGGCTGTCGCCTCCAGGGGGAGGGGTTGGATGCCTGCCTAGGCGCATGGAACGGTCCCCCCTCGAGCGGACATGAAACGCTGCCCCTTGGTGTGAAGTGATGAGCAGCGTGCCAGACGAACGGTTGAATGCCGACCGAACCGCGTGAAAGGGTTCCCTGCCGAATCGCATCGAGCGGTTCCCCTTGGAGCGCAGCGGAAGGGGGAACCTCGAGGAGGGGGTCGAGCGATGCCTCGACGTTTCGGCTGCAGGCTGCCCCAAGCTCTCGCCCCCTGCCAACCCGAGCAGACGAACGTCGAGGCCCTGCCCCCGAAGTCAATAACCCCCACCCCTGCCCCGATGCATCGGGACAGACCCTCCCCCTTCCGGCTGTCGCCTCCAGGGGGAGGGGTTGGCAGTAGTCCACGCAGTAGCCCACGCTCGATGACCGGTGGGGACTGGCGTCAGCCGGGCTGGGCGATGGGGCAGACAACCAGGGCATGCGGCCGGCGAGGGCACGCCAGGACAGGCTCAGCGTGACGGATCGGGAGGCAGAGCGGGGTATCGTTCGGTGGGAGGTGCGAACCATGGCTCGTTCGTTCCTGATATGTCTGCTGCTCCTTCCTTTCGCGCTCCAGGCGCAGGACACGGGGGAGGCAGCGCACAAGAAGCTCTGCGACAAGCTGAAGGCAGCCAAGTCGCTTTCGGTCACCGTCGAGACGCGTGTCAACGACAAGGTGGCCAGTTCGTTCACGTTCAAGGCGCTTCGACCGAACTACTCGGAGATGATCACCAAGGCCTATGAAGACCGAGTGGACGGAACGAAGCGACACATCTACTATCCCGACCGCAAGCAGTTCCAGTCCAGTGATGCGCCGAAGACCATTCTGATGCGGTTCCCCGGGCTCGAGGCCTTCGTCGAAGACCCGAAGGACCGTAAGCTCGTCGGCGCAAGCACCGAAAGGTTCGAGGGAGCGGACCGGCAGGCACTCCGCTACGAGATGCCCGAGCGGCCCGGCTTCGAACTGACGGTGTATCTCGACACGAAGACGGGACTGCCCGTCGGCGCGAAGCAGGTGGTGCCCACCGGCGCGGGCGACGCCTCCGAGCGGAGCGTGCTGGTCTACGTGTACAAGGACCTGAAGCTCGACGTCTCGATGAAGCCCGAGCAGTTCGCCTGGCAGCCGCCTGCGGATGCGAAGCCGTACGAGCCGCCGAACTACGAGGCGAAGTTGCTCCCGGTGGGCAGTCAGGCTCCGGAGTTCAGGCTGAAGTCTCCTACGGGGGGCGAACTGTCGCTTTCCGAGGCGATCAAGGGCAACAAGGCCACTCTGGTCAACTTCTGGTTCCACGGTTGCGGGCCGTGCCGTGCGGAGTTCCCGCACCTGCAGAAGATGTTCAAGAACATGCGCTCGCAGGGGTTCAACATCGTGGCCATCAACTACGGCGATTCGGCCGAGGTGATCAACAAGTATGTGGACGAGAACAAGTTCGAGTTCTCCATCGTGATGAACGGCAAGGACGACGCCGACATGTCGAAGGTGTACGGTGTGCAGGCGTATCCGACGAACTACGTTCTCGACTCTTCGGGCAAGATCGTCGCGCGCTTCGTGGGGTTCAACGAGAGGGGCCTGTTGGAGGCGCTCAAGAAGCTGGGTCTAGAGCCTGCAGAGAGCCCCTAGTCGGTCTGCGGCCGCGGGCGCGCCCGCGGCCGCAACCTATCCTCCGAACAGGCGCCGCCAGATATCGCCTAGGCCCCCAGTCTGATCCTCTTTGCCAATCAGCTCCTCGTCGGTTCTCACCCACTCGGGGAGGGTGGGGCGCAGCAAGGTTTCTTCGTTCACTGGGCCCGAGGTCGGCCTGCGCAGGAGCTCTACCGACAAGGCGTCCGAGATGGCGGAAGGGTCCGGGGAGCGAAGCAGCGTTCGCATCTCGACGATGGCATCCATCACGCGCTGTGCCTCCCGCATCAGGTCGCTTCCTGGTTCCGCCTCGAGGTCTCGAAGTAGGCGGGAGGGCTCGAATCCACCCACGCTCGCCAGCTGGAGAATCGCCCGTCCCCGATCGTACGGTGAAGCGGCAGAGTTGGCCAGCACCGCCCTAGCGATCTGTGTCGCTCCTCCCTGCTCTTCCAGGGCTTGCCGCGCAGTGTCAGCCACGTCTTCGTCGGGGGAACGCACGCACTCTGCCAACAGACCGAGGCTGGCAACTTGTCCGAGCCGGGCAAGGGCCTGCACCGCACAGAGCCGCACATAAGGAACACTGTCCGACAGCAGCGAGGCGAGAGCGAGGCAGGTCTCCCGCGGCGCTCCCCACGGCACGCTTTCTGCGAAGCCGGCACGCACCGCCTCGTCGGGGTCGCGCACGGCGTCCCATACCTTGGTTGCGTACGCCGGGCGGTCATAGGAGAGCAGTGCACTGTAGGCCCCGATGCGGACGGAGGCATGCGGGCTGCGCAACGCCCACTCGACGATCTCGCTGGCTTGCAGTCCGCTCACCGCACCCGCACACTCGACCGCCAAGCGCGCGATGGTGGGGTCGGGGTTCTCGCATAGGGGTCGAAGGCTCTCGACGGGCACGTACTTCCGCGTACGGCGCAGGGCACTCAGGGCAGCCACCTGGATTTGGCGCGGGGCGCGTGATGCGATCCGAAGCAGCGCCTCGGCCGCCGCGGGGCTGTCCAAGGACGAGAGCCGCGTGAGAGCCGAGGAGCGAAGAGGCTCCGGCAACTCGGCGTCCAGCGCACAGTCGGCGAGCACGCCGACCAGCTCAGGATCGGGTCGGTGGCTGATTACCGCGCAGTGAGCCCCCGCGACGCGCGCTCTGGGGTCCTGAGACCGGCACAGTCGAACGATTTCGGTTACGGGCAACTCGGCGGGAGGAGCGGGCAGCCCGAGGGTCTTTCGAGCCGCGGCCGCGACTTCTCCGTCCACGTCGTCACAGGCAGTCAGCAGCGGTGCCACGGTCGCTGGGTCGGGGTAGGCGCGGAGTTCTTCTGCGGCGGCTAGACGCACCTTCCAACTTACGTCTTGCAGCGCCTCGACGAGTAGTGCGGCGGCATCTGGATGCCCCGACCGAGCGACTACACGCACCGCCTTTTCGCGCAGCTGCCACGCGCGGGCGGTCCATCCTGTGGGACGGTGGATACCGGCGCGGTTGACGGGTTCGCTCGAAAAGGGGGAGAATCCCTCGGCATTGGAATCACGGGGCTCCATCGCGGTGGATTTTGGCACGACGAATACCGTCGTGGCCCGATGGAATGGCACGCACGCGGAGTGCGTGGAGCTGGACGACATCTGCATCCACGAACCGACTTGGGGCACGCCCCTCGTTCCCTCGGCGGTTTACTTCCACGACCCCGAGCGTGTGGTCATCGGCTCGCAGGCTCTGAGCGCCATCGAGATGGACCGGACGATCGTGATTGCTCCCGAGCGTGCACCCTATGCGCTGGGAGTGAAGAAGCAGCTTCTTTGGGACAGCTCGCAGGTGGTGGCCACCTGCGACTCCCAACCCATCACTGCTCGGCACACTGCGTTGCTGTTTCTGCAGGCGCTGATGCAGCAGTGCCTGAAGGCCGACGCGCTCCCATCGCGACGCGGATGCATGGGCGGGTGGCTGGCTAAGAAGGACCGGCCGCTGATCGTGCATCTCACCCTTACCACGCCGGTGGAGTGCCACGAGCCTTACCGGGTGGAGCTTAGCCGGATGGCCTCGCGCGTCGGGGCGAGGCGGCTATCGCTGCTCGACGAGCCGGTCGCCGCCGCCCTGGGATATGGCGTGGACATCAGCGGCGAGCCGGTGCTGCTGGTGGTGGACTTCGGAGGCGGAACGCTGAACTGCGCGGTGGTGCGAGTGGGCCCAGCGACCACCGAAGAGGCGGCCAATCGTCGTTCGCAGCTCCTGGCGGCGCGAGGTGAGATTGACTTCGGCGGACGAACGGTAGACGGTTGGGTAGCCGACCACTTGCGGCCCAGGATCCCGCGCGGGGCAGAGGCGGAGGACTGGCTCCGGCGCAATGCGGAGCTGATCAAGATCACGCTCTCGCCCGAGGACGCTCCCGAGGAGCTGACGCTCAGTCCGCCCGGCACGTCTGCTCTGACCATCGGGCGCGACGAGTTTCGTGCGTTGCTGCAGGAGAAAGGGTTGTACGAGCGGGTGGACCGAGTGCTGGCCGACCTGTTCGACGACCTGTATCGGCGTCACGGGGTGGGCCAGGAGGCAGTGCAGGCGGTGTTGCCGGTCGGCGGGTCCACCCTGCTGCCCAAGATTCGCAGTCGCATGGTGGAACAGTTCGGGGCGAGCCGCGTGTGGTACGACAGCCCGTTCGATGCGGTGGCGAAAGGTGGCGCTGTGTTCGGTGCCGGGGCCACGGTGGACCAGATCGTGCACCACGATTACGCGATCCGCTTGTACGACGAGAAGGAGGCGCGACCCGAGTACGAGTTGTTGGTACCGCGAGGGACGCCCTTTCCGAGCAACGGGCCGGTCGCCACCCGGTACTACGCCGTGGCCAAGGGTCAGCGCGAGTTCCGGCTGCCGATCTGCGAGGTGGGTTACTCGGGACGGCGCTCGGTGCCCTGGCGTCCTCGCGCGCAGGCCCACTATTGGAATCCGCAGTCGGAGGCCGAGCAGGAGGCTATCGTCGCCCTGAACCCGGGCGACGTGATCCGCATGCCCTCGCCGGGCAGGGGGCCAGAGGCGCGCTTACGCATCGAGTTCAGCATAGACGAGCAGCGGCATCTGGTGGCCACCATCTACGACCTGCACCGCAAGACATACCTGCGCGAGAACGAGCGCGTGGTGCAGTTGCGCTAGCACACGGCGCGGGCCGGAGGTTGCTCCGGACAGCTGCATCATCGCGGCTCCTCAGCCCATGAGAAGTCGCCGTCAACTCTAATCTTCCGGACGCTGCCATCCAAGAGCTGGAGATTGCCCACCATGCCGTGGTGGGTCAGGTAATAGTGAGCCCCGTTTATTATGGGGCCAGGAAACCAGTAGGGTTCCTCAAGATAGATTGTCCTGGACGGGCCGAGTGGTAAGGCCGAAAGACGTACCCTGAGGTTGCCATCAGGGTCTACACGATGCGGCTTGCCTATATAGAGCATGTGTGCGATAATGTAGCTCGTGTAGAGCTGCCTGCGCGCATCCTGCGAGTAAGCGTCGGAGACGGATTGTGCCAGCTGGCCGCGAAAGCGGTCCGCCGGGCACCAGAACACCTCGTTGGACTTCGTGTACTTCGCAAGCGAATCGCGCCACTCTTTCGGCTTGCCGTCGTAGTTGCGAGGCACCCTAGAACCGTCGCGCAGGATGAACGTGCCGTAGTGGCTGTGAACCATGTAGCACGGCAGCCAGCCATGGTAGTCGTCGGCATACATCAGCACCGCTTTGCCGATCTGGCTGAGGTTGCTCGCGCAGCCGGAAAGCAGACTGCGAGAGCGGACCAGATGCGTGACGGGCAACGCCACCGCAATCAGCGCGAGCAGAATCACGATAACCACTAAGAGCTCGATAAGCGTAATGCCTTCTCTTCGCATCGCGAACCGCCTTGTCTAGCGCTCGTTCGGAGCGATCCGCCAGTCACAGCACTTCCGGGTCTCGCTGAACTCGT
>BTVI01000064.1:0-13655 GCA_045862955.1 Fimbriimonadales bacterium
GTCATGCTGAGCCTGTCGAAGCACGCAACCACAAGCCGCAAGCGTTGCATCGGAGGCCGCCATCGTTCGGGCGGCGAGGGCGCACCGACACAGGCGCCCCGTCCCATGCCCCGGCCCGCGTCCGCCGCATTCCTCCAACCCGACGCACACCGCCAACCCAAGGACCGCGCCGGGGCATGGAGCCCCCGCCACACCCCTTTCCGTCATGCTGAGCCTGTCGAAGCATGACCCCGCCTGCCCTGCGGTTCCGCAGGGACGTTTCCCTCTGTCGCCCTCATGCTTCGACAGGCTCAGCATGACGGCTTCCCACCTACCCATCCTCTGCCCGTGGTGAGCGAAGGGCACACACGGCTCGGGGCGTCATGCTTCGACAGGCTCAGCATGACGGCTTCCAGCATGACGGTTTCCCACTTACCCATCCTTTACGTGTGGTGAGGGATAGTGAGCCCGTCCGCAGCTCGCCGTCACGGAGATGAGCACTATCCAACGGGACGCAGGTGAGCTCGCCGACACGGCGGCACTCACGCTCCTCTCGGCCACCCGGCGCCCGCAATCCGGCGGGACGCCGTAATCTCGCACTCCAGGCGATGAGATTGGACCGAGGGAAGTGTGAGGCGGGGACGAATCGAAGCAAACCAAATGCGCGAAAGGGCCGCGGGGTGGCCGCGGCCCTGCAAACTGGATCCGAACTCCCTAGTCAACAGCCGATAGAACGGCCAGAGGATTAACCGGGGGCATCTCGAGGTGAACGGCGACTGCGTGGAGAGCGTCGGTCGGGTCGGTGTAGTAGAACTCGTTACCCTTCGTGTCCGTAACCACCCAACCGTTGCAAACGATGCGTACCTTGGCTTGCGCCTCGACGTTTTCGGCAAACAGCTCGGACAAGCTGTCGACATCCCATCTGTTGCCGCGCTCCTTACGACGCTTCGGCATCTGCGAGTGAGGGGTTGGAAAGATGGGGCCCTGCTGCCCGTTCATCGAGCGTTTGTGCATTCAACCTCCCTTATTCGGTTATCAACGTGGAACACTTCCAACGGCGTAAGCAAGACGAATATAAGACGCGTCGGGTTGCGGTGCTGTTCCCTGATGAGCCGTAAGTCCTGTCGGTTTCCGCTGGTGGTATGCTCCCAGGCAGGTGAGCAACGTCGTCTACTTCGGTGACAACCTGCCGATCCTCCGATCGCTCGCGACCGAGAGCGTAGACCTGATCTACGTGGACCCGCCATTCAACACGGGCTCGGTTCGTCGGATGCAGAGGCTACGGGTCGAGCGCTCGGAGCAGGGCGAGCGGACGGGCTTCGGGGGCATTCGCTACCGGACCGAGCCGGTCAGCACCATCAGCTTTTCCGACCTCCACGACGACTACCTCGCATTCCTCGAGCCACGGCTAGTCGAGGCCCACCGGCTGCTGAAGCCCACCGGCAGCATGTACGTGCACCTCGACTACCGGGAAGTGCACTACTGCAAGGTGATGCTGGACGGCATCTTCGGGCGCGAGTGCTTCTTGAACGAGATCATCTGGGCCTACGACTACGGTGGTCGCTCGAAGCGGCGCTGGCCGACCAAGCACGACACGATCCTCTTCTATGCCAAGGACCCCGCGCTCTACCACTTCGATCGGGAGGCCGCCGAGCGCATCCCTTACATGGCTCCCGGGCTGGTGAGTGCGGAGAAGGCCGCCCTCGGCAAGCTGCCCACCGACACCTGGTGGCACACCATCGTGCCCACCTCGGGCTCAGAGCGGACGGGCTATCCCACGCAGAAGCCGCTCGGCATCCTTCGGCGCATCATTTCGGTGTCCTCACGGCCCGGCGACGTGGTGCTGGACTTCTTTGCGGGCAGCGGGACGACCGGGGCGGCCGCGGGGGAACTGGGCAGACGGTTCATCCTGATAGACAACAACCCGGAAGCCATCCGTGTGATGCGTGCGCGACTGGGTGAGGATGTGCAGTGGGTCGGGTGCGAGTAGTTGCGGTTGCGAGACCGGGTGCGAACGCGGCGGTGCGGAAACTCGGTCGGCACACCGTTGTCGCAGCACGCTCTTCATCCGCATCGCCCCCGTAGGGGAACGGGAACTTGTAACATTTTGTGCCCTCGGGTACTGGACGCGGGAACGGACGCAAACTGCGAATCATGTTGACAACCGGAGGATCCCGTAGTACCATGGATGGCGGATGGTGTCCCGGCAAACGTGCCGGGGCTCGGGTGTCGGACGGAGCCGCTTGATCGCGTCGCTCCGGCGGGCATCGGATTCGGCACGAAACGGGACCCCCAGAAGGAAGACCCGAAGTGCAGAGTGTCTCACGATGGGCGTCGTTCCTCGCCCTCGTGTTCCGCGGGGGGGTAGGCCTGCTTCTCCTTCCGCTGTGCGCGCACGCGCAGATCGACACGTCATCTCCTTGGCCTAAGTGGGCCGCCGACAACCGCAATACGGGCCGCGCCGTGAAGTCCCTTCCCTCGGGCTTCGCTGGCATCCGAGTGCGTTGGTCAACCCGGCTGCCCTTTCACGAGAATCCGCACTATCGGCTAGAGACCGTCGAGCGCGGGATCGTGGTGGGCTCGGATGGTTAGGTACTTGTGCCAACCGGCGCGGGGAGGCTGTTCTGCTTTGACGCACTGACCGGTAACGAGCTGTGGCGCTACGCGACCGATGCCTACACTCCTGATGACCCCATGCAGTGGGCGAACACCGGCACCCCCGCCCTCGTGGACCCGGTGCAGACGGGCATCGAAGGCCGCGAGGGGCCGGTTCGCCTGTACGACATCGTGTTCGGGTGCAAGAGCAAGGTGTACTGCCTGATACCACAAGCCGGCGGCGGCCCCCCGCAAGTCCGCTGGACGTACACCCTACCAGACAGGTACCGCACGCAAGCTTGTCCTGTGGTTCGCTACGACGGGAGGATGTACATCCCGGTGTACGCAGATAACCGTCCGGCGGCACCCGGATTGCTCATCGCACTGAACAAGAACGGCACCGAGGCCTGGCGGCTGGAGTTGGATGCCTACGACGGTCCCGACGATCCGCGGATGGACAACGTAGTGTTCACCAATCCGGCCATGGGGGCCGACGGAACGATCTACCTTACGGCCATCGCAGGGCAAGAGACCGAAGACGCGTTCCCGAAGAGCGGAACGCTGTATGCCATACAAGACCTCGGCAGCAGCGGTCAGGTGAAGTGGAGGTTTCGTCCCGACTTCGACGAAGAGGGACCGGGCTTCTCGCTTGCCTTCTCCTCACCGTGCGTGGGTGACGATGGGCGCATTTACTTCGGCACCTGGGACATCGTGAAGAACGAGCAAGGCCAGGTGATCAGCCAGAGCGGAACCCTGTGGGCGGTGGAGGAGGTTGGCGGCCATCCAGAGGAGGATTGGCGCCTCTCCTCGATCAACGGTCGCCCGCTCGGCCCGGTAGAGAGTTCCCCCGTGGTGACATCCAATCACGTGGTGCATGTGGGCAGCGTGTCATCGGCCACTCAATACCGTGGAGCCTTCCTCAAAGCGACTGGAGCAAATCAGCAGGTCAGCGCGGTGCTGATGTTCGAGTCGCCTGGGGTGATTGGCGACGACGAATGCAACGTAGACGCGACTGGCTGCATCGGGATCAACGGGGCGACCTACCGCGTCTTCCAGACCGGCGAATACGGTGACGCACGTGCATTCGACCCGCTCGGCAACCTGCTCTGGGGCCCGCAGCAGATCCATCGCACTGACCTGACCTCGGTAGCGATGGGGCACGATGGGACCATCTACGTGGGAACCCGCGGCGGCACGCACGGCGGCGGGGACACTCTACCGGGGTACGTGTACGCACTATGGGGGTTCGAGTAGTGTTGGGGCGGGGCGCAAAGTTCCTCGCCGGCGTCGGAGTGGTTGGTGTCATGTTGGCTGCCTGTCTCCCCGCGTGGGCGCAGCAGTACGTTCACCGGCTCGTAGCTCGCATGCCGTACATTGCGCCAGTCATCGGTCTGTCGGCTTCGGGGGACTATTGGTACTCGGGCGGACAGGGTAGCCTCTACGACGGTTTCGACCTATACGTCAACGGCGTAAACTACACCGAGGCGCTATTCCCTGGTCTCCGTTGGGCGGGCAAGGCCTACGTGCGTGCGGATAGATCCGTTGTGTGGATGGCGAGTTGGTACGAAGGGGAGGCATACTACGGTCACACGTTCGTGAACCAGAGCAACTACTCAGCCCCCTTATACGGCAGCGATGCCTACGTGGCATACGAAGCTAACGACCGTGGAGACATCGCTGCGCACGTGCACCGACGCGTCGGCAACGCGAGCCACACTGATATCTGGCTCGCGACACGCAATGTGACGGAGCCTGTGCTTGGCCCGTATCCGCGCAATCCGGATGAGATACTCCCAGTGCGGCTGCTCGAGGACGGCTCGCTCTTCTGGGGCGGCAGGAGTCCGGTCACGCAGAATCAGTGGGACTGGTTCCGGGACGATGTCAACTTGACCAAGGACGTTCTCGGGCCCAACCGAAGCGCCTGGAGAAGCACTACGAGCCTTGCGGTCAACTCCTCCGGTCAGTATGCCTTCGAGGGGATGGGCAGTCTAACAGGGCTACGGTGGAACGTCTTCGTGGGTCAGGAGAACTACTCATCACGCGTGCTAGGTCCGGGACCACACGAAGCCTGGCTCGGGGGAATCAGCGAGAACGGATCCGTAGCCTGGTGGGGCCACCGGCTCGGGGAACCCGCGAGCGTGTACCGCGACGACGTGAACCTGTCGCAATTCCTAGGACCTGACCGAATCACGCGATGGGACTCTTTCATCTCCCGCCAGGGCGACGTGGCTTGGTCGGGCGCCGTCCGCGACGGCGGCGATTACGACGTGTACGTGAACCAGGCAAACATCTCCGCCGACTTGCTAGGCCCCGGCCGGTCGGCAACACAACACCCTGGGGGTTCACGGATGCGGGACTTCCCATCTGGTTCGGATGGGGGTCGCTCGTGCCGAACGGTGCGCTATTCGTCGGTCGTACCAATCTAGGGCTGGAGGCGTTCGGGTCTACATCTCCGTGGCCGTCTCAGTGGAACGCGGTGGGCAACGCCCGCGGCGATATCCTCTGGTGGACCCAGTTCTCGGTGGGTGGGCAGAAGTACAACGAACTCTGGCTCTCCACCCTCGTCCCCGAGCCGAGCGCGCTGTGGGCGCTACTGATTCCCTTGGTTCTTTGCGCGCGCCGTGCCCAGGAGCGCTGCTCCTTGGGCTGTCGCTGACAGGCCTGTTGGGAACGTGCACGACGGCACCGACACGGGGGTTCCGACCCATGCCCCGGCGCGGTCCTTCGGTTCTTGGCAGGGCGGTTCGTGGGTGCAGGCCGGCGGACGCGGGCCGGGGCATGGGTTGCGCGGCGAGGTCATGCTTCGACAGGCTCAGCATGACGAGGTACAGCATCACCCCGCTAAGGACGACAGAACCCAGTATGACGGCAATGGTTGCGGCTGTCCGAAGGCTTCCCCTGCCAGTGTTCGAGCCCGACACCTCGCAAGGCCAACACCTAACACCCCCCTAACCGTCTACCCTCTCTCGTCACACCGCCCGACCCGTCATAGGCCAATCCGCCGCACCCCCTACCCACCACACCCCTGCCCGTCATGCTGAGCCTGTCGAAGCATGCAACCGCAAGCCGCAAGCGTTGCATCGGAAGCCGCCACCATGCCGACGGCGAGGGCACGGCTGCCCCGGCTCCTGCCCCGGCGCGGTCCTTGGGGTGCTGCAGGGCGGTTCGTGGATGCAGGTCGGCGGACGCGGGCCGGGGCATAGAAAACGAGGAGCGCAGCACCATAGGCTATCGCTGAGAAGGGAAAGAGAGGGAGCGGCCTCAGCCCAAGGCCGCTCCCTACCAGAGGAGTGCACACGCACTCATTGACGAAGGAAACCGGTGTGCTCGCCGATGCCCTCGATGCCGGAGTCGTGAGGCAGGCACCGAAGAAGCGCGGTTCCCGCCTCTGTCAAGCGAAAACCGCGCCGGTTCACCGCGCCTTCCGGATCCTGATCGAACTGGATCCGGAACAGCGGATCCTCGACGATCAGCATGGCGATGAGTCGGAGTTGCCACCTTTCGAGACTGGCGGCTGCGGCCTCTGCGTGAACGCGCAGCTCGGGCCCGGGGGCGGCCTCGAGCACAGCCAAGAAGTCTTCCATCGCCCTACCCCACGCTCCCTGATACTGGTGGAGCACACCTCGCTGATAACGGTATGCGGGTTCGTATGGGTTGAGTTCTAGCAGACGGTTCATCACGCGCTGCGCCGCGGCCAGCTCGCCACAGTACCAATAGGCTTTGGCCAACGCTTCCAGCGCAGCGGAGTTGTAGGGTTGAAGTAGGAGCCAGGACGAGGACTCACGGATCACGTCCTCGTACTCCCCTCGCTCGAGAAGGATATCCACGAGCAGATTGCGGCCGCAAGGGTCGTGCGGGTCCAGCGCGATCGCCTTGCGAGCGGCCTCGACGGCTTCCGTCCAGCGTCCGCAAAGACGCAGGATCTCAGCGGCTTGGCGGTAATGTGCGACAGTGGCACGCGCGCCTTCTTGGTCCTGGGGAACCAAGGCGTTGGCTACTGCCGCAAGCGACACCGCGGTGCAGTATTCCTCTCCCGTCAACGGGACCTCTGCCCGAGGCCCGTTGTCATGCAGTCCAGCCATTGGCAAATCACCTAAGCCCGTCGGCTCTTTGCGTAGCGGAGTTGCGAACCTTCCCGCCAATCGTCGCTACTCTCCGCCACCCCGCGTCGCGGTATGAGCAATGCCGCAAAATCGCTCGTATCACCCGTCGGGCGTCAGTGGGCTCGGCAGCCGTATGGCCTGGGCGCGGTGGGATGGGTACGAGGGGACCAACACAGGAGCAAACACCCCGCGACCGGCACGTCGGCCGATCGGGGGTCGAAAACCGATGCGGGCTCCCTTCTCACGAATGCTCTCTTCCCTTCCTCTACAGCGCCGAAGACGGCAACTCAAACACACAGACGCGGGACACGCGCCGAGACCGACAGATTCTTGCTCTCGGCATCAATTATCAAACGGGTCCTGTGGCATGTCAACTAGTCAAAGCCACAGGATGTACCGAAAGGGTTCCCGTTCGGGCACAATCCGTGATATTCGCTGGGCTGTCCTCGGCCTCAACCCAGTGCTTCGATCAGGCCGTGTCTTGTCAGGCTGTCCTCCCCTGCTACCGCCACGCGAGTCTCGAGCTGCAAATCGGCGAACCGACCTGCGATCAGCCGCGCTATCGCTTCCGCCTGGGCACGGCTAGCGTTCGGAAGGCAGGCGACGAACTCGCTCTCACCCACTGGCGCTGCGTAGCCCCTTCTGCCGAGCGCTTCTGCAATCGCTCTGCCGAGCGCCTCGCAGCGCTCTGAGCGCACGACGGCACCGAGAGCGAACCGGATGAGTGCGGGACGATGGCCCTCTGCGAGTTCCTCGGAAAGCCGGCCCATGAGCTCGTCGTACGCGAGCATGCCTGTGCTAGGGTCGAGGCGTACCAACGCGAGAGGTCTCGTTCGTATCTCCGACAGTTCCAGAGCACGCGCCAGTGGCGTGGCGATGCGAAGGACGGGTGCTCTTTCTGCGGCCGGAAACCGGTCGGGAAGCGAATGCGCAGCGAATACGGCACCAACCGCCTTTCCTCCCGACTCGAGGGGCACCGCAAGAACGGAACGCACCCTGGCACGAATCGCCTTCTCACCTCGCAGCGTTCCGTCAGCCAGTGCGTCGGCAGAGCAGATCACCCGGTCGGAAGTAAGCCAGCCTATGACCCCGCCCTCGCCGAAGTCCACGAGGGAAGGTAGGTCCACGGACTGCCCTCGCTCTGAAAGCAGCTCCAGCTTGCCGCCCCTCAGCATCCACACCGACCAGTGCTCGGCGTCCATGAAACGACGCATCAGCTCGATGGCGCGTGCGGCCACTCCGCTCGGCGGGTCTGAGCAGGCGATGAGGTCTGTCGCCTGCACGCGCGCCTCAGCGAAGGCGAGCTTGCTCTTGACTTTCTCTTGGTCTAGGAGGATGCGAACGGCCTCAGGAAGGCTTTGCGACAACTGCGCGAGCACGGCGGGATCCAGGGGTTTTCGATGCGGCCGAAGTGTCAGCAAGCCGAGTAGCCGGTCGCCATCACGAATGACGATCTCCTCTGTGCCAGCTGCCGGCCCGGAAAAAAGCGACGATACGAATGCCGCCCCCTTCTCTCGCACGGTTCGTGCAAGGACCTCCGCCGAGTCCACGCTGATGTGGTCCGCTTTCAGGACGTGGGGACCACTGCACGAGCGGACTGCGAGGCGAGACCCATCACCCTCCACGAGCCAAAGCGTGCCCGCACTCGCACCTGCTATCGCTATGGCTTCATCGAGGACTCGCTCCGCAGGCCCATCCCAGTCGGTCGCAGCCAGCGTGAGCCGATAGGCACACGCCATCCGGCCGTGAGCCGCGCTGAGCTGCTTATGCAGACCGACCAGTTCTCGGTAGGCCCGGCGGGCCTCACGCTCCGACTCGCGTGTTGCTTCCAACTCGGCGAGCAGTCCGGGGTCGGGCTGCGGCTCGAGCGGCTCCTCGCGCGCTCTTACCTCATGGATGCGAAACAGCAGGGGCACCGATACGAGACCGGCAACGGCTGCCGCGAGCGCCGGCGCGTGTTCTGCGCTCAACACACCCGCCTGGATGCCCGATGCGCCGAGGCATCCCCCGCATGCGAGTGCCATCGCGGAGGCCGCGCGGCTGGAAACGCGGTTAGCGATGGACATCGGGGCGAGGACGACCCACAGCAGATCCGGCCGGCTCGGTGCCAGCCACAAGAGGAAGGCAAGCGAGGCTGCTTCCAACCACGCGCCCACCAGCGAACCCACCTCCCCCGCCCGGCGTGCGAACACGAGCGACGCGCCGAATGCCGCGGCCACCATAGCCGAAGCGCGCGCCGCCGACAGCCAATCCAGGCCGTTCGCCACAGCCCAAGCGACGGCGGCGGAATATAGAACGATACGTATCGGCGCGCGGACTTCCACCCGGTGATATTGTCGGCACTTGGGGCCCTCGCGCATGGGGAGAGGGATGTAGACAAATTTGCCTGCATTGTTGACAGCGCGAAGCTTCCATGGTATAGTAATGCAAACCTGAGAAAAGGCTAGTCCGTTTGGGCGAAGGAAAGCACAAAAAGATATGCTTCGCCCATCGCAGCGAGGAGGAGTTCGCGCGACTGCTGGACTACTACCGTGTGCGATGGGATTACGAACCGCACGTGTTCGTCCTCGAATGGGACGAACACGGCGAAGTCAAAGAGTCCTTCACCCCCGACTTCTACCTCCCCGACTTCGGCTACTACATCGAACTGACTACCCGCCGCAAGAACCTTGCTACCCGTAAGCTTCGCCGCATCGCCCTCACCGAACAGATGTATCCCGACGTGACCATAAAGCTGTTCAACCCCGGGGACTTCGTGAAGCTGATGCTGAAGTACGGAAAGGTTCAGCCCGAAGAGGCCAGCGCACCGGTTCGCCGACGTCGAGCGAGCTGACAGCCATGGCCCGAGTTCGGTTCACGCTCGAGGCCGAAGACCCGGTCGGGGCCCGCGCAGGCATTCTTCACACCCCTCACGGCGATGTGCCTACCCCTGCGTTCATGCCCGTGGGCACCCTCGGCGCTGTGAAGACGCTCGCCCAGGAAGACCTCGAAGCGCTCGGGTATCGCCTGGTGCTGGCCAATACCTATCACCTGTGGCTGCGGCCCGGAGTCCGATTGATCGAGCTGGCGGGCGGGCTCGGGCGATTCATGGGTTGGCCGCATGCCCTTCTGACCGATAGCGGCGGCTACCAGGTGATGAGCTTATGCGAGTTCCGCAAGGTGAGCGAAGAAGGGGTGCTGTTTCGCTCCCATCTCGACGGCAACCAGCATATGCTTACGCCGGAATCGGTGACCGAGGTGCAGCGAAAGCTCGGTGTGGACATCGGGATGGCGCTGGACGAATGTCCGCCCTACCCGTGTAGCCGAGACGAGGCTGCGCTGGCCGCGGAGCGAACGGCTCGCTGGGCCGAGAGGTGCCTGCGTGCTCGTGCCGAGGAGCAGACCCTGTTCGGCATCGTGCAGGGTGGGGTGCATCCGGACCTAAGGCGCGAAAGTGCGGAGCGCATCGCGGCGATGGACTTCGACGGGTTCGCCGTCGGCGGCGTGTCCGTGGGTGAACCGACGGAGATGCAGCGACCCGTAGTGCGAATGACCGCACCGCTGCTGCCACGTCTCAGACCGAGGTACCTGATGGGCGTCGGCCAACCTGCCGACATCCTCCACGCCATCGGGTACGGCGTGGACATGTTCGACTGCGTGTTGCCAACCCGGGGCGGGCGACACAACGTGGTCTACACTAGGACTGGCCGAAAGGACATCACGAACAAGGCGTTCGAAACAAAGTTCGGTCCATTGGACGAAGAATGCACGTGCGCGGTCTGCGCTCGGTACTCGGCGGCATACGTCCGACACCTGTGCAGAATGAAGGAGGCGACGGGGGCACGTCTGCTCACCTATCACAATCTGCACTATTACTTCGAGCTGGTGGCGGGTGCGAGGCGAGCAATCCTGGACGGGCAGTACGCTGCCTATTTGGCCGAGACGCTGCACCTTCTGGGCGAAACGGGCTAAGATTCGTCGGCCGGCAGGCACGGGGGATGGAATGGCGACTTCACAGACACACGGCGCGAGCCTGATCACGCTCCGCGATGTTCGGAGCAACCCGAAGGTACGGACCTACATCGAGGGCGCGAACGCGTTGCTCGCATCCATCGGATACACCGAGCACGGGCATCGGCACGCGGGGATCGTGTCCTCGATCGCCCGATACATCATGGACACGATGGGAGCGGACCCCCGTAGGACCGAGTTGGCCTCCATCGCTGCCTACCTACACGACATCGGGAACGTGATGAGCCGCACGATGCACCCGGTGAGCGGTGCAGGAATGGCCTTCCAAATTCTGGACGAGATGGGAATGGACGCTTCGGAGGTGGCCCTGGTTATCGGTGCCATCGCTAACCACGAGGAGCGCGACGGACTCCCATTCAACGAGATCACTGCGTCCCTGATCATCGCAGACAAGTCGGACGTCCACTACTCGCGCGTTCAGAACCCCATCCCGGAGACCTACGACATCCACGACCGCGTGAACCACGCCGTTCAGCGCTCGCGGGTGAATGTCGAGGTGGACAAGAAGCTGATTTCGCTCGAGTTGGAGATTGACACCGACTCGGCGAGTGTGATGGAGTACTTCGAGATCTTCTTGGACCGCATGGTGATGTGCAGGCAGTCGGCCGACACCTTGGGCTACGTTTTTCGGCTGACCGCGAACGGGGTCACCCTAGGATGATCTGGCTGGCCGCGGCAGTGGCGGCAGCGCAGGGGATGTCACTGCCCCCATTGGTGGGTCCGATCCGCGTGCCGGGAGAGACATTCGAGGTGTCGGTTTCGCGCAGCGCCGGGTTCTCCACTCCGCCGATCCTGGCCCCGCTTCGGGGTGCCGAGGTGCTGGGGCCGCCACACATCGCTGGCGCGACGGCTACGTGGCGGGTGAGAGCAACCGGGGGAGCTTGCGAGCTTCGGTGCTATGCGCTCGCACCCCAGGACGCTGCCTTCATTCGCGTGCCTGTGCTGACGGATGTGCCCGACTCGCCTACCCAGCCATCGGCGAAGCGGCCGATGCGCACCGCGAAGCCCCGAATCGAGGCCAGTTCGCATCGGGAGGCACACCTTTCCTTGGGCTACGGGCTCGGTGCACGGTTTGTCGAGACCACCGTGGGGCCCGGATTGCAGTGGGTTCGCGATGGGCGGGTGGTCGGTTCCTTTGCGCCGCTGCTGATGCTGGAAGGGAACAGTGGAGGAGCGCCGTCTCGTGTCATTCGATTTCAGCCTTCCTACCGTTATGTAGATCCGTCGGCGGGCCGGTCCTATGTCCGCTTCCTCGGGGAGGTACTGGACATGTGGAAGGTAGAGGTGGTCTTTCGACCCGCGGTACAGCAGTCCGCCCACCTCGGTTCGCCAGAGGCCGAGGCCCGCTCGTTCGCCTATGGAGCGCTTGCCGCGGAAGTGATGCTCTTCCCGAAGTTCGACGGCCGGCTAACCCGCATCGCCGTCTCGGGTTGGACCGACCAGCCGGCTCAGCTGCGCGCCGGTCTGCCGCTCCGCCTGAACCTGACGCTCGAGCCGCCCCCGTAATTCCGGCGTCCCCCCGGACAGTTCTTCGCCGGGACGGCGAGATTATTCCATGCCCCGGCCCGCGTACGCCGACCAGCACCCGCTGGGCGCACCGAGCGACCCCGAGGACCGCGCCGGGGCATGGAACTCATCGCCGGGACGGCGAGCTCATGTGCGTCCCGCCGGACCGGAGGCGCCGGGTGGCCGAGAGGGGCGCGAGTGCCCCGGCGCGGTCCTTGGTTGGCAGTGTGCGGTGGGTAAGAGGAATGCGGCGGACGCGGGCCGGGGCATGAAGAACCGAGATCGCCGGGACGGCGAACTCGCGCGCGTCCCGCCGGTAAGTGTTCACTGCCTGGCGAGCTGACGATGGGGTTTCTATCCCCCAAAACACGCAAAGAATGGGTAAGTGGTCAACCGTCATGCTGAGCCTGTCGAAGCATGACGCCATGAGCCGCGTGTGTGTGCTCCTCCCTACTCCCAGTGGCAACGTCATGCTGAGCCTGTCGAAGCATGCAGACGCAAGCCGCAAGCGCTGCATCGGAGGCCGCCACCATGCCGACGGCGAGGGCATGTTGGCACCGACGCGGTGTCCCGATTCGTGCCCCGGCGCGGTCCTTGGGTTCGCGGCGTGCGGTGGGTAAGAGGAATGCGGCGGACGCGGGCCGGGGCATGGAGAACCCGCCACACCCCTGCCCGTCATGCTGAGCTTGTCGAAGCATGCAAACGCAAGCCGCAAGCGCTGCATCGGAGGGCGCCACCATGCCGACGGCGAGGCATGTTGGCACCGGCGCGGTGTCCCGATTCGTGCCCCGGCGCGGTCCTTGGTTGGCAGTGTGCGGTGGGCAAGAGGAATGCGGCGGACGCGGGCCGGGGCATGAAGAACCCGCCCCACCCCTGCCCGTCATGCTGAGCCTGTCGAAGCATGCAAACGCAAGCCGCAAGCGCTGCATCGGAGGCCGCCACCATGCCGACGGCGAGGGCATTTTGGCACCGACGCGGTGTCCCGATTCGTGCCGCGGCGCGGTCCTTGGGTTGGCGGCGTGCGGTGGGTTGGAGGAATGCGGCGGACGCGGGCCGGGGCATGGAACGCATCGCCGGGAGGGGAACAGCACGGGTCTCCCGCCGGACCGGAGGCGGCGGGTGGCCGAGAGGGACGGCGAGCTCACGCGCGTCCCGCCGGTAAGTGTTCATTGCCGGGCGAGCTGACGACGGGGCTTCTAGCCCTCACCACTCGCAGATGACGGGTCAGTCGGAAACCGTCATGCTGAGCCTGTCGAAGCATGACGCCATGAGCCGTATGCGTCCTTCCCTCACCGCACCCAGTGGCGACGTCATTCGGAGCCAGTCGAAGCAAGAGGGCGACAGAGGCAGACGTACCAGCTGGATGGCAGGGCGGGCGGCAGGCGGGGTCAAGCATCGACAGGCTCAGCAAGACGGTTTGGGTCGCAGCGGGTGCGGTACCGCCTTCCCAGTGACCCGCCC
>BTVI01000065.1:0-12219 GCA_045862955.1 Fimbriimonadales bacterium
ACCCGGCTACGCACGCAGACCATACCCCATTCTCCCACACCAGTCGTCTGCTCGGGAAGCGCCTCTCCACTCCGCCACCGAAGCATCCAGATGCGGTGTTGGAAGCTTACGTCTGAAGCCAGAATCTGGCTCCTCGGCGTGGACTCGAACCACGGACCCGCTGATTAACAGTCAGCTGCTCTACCAACTGAGCTACCGAGGAGCGTCACCTTGGCCGTCTATCGGTCGGCGGCCACTACCTTCTTCATTCGGACGCAGGCGGCCAACACCTCAGGCCTCGCCCTGCTGCCTGACTACGGTACCGACGCCGCAGCGCCCGGGTGGCGAGCGGCCTCCGGCTCCCGACGCAGGCGCCGAAGCAGCGCGACGGGGCCGCAGCGTCCCCGTTTCTGGGCTGCCTCCGTGCCCGCCCGACCCTGGAAACGGTTCCGAAACGCAATTCTACCCCCGGTTGAGCCTGGCGTCAACTGGAATCTGGACAGACCCGGTTACAGGACTCGCGTTGACGGAGGGTGGTTCTAAGCGGTGCGGCGGCGGCGCGTGCGGTTCATCACGTAGGCGATGACCTCGGCCACCGCCTCGAACAGCGATGATGGCACGGTGTCCCCCACCTCGCACAGCTTGTAGAGGGACTGCGCGAGCGGCGGGTTCGGGATGACCGGCACGCCCCACTTGCGCGCGTCGTCGCGGATACGGAGTGCCATCAGGTCCAGGCCCTTCGCCACCACCTGCGGCGCGGACATGCTGAGGGCCTCATACTTCAGCGCCACGGCGTAGTGAGTTGGGTTGGTGACCACGGCGTCGGCAGTCTTGACGGCCTGCATCATGCGTTGTCGTGCCAGCTGTGCTCGGCGGCGCGCCATTGCCATCTTCAGCTCGGGGCCTTGCTCCATCTCGCGCAGCTCGCGTTTCACCTCGTCCTTCGTCATCATGAGCTGCTTATCCATCTGCTTTCGCTGAAACCAGTAGTCGAATACAGCGAGTATCAACCACAATACTCCCACGCGCAGCAGCACCGAGGAGACGATGCCCGCCACCACACTCACCGCTACCATCGGCTCCAACGAACCAATCCCTTGCAGCACATCCATCTGACCGCGTATGGTGGTGAAAGCGACGTAACCTATCAGTCCCGTTTTCACGACGGCCTTCAGTCCCTCGACGCCTGCCCTCATGCTGAACATGCGCTTGAGGCCGCTGATCGGGTTCAGGCGGTCGAACTGCGGGTTGAGCGGCTCGCCGGAGACCACGAATCCGACCTGCAGCAGATTAATGGTAACGCCGAACGTGACACCTATCAACATGAGTGGTGCAAGGGCTACGAGCACGGGCCCTACCGCAGGCAGTATACGTGATGCAATTTCTCCCACCGTAACCGGTGCCGGTTGTGCAGAAGCGATCGAGGTGCGGGCACAGTCGAGCAGTGCCTGCACGAGCGCCGACCCTAACAGCGGGAAGAGCAACACGAAGGCGAGGAAGGTGACTGCAGACGACAGTTCGGGCGAGCGTGCCACCATGCCCCGTCGTCGCGCCTCCCTGCGACGCTTCGGTGTCGCTTCCTCGGTGCGTTCGCCCGCGGCCTGCTCCGGCAACTACGGCCCCCCCGCCGGTAGCAGTAGTTTGGCGATGGCATCGGAGCTGAGCTGCAGCGACTCGCGTACCCCCCAAAGCAGAACGGGCATTCCCACCATCACGCCGAATAGTCCCAGCAGTATCTTGGCCGGAAAGCCCACGATCAGAACGTTGACCTGCGGCACAGCTCGAGAGACTGCGGCGAGCGATGCATCGGTGATGAATGCAACGGTAGCGGCTGGCGCAGCAATCTGCAGGGCAAGCAGGAAGAGGCGATAGGTGGTATCTACCACAACCGCCTGCATCGTCTCGAGATGCGCCATGCCCACAGCTGGTGTGTAGTAGTAACTCGCAGCCAGCGACTTGAAGACCAGATGATGTCCGTTCACCACCAGAAAGAGCGTCATCGCCATGTAGCCCTTCAGCTGGCCTAGCACCGAAACGGGAAATCCGCCTGGCGGGTTGAGCAGGCGCATGATCGCGAAGCCGATCTGCAGGTCAATGAAGTGACCCGCCGTCTGCGCTGCAAGCAGCACCACCTGCAGTAACGATCCGATCATCAGGCCGATGGCCGCTTCCTTCGCCATCGCGCCGATGAAGCTGAGGAAGTCGCCCGGCATCGTGCCGATCCACGGACGCAAGGTCGGGGCCAGTGCTATTGCTACCATCAGTCCCAACCCCACGCGAACGCGCGCCGGAATGCCGAAGCCACCGAACACGGGCGTCGCGACCAGCAGCACACCACTGCGCACGAAGAGTAGTAGGAAGGCATACCCGAGCCGCTCGTCCAGCATCATGGGGCGTTGATAGGAATGTTGGAGAAGGTGTGAACCGTGAAGGTGACGATCTTGTTCAGCATCCACCCGCCGAAGACCGCGAGTACGATCATCACCGCGATGATCTTGGGCACGTAGCTAAGGGTCATTTCCTGAACCTGTGTCACGGCCTGCAGAACGCTAATGGTCAGACCTACCACCAGACCCGCCGCCAAGATCGGCATGCTCAGCATCATTGCCACCATCAGCGCGTTCCTGCCGATATCGAGTGCTGCGCCTTCCGTCATATCTCGCCCCTATCGGAACCCCGTGATCAGTGTCTGGATCAGCACGCTCCACCCATCGGCGAGAAGAAATACTAACACTTTGGCCGGCAGTGAGACGACGACCGGTGGCATCATCATCATTCCCATGCTCATAAGGGTGCTCGCGACTACCAGATCGACCACGAGAAACGGTATGTAGATGTAGAAGCCGATGATGAACGCCGTTTTCATCTCGCTGACGATGAAGGCCGGTATCAGTGTCAGCATAGACAGGCCGCTGCTGTCCTTCGGCGCAGGCTCTTTCCTCAGGTCGAGGAAAAGCTCGAGGTCCTTCGCATAGGTCTGCCGCAGCATGAACTCCTTCACCGGTGCCTGCGCGCGCTGGATTGCCTGGTCGAAGGTGATGCTCTTTTGCATGTAGGGCTGGATGGCCTCGCGGTTCACGCGGTCATAGGTGGGCGACATCACAAAGAAGGTGAGGAACAGGCTGAGGCCGATCACGAGTTGGTTAGGTGGTATGTTCTGGGTGCCGAGTGCGCTTCGGAGAAAGCTGAGGACAATCACGATGCGCGAGAACGCCGTAGTCATGATCAGGATCGCGGGTGCCAGGGACAGCACCGTAAGCATCACGAGCAGTTTGACGGTCACCGCTACGTCTTCGGGCTGTGATGCCTTGTCCATGCCAATGCTCAGCTTGGGCATGGGGAGATCCTGGGCTGCAACCACGCACACCCCAGCGGCAAGCCCCAAGACCAGTATGAAGCGTAGCACCCAGCCACGCGCTGCTAGGACCCGTAGGCGCAATCCTCTCTCCTCACGGTCGCTCCCTGACCGCTTGGTCTGCGCCCCCGCGTCCGTGGGGGCGGTCGCTCGCTGTCTACTCCGATATCAGGCTTTCGAGGCGGGCCGCGGCTGCCGAGACTCGCTCCCGAATGTCCATGCCTTCCAGGTGGTCTGCAAAGGGTCGCCGTTCGCCTTCATCCAACTCCGTCAGCAGCTCGACGCTCGATGGCGTCACGCCTATCAGGAACTTGCGTCCACACGCTTCGATGATATGAATGCCCGCGGGGCCGACGTGCTGAGTCTCCACCACACGTAGCAACTCTCCCGCCGACTGGACACCGAGGCGCCTCGGCTTCAGCACACGTGGCAGTGCCCAGCGCACACCTACTACGACCGCCCCGACTGCCACTCCCATCTGTACTAGGCTCCACCAGCCGATGCCATCCTGTGCTTTGTCGGGCGCGGTGCTGATCTCGGGTCGCGTCTGCGAGAGCACGTCTCCGCCGGCTTTGGGAGCCGACTGCCCGGCAAGCACGAGAGGCAGAAGTGCGAGTGCCAGCACGACGACTCGTATCATTCGCGATCCCCGAGCCTCTTCAGCCTGTCTATCGGACTCAGTATCTCGGTAACACGCACGCCGAAGTTGTCTTCGATCACTACCACCTCGCCTCGCGCCACTGCGCGGCCGTTCACTAACACGTCCACGGGTTCGCCCGCGGCACGATCTAGCTCCACGATCGAGCCGGTTGCCAGCTCCATCACTTCCTTCGCCAGCATTCGCACTCGCCCCAGCTCGACGGTGACATCGAGTGGCACGTCGAGTAGTATCTCGATGCTAGGGTCGAGTTGCGGTGCGGGCTGCGGTGCGAGTGCGGAACTCCCTGCTGTTGGGTAAAGCCCTTCTGCGGTGGGCGCAGTCTGTTGGTGGAGGTCGTCACCCACCGCGGCGATGGCCTCCAGGGTCGTGTCGTCCAGCAGCCAAGTCAAGCTTCCCTGCGCCCCTTCCGTGCGCCAGGTAATGGCCGTTCGCACGATGTGGTCGGCGACTTGGAGATTGGGAGGGAAGGCGAAGACCTGATAGCGTACCGTGACTCCCCCTGCGATGAACGGCTCGTTGCGTAGCTGGCTGATTCCCAGGCACAGACCCTGCACGATGGCTTCCAGAGTCGGTCGGATCTCCTGAACCAGGTCGTCCGACATCTCATCGATACCGCGGTCCAGCAAGGCCGAGGTGAACTCCACTGCCGAGTCCGGCGGGAATAGCACCACCTGCGAGTTGTCCGGTGTGTCCGCGAATTGGAACTGCACCACGATTGCAGGGCCCTGGAGCTCGGTAAACAACTCCGTGGGCGAGCTGGTGGTGATCAGCGGCGTCTCGAAGCTGATGGTGCCGCCGGCCTGCTCGGAGACCGTAAGGGATACCGTCTGCCAGACCGGAGCCTGCAGTGCCGTAAACCGATCGACGTAATCGTTCAGATTATATGCCACAGTGTTATCCCTACTCGGTTGCGCGTCCTGATATGGTAAATAGCAGTTTCCGTCCCGAAATCGCCGGCCGTCCGTAGAACTTCACGATGTTCCCGACCGTAAACTCCATGTCCTGATCGGTCTCGCGGTCCAGCTTCAACACGTCGCCCACGTTGAGTGCAATAAAGTCCCGCACGGGGATGCGCGCACTGCCCAGCCGGACTGCGCAGGGCACGCCGACTTTGCCGATGTGAGCCGACCACATGGCGCGAGTGGTGCTGTTACCCCGACGCTCGCCCGCCGAGAACCACTTCTGAGCGTTCAGCTTCTGGGTGATGGGCTTGAGCACCAGATAGGGAATGCACAGGCTCATCGCTCCTCGCTGGTTTCCCACCCGCACCTCGAAAAGAATCGTGATCACGATGTCGTTGGGAGGTGCGACCTGCACGAACTGTGTGCTCGTCTCCATCCCCTCGACGCCGGGACTCAGCATCACGATGCTCTCCCAGGACGACTTGAGAGCCTGAAAGAGCCGCTCCAGCACCTGCGTCACCAAGGGCCGCTCGATGTCGGTCAGGGTCGAGCGGTCGAAGCTCTTGCCGGTGCCACCCAACATGCGGTCGAGGATGGCGAAAACTAGTGAGAACTCGATTTCCATCACCGCCTGGCCGGTCAGCGGAGGCAGGCTGATGATGGTGAACACCGACCGATTGATGGAAAGCAGGTATTCCTCGTAGGGGACCTGCTCCAGCGAGATGAGTTCGACCTGTGTGGGAGTGCGCAGGTAAGCCGATAGCGACGAGGTGGCCAGACGGGCAAAGGTCTCGTGGAGCATTTGTAGAGTCCTAAGCTGCTCCTTCGAGAACTTGTCGGGCCGCCGGAAGTCGTACACCTCGTAGGCGACGGTCCGTGTGCTCTGAGTGCCTGCGCCCGAGGCTGGGATGCGCGAGGATACAGGCGCACTCGCGGGAGCCGCGGGTGTCTCCGCCGCCTCGGCGTTTTGGCCGCCGGCTGCGTCTCCCTGCAGCTCCTTGAGCAGAACCTCGATCTCGTCCTGCGACAGAATCTCCGACAAGTCGCCCAACCTCTCCGAGCGGCATAGGGCGTCTTAGCGGAGATCAGGAGGTTGCGAACGCGGTGAAGTAGACGTTCAGCACCGGTCCGGAGGTTGCGTGTTCCCCGCCGTCCCGTTCTCCTGCAGCTTCGCCAGACGCGGCCTTGCCGCCGGGAGCTTCACCCCCCTCTGGGGGGCGTTTCCCGTGGCTATTATCGGCGTGCTCCTGCCCGGTCTTCTCGCTCAGCACGCGATTTAGTCCGTCCACTAGCTCGCGCTTCAGCCTCAATTTGCCTTCGGGTGTGCCGATCTCTTCCGGCTGCTTCGCGGTCAGGATCGTGATGATGGTGTCCCGAATGGCAGCCATGTGTTCCTCGACCAGTTTCTCCGGTGCGCCCTCGGCAATACCGAGCGAGATCTGGCACTTGAAGAAGGTGCCGCCGTCGGCAAGGTTCACCAGGAACTCGTCCAGGGCTACGATTTTGCCCTCTTTGGGAGCTTCCGGCGCCTTCTCCTTCCCCCCCATCAGCTTCTTGGAGGCGAAGAAGCCTCCGCCCGCGAGTACTACGACCAGTAATCCGATCAGCGCAATCTTGGGGATGCCCTTCTTCTTGGCGTCCTTACCTTTGGGTTCGTTGCCTTTTTGGCCACCCGATTGCGATTCCGATGCTTCCTTGGTTCCCTTGGCTTCCTCGTCGGCCATATCGCGTGGTCCTCCTCTGCTCGCCTGTGCGCCGTCGAATCGTCTGGGCGGGCCGCCGCAGGCGGCCCGCCCACCCGCGTCCTACCGTTTCATCGCCAGAAGCTCTTGCATCATCTCGTCCACCGTGGTGACCACCCGCGTGTTGGCCTGGAAGCCTCGTTGCGTGACGATCATCTCGGTGAACTCGTTTCCGATGTCCACGTTCGACTGTTCCAAGAACCCCGCGTGGAGCGTCCCGCGCCCGTTGGTGCCCGCGGTGCCCACCACGGCAAGTCCCGAGTTGTCCGTGTCTCTCAGCAGGTTCTGTCCCGTCCGCTCCATGCCGGCCGGGTTCGGGAAGATGGCGAGAGACAGCTGCCCCAATCGTCGCGTAAGGCCGTTCGTAAAGATGCCGGTGACTGCGCCGAGGCTGTCTATGTTGAAGTCAGCCAGCGACCCGGGAGGGAACCCGTCTTGGTTCGTCGCTTGCACCTGCATCGCCGTAGCGAGCGAGGTGATGCTGCGCAAGTTGAGCGAGACACTCATGGGTGCCGCGCCGTTCGAAGGCGTCAGGCTCAGGGTCTGGGTCAACGGCACCCCGTTGGTAGGATCGAGCACCATCGCGCCGTCCGAGTCGAAGTAGAGGCGCGAGTTTCCCGATGAGCTGTAGTCGGATACCAACGTGCCGTTCTCGTAGGCCGCCCACTCGAACGAAGCCACCGCCCCTGCCGGCGCGCTGCCAGCAGCAGGCGACTGCCGATTGGTGAAAACCAGATCGATTACGTGCGACTGCCCCAAGGAGTCGTAGATGCGCACCGAGGCCGTCCACGAGTCCGTTGGCTGCGCGGTGGCAGATAGGTTCCCCGTGTAGTCCACATTGGTCGTCTGCCTTACCGCACTCACCTGTCCGATGGGGATGATGATATGGCTAGACGGAGAGATGGGTGTCGTGGTGTCAACGACACCGGCCGAGTTGGCGCTCCATCCGAGCACTCGCTCCCCGGTGCCCCTGTGAACCAGCGAACCGGTGGCGTCGAAGTCGAAGCTGCCGTCCCTGGTATAGGAGACACGCTCCCCGTTACTGAGCATGAAGAACCCCGCACCCTCGATGGCGATGTCCGTGGGTCGGTTCGTCGCCTGCAGGCTCCCCTGGTCCTGGGTGCTCGCTGTCCCGGCCACGATCACGCCCAGGCCGAACTGCACGGGGTTCTTGCCTCCTAGTGTGGCGCTCGGTCTCAGTGCGCCACGGACCGTCTGGGATAGCATGTCCTGAAACGTCACCCGCGAGCTCTTGAACGACGTGGTGTTCACGTTCGCCAAGTTGTTGCCGATGACGTTCATACGTGTCTGCTGAGCCCTGATGCTGGCCACTCCGGCCAATAACGCTTGAAGCACTGTTCGTTTCCTCCGCTTCAGCGCGCAATCGTCTCGGGCGTCTCCTCGTTTCGAGACCTCCGTGGGGACGGTGTCGGCCCCGTCGGTCCAGCCTCTACCACCCGTTACACGATTACAGCACTGTCAATGTTAGTGAACACATTTTCCTTTAGGTTGTCCTTGTCCACGGCGGTAATTACGGTGCGGTTACGCACGCTCACCACCAATGCCACGTCGTCTACGAGTATCAGCGACTCCTTGGCCCCTTTGGCAGCCGCGCGATCGACACCGCCCGTCACGCGCGCCCAGTCGCCTTCGCTGAGGTCTATCCCCCGGCCTCGAAGGCGGGTCTGCGCATGCCCGGACAGCCGAAGCTGCTGACGCAACACTTCTTGGAAGTCCGCGCCACGGGCTTGCGTGCGTCTGCTGGTGCCCGGTGTCCCGGTCGGTTGTAGCGGGCCGATTACCTTCTCGATTTCAGGCATGTCGTTGCTTCCTCGTATGCTTACTCGGTCGCTCGGGCCTCACTTCGGAGGGCCGTAGTCCTGAATCACTTTGTCGGGCGAGACGAGTTGACCGTCCACATCCAACATCACCCCGTTGCCAGAGAACACGATCTTGGACACTACTCCCGACCGCTGCTCGCCGTAGCTGTCGTAGAAGTCAATCTTGTGCCCCAGCATTCCCTGTGCTCTCGTCAGGGCCATCGTATGCCGAAGTTCGTTGATGCCCTGTACGCTGGTAAGCGTTGCGAGTTGCTGGAACAACTCCTTGTCGCTGACCGGCTCGAACGGGTTCTGACCGCTGAGCTGCGTCACGAGGATCTGCAAGAACGCTTCCTGGTCCAGTTCCTTCTTCTGCCCGCCTAGGGAGCCGACCCCCGAGGCAGTGTTCACGCCGTTGATGGTCATCGTCTGTCGTCCTCTCTCATGCCTCTAAGTCCACGTGGCGGGAGTAGAGCGAAGTCGATTCGATCCTTATCGGCTCGAACTCGTTCGCCCCATCCGGTTCGAATCCGAGGCTAGACGTGGCTCGCCCGCTGTCGGGCTGGGGCCGGTTCGCCCCCTGGTCGTGCGCGCGCGCTTGCGAGGACACGTCGAAGGCTCCCAGGTCGAGGCCTCTTTGGTTCAGCTGGCTCTCCAACTGAGGCTTGTTCATCTCCACCACCTGCCGGACCCAATCGTGTTGGGTAACCAAGGTCGTGTCCACGGACCGACCGCGCGCTCTCACAGTCACGTCAATCGTGCCCATCTCGGGCGGGTCCAGTCGTAGCGTCACCGTCCTTGCGGGCACTGCGTCCCTCAGCCGCTCCACCGTCTCGGCGATGCGACTGACGAAGGCCTCAGAACCGATAGTCGAGGCGGGGAAAGGGCTGCGCAGATGCGCGCACCTCGCTTCCGCCGTAAGCTGCAACCGCCGTCACCACCGCCGCCGGACGCGCGCTCGCGTGGACACGCTCGGCATCTGGAGATGCCTGGTCCGCGAGGGTCTGACGCAGGGCGCTCTGTCCAGTCGTCGAGACCTCGGGCAGAGTCGCTTCGTCGGGCACGATACGAACCCCGTAGGCGGTCGGCTTGAAGGTGCCGAGGCCGACTTCGGTCGAATCGCCGCGCTGAGCACCCACGAGCTGGCGCTCACCGAGTTTGGAGGCGCCCTCCAGTGCTTCTCCTCCGGCCGGCGGTTCGACACCTGCGGCCACGACGGCGGCCTTGTGCCGCTGCACCTCCGTACCTGGAAGATCAGCCGGCGGCCTCGAGTTATCGTTGCGAGTGGCGGGGCCGACGCCCTCGGTCCGGGCGTGGTCGAAGACAGTGTCGGCCACCGGCCTACCCAGCACCCTCGATTGGTGCTGCGTTGCGCCAGAGCCGGGAGTGGGTTCGATGCGGTCGTTCTTGTCGGAAGATCTTCCGAGCAACGATGTGCCCGAGTCGAAGTGGGTCCTATCCATCACAGCAGCAGCTACCACTCTTGCCTTGACCCGCTGTACATCGCCCGTGCCGACCCGCTGTGTCAGGCCCTCGAGTGTCTCCTTAGTGCCCGGCGGCGGCAGCTCGCCGGCACCCGAGTCGGGAGGCTCGGAAGGCTGCACGTGGGTACCGCGGCGGATGGAGCCGACGGCGTCTCCACCCTGTCCGCTGCTTCCGACCGAGGGCTGCTCCATGCCGCCCTTTGCCACCAAGCCCCCAGAAGAACCTCGTTCCGGTGGTGTCATGCGGAAGGCAACCACCTTGGCGTCAGTCCGCTGAACGCCAGCTCCGCCAGAGACGTCGGAGCCCTGAACGGTGCCCGCCCCCTTGTCCGCGTTGCTCGACGCGGCTGGGCCTGCGTCCTCGAACCCGCCAGCCACCCCCGCCGCAACCACGAGCGCCTTGTGGTGCCTTATGCCGCCGCCTCCGAGACCTTGCGCTGCGGGAAGAGGCTCCTCGCTCCCGTCCGAGGTACGGACCTGAGAAGGGTCGTGGCTCTCGGCGGCTGGCGGCTGCACACCGACGAGCGGCGCCACAGGCGGCAAGGGCTGCAAAGCGGCACCTCGAGCGGCCCCGAGGTCATCTCCTCCGGTTCCTTGGCCTCCCTGGACGGGTTCGCCCGAGGGTCCGGCCCTGACGGTCTTCGCTCCACTCGGAGGCGAGTTATCTCCCCCTCGGAGCAGCGCGCCGAAGCCCTGATCGGCTGGCGCAACCCCCTCCAGAAGGTAGCCTCCCATCGGGAGCGGTGACACGCTAGAGATGGCGATATCCATCGCCGTCACCTCCCGGTTTGGGTTGTTGTCACTTGCATTGTCGGAGGCCCATCGGGGCCACACACCGGAAGGCTTACGGGGAACGCGGTGCCTTCCGGGGCCGCCGGGATAGCGCGACCCAGGGCAGAGCGTAGTAAGCTATAGCGGCTCGACGGGAGACGGCAGCCCGCCGGGCACGCGTGGCCGTCTGGGCCACCGAAGCTCGTGCCGGGAGCATGGAGGAACGACGATGACGGGAATCTTGACTGCGCTGGTGCTGGCGGTTGCCGCGCCGCCTACGTTCGAAGACATCATCCAGACGAAGCTGAAGGACCTCTCGATGACCGCCTACGTGATCACCGCGAACCGGGGGGAACTGCGGAAGATCAACAACGACTTCTACGTGGCATACCGCTTCACCTCGATGTCGGTGAGGTACAAGTCGCCCTCCAAACTGCGGCTGGACGGTGAGTACACGAACACGAAGATCACCTACATCCTGAATGGGACGAAGAAGACCTACATCATTCCACAGCTCAAGCAGAAGGTGACAGAAGACACGAAGGATGCGCCGGGCAAGCGCCAGAGCATGTTGGACTTCGGCATCGTGGACCCAGGCGTGGCCGAATTCATGAAGGGCAAGTTCGTCCGCGAGGACCGTGCTACCGGTGAGTGGGTTTTCGACCTGGAGTACAAGCACCCCGATGACAGCTCGCGCCATCGTGTGTGGGTGGATCCGAAGACGAAGGTGATCACCAAGCGCGAGTGGTATAACCAAGAGGGCAAGCTGCGCGCCACCTTCTATCACCGGGACACCAAGAACGTGGGCGGTGACGTGTACCTGCCGACCACCATCGAGGTGCGAAACGTAGAGGGCAAGTCCGCAGGCACGACTGGCTACCGGAACATCGCGGTAAACAAAGGCAACCTCCCCGACTCCCTCTTCGTGCCGTAGCCGCGGGACGGTTTCCCCTACAGGCCCGGCTTTCGCCCATGCGAGGTCACGATGGCACCGGCACGGAGGTGCCGACCCTGCCCCGGCGCGGTCCTTGGGCTCGAGCCACGCCCTCGGTAGCTGCAAGTCTTCGGACGCGGGCCGGGGCATGGAGCGCCTGCAGCCCACCCGGGACCGTCATGCTGAGCCTGTCGAAGCATGCCGTCGCCTGCCGCATGGTAGTATCGGAAGCCCGTCATGCTGAGCCTGTCGAAGCATGCCGTCGCCTGCCGCATGGTAGTATCGGAAGCCCGTCCTGCTGAGCCTGTCGAAGCATGCCGTCGCCTGCCGCATGGTAGTATCGGAAGCCCGTCCTGCTGAGCCTGTCAAAGCATGCCGTCGCCTGCCGCATGGTAGTATCGGAAGCCCGTCATGCTGAGCCTGTCGAAGCATGACCCCGCAGCCGCCCCGACCCTGCCCCGGCGCGGTCCTTGGGCTCGAGCCACGCCCTCGGTAGCTGCAAGTCTTCGGACGCGGGCCGGGGCATGGAGCGCCTGCAGCCCACCCGGGACCGTCATGCTGAGCCTGTCGA
>BTVI01000066.1:0-12053 GCA_045862955.1 Fimbriimonadales bacterium
GTGTGGACTGCCATGTATGGGATGTGCGGTGGTTGGGTACCGTCATGCTGTGCCTGTCGAAGCATGGCGGTACCTGCCGAAACCTCTCACTGGTTGGGCCTACCTTGCGGCTCAGGGTGTCTTGCTTCGACTGGCTCAGCATGACGGCGTGGGCCGCGAGCCTCACTCCGTACGCTCCCACCATGCGGCTCACGGTGTCATCCTTCGACAGGCTCAGCATGACGGGTTGGGGCGGGCCGAGAAGCTCGCTCAGTACGCTGCCACCATGCGGCTCACCACGTCATCCTTCGACAAGCTCAGGATGACGGGTTGGGGAGGGCCGAGAAGCTCGCTCCGTACGCTGCCACCATGCGGCTTACGGTGTCATCCTTCGACAGGCTCATCCTTCGACAAGCTCAGGATGACGGGTTGGGGAGGGCCGAGAGGCCTAGCCATCGCGTTCGATAAGGCGGGCGGCCGAGCTCCCGCTCCCACCGGAGGCGGGGACGCAGGCAGTGTGACGTAGGGGCTGCGGTGCAGGAGCTGTGATGTAGGGGCTGGGTTGTAGGAGATGTCACGCAGCACACGGCATGCAGGGACCGTCAGGTAGGAGATGTCACGTAGGGCCTGTCATATAGAGGATCTGCGGTTATCCGGTACCGTCATGCTGAGCCTGTCGAAGCATGGCGGTACCTGCCGCAACCTCTCACAGGATGGGCCTACCATGCGGCCCGCGCCGTCATGCTTCGACAGGCTCAGCATGACGGGCTGGGGCGGGCCGCGAGCCTCACTCCGTACGCTGCTACCACGCGGCCCGTGATGCCCTCCTTCCACAGGCTCATCCTTCGACAAGCTCAGGATGACGGATTGGGGCGGGCCGTGAGGCTCGCTCCGTACGCTCCCACCATGCGGCTCACCACCTCATCCTTCGACAAGCTCAGGATGACGGATCGGGGAGGGCCGTGAGGGCTAGCCCTCGCGCTCGATAAGGCGGGGGGACGAATCGTCGCTGCCAGCGTAGGCGGCCTGGGCTTGCTTCGAGCGGTGTACGGCACCCAGACGGCTCTTGACTCCCTCGATCTCGGCCTCTAGGACCTTCAGCAAGCGTGTGTCGAGGGCGCCTGCTCGGCGCAGGGCTTCCAGGTGCTCTAGGCTGGGGGGGCACTTCTCCAGATCCTGAAGCACGGCCTCTCGTTCCCGAACGAGTTGTCCGGCGAGCGGGTGGTCGCCCAACACCCAGGCCTGCTCGATCTCTAGCGTCAGCGCGCACAGGCGCTCGATCGCGGCTGCGACATCAGGCGACTTCATTCTGTTTCTGCTTCTCCTGCGCTGCTAGGATCGCCCAGGATTCGCGCAGCTCGCCCAGCAGCCGGGCGACTTCCTGCACAGCATTGGGATCGTCGTTTACGTTGGCCTCCACCAGACGGTTGCTCATGTAGCCATAGAGGCCCAACAGGTTTGCGGCCACTTCCCCGCCTTGCTCCATGTCGAGGCAGACCGTAAGCTCGGTGAGGATGGCCTGAGCGCGCGTCAGGCTCTCGTTCTGCTGGTCCAGATCTCGGCGCTCCATGGCGGCGCGTCCTCGCTCCAGGAACCGCAGGGCACCGTCGTACAGCATGAGGATCAGGTCCAAAGGCGAGGCCGTTTCCACCGCGGTCTTGCGGTAGGCGGCAAGCTGACGTCCCGAAGTTACCGTCACGCACTCCTCCGTCTATGCACCGATTCACCAATGGATTGGCCAAATGGCGTCCATTGGACAGGCTGCTGATATCGCGGGGCCTAGCCGGACCCCCAGTTCTTCATGAGCATCGTGAGCCGCGATTGCTGGGCCTGCAGGCTCGCGATGAGGCTCTCGAGTTGGGCGAAGCGCCTCTTCAGCTCGTCTCCCCGCCTGGTCACGGTCTCTTGGATGCGCTCCATGGCGGCGTCCAAGTCGTCAATCTGGGCCTGCAGCTGCTTGTCCTGCTCGGTCAGGGCGCCGGTGGTCGGGTCCGTCAGGGCAGCCACCGCATCGGAGACCGAAGATGCGATGCCTCGGGTGAAGGTCACCGTGCCGTAGGTTCCCGGAGCGGTCGCGGTCACCAGGAGGGCAAGGCCCGCCGTATACTCGTTCAGGTCGTCGCCCGTGAGAATCTGGCCGTTGCCCGTGGCCAACTCGCCGTTGATGGTTCCCGCCACATCCAATCCTACGGCCTGCAACTCGGTGGTCCCGATTCCGCTGTTGTTCGAGCTAGCTTCCAGGTTGGAAACGACCGTGAAGCTCTTGCTCGAGCCGTAAGCCGCGGAGGTGAGAACCAGCTTGCCCTCGGCGTCCTTCGAGGCGGTAACGAGCCCGCGCAGCGAGGCATGCGAGTTGATCTGGGCTATGGTATCGTCCACGGTGTTTCCCACGCTTATCGAGATGCTGACCGGGGTGTTGCCGAACAAGCTCCCTGAGAAAGTGAGGGTCTCTGCCTCCGTGCTGGCCTCGGTTTGCGCCGTGCCGGCGGTAGTGCTTGCTTTCGTCGCAGCTTGCGTGATCACGACCTCGTAGCCGCCAGTCGGGGAGGTGCGAGTCTTCGAGGTAGCGCTGAGAAACTGGACGTAGGGGCTGCTGGGGGTACCTACGGCCATGAGCAGGCTCTTCACAGAATCGAGGCTGTCGTTCAGGGCCGAAGTCAGGGTCGAGTCGTTCACGCTCAGCTTGCCGTCCTCGCCGAGGGACACACCGATGAGGGCCAACGAGTTCAGCGAGTCCGAGCTTAGCCCTTCCACGGCTGCTGTCATGCGCGCCGTGATGATATCCATATTCGACGTAATGTTGTAGTCGCCGAATAGGGGGCCGGTCTCGTACGTTTCCGAATCGAACTTGGAAAAGGAAGCGACAAACTCGCGTAGGGAGTTATAAGCAGAAACGAAGTTGTTGACCGAGGCTTTCACAGCATCCAGGTCTCGCGAAACCGTGAGCGTAATGGGGCCCCCACCCGCCTCTAGCAACCTCAGCGTCCCTCCGGCGATTACCGAGGTTATGGTGTTCGAGGAGCTTGTGAGACTCACACCGTCCAGCGTGTACTCGGCATCCTGAGCTGCAAGAAGCTGGTTGTTCGGGGTAGCCTGCAGAATCCCCAGGTTCTCCAGGATGTGCTGGTCGTCCACGAACGTGGGCGTGCCGGACTCTCCCACGATCTTGAGTTGGTACCTGGTCGCTCCGTCTTGCGTAACGGTCTCCACCGATGCGGTAACCCCCGGAATCGCCGCATCGTTGATCTTCTGCGCGATAGTGGTGAGCGAGTCCGTTGTCAGGTCTATGGACACTGCGATGCTGTTGATGCTGATATTGCCAGGCGGGAAGTTGGTTACCTTGAGCAACGGTCCGAGCGCGGTGTTCGGGTCCGTGAAGGTAGCGCTGAGCGCCCCGTTCGTAGTTGGTTCCCTGACTGCCGTCGTAGATCCCTGCAACCCGAGGCTATCCAGCACCGAGGAGTCACCCACGTTGGACATCCGGATGGCGTACGCGGCGCCGGTCTTCTCGGAAGTGATTGACAAGAACGTGTTGCCGGTACCGCCGCTGATGACCGAGGCTACGACGCCAGCGCCGGCGGAGTTGATGCGGGATGCAATCTGTGAGAGCGAATCAGTCTCTGCAACTTGGATTACCTTCTCGTTGATGAGGAAGGTGCCGGAAAGGCCCAGAGCACTCGTTGCGTCGGTCTGAGCCGCTGACGAGATCTTGTGCGCCTGTGCCAACTGAGCGATTTCCAGCGAATACACCCCCGGCTGCGCTCCGGTTCCAACGCTGAGTGTCGCTCTGGTGTCGGCTGACGAGGTGGCGCGGGTCGCGTTGTACGTGTTCGCGGTGTTGAGAGCGTCTCCAGCCGAACGCAAGGCCGCAAGACGCCCGCTGAATTGCTGGTACAGCGACAACCTGTTTTGAAGTTGCAGTTGCTGGCTCTGAAGACGGATGAGAGGACGCTGCTCGATAGCCAGGAGCTGTTTGATGATCGAGTCCGTGTCCAAACCCGTCGAGAGGCCGGCAAATGAGATGGATGAGCGGCTGTAGAGGCTATCTCCTAAGCCCATCTGCTATCCTCCGTGATGGATATGCTCCTGGGTGCATCGTTCCCTATTCGTATCAGCGCACTCACATGCATATGTTCGGGAGTTGGCGGTCGCGCGTCGAATCCGATCAGTACCCTTGCGAGATTTGTGGCGCCGGGTGTCGAATCTCGCCTGGAGAGGACCAGGTCTCGGGGGCGCCTGACCGGTAAACTGCACAGGAGGCGGCGCGTAGGCCGCGGTCAGGGATGGCCGCAGGGCGTGGAGAAGTGGTGCCGAAGGTGGGAGTCGAACCCACACGAGGTTGCCCTCAACGGTTTTTGAGACCGCCGCGTCTACCGTTCCGCCACTTCGGCAGGTTCCCCGGGGGTCGGGGCAGGCTCTAGGAAGTGTAGAACAGCCATGAGCGATAAGTCAACGCGGAAGACCTACATCATCGTGGACGGCTACAGCCTGGTGTTCCGGGCATTTTTCGCCACGCAGCTGCTGACCACGAGTGATGGGCGGCCCACCAACGCCTTGTTCGGCCTTACGAACATGCTGCTCTCCCTACTGGACAAGGAGCACCCATACGGTATCGTAGTCGTTTTCGACGCGCCCGGAAAGACGTTTCGGCACGCCCAGTTCCCCGAGTATAAGGCGCATAGGAAGGAGGCGGACCCGGCGCTGAAGGAGCAGCTCCCAGTCTTGCGGGACCTGGTAGCTGCACTCGGAATCCCCTCCTTGGAGGTTCTCGGCTTCGAGGCGGACGACGTTGCGGGCACGCTCGCCAAGCGCGCGGCCGAGCAGGGCTTCCACGCGCTAATCGTCACTGGTGACAACGACCAGCTCCAGCTGGTGGACGACAACGTGACCGTGCGCATGACGATGCGGGGCATCAGCGATGTGGTGGACTTCACCCCCGAGTTGGTTCGCGAGCGCTTCGGCTTCGGTCCGGAGCGCATCCCCGACTACAAAGCGCTGCGAGGCGACCCGTCCGACAACATCCCGGGCGTACCGGGGGTGGGAGAAAAGACGGCGACCTTGCTGATCCAGGAGTTCGGAACGGCAGAGCAGATCGCCGAACGCCTGGAAGAGGTGCCGCCAAAGTTTCGCTCCAAGCTGGAGGGCTCGCTGGACACGCTTCGGCTGGGGAAGGAGCTAACTACGATCGTGACTGATGCGCCGGTCGAATTCGACTTCCCCCCGTATCAGCCCGATCCAGCTGCACTAGAGCGTGCCAGGCAGTTCTTGGAGAGCCTGGAGTTTCGTTCCATCGTGCGTCGGCTGGAGCCGGTCCTGAGGAAGTACGTGCAAGGCGGGCCGGATGTAGCAGCCGTAGTGCATGAGGCGCCGCGGGTCGATGTGGATGTCAGGCCACTGGACGCAGCCGGCGAGACCTTGCTGCGTGCCCTGCCGGAGATTGGCTTGGAAGTGGGGGACGGCGGCGTTGCGCTGTCGGATGGTATGCAAGTGTGGCTTGCCGGCGGTGGCATTGAGTGGGTCGCGGAGCCGGGTGCTCCGGGGCTGCGGGTGCACAACGCACGTGGAGTGGCTTCGGGCCTCGGGCGCTTGGGGATCGGACGGCCGCGATTCGCGTTCGACACGGAGTTGGCAGCGTACGTGCTGGCACCCGGGCGCGGCAGTTACTCTCTCGCGGATCTCGGACGAGACTATCTAGGTGGTATGGCGGAAGGTGCAGCCGGCGCAGCGCTAGCATGCTTCCGTCTGTGTGCACCGATGACTCAGCGCCTGACAGCCGAGGAGACTCTGTCGGTATTCCAGGAGCTCGAGATGCCACTGATTCCTGTGTTGCTGGACATGGAGGAAGCTGGTATCTGCGTGGACAGAGAGTACCTCTCGACCCTATCGTCTCACCTATCTCAGCGCATCGATGAACTGGCTCGCGAGGTGTATGCCGCGGCTGGCCGTCAATTCAACATCGGATCACCGAAGCAGTTAGCGCAGGTGCTTTTCGAGGAGCTAGGACTACCATCGGGTCGCAAGACCAAGACGGGGCACTCGACAGACGCCGAAGTTCTAGGAGAGCTGGCCGCAGCACACCCCATCGCTAAGTTAGTGATTGATTGGCGCGAGGTGACAAAACTGAAGTCCACCTATGCCGATGCACTGCCGAAGTTGGTGCAGGCCGACGGACGCATCCACACGACGTTCAATCAGACGGTGGCGGCAACTGGGCGGCTCTCGAGCATGGACCCGAACCTTCAGAACATACCGATAAAGACGGATTTGGGGCGCGAGATTCGCAGGGCATTCGTAGCACCGCCCGGCCACGTCCTTCTCTCCCTCGACTACTCGCAGATCGAGTTGCGCTTGCTGGCTCACATGTCCGAGGATCCCGTGCTGACGTCGGCGTTTCACGAGGGACTGGACATCCATGCAGCTACCGCGCACAGCCTGTTCGGCACTCCCGAGAACGAAGTCTCACCGGAGCAGAGGCGCGTGGCGAAAATGGTCAACTACGCCGTGCTCTACGGCATGAGCGACTTCGGTCTCGCGCAGTCGCTGCAGATCGGGGTGGGAGAGGCGCACGAAGTGATCGCGACCTACTTCCGCCAGTTCCCGGGCGTTCGGGCATTCACGGAGAGCATCGTAGAGCAGGCCCGCAGAGACGGCTATACGAAGACGCTCTTGGGTCGCAAGAGGTACTTCCCCGAGATTCGTAGCTCCAACCGGCAGGTGCGACTGGCAGCAGAGCGCGCTGCCGTGAACGCGCCAATCCAGGGAAGCGCGGCAGACATGATCAAGATTGCCATGGTGAACTTGCACAAATCTGAAGCCCATGGGAGCGCCCGGCTCCTGCTGCAGGTGCATGACGAACTGGTCTTCGAGTGTCCGGAAACTGACGTCGCAGTCGCGGATTCGATTCGAGAAGTCATGGCTTCCGCGATGCCCTTGAAGGTTCCCATCGTGGTGGACAAGAAGGTCGGGCCGAACTGGAGGGACATGAGCTGATGGGAATGGAGCTAGACCGTCTCGTTCGGGAGGCATTCGCCGAGGACCTAGGGAGTGGGGATGTAACGACGAGCGCATGTGTTTCTCCCGGCACAGAGGGCAAGGGAGTGGTCAGTGCACAGGCCGAAGGCGTCTTGAGCGGTTTGGAAGTCGTGCACCCTCTCGTAGCGCTCGGGGCGTCGCTCTATGGAGAGGCGTGCCACGTGCGCCTGGAGCCGAACGTGTCGAATGGAACGCGGATATCTCCCGGGCAGCCCATCCTCGCGATAGAGGGCAGCCTACGAATCACGCTGTCCATCGAAAGGACCCTGCTCAACTTCCTCCAGCACCTGTCCGGGGTGGCAACCGAAACGGCTCGCTACGTCCGAGCGATCGAGGGAACGGGTGCGAAGATCGTGGACACGAGGAAAACCACACCCGGACTGCGCCAACTGGAAAAGGCGGCCGTGCGCCATGGGGGCGGAGTGAACCACCGTTTTGGCCTGTATGACGGCGTCCTCATCAAGGACAATCACATTACGGCTGCCAACGGGATCACGGCTGCGGTTCGGGCGGCCAGGCGGTGCGTCCACCATCTCTTGCGAGTTCAGGTGGAGTGTGAGACACTGGAACAGGCCGAGGAGGCGGTTCGGGCTGGTGCAGACGCGCTTCTCCTCGATAACATGCAGATAGAGACCCTGCGCGAGGCTGCTGCGAAGTTCAAGGGCAAGGTGCTCCTCGAGGCGTCCGGTGGGATCACGCTCGCTAACGTGCGCGCGGTAGCCGAGACTGGCGTGGACATAATTTCCGTCGGGACGATCACGCACTCGGCCCCTGTGTTACCCATGCACTTAGAGATCATGCAGTAGCGGCCCCCGATCCGGTACCCTGACTCGCAGTCACATGCCATACGATGACTACCAGCAGTTCCTGAAGCGCTTAGAGCAAGAAGGAGAGCTTCGGCGCACCTCCTACCCACTGGACCCTTACCTCGAGATCACCGAGGTGGCCGATAGGCTAGTCAAGTCCGGCGGCCCGGCCCTGCTCGTAGAACGACCTAAAGGGCACGACATACCGCTCGCAATCAACACGATGGCGAGCGAGAAGCGGATGGCGTTAGCACTGGGTGTGTCCGACGTGCGAGAGATAGCCGACGAGCTGCGTGAAATACTCCGACCGGAACCACCACAGGGCCTAGTCGAGAAGCTCAAGATGCTTCCACGCCTCGGCATGCTCGCATCACTAACCCCTAAGACCGTGAAGGACGGAATCTGCCAGGAGGTAGTACTGACCGGTGGAGAGGTTGACCTCGGGGCGTTGCCTATCATGACATGTTGGCCCCAGGATGGCGGTCCATACATCACTCTTCCCCTCGTGTTTACCCACGATCCAGGCACTGGCAAGCGGAACGTGGGGATGTATCGCATGCAGGTGTTCGACCGTAACACCTGTGGCATGCACTGGCAGATACACAAGGTGGGAGCCGCCCATCATCAAGATGCCCAGCGGGCAGGCAAGCGAATCGAGGTAGCAGTAGCTCTGGGGGGCGACCCAGCATGCATCTTCTCCGCCATATCGCCTCTACCGCCCGCGATTGACGAGATGCTGTTCGCCGGGTTCCTGCGCAAGAAGGCGGTCGAGCTGGTTCGCTGCAAGACCGTGGACGTATCAGTACCTGCCAACTCGGAGATCGTGCTCGAAGGTTACGTGGACCCCCAGGAGCGACGGATAGAAGGCCCATTCGGCGACCACACGGGCTACTATAGCCTGGCGGAGGAGTACCCTGTCTTCCATGTCACCTGCATCACCCGCAGACGAAGCCCGGTATACCCTTCCACCATCGTAGGTGTGCCGCCCATGGAGGACGGGTGGATGGGTCAGGCGGTGGAGCGCATCTTCTTGCCTCTGGTACAGCTCACTCTGCCCGAGATCGTGGATATGCACTTACCGGTCCAGGGATGTTTCCACAACTTTGCCTTCGTCTCCATTCGCAAACGGTATCCAGGCCATGCATTCAAGGTGATGCATGCGTTGTGGGGTTTGGGCCAGCTTATGTTCACCAAATTCGTGTTCGTGTTCGAGCACGATGTCAACGTACACGACCTGGACGAGGTGATCTGGCGCATCGGTGCGAACTGCGACCCCGGCCGCGACGCGGCCATCGTCAAGGGGCCACTCGACGTGCTGGACCATGCGTCTCCCGAAGTTGGGCTCGGGGGCAAGATCGGGTTCGATTGCACGCACAAGTGGCCGGGCGAGGGGCCGGTCCGGAGATGGCCGGACGAGATACGGATGTTGGATTCGGTCCGCTCGAGCGTAGACTCGATTTGGAGCGAGTTGGGACTGTGAACATCGGCCCGAAGATTTCGTCTAGTCCGTGCGGCAGTTCGTATACTCGCTGGAGGTGAGTTAATGAAATTGATACGGTTGTTTGCGCTGGTCGGTGCAGCCGCCCTGATCGCGTGCACATTCGCTCAGGGTCCCGCCGTCCGACAGGGTCGCGGGCAATTCGGCGGCGGTCAGTTCGGCGGCGCAGCCCAGCTCCTGGGAATGCTCAGGATGCCCGACGTCCAGGCGGAGTTGAAGCTCACGGAGGCACAGAAGGCCAAGCTCGAATCCCTTAGCGTTCGACCTGAGGCAGGCGCTGGTCCGCCCACTCAGGAAGAGCGTCAGGCCCGCATCGCGCAGATTGACAAGGAGATTCAGACTATTCTGGACAAAGCGCAGTACGAGCGTGCGAAGCAACTCTCGCTGCAGCTTCGCGGTCCAGAAGCGCTTGCCAGCGACCCCGAAGTGCAGAAGGCGCTCGGTCTGACCGAGGACCAGATCAAGAAGATCTCGGACACCGTGGCCCAGGTTCGGCAGTCGCACATGCAGCAGTTACGAGGCGGAGCGGGCGGCGAACAACCGACCCGTGAGCAGATAACAGCCCGTATGCAGGAGATGCGCAAGGAAATGGCCACGAAGGTCGAGGCTCTTCTGACCGCTGAGCAGAAAACCAAGTACCAGGCGATGAAGGGTAAGCCCTTCCAGTTTGCCAATCCGTGGGGCGGCTTTGGCGGCCGCCAGCCCGGTGGCGCCGGCGGGCGCGGTGGCCAGCCCGGCGGACCCCCCGGACGCGGTGAAGGCGGCTTCTGAGTTCGACTGACAGCAACTCGATGCGCTCGGCGGGTGGGTCTTCCCACCCGCCGTTCTGTTTCAGCTATCCTTTGGCGTCCACTCCCTTGGGTATTCCCCGCTCTAGATCGAGGAGCCACACGATCAGCGCCGCCACATACAGGCAGATCCAGGGAACCATGGGCGCGTAGTAGCGGCCGGATGCGTAGAACACGCACGTGAACGCCGTGAAGAGTGCGATGAACACCACTCCGAACCAGGGGAAGACGGGCGGATCCCCCACCGTCTCTCGCGCGGCACGCGGCAGGACGATGAGAGCTCCTAGGAACGCGCCGAAGAGCACCAGCCATGTCACGTGCGCCACCCGCCGAGCCCACTTTTGAGCCTGGAGCCACTCATCCCCGTAGCGAGCGAACTGATCCATGGAGTGGAAGGCTCCTCCGCCGTCCGCTCGATACATCAGCCACGCTTTCTTGAAGAATAGCGCGATCGTGCTGACAGGGTGTTCTGTGACGTAGCCTATCGCTGCACGGCGGCAGGCGCGGTCGATGCTCAGCTCGTTGAGCGTCTCGTGGGTGGTGCCCAGGAGCGCCGGGCCGTCCGGGTTCCACAGATACTTGTCAAAGCTGGTGGCGCAGGGGGTCCGGTATGGCTCGGGGACCATCTGAAAGGTGGCGTAGTCGCGTTGGAAGACCCCGCTTGCCACGGGGTTGTTGCCTATCACCAAGTTGAAACCGCCACTTGTCGAGAGCGGCACGAGAGTCCCGAAAACGTGATAGTTCCTTACGGTCCAAGGCACTACTACTAGAGCCATGAGAACGCTTAGCACGCAAAACTCGCGGAGTCGTGCACCCCAGCTCGAGTGTCGCCTGTCTTGGAGTACCCGGGCCAGCAGAACCACGAACGGCAGCGTCATGCCAACCGGTCGAACCGATACCGCGCACCCGAACAGTAGTCCGGCAAGCACCACCTTCGACCAGCGCGGGGGCTCATGCAGCACACAAAGGGTGCCTCCCAGAGCCAGAGCGACGAAGAGCGGCTCGGAAGCGAGCTGGGCGGACCAGAAGATGCTGTCAGGAAATAGCGCGTACCCACCCATCGCCAACCGACCGACGACCTCGCTGCGGAACGCAGTTTGCCCGATCTTTCGGACCAGGAGCAGGGTGACTAACACGAGGAGTAGGTTGGCGATCTTCCCGGCGGTGGGCGAAGGACCCGTTATCGAGAACACCCCACCGAGGAAGAGGGGATAGCCGATGGGATACCACGCCGTAGGCATCCCGTTACGCGAATAGCCTTCTCCCTTCGCTATCGCGACTCCGGTCTTGTAGTACCACGCGGCATCCTCCACCGGTTCGGCAGGCACTAAAACCATCCATGCAAGCCGCAGCAGAACCGCGACAGCGACTAACGCAGGAACGTAGTAGCGCGAGGACAATGCGGATAGGAGCAAGGTCCTTGCGAAGCGGATTGCGCTGCTCCCCTGCGTTCGACCGTTTGCCTCGTTCACGCCTCTATCACCTTCCCAGGGCAGCGCGGTACGTCTGCACGTCCCGTGTGCACCAAGACAGGCTGCTACTCCATTCGATTGGCAATTCTACACTCTGTGCAACTGCACGCCGCGGTCTTGTGGAGACGTGGTGCCACTTCGGCGTGGCAGAAGGGTGCGGCTTGTTTGTCACGTGGCGGCGAGCGTCGAGGTGAACCCGCTTGGCGCGGCCGTCGGCAGAGGCTATGTTTGCTCTTGCGCCTGCGCAAGCAAGGGGAACAGCGGCGCCGCCGAGGCCGCGACGATTACGATTACGACCAGCCGCTCGATGAGAGTGAAGGCGCGGGGCCACCCCCCCCGCCACCCGCCCGACGAGGCGAGTGCCGGGGGCACGGGCGCGCGTGCGGTCACGCGCGGCGCGCCGCAGCCGCTCGCCGGTGGCGCGCGCGGCCGCCAGCAGCCGCAGGTGCGTGACCGGGGTGCCTAACGACCCGGCGTC
>BTVI01000067.1:0-10984 GCA_045862955.1 Fimbriimonadales bacterium
GCGGCACACCGTTGGGAAACCGCTCCTGAACCCAGGTTCCGGGCATCCAGAAACCCAGATGATCCCTGAGCCGATACCAGTACTGTCGCTGCACGTTGTACGGCGGTGGCGCGGGCCACGGAGGGGTCTCAGGGCGCAGAGCAGACTCGTTAGGAGGCGGTACCGCCGACGAGAAATCCGTGCCTTTCGGCATGTGCGCCGTGAACCTACGGTAGTTCTCGAGAGCCGGCCAGTAGACTTCGTGGCTGTCATCCCAGGCCGCCCCCAGCCGCACCCCGTCGTAGATCACAGCGTACGCCAGCCAGACTTCGAGCCCGCCCATCACCGACCCGGTGCGAGCGTAGAACTCGGCTTCGCGAGCAAGCGTGGTGCCGTTCTGGGCCGCGTTCCTCATCCATAATCCTCCGGCAGGATAGGACCACTCGTACACCGTCTGGTAGCGGTCGCCCTGCGGCTGTGGGCGTACCGCGCTGATCCTTGCGCCAACCGGCGCATGCAATTCGTCGGGCCAAGCGCCGCCTGTGGATGCCGGATCGTAGCCGTGGAAGCTTAGGTACCAGGGCAAGTGGCCCTGGTGATAGTCGTTCGAGTAGTTGGGAACCGGGTTTACGAGCTCCACTTTGAAGGGCCCGCCGACCACGAAGTAGATCGCCGTGCCGACCCATTCGCGCCTCGGACACTCCGCTGTCTCCACCTGATACGCGCTCATCGAGATGTTGCACACGCCCGTCTCGCTAAACCTCACGCGCGGGGTAGCCGTGTTGCCGCCTTCCACAATCTGCGCTCCACACCCGACGAACGACCAATCGTACTCCACGGTGCAACCCACCTGGACCTGAAGAAGCGCCTCGAACGTGAACTCGCAGTATTCCGCAGTCCACGGTGTGTCGCACTTCAGCCCGCCGACCTGCTTGTCGCCGAAGATACTGACGACCTCTGGGTCGCCGAGGCACGGCAAAGTGCAGAAAGCGACGGTAAGCACCGGCCAAACCCTTCCCCCACGCATTCCTGAGCCTCCTCATCCGCCATTCTATCACTCACCCCCCCACTGACCTAGTAACAATGCCGGGTTTGTGGCCTCTTCCGCTCGACGAGCATTGGCCGTCTACACAGGCGAATCAGGCCCTGCTCAGGCCGCTCAGGACGCATGTCCTGCCGTTCTGTACGAGCGCTATACTTCCCCCGTGAGCGTGGGTGTGATCTGGAACCGCGCGGCGCGGCGTGCTCGGTATCTCCCGGTGCATCGGCTGTTTCCGGAGGCGGAAGTCGTCGTCACCGAGAGCCCCGAGGAAGCCGAGAGTAAGGCTCGGGAGCTCGCACAACGACATAGCACGGTGGTCGCCATCGGCGGAGACGGCACGGTCAACTCCGTGGTCAACGGGCTGCGGGGCACGGACGCGGCGCTGGGGCTCATCCCGGCGGGAACGGGCAACGTGCTCGCAAGGGAGCTGCTCATCCCTGTCCACGACCCTTCCGAGGCCGCACGCATCTGCCTGGGTGACGCGTCAACCGCAATAGACCTGGGCCAGTGCGGGGACCGTCTGTTCGTCGCGTCGGCGGGCTTCGGCGTGGATGCCGAGGTAGTCGCCCGTGCAGACGGGTGGAAGCCGGTGTGGGGTCGTCTCGCCTTCGTGATGGCTGCGTCAGTCGAGCAGTTCCGTCAACACCGCTGGCACGTGGCGATTGACGCGGAAGGCAGGCGCGTGTACGAAGGCGAGGCCGTGCTGGTGGCCGCGGTGAACTGCCCCCGCTACGCCGGCTGGCGCAAGCCGCTACCCGATACGAGCCTAGCGGACGGGCTATTGGACCTATTCGTGGTGATGCCTTCGAATCTGCCCGGCACCCCTCTGCTCGATGTTGCCGGCTGGGCGCTGCTCGGACGAGCCCACCGAAGCAAGCGCGTCCGGACCTTTCGGGCAGCGGAGTTCCAGCTGCGTTTCGAAGGTCCGGAGCCTCTCTGCCAGATGGACGGGGAGCTCGTGCCCGATGGCGCAAAGACGGTCCGCGTACAACCCCGAGCCCTGCAGGTGAAGACGCGCAAAGCGGTAATCTGATTGTGATGTCTATCCAGCGCGTGATCTTGGTGGTGATGGACGGCTGCGGCGTAGGCGCGGCTCCCGACTACGCACAGTTCGGCGACTTCGGGGTGAACCGGCCCGACACGATCGCCAACACCGCTCGCGCTGTCGGCGGTCTGAAGCTGCCCTATCTGCAGTCGCTTGGCCTCGGCCACATCACGCAGCTCTACTCGCCGCACAAGGAAGTCAATCCCATCGGGTGCTATGGCAAGTTGCGCGAGATCTCCATGGGCAAGGACACGGTGACAGGGCACTGGGAGATGATGGGCATTCACACGGAGCATCCGTTCCCCACCTATCCCGACGGCTTCCCACCCGAACTCGTGGCCGCCTTCGAGAAGGCCATCGGCACACCGGTGTTAGGCAACGTCGCCGCATCGGGAACGGAGATCATCAAGCAGCTCGGCGAGGAGCACGTTCGCACGGGACGGCCCATCCTATACACCAGCGCGGACAGCGTGTTTCAGATTGCCGCGCACGAGAAGGCCTTTGGGCTGGAACGGCTGTACGAGTGCTGCCGAATCGCCCGCGAGATGCTAGTGGAGCCCCACAACGTGCAGCGGGTGATTGCGCGGCCCTTCGTCGGGACCAGCGCGGCTAGCTTCACACGCACGGGCAACCGAAAGGACTTTCCGCTTCCTGCACCACCCAACGTGTTGGATGCGCTTGCCGAGGCAGGCGTGAAATGCCATGCCATCGGCGTCGTCGGAGAGGTGTTCGCGGAGCGTGGCTTCTACAGCGGCGAGCGTTCGCGCAACAACCATGAGCACCTCGAAGCGCTGCTGAGGGCCTTGGACGGCGAAGCGAAGTTCATCTTCGCGAACTTCGAGGACTTCGACATGCTCTACGGGCACAGAAACAACGTGGAGGGCTTTGCCCGCGCCCTCATCGAGTTCGACGGGATGCTCGGCGAGGTGATGGCTCGATTACACCCGACCGACCTTCTCATCCTGACTGCGGACCACGGCAACGACCCCACGACCCCCAGCACCGACCACAGCCGAGAGTACGCGCCGCTGCTGGTATACAGCCCCTCGTTGGCTATGGGATGCGATCTAGGCACGCGTGACACCTTCGCGGACATCGGGGCCACCATCGCCGAGGTGTTCGGAGTTCGCTCGCCGATGGGAGAGTCGTTCTTGCAGCGACTATCGCTCCGGACCACGGGCACGCCGTTGTTCGCCGACTAAGGCGAGCTGCTAGCTCTGCGTGTGCGCTTCGGGCCGCAGCGTGGGGAAAAAGACCACGTCCCGGATCGAGCCTGCCCCGAGTAACACGATAGCCATGCGGTCCAGACCGATACCCAGCCCACCTGCCGGTGGCATGCCCGCCTCCATCGCGTACACGAACTCTTCGTCCATCGGGTGCGCCTCGGCATCTCCGGCATCCCGCTGCGCGGCTTGCAGCGTCAGTCTCTCCCGCTGGTCTAACGGGTCGTTCAACTCGCTGAATGCGTTGGCCACCTCCTGGCGCATCACGAAGCCTTCGAAGCGCCTCACGAAGCGCGGGTCCTCCGGCGTCTTCTTGGCCAGAGGCGAGGTGTCGAGCGGATAGTCGGTGAGGAAGGTTGGCTGGATCAAGTGTGGTTGGACGAAGCGCTCCATCACCTTCTCCATGATGCCACCGGGTAGCGTCTCCTCGCTCATGTCGAGACCGAGCGACTCGCCCGCTTTCTTGGCGCTCTCCAACGAGGCGAATGCCTCCTTGCCGATTCCCGTGCGCTCCTCGATTGCGTCGGTCAGCTTCATCCGACGCCACGGCTGAGAGAAGTCAATCTCCGCTTCTCCCACGTTCACCACGGGGCCGCCGAAACAGCTGACAGCTACGTGGTGGAACAGCCTCTCGGTCAGAGTCATGATGTCTTCGAGTTGAACGTACGCCTGATACAACTCTAGCAGGGTGAACTCGGGCAGGTGCTTGGTGGACAGCCCCTCGTTACGAAACACGCGACCGATCTCGTACACCTTCTCGATGCCGCCGATCAGCAGGCGCTTCAGATACAGCTCGAGCGAGATCCGTAGCTTCAGGTCCACCCCTAGCGCGTTGTGATGCGTAACGAACGGACGCGCAGCCGCCCCACCCGCTTCGTACTGCAAAACGGGTGTTTCGACCTCGAGAAACCCCTCGCTATCGAGAAAGGCGCGTACGGCCGAAACCATTTTCGACCTGGTTACGAGCCGGCTGTAGGACTCACGGTTCGCGATCAGGTCGAGGTGACGATAACGGTATCGCTGCTCACGGTCGTGAAGTCCGTACCACTGATGCCCTTCCTTCTCCTTCCCCAGCGGAAGGGTCTGGAGGCACTTAGCCAGCACGTCCACCCTTCGGGCGTGCACGCTCTGTTCCCCGGTTCGCGTGACGAAGGGCTCGCCGTGCACCCCGACCAAGTCGCCGATGTCGATCTGCTCGACAACCTGCCAGTCCTCGGGCAGGTCATCCTTGCGAAAGTAGATCTGCAGTTTGCCCGTCGCATCGGCTAGGTGTACGAACACCACCTTTCCCATAGAGCGATGGGACACGACTCTTCCCGCAACGGAAACGGGCTTACCTTCCAGTTCGGCGAAGCGGTCGTGTATTTCTTGCAACGGATGGCTGCGGTCGAACCGTTCGATGCGGTAGGGGTCGCGCCCCATCTGTCGGAGCGCTGCGAGCTTGGCTAACCGGACCTCTCTCTCACCGACCGCCTCGGTTTCCCTGTCCATAGGTTCGATTACTTCTTCCTGATTTCGAGGATTTCGAAGTGCAGTTCTCCGGCGGGCGCATTGATGACAACCTTGTCACCGACAGCACGACCCAGAAGCGCTTGTCCCCAGGGGCTATCCGAGGAGATGGAACCCTCGTCCGGGTCGGCCTCGAACACGGTAACGACCCGCACTTCGATCTGCTCCTTGCGCTTCTTCAGGTTTCTGAGAACCACTACCGAGCCGATGCCGACGCGGTCCGTCGGAATGTTGCGCGCAGAGAGCTTCTGCGCGGAACTGAGCAACTCCTTGAGTTCGGCGATGCGGCTCTCGACAATCGCTTGCTCACGCTTGGCTTCCTCGAACTCCGAGTTGTCGTCCGCGAATTCGCCCTGCTCCTTGGAGGCACGGATGCGCTCGGCGATCTCGGGACGCCTAACGCTGGTGAGCTGCGCCAGCTCATCGCTGAGCCGCTTGTAGCCCTTTTCGGTTAGCAGCACGACGCCTTCCTCTGTCATCACCGGTACCTCACGTGGCCTTTCATCGAGCGACAGCCTCTCAGCCGCCTCGGCGGTGGTGGGTGGGGCGCTGGGAGAACGGCATTTTGACACAGCCCCACCGGTTTGTCAACGAATCGTCAACGGGAATGCTCGGCGGTTTGCGAAACTTCGCTCAGGCTGAGCCACGTCGAGTGCGGCAGTCTTCTGCGACAACAGCGGGCCATGCGCGAACATTGCGAAACAATGCGAGCCGCTCTCTGGCTTGCGTCGGGGTGTGAGCCCCACAACGGGCCCTGCTTGGAGCCCGGCTAACCCCGTTCGCGCATCCACGAGCCGATGGTTTCCCGCATGCGGGCCTGATGACAGAGTCTACATAAGTCTTATGCCCCGGCCCGCGTCCGCCGTGCTGCGCCCACCGAACGCACACCGCGAGCCCAAGGACCGCGCCGGGGCACGGCGGCTCATACGCGGGCCAGGGCATATACAAACGTCTGGGCATGGAACGCGTGCCGGGGCAGCGGGGGGTAGTGTCTCTCCCTCCCTCTCCCCCGTTCGCGGGGGAGAGGGTTGGGGTGAGGGGGACCGCCACCAGCCGCTGACGTCGGTGCCTCGACGTTCGGCTGCTCGGAGAGCCGCTGGGCGAGAGCGTGGCGGCAGGCGGCAGCCGAAACGTCTAGGCATGGAACCGATGGCAGGTACGGCGCGCTCGGCGACGAAGCCTGCCCTCGGGTTCCCTACGCATCGGGACAGGAGCTCCGAGGCCGCCAGCGAAGCGCTCTGCAAGACTCGGGTTCCCTACGCATCGGGAAAGGAGACTGCAATGAAGGTCCTGGTCTTGGGTGGTACGCTCTTCATCGGCCCACAGGTAGTGCGCCGACTTGTCCGCGAGGGTTGTGAGGTGACCGTCTTCCACCGCGGAAGGAGCAATGCAGAGCTGCCCGGTACCGTCAAGCACCTCACAGGCGACCGGACCGACCTCCGAGGCCACGCCGAGGCCCTTCGGGCCGAGCGGCCCGACGTCGTGCTCGACATGCGCCCGCTCGACAATACCGACGCGGAGGCGGTCCTCGACGTGTTCGTCGGCTTCGCGAGGCGATCGGTCGCCATCAGCAGCGTGGACGTCTACCGGGCCTACGGCAAGCTCATCGGCATTGAGAAGGGACCTCCCGACCCCGTTCCGCTTACCGAGGACTCACCGCTTCGCGCACGCCTCTATCCCTACCGAGGCGAAACCCCTCGCGCGCCAGACGACCCCAGGAGAAGGCTCGACGATTACGACAAGATCCTCGCCGAGAAGGTCTTCCTTTCCGACGATCGGCTTCCGGGCACCGTGCTGCGGCTCCCGATGGTGTACGGACCTCTCGACTATCAGCACCGTCTGTACCCGTACCTGAAGCGCATGGACGACGGACGCCCCGTGATTCTGCTGGACGAAGTTCAGTACCACTGGCGCGACTCGCGTGCGTACGTGGGAAACGTGGGGCACGCCATCGCGCTCGCCGTGATGCGCGATGAGGCAGCAGGCCGGGTGTACAACGTGGCGGAGCCGCAGCCGTACACGGAAGCCGACTGGGTGAGGCGCGTGGGCCGGGCAGTCGGCTGGAACGGCGAGGTCGTTGCGGTCCCAGCGGGCCGACTGGGTGAGGAGGGTGATTTCCGCCATGAGTTGGCGGTGGATTCCACCCGCATCCGTACCGAGCTGGGATACGTCGAAGAAGTTCCCGAAGAGCGCGCGCTGGCCGAAACGGTGGACTGGGAGCGAGCCCATCCACCCGACCCGGCTCCTGAATTCGACTACCGCGAGGAAGACCGCATTCTCACCGAGCTTTCCGGCTGATCGTTGCGAAAGCGAAAGTCCTCTGTTAGAATGAGGAAGTCGCGGCGTTTAGCGCCGCGAAGATTTGCTCCCTAGGGAGCGAAGCAGGAGTGAAGGAGATGCAGCTTGGAAAACGCGGCCTAGTAGCCGCATTCGGCGCATTCGGGTTGGCAGGCCTGTTCGTCAGTTCCACCATCTCTCAGGCACCGGGAGATACGCCGGTTCTGCCTGGTCACCTCGACCAGTCACAAATCGAAAACAATAGGTATTCGCTCGACGACCTGGTGAACTTCGGGCGATTCCTGTTCACCGCCAAGTTCAACAAGCTGGACGGTTTCGGGCGTCCGGCTGCGACAGGCGATGGCAACCCGACGAAACGCATTCCCGGCTCGGCACCTTTCATGATCCGAACCTCGGGCCCGGAGGCGGGTTCCTGTGCCAGTTGCCACAACGAGCCGGAGGCCGGCGGCTCGGGGGACTTCGTCGCCAACGTTTTCGTGCTGGCTCAGGTTCGCGACCCCGTCGTCGAGTCCATTTCATCCGAGTTCAGCAACGAGCGGAACACCCTCGGCATGCACGGCTCGGGCGCCATCGAGATGCTTGCCAGGGAGATGACGGCCGACATGCATGCCATCCGCGCTGACGCTATTGCGGCAGCCAGGCGGTCGGGACAGCCGGTCACGCGGGAGCTTCGGACGAAGGACGTTTCCTTCGGCAAGATCACTGCAAAGCCCGATGGCAGTGTGGACACCTCGCAGGTGGAAGGCGTAGACCCTGACCTGATCATCAAACCCTTCCACCAAAAGGGCGTCGTGAACTCCGTGCGCGTGTTCACGGTGAATGCGTTCAACCACCACCACGGGATGCAGGCCGTCGAGCGCTTCGGCATGCAGCGAACGGGGGAGGCCGACTTCGACGAGGACGGTGTGACGGACGAGCTCTCGGTAGGAGACATCACGGCGGCAACCATCTTCCAGGTGGCGCTAGCCATCCCACAGCAGGTGATGCCGAAGAAGGGCAGCGAGGTCGCCTCCGTGGTTCGCGGCCAGAATCTGTTCGAGCAGATCGGCTGCGCAGACTGCCATCGCCCTGCGTTGATCCTGAACAACCCGGTCTACTCTGAGCCGAACCCGTACAACCCGCCTGGCAATCTGCGCCCGCAGGACGTGCGGAGGTCGTTCCAGTTCGACCTGACCAAGCACGGGTTGGGGAACCGACTGGAGAGGCTACCGGGCGGCAAAGCGGTGGTCCGAGCGTACACCGATCTGAAGCGACACGTGATCTGCGACGAGCAGGATCCGTTTTTTGCGAACGAGCGAATCGTTCAGGGCGGAGTGCCATTGGACCAGTTCATCACCCGCAAGCTATGGGACGTTGGGAGTTCGGGTCCCTGGGGCCACCGAGGCGACTGCATGAGCATCGGCGAGGCGATCGTGCACCATGCCGGCGAGGCCAGAGCATCGCGCGAGAGGTACCTCGCGCTCACGGAGCAGCAGCGACGGGACATCGTGAACTTCCTGAAGACATTGCAGGTGGTGCCAGCTAGGTAGAAGCTACAGCAGACCGCGGGCTTTGATGGATGTGTACTCGTTGACCAACGCGGCAGCGAGATACTCGGGTTCTGCATCCACCACCCGAATGCCTGCATTCTGCAAGCGAGTAACGGCGGCCCGGCGATCCTCCGAGACGTGGGTCGCCACCGCCCGCTTATACAGGTCCATCGGGGTGTCGGGCGTTCGGATCGTCAGGCTCTCTAGCTTCGGGTCGGCAACGGCGACTGCCATGCATAGGTGATGGCTGCGAAGTGCGAGTAGGGCGGACAGTGTCCCCTCCGAGCTTTCCGGCTCCACCAGGTCCGTGAAAACCACTACCAGTGAACGCCTCCGCCAGCGCGCACGCAGGTAGTTCAAAGCACGTTGCAGATCGGATTCCACGGCTTCCGGCTGCAGGCCGTGCAGCTCCTGCAGTATCCTACCAATCTGCGTCCGTCCCTTTTGTGGGGCGACGAAGCGCACTACGCGATCGTGATAGAGCAGCAACCCGACGCGGTCCTGCGCTTCCACGGCGGCATGGGCTAGCATGAGCGCCGCGTCTATCACGTGATCGTACTTGCTCACGCCCTCCACCTCCGCCATCATCAGTCGTCCGAGATCCAGCGCGAGTATCACCGGTTGGCTCCGCTCGGCCTGATATTGCCGAACTACGGGCTTGCCCCGCCGCGCAGTCGCTTTCCAGTCCAACCTCCTAATGTCATCCCCTACCTGGTACTCGCGCAATGACTCGAACTCCGAGCCCGTGCCCTTCAGCATGGCACGGCGGATACCCATCTCCCGCAGGTGCCCGCGACGCATGAGCAGATCGTATTTTCGCAGTGCGAGGATGTTAGGATAGACCGCCACCTGCGTGCGCAGCGGCAGCCGATACGTTCGCAACATCAAGCCGAGGGGTGCCGGCACCCGCAAGAAGAGCTCCCGAAACTCGAACGACCCCCTGTTGGGAGGTGTGACGTGATACCGGATCACCGTGTCCTTGCCAGGCTCGAGCACGACCTCGTGAGAAGTACGATCCGTATCGAACTCAGGCGGCGGCTCGTCGCGTATCGCGGCGTGTAGTAGCTGGGTCCCCCGGTAGCCAATGTTCAGCATCACCAAGTTCGGCGTACGCGCCGATAGCACGGGATCGTGACTCCTAAGGGCATGGAATCGGTCTGCTCCTGGTGCTAGGCGATAGGTGATTAGTGCTATTACTAGCAGCCCTACGTCCCAGGCGACCAGGTACAGCACGAAACCCTCCGACAGCATCGCTGCCAGCCCGAACACGCTCCCGGCGAGCAGCAAAATCCAGAACCGGCGGGTGAACACCATGTGCCGAGTCTACCTACGGAGCGCTGCGCGGAGCCCTTGCCGAGGCTCATCAGTTCGCGCGATAATGGGAGCGATGCGGCAAGAAGTCACCATCCTCACCCCCGAGAAGGTGGAGCTGAGCTTTCGACTTGCGGGAGTGGCCTCTCGAACCGGCGCGGTCCTGCTCGATATCGGAATCTGGCTCATTGCTTGCATCGCGGCGATGACAGGGTGGGCTTGGCTATCGTCGCGCTTGTCTGTGCCCGAAAACCTAGCCGTCACCGGATTCATCATTATCTTATACTGCTCAGTGGTCGGCTTCTCGCTCTACTTCATCCTGTTGACCTGGCTGAAGCGCGGGCAAACCCTGGGCAAGCGGATGGTAGGTTTGAGAGTCATCAGTCAGAACGGAGGAGAGGTGTCGCTGCCCTCCGCGGTGTTGCGCACGCTGCTCATGGTGGCAGACGCGTTTCCCGTGCTGCTGTTAGTAGATGTAGTCCTGCTGTTCCTCTCGAGTCGTTGCCAGCGCTTAGGTGACATGGTGGCAGGCACGTTGGTAGTGATCGCCCGGAACCCACACCAAGTATCCGGCGAGGCCATGCCGCCGCAAGCGTGGAATCCGTATTTGGACTGCGTGCATTCCGTCTCACGACTCGACGAGCAGGACCTACAGGCCATCCGCACACTACTGAATCGCTATCCCGACCTAGACAAGCGGGTCCGCGACCGCCTGCGTGCAGAGATTTGGGAGTCGGTTAGCTCTCGAGCGGACACCCAGTTCCCGGCCGACGCCCCGACGCTTCAGCGTCTTCAAGCCATCGCCGCCAAACTCGAGCGCGACCTAGAGCGGCGGTAAGCCCCGGCCGTTTCCCCTTCGTTTCAGGTGATGAGCAGCGTGCTGGACGAACGGCTGGATGCCGACCGAAACGCATGAAGCAGTTGCCTGACGAATCGCATCAAGCGGTTGCCTGCCGAATCGCATCAAGTGGCCGCCTACCGAATCGCATCCAGCGGTTCCCCCTGCAGCGCAGCGGAAGGGGGAACCTCGAGGAGGGGGTCCACCGAT
>BTVI01000068.1:0-10502 GCA_045862955.1 Fimbriimonadales bacterium
GTTATCGACGAGAAGGCCGAAACCCTGCGCCTGGAGGGCGACGTCCGAATGATCGCCAGCAACGGCGACGACCTGACAGTGGAGTGGATCCTGCTCTCGATCAAAGAAGACGAGGAGGAGGAGTTCGAGACCGGCCCCGGCGTCTCCGAGCTGCCGGAAAAGGTCCGCCGCGAGATTCCCGACTCCGACCGCCGGTAATTCCGCCGTCCCGGCGGACAGCTCATCTCTCCCCCCGCCATCGGGTGGAGAGCGGCGTAAAGTGGGGTCCAGGCTGCGGCGCCCTCCATCCGAGGGCGGATGGAGGGATTGGCGATCAACCTATCTCTCCACCCGCCATCGGGTGGAGAGCGGTGTAAAGTGGGGTCCAGGCCGCGGCGCCCTCCATCCGAGGGCGGATGGAGGGATTGGCGATCAACCCATCTCTCCACCCGCCATCGGGTGGAGAGCGGTGCAAGGCGGGGTCCAGGCTGCGGCGCCCTCCATCCGAGGGCGGATGGAGGGATAGGAGATCCCCGACTCTGACCGCCGGTCATTCCGCCGTCCAGCCAGCTCAGCTTATCTCTCCCCCCGCCATCGGGTGGAGAGCGGTGTAAAGCGGGGTCCAGGCCACGGCGCCCTCCATCCGAGGGCGGATGGAGGGATTGGCGATCAACCTATCTCTCCACCCGCCATCGGGTGGAGAGCAACGCAAAGTGGGGTCCACGCGGCGGCGTCCTCCACCCGAGGGCGGATGGAGGGATTGGAGATGCACGCAAAGATTCCGCAGAGGTCGCGAAGTCGAACGCACCGAATCAAGGCCGCGGCTGTCTAGGCTAGGTCAGAGTGAAGACCCTGCTCTCACCGGGACCGAGCACCACGGGTTTCCCACGCACCGCCAGCTCTACGCTACTACTCGCGCGCTCGTCGACCGAGACGTGCAGACTTTGGTGGGTGATATGGAAGCGCAGCTCCTGCCCTCGGTAAACCACGCCAAAGGATAGAGACTTCCATCGCTGAGGTAACTGCGGGTCCACGGTTAGCCCGCGCTCGGACAGGAACACCCCACCGAAACCGGACACCGCAGCCAGCCACGCGCCACCCGACGCCGTGCCGTGGATCCCATCGTTCACGTCGTGACGGCCGGTTAGCGACTCGTCTAGGTCCTCTCCCGCGCTAATCATGAACTGCTCGTAAGCATAGTCCATGTCACCCATCAGCTTGCCCATGATCGAGTTGATTACGAAGCTCATGGAGCTGAAGTTCATGCAACGCTCTTTGTAGTACTCGTAGTTCGCGCGCAGCACCTTGTCCGGAAACTCGTCCCGGAACATCACCAAAGCCATCACCACATCGGGCTGGTGGATAGCTTGATAGGGAAAGACCGGCGTCCACCACTCCTTGCGTTTTTCTAGCAAGTCCTCCGGAATAGGTAACAATCGGTGGAAGCCTCGATACTGCTCGATCAAGCCGCTTTCGGCATCCAGGAGGTACACGATGCGCGCTGCCACGTGGGACCACTCACGAATCTCGTCATCAGTCACTCCCATCTCGCTCATCACCCGAGAGTAGTCCTCCGCCCGCTCCTTCGAGAGCAGTCGAAGCACATCCACCGTCCACTCCAACGTCTTGCGTGCGAGAATGTTCGTGTAGAAGTTGTCCGTACTCTCGCAATGCCCCTCATCCGGGCCCGCGACGCCGTCGAAGTGATACGTATCCGATTCGGGATCGTGCGTCGCGCGTGACACGTAGAACCGGGAGAACTCGACTAACATCTCGATTCCCTGGTGAGCGAGAAAGTCGATGTCATGTGTCGCATACCAGTACTGCATCAGGCTATACGCCACGTCCCCATTGATGTGGATGTTCGTCAGCGTATATCGCCACCAGTAGCCCAGTTCCTCCTCGCCGTAAGGACCTGCCTGCCACGCGAGCTTGGCCCCCTTCCAGCCGAAGCGCTTGGCTATGGTCCGACCCGGCTCCAGGCCCACGTAACGGTAGTTCAGGCAGGCGCGTGCAATTTGCGGCCAAGTGAACAGGAACACCGGTTCGATGTACAGGTCGGTATCATAGAAGACCGTTCCCTGATACCACTCGCCGGTCAGCAACTTGCACGGTATGCTGAGCTTATCGCTGTGCCTCGGTGCAGCACTGATAAGGTGCATCATACAAAACCGAAGGTAGAGCTGTGCGAGGTCGTCGCCTTCGATCTGGACGTCCATACGTTGCCAGGCAGCATCCCACCACTGGCTGTTAGCTACTAGTGCTGCGTCATAACCTTCGGCGCGCGCGGCGCGCAGCTCGGACATCTCGTCGCACGCAGCACCATGCCGAGCATCCTCGTCGCTGCCCACGGCGATGAACTTCGTCACTCGAACAGGCACACCGACGCTCGCAGTCACGCGATGCACCGAATAAACCTCTGAGTCGAGCAGCAACGATTCGTCTGGGTCGAGTCCGTCCACTTCGGTGGCCACCGCCATACGAACGTGTTGCCCTTTCAGATAAGTGCGTGAATCCAGCCTGCACACACCGGCCTCTGCCCACGCACCTACCACCTCGTACTGCTTGTCCTCTTTAAGGTTGGAGCGAATCGTGCCGTCTATCCCGCTCTCGATCCGAATCTCCTCGCTATAGTCGAGCGGCGTGACGGTGTAACGAACGTAGGCACGATGCGGGAAGCGCATGTCGCAGAAGCGCTCCGTCTCGACTCGCGTGGTGCGTCCGCGTTCGTCCTCGATCTCATAGCGATAAGCGTACACTCCCCGCCGAAGGTCGTACACCTGGCGAAATCCCGAGACAGTGCCACGTCGGAAGCTCAGCTCTCGGTTGCCGACGAAAACACGCAGCATCAGCGGATCGGGCAGGTTAGCGATCGATGGGTTGGGACCCGCATCGTCGAAGTACTTCGGGTCGAAGTGCCGCCGCTCGTAGCTCACCGGGCGCACAAAAGCGAAGTAGTCGGCGTGGCCGAAGACCGCCGCTACGAATGTGGAGGGGTGCCTGCCGGTACGGTTCTCCAGCAAGTTGCCCTTCAGGGCGAGGTAGCCGTTGCAGACAGTGAAGACGGTGTTGGCACTCTCGATGGCTCGTTCAGAGGGGTCGGTCTTGACGACGGTCCAGGTGTCGCGCTGCATGGGGAACCTCCGGGCGCTTTGTACCCCGACCTGCCGCATATCATGGCACGGCCCCAACTCGCAGACGCTCTCTTCCGTGTGGGACAATCGGCGTTGGAGAGGAGTGAATGGCAGAAGTCACGATTCGAGATGTCGAGCAGGTCATCGAGCGCTGGGCGCCACCGGATACCGCGATGCCGGGCGATCCGGTGGGTCACCAGGTCGGGGAACGCGATCGCACGGTCCATGCAGTGGCCGTCGCTCTGGACGCGAGCCCCACACAGGTCCAGAGGGCCGCGAGCGAAGGCTGCGGCCTACTCGTGAGCCATCACCCGCTCATCTACCGACCGTTGTCTCGCGTAGACCCGAGCGATCCCGTCGGCCGCAGCGTCTCTCTTCTCTGTCGCAACGAGATCGCTCTATACGTGGCGCATACCAACTGGGACATGGCGCCTGGCGGCGTGAACGATGCACTAGCCGCTGTCCTCGATCTGCGAAATCTCCAACCCTTCGCGCCGCAGGGAGCACGAAGGTTCGTCAAGTTCGTCACCTTCGTACCACGAGCCGATGTGCAACGCGTGCTCGACGCTCTCTCGCTGGCCGGAGCGGGGGAGATCGGTCTGTACCGCCGCTGCGCTTTCTTCCATCCGGGCACCGGTACCTTCGAACCCCTGCCCGGTGCCAAGCCTGCGATCGGTGAAGTTGGCACGAGAGAGGAAGTCGAGGAGTACCGCCTAGAGACGGTTGCACCGGAGGCGAACGTGCGCGAGCTGGTCGGAGCGCTGCGCGAGTCGCACCCTTACGAGGAGCCGGCATTCGATATTCTGTCCGTGCGTTCCGGACCCGAGCTATTCCTGGGTCGCGTGGGCGACCTGCCCAGTCCGCAGAAGCCGGAGGCGTTCGTGGCACTCGTCGGTCAGCGGCTGGGCTGCACGGCACGCTGGCTGGGTGCGTCCAAGGAGCGAGTCGGGCGCGTCGCGGTGGTCGGCGGCTCGGGAGGCGATTTGGTTGCAGAGGCTGCCGCGGCGGGCGCCGATGCGCTGCTCACCGGCGAGCTGAGGCATCACCAACTCATCGAGGCGTACGAGCGAGGCCTCGGCATCGTAGACGCAACGCACGCGGCGACGGAGCAACCCGGCGTCGAGGCTCTGGCCCGACGGGTCGAATCGCACTTCGCGGGTCGCGTACGAGTACACTGTTTGGCTCCGTCGGAATAAACGCATTCGCTCGCCACTTATTGCCATTCACTGCGAGTAGCGGGTAAACATTGTAGGAATATGTCTGCCGACCGGAGAAGGACGCTAAGTCAGTGCGTGCCTTCCGGGCCGACGGAAGCCGATCTTGCCGGCAGGCCACCGGCACAAGAAGGAGCTGTGGATCGATGAGCAAAGGAATGTTCAAGGTGGCTGTCCGCCTCCAGTGGCTGCTTGCCTTCGTGACGCTGCCTGTCGTGGGCCTCAGCGTCCCGTCGGTCACCATCAACTCACCAACCGCTACCGGAACGATCGGTGGAGACGTACGCGTCAGCTTTACGCTGAGTGGTGGTGTGGGCACCATGAACTGGGTGGTGGAGGTTCGCTCCGCGAACGCAGGTTTGGGTTACACCAACGTCGCGAGCGGCTCGGCCACCAACAGCACGGTAAGTGCCACCTGGAGCTCGGCTGGCGGCGGGTTCCCCGATGCGAACGACTATGAGATCCGCGTCACCGCCACCGATACCGTACCTTCGACCGGTCAGAACTCCGTTACCGGCGTCGTTCTCAACAACACCACGTACATTCGGCTAGACCACCCGACCGAGAGCGCGACCGTCGGTGGCCTAGTGCGCGCGGTCGGAGCGGCCGGCGATAACTGGAGCCTGCGCTGGGACGGCCTCACGAACGCCGCGACTGGCTCCGCCGGGAACATTAACAACGATTTGAACTCCACCTCCCTCACGGACGGGCCTCATACCCTCGTCCTCACCGTCACCAACCAGTTCGGCGATGTCAGCACTCTGACCCGCGCGCTGGCCGTGCGTAACAACGTGGACCCGGTTGTCAAGATCACCGCACCCGCTGAGAACGCCGGCGTTAAGGGCACGGTCAAGATCACCGGTTCCGCGCGCCATCCGGATGCCTCGGCCAACGTCACACTGCGCACCGACTTGGGGGCGACGCTCTACAGCGGAGTCGGCTCCGTACACACGATCAATGTAGATTGGGACACGGTGGCGCAGGGTGTTCCGGACGGGCTGCGCACGCTGACACTTCTGCTAACCGACGCTTCCGGCAACGAGAATCGTGCAGTGGTCAACGTCACGTTGGACAACACCGGACCGCAAGTCTCGTTCAGCGTGACTCCGACCCCCGGCGGTTTCGGCAAGGGTTCGCTGGACATATCCGGAACAGTGACGGACACCAATCTGGACCGGTGGAACATCACCGTGGACGGCGGCACCTCGGGGGTCTTCCCCAGCTCCGGCACCACGAGCGAGATATCATCCAGGTGGAACACCCAACTGTACTCCGAGGGCTCCCATGTCGTTCGCGTCGTTGCGTTCGACAAGTCCGGCAACCAGGGCTCCAGCCAGGTGACCGTTATTACCGACAACATCAAGCCCACCGCCAGCCTGACGGCCCCTCCGGCCAACACGGTCGTCAAAGGCGGCAACATCGCAATCGAAGGGACCGCCAACGACGCGAACTTCGACCGATGGGAGCTAGCGGTAGATGACGGAACCACCGGGCTCAGCAACCCGTCCGGCACTACCACTACCGTCAGCTCAAACCTCGACACCACGGCACTCGGCGAAGGAAAGCATGATATCAAGCTGACCGCATTCGACAAGGCCGGGAATACCCAAGAGGCCATCGTATCGTTCAACATTGACAAGAGCGCCCCCAGCGTGGACCTCACTGCGCCGCTCGCGGATGCGTTCGTGCGGGGCATCGCGCCAATCACCGGCACCGTGATCGACTCCAATCTCGATACCTGGACCGTCAGGATCGACGGTGTGGTGGACATCCCCAGTAACACGGGCACCGCCGGCTCTATCAGTGTTGATTGGGACACTCGCGTCCGAGTAGGCGGCGTCCGGAAGTTCCCCGACGGCCCCCACACGATAGACGTTACCGCTCGCGACAAAGCCGGTAACGTGGCGACGCTGGTTCGCAACGTCAAGGTCGACAACACTAGCCCGTCGATCGAGAACATCCTGCCCGAGGCAGACTCCTTCGTTGGCGAGAACGTGCTCATCACCGCTAACGTCGTCGAGCAGAATCTCGACAAGTGGACAGTCACGGTGGACGGCGAAGACCTCGATGGAGGCACAGGTAACTCCTCTGCCATCGAAGTGGATTGGAACACCTCTTCTTACAGCGAAGGCCGACACACGATACAGATAGTGGCAACGGACAAGGCGGGCAACAGCGAAACGAAGACGGTCTCCGTCACCATTGACCGAACCGCACCGCAAGTGTTCATCCGCTATCCGTTCAATAACTTCGTCGTGGCACCTTACACGAATCTGCTCGTCATAGTGGACATCACCGACCTGAGCGACCTCAGCGTGGACGAGGAATCGCTCTCGGTGGTTCTTCGCGGACCGCGAAACAACGTGGTAGCCAAGGCCGATAAGCTGTCTTCCACGAAGCTTGCCGCTGGCAACGGAATCCGCTGGACAGGACAGCTCAACGTCGGCAAAGGCGGAGGCAAGGTGGGTGACAAGTTCACTCTAGAGGCAACAGCCATGGACAAGGCGGGTAACGGACCGGCTACCGCGAAAAAGACCATCTTCATTCGCTTCCAGTAATCAGGACCGTTACCGCAAGGAGGGAGATGAACAGGATGAAGCAAGCAAGGATGCTGAAGCTGGTCGGCATGGCGCTCTGTATCGGCGCGGTAGCCGTGCTGGCACAGAACCCGGGAGACACCGTGAACTCCCTCAGCATCGGCGGACGCGGCTTCGGTATGGGCGGTGCGTTCGCCGCCATCGCAGACGACGTGACAGCCGCCGCATGGAATCCCGCGGGCCTCGCGTACCTCACGCGTCCAGAATTTCAGGTCGTGATGCGTACGATGCCGAGTTATGACACCGTCCAGACAGGCAACGCCATCAACCCCACGGAGCGCACCTCGGGAAGCGCGGGTGCACAACAGGCCGCTTTCGTCGGGCTGGCGATCCCGCTCAAGAACAGCCGCTTCGGAGGGAATGGAAGCCTCGGGTTGGCCTATTGGCGCGGGGGGTTCTATGAAGAGAACGTGTTCGCTGCTAGGCTCACCAGTGGGGACCCCGACAGCAATCTAGAGATTCGACCCCGCGAGGAGAACACTCGCCTCGTCACCGACTTCTTTACGCTCTCCTACGGCTTTAAGGTGGGGGGCGACATGAACTTCGGCATCGGTGTGGTGTATGCGCAGCAAAAGCTGGACTACTCGCTCAGCGAAACCATCGTAGATCCGGCGAACCCGAACAACCCTCTCGGCACTACCGAGAACCAGCTGAGTGAGACGGGAACCGGTGTCGGGGCTCAAATCGGCATCATGGCGCCGTTCGGCGGAGGCAAGGGTACCTGGGGTCTCACCTATCGCAGCGAGATCGACCTGCAGAACTACGGTGCCGGCGATACCTTCGCAGACAAGATCCCCGCCCGGTTCTCCGCGTCGGCCAGCTATCTGCTTGCTGAGGTTTCGCGCGGCTCTTATCAGGACTTCCTCGTCGGTGCAGCGCAGATTGACCACTACACCAAGGCGAACACGGGGCTGTCCGACGCACGCGCCGAGACCACGAACTTCGGGCTCGGTCTGCAGTACATGATGTCCATGCGCAGCTTCTCGCTGCCCATCCGCATCGGCTTCATGACCAACAAGGCCGCCAACGGGGTGCGCTTTGCAGACGAGGACCTATTCACGTTCGGCCTCGGCTTCCGCCCCAATCGCGGAAACTGGAACCTCGACCTCGATTTCGCGTCTTCTAGCAAGCGGGGCGGGATGGACTTCAGCCTGTCGTTCGCGTATCAGTTCGGAGAGGAATAGCGGCTTGAAGGGCCGTGGGCGGTGATCACCATGGGTGCGCGTAGACTGCTGACAGTGTTCTTAGTCCTGGTGCTGACGATGCCGTTCGTGGTGTCGGGCCAGGAGCCTTGGGTCGCCCCCTACCTCGACGGCCTCAAAGCTGCGAAGGAAAAGGATTGGGGTACGGCACGGGGCGCTTTCGAAGCTGCTATCGCCATCCGAGCCGAGGACTCCAGCAGCCAAGTATGGTTCAAGCGGGGGCCCACCCAACGCGACCTCTGGCGAGGAGGTGCACCCTACACCCCGAACTTCGCCGCAGCGTACTGCACCTATCGGCTGGCAGTCGAGAGCGCCGACGGGGCGGTAGCGCGCTCGCACTACGAAGATGCTGCGAAGCGTCTCAGCGGCCTGCTCGCCAAGGAGCAATACGCGCCACTGATATACGCTCTGCTCGTCGCCTCGTACACGGCGATGGGGGACGAGGCCAAGAAGACGGAAGTCCTCTCCGACTACGCACAGAAGAAAGCGGCCAATCTGCTGAAGTTCCGCGTCGACACCGAGTTTGTGCTCCCCGAAGACCTCGCCGCGACGAAGAAGCTGAACGGCACTCCGGCGACCGGCAACGGGGAGTCGACAGGTCCCAAACCCGCAGTGCAGAGCGACTTGGCCACGGGACCCGTGCCCTACAACCCCCTCAAACACGCCATTCTCATCGGCAACTCCCGATACCACGGCTCCATCGGCGACGTGCCCAACGCAGTCAACGACTGCTACCTCATGCGTGACGCGCTGACGAAGCATGCCGGCTATGACCCGGCGAACGTCGTCATCCTGGCCGAGCCGACTTACGAGGAGATGCTCTCCGGGGTGCAGCAGTTCGCCGCTAAGCTTCCGCCGGGGGCCATCGTGTTCTTCTTCTACACGGGTGCCGGAAGGGTCAACACCGCCGACAAAGTGGACTATCTCATCCCCAACGGCGCACCCAATCGAGACGCATTCAGTTCGTTTGTTCGGAAGAACGATCTACTGCAAATGTTCGTAGGAAAAGCAGAGAGGACGATCGCGGTCTTTCAGGTGGATCGTCTGCTGGAACCAAACGGAATGTGCTTCGGTGACGATCTACCCGTTGGTGGCTCGATTGCATACGTGCGAGCCTGTATGTCCGGTGAACGTTGTCAGACGAAGCTAACACCGAGCGGCATCAACGGCCTTTGGGCCTCCGCTGCCGCCTGGGTCCTGGAGAACCGCATGCGAGGACCCCGAATCGCAATCGAGAGCTTCTGCTGGGAGATCCTGGATCGCGTGCTCTCGGTGAATTCTGGGGCAAGGGCGGAGTCGCGGCAGACACCGCTGCTCCCGAACTACTCGCTGCTTCCGCAGGACTCTACGTTTTGATGTCACCGGCGATGGGCCGAACCGAAGGCTGAATGCCGCAGCCGCTCGACCGCATACTCGACCATGAGGCGCTATGCATAGCATCGCTGACCACTCTGCATCTAGAATGGCCGTACGCCGGCTGGCGGGGGACCAAGCCGAACGCTACCAGCGCGAGGTCCTACTGCCCAGCCTCGCGCGACTTACGGGCGCCTCGAACCCCACCCTGCCAAGCGTTCTGGAAGCCTGGGAAAGCCCTCTCGCCGTGTTGCGCGCTTTCCTCGGGCACTATGCCTTTTCCCGGCGCGGCACGGTCGGCGAAACCTATGCACAGATCGCGGTGCAGGCATTGCAGAACCGGTTTCCGTCGCCAGAAGCATTCGAGCGTGCGCTGCGTGCCGCCGACCCACCCTCCATGTGGGAGGAAATGCTCGCGGAGTGTGAGCGCCGCAAGAAGAAACCGAACGAACAGCTGAATCGCTGGATGCTGGATGGCCTGCTGGCACTGGTTCATGCCATCTACCGTGAGGACGGCGTGGGCAATCTCTTCCACTGGACGCGCGACCGGGTCATTCAGACCGAGCAGGTGCATACCGTCTTCGATGCCATCGTAGACATTCGGGGCGTCGGACCCAAGATCGCGTCGCTCCTCCTTCGAGACTTGGCTTGGCTCTATCGCCTGGAGGAGCGTATCGCACCCGTGGACCGCCTGCTGCTGCAGCCGGTTGACGGTTGGACGCGGCGGATCGCAGACCTGTTGTCCGAGGAGGTCTCCAGCGAGACCACTCCCGACTGGGTGATTGCCGGGAAACTGTCTAAGCTAGCGCGACGCTGCGGCGTATCCGGAGTCGCGCTGAACATGGGCATCCAGTACTTCGGGTCCATCGAGGTTCGTGTGGTGCACCACCTCCCTCGCGCCTTCGCTGCCCTCGTCGAGACCGAATCTCGCTCCACCGCGACGGGCTAACCGGCCTAGCTAGGTCTGCCTCTCTCTTCCCGAGGTGTGTGGACCGGGGACTTAGGCTGCCGGTGTTCGGCAAC
>BTVI01000069.1:0-10294 GCA_045862955.1 Fimbriimonadales bacterium
TTCGCGCTGTCTAACCAAACGCTGGAAGACCTGGACGGTTCGGGCACCGTGGACCTGCCCGACCTTAGCATCGCCCTCCTCGGTGTTGGCCGAGTTGGCGATTAGGCTGCCTTCGCTTGGTCCGGGAACTGCGGTTGCTGCTTCGCTCTCGCTGGACGTGTTAGCCACGCGAGCATCAATGGCGGCAGCGAAATCACCAGGCACGCCCATCCATACCCGAGCCACGGCCGGTCGATGAAGGCCGGTGTGTCGATTTCTTCCGGCCCCTGGGTGCCCACGAAGAGCCCGACCACGGAGCGCGCGAAGCCTTCGAACCTCCCCAACCGGCTCCAGCGGAAGTATCGGGCACCGACCAACCGATACGGGTAGTTCGGGTGCTTCTCGAACACCTGTGCGAATATCTCGGGGTTATCCCGCACTTCCTCGATCGTGGCTATCCGGCGCTCTTCGTTCACCCAGTAGTGGTCGAAGGCGGGATCGAGCAGACGGTAACCCCCATCGTGCCACACCGACACCATCTTGTGTTCGCCCACGGGTGGACCGTCCAGCAACACCATTCGCACCTTCATCCCACGAACCCGAGCTACCGCGCCAATCAGTTCGCTCATACTCCCGCACTCACCGAAGCGTTCCGTGCCGGGGAAGGCGTAACCTTCGCGGAGGACCGTCAGGGGCGAGAGCTTTAGCGGCAGGCGCTCCTCCAGCTTGGCCACCCAGTGAGCCTTCTCTGGGTCCACAGGATGCTTGCACTCCACTGCGACGTAGTGCAGCAGCTCCTTCAGCGAGTCCTCGGTGTCCATCCCCGGGCGAAAGAACTGCTCGGAGAAGCGGTACAGCTCGCGGTTGTCGAAGTACACCTTGGTCCAGCAGACTGCAGTACCGAGCAGCAGCACGAGGCCGATCACCAGCATCGCGCGCGAAAGCCAGCGGCTTCGAAACACTCTGCGCATCGCTTCCTCCCCGTGTGTCGAGACATCGTTGCATCATAGGTTGGCAGCGACCAACCGCACGAGAACCCCGATCCATAGAACACATCGGGCGACCGAGTTGCTCCCTAGAAGCGTATTCCTAGGCTGGCTTTGGCTTCGTACTCTCTCCGGTCCCTCATCAGCGAGCCGTGGTCGTAATAGTCCTTCATCCGCCCCTCCAGCGAGAGATGGAAGGAGCCACGCGCACTGTGAAAGCCGATGCCGTAGGACCGATACCCGGTAAGCGAATCGGCGAAAAGCCCCTCTTCCGCGTAGAGCAACCGGAACGAAGTCGAGCGACTGAAGAAGACGCCGCTCTGGAGCTCGAGCTTTCGCCGTTCTGCCGCGCCGCCGAACGGCGCGCTCTCCGCGTAGCTGCCGCCCACCATCAGCGAGCCTAACGTCAAGTCGACTCCAGCGGCGCGTCGGCGCACTTCTTCCGGCACGCCCATCTTGTCTTCCGGTCGGTCCGCGTACTCTGCGCGAAGCGCCAGTGGTTGGATGGGCCGTGAAGTGACTCGCATCACGAGCGTGTCGATCGGCTCGCCTCCCTCGGGCGAGTCGCGACGCCTGCCCATACCCGTGAACTCGAGCGGGAGTAGCGGCGACCACTTCATCTCCACACCCGCGGCTTCGGCGAAGGGGGTGCCGCTTCCGGCGAAATAGGTGCCCGCCAGACCGATGCGCGAGACAGGCTGCCACCACAGCTTGGTGTCCGCGGCGGTGGCTTCCCCTTCGGCTACCGCCGAGGCCTCCAATCGCAGCGAGCGACTCACCCTTGCTTGTCCAGAGACCACCGTTTCGCCTGGGCCTCCGTGGTCGTTAGCGGTGTGCGAAGCTGCGAGCGAAGCGACCGGATCGGCAGCTTCGAAGCGCACCCGTGTCTTGCCGCCCGCACCCATCTCGCCGAGCCAGTCCACGCCAAACGTAATCGGCTGGTAGGGAGTATAAGTCAGCCCGAGCCGGTCCTGCGTCCGCGTGCGTCCGCCATCGCTGCTCACTCCGCGCGAGGCCGCGAACGAGAGCTTCGGGTCGACCATGATGTCGAAGCCTGCACCGTAGGCAGACCGCTGAGCCCCCGTGGTCGTCTCCTCTTCCCAGAACTTCACGAAAGCGGAGCCGCGGCTGCCTCTGGCGCGCCAGTCTGCGGATACCACGTCGGTACCAGCCTTCACCCCCATCGCATTCGCGCCGGCGAACTGATCGCCCGCTGAGAAGTACGAAGCCTTGACCGTGCCGCCGAGCAGCCCACCGTCCACTCCCATCTGCAGAAGGCGCGATCCCGGGGCAGAGATGTCTCTCTCGGAGAAGTAGTAGCCAGAGGTCCAACGCCACCCGCCTGTCGTGCGGTACGAGCCTCGCAATCCCAGAAAGCCGGCGAGGTCATCCCGCATCTGTGCAACGAGTCCCAGCCGAGCAGTGCCTGTGGATAGGAAGTCCGCTTCCAGCGGCACCAACGTGCGTCCCGATTGGCGCGAAGACCGGCCCCTGGCGATCTCGTACTCCACTTCTGCGGTCTCGCCGGGAGCCAGCGGAGGCTCGATGCGAATGGTGCCGAGATCCGGGTTGAAGAAGTAGTCGCGCCCCGCGACCAGCAAGAGCCCTCCTCGTCGCACTCGCTCGCTGCCAGCCACGATACCTTGCCACTGCAGCTTCGGCATGGCCATGCCCGCTTCGCCGACGAGCATCTCCGACACTCGCTCGGTCTGCGCGAGAGCGCCGAGCGAAAGCGTCAGCACCCAGGTTGTCGCCAGAGCGGCGCGCATCGCTCCGACACCCGTCACAGTCAGCCTCCGTGCGTGAGAATACTCACACTCCTCCGCAGATACTGGCGGAAGAGCCCCGTTTCCTTACCGACTTAGACGTCTGGCCACCGCAATCGTGCCGATCCCACTGCCAAAGACCCGTCAAACCGCCGAGTCCCCTCCCGACGCAAGAGGCGGAATGAACCGTCCGACAATTCCTGCGGAAGGTGGTTCGGGGGATGGGAAACCGGGAACTAAGAATTGTGAAGCTGCTCCAGCCAGAGATGTGCCTGGAGTGCCGATTCGCGCAGATGGCGAACGTCGAGACCCCGGACGGCCGTGAGCAACGGATGCTCTACTGCCGTCGACTCGATTGCGACAACTGGGATTACTCCAGCGCTGAGCCCGCTACCAAGGTGGACTGGGTCGAGGAGATCAAGTAGCACTGCCCGAGAACCGCACGGGCCCACCTATCGCTTGGACTCGCACTTCCCGTGGCGTCACGTCCACGCGCTGTATCTGAACCGGGAAGGGGAGTGCCGACGCGTCTAGCAGCGGGTTCACGCTCTGCAGCACTCGCTCGACGAGCGCGTCTGGTGCCCCCATACCCGCGACTCGCACCGATGTAGGGCGAAACGCGATCTGCGTCCCTTCCCCTATCTCCAGGCGGCCTATGGCCTCTACCCCCAGCGGCAGCAAGCCCTGCATTCTCGCCGACACTCTCACCAACCCATCCTGCAGTGCGACCTGCAGGTCTTGGACCGCTTCCGGCGGGTTGTCCCGCACGAAGCGCAGGATCGACTCGGCCGAGATGCGCGCCGAAACGGTGGCCTGGCCCGGCAGCGCGAAGGTGCGGCGGTCTGCCTCGTAGCTCACGTCACCGGTTTCGACCAAGACCTCGTCCACGATTAAGCCGTTGTCCAAAGCGACTCCGGCCAACCTCAGTTCGGCGTGTCCGGCGGATAGCTTCATCCCTAGCACTTTCGCCGCCGATGCCTCTGCTCCTTGACTACCGGGCAGGTCCTCGATAGAACGTGGGAAAGCGGCTTCTCCGCGAGACCGCAGATCGAGATGAAAGGACGGACACGAATCACATGAGAGCCTTAGCCCTCACTGCTATGGGAGCGGCCTTCACAGCCGCATCGGCCCAGGAGTGGGACGTGGCCCAGGCGATCCCGGAGGGCACGAAGCCGCGCGTCATCTATGCCGAGGTGGGTGCCGACGGAATCGGTCGCGTAGTGTCTTCGCTCAACGTCCATACGCAGGCACGAACTCCCAGTGCATAGCGCGCTCAAGTCCAGCGGCTATTTCAGCACTGCTGGGCCTAGTCGCCAAGACGGCATCGGGTCCATGCCTCGACGTTTCGGCTGCCGGAGCGGATGGTCATAATTTACACCGTTGAGCCTTGCAGCGGCACGTCGAGGCCGTCCTCTCCCGCCTCACCCGTCTGCCTAGCCGGGCGCCTCGTAGTATGGGGTGTCCGGGTACGATTCACTTCGCGCCCCCGTAGCTCAGGGGATAGAGCAACTGCCTTCTAAGCAGTGGGCCGATGGTTCGAGTCCATCCGGGGGCGCCATTGTTCGAGTCTCCTGCCGGGCGACGGCATCCGGGTGCGATGCCGCGGTATCATGCCAGCATCGTGAGCGAGGGTTTCCTGTTATTGCGGCGCAGCTTTGCTTGGGTGGTGCTCTGTCTGTTACTCCTTGCCGGATGCGGTGGGGGAGATGCATCGCACGGCTCAGAAGTGTCGGACAGGACGGACGTTTCTGACAGGTCTGAACCCTCCGGCAAGTCGGAGCGGCCGGCAGCATACAATCCCGCCCGGCGCACCCAACTGGCAGACCTTCCCGTTGCCGAGGTGCGTATCGGAGAACAGGTCATGCCGGTCTGGATCGCCGCCAACTCGCTCACTCGCGAAGAAGGCATGATGCATCTCACCGATGCCGAAGTTCCCGATGACCACGGCATGCTCTTTGTCTTTCTCGAAGAAGCGCCACTCAGCTTCTGGATGCGAAACACGCTGATCCCGCTGGATATCGCCTTCCTCGACGCCAAAGGGGAGGTGCTCAACACCGAGCGGATGCAGCCCCGTGACCCGACACCCATACCCAGTAAAGGGCCGGCCAAGTACGCGCTGGAAGCCAAGGCAGGCACGTTCAAGCGCCTCGGCCTGCGGCCCGGCATGACGATTAAGCTCCCGGCCGGCCTCAGCGCGATAGACTAGCTCGACGCGTCCCCAACGGGAAGTCGCCTATGGGTGGTAAGTGATCACCCGATACGAAACCTCGACCCATCGCGGCTTGAAGAACCGCGTGTCGTAGGTCGTTCGCTTCGTCCAGTTGCCCTTCGAGTCGTAGGTGGCTTTAAACGTGTGCCGAGTCATCAGTTGCCCGTCGCCGCGGTAGACCACCAGCTTGGCCAGGTCGCCTTTCGCGTCATAGGTGTAGCGTGTGTTGCTGATCAGCGAGCCATGCCGCCAGGCCTTGTCCTCGGTGCAGCGGCCGTTGTCATCGTACTGATAGGCGTGCTTCCACACCTGCTTGCCATCGGGGCCGGTGCATGTGATCGTGGCCTCGCGGTCGTTCTGATCGTAGGTGTAGGCTACGATCCACGGGGCGCCGCCGCCAGCGGGGGTGATGGTCTCTCGTGTCGGCTTTCCGCGCTCGTTGTACTCGAATGCCGAAGCATTGAAAGCGGTCCCGTCTCCACGAGAGCGCTGCACCTCGATCAGCCTGCCGCGGCCATCATAGCGATAGCTCTCTCTACCGGTCAGCTTCTGCGCCGGAGTTTCGAAAATCGTCTTCTCCGCCACTCGACCGAACTCGTCGAGGGTGCAGACGGTCTTGGAGACGAGGGCTCCACTCGGCAGGAACTTCTCGTCGTCAACAGGGACGCCTTGAGGGCTGTAGGTGGTCTTGCGCACAGCCACCCGCTTGCCCTCGACCCACTTGCCCGCCTTCTTGGCAAAGGGTGCCGACTCGGTGATGACGACGCGGGGGCGGTTGCGGGGGATGGCTGCCTCCGGGCCCACCGTGGGCTCCGGCGGCTGCCAGCTCGGCTGGGCGAGGGCTGGGGTACCGCTCCATACGGCAACCATCGCGAAGATAACGGCGATAGCGGTCATGCAACACCTCCAATCGGGTGCATCTTCGCGCCGACCCCTGATGGGAATGGCGACGAAGGCGCTTGGCCCGACAGTCGATCTCGAGCGCGACACTACAGATTGTAGGCAAGCGTTGTACACGCGTTAAAAAAACTTCTTCGCGCCGTGCTCGCTGCAGGAGTCATTCGTCAGCATACCGAAAATACCTTGCAGAACTGCAAACCGGGTGGTAACATGCCCGATAAAAGGCAGGGCAGGCTCTTTCGGTACGCTCCGGCAGCCCGTGTGCGGAGCGCGAGGATGAGCTAAGGAGGGCCGCATGCGTTTTGGCAGACAGAACCCTCGTAGGGGGGTGCCGCTCTTCATTTTTGGTGTTGCGGCGCTGCTCGTGCTCGTGGTCTTAGCATCTGCACCAGCGTCGTCCGCGCAACAGGACTCTGAGAAGCGGGTGTCCGCCACAGAAGAGGCAGCGCGTAAGAAGGCGTTGGAGCAGGACCGCCCCGGACCCGATGCCGAACCGCTCGGGAGCGAAGCGTGCGAGATGTGCCACGAGGAAGTCGTGAAGGTGTTCAACGCCTCCCGACACACCATCCACCTTCGTAAGGTGCTGAAGGAAGCCAACCAGGCCTGCGAATACTGCCACGGGCCAGGCAGCGAGCACGTGGACTCTGGTGACGGGACCAAGATACTGCGCTTCCCACCGCGCTCGTCGGTCACCGTGAAGCGAGCAGCCGAGATCTGCATCAAGTGCCACGCCACCACCCACGACAGCCCGCACTGGCGCACCAACGTGCACGCAGCGGCCGATGTTGGCTGCGTCGACTGCCATAGGTTCCACGGCTCGGACGACGACCCGTTCATGCTACAGAAGCCCATTGTCAAAGTCTCGAACCTCGCGGGCTTCCGCTACGACGCCAAGCACCCAACCACCAGCCAGGCAATCAACGGCGCCTGCCTGAACTGCCACGCCGCACAGGCTGCCCAAGCGAGGCTTCGATCCCACCATCCCATGCTGGAAGATCGCGTGAGCTGCACCGATTGCCATGAAGTTCACCGCAGCACGAACCCCGCCTTGATGCCGGTCAACAAGAGCATGTCCGCGGTGTGCACCAAATGCCACACCAACATCCGCGGCCCGTTCGTCTATGAGCACGAACCGACTCGGACGGGTGGCCTCGGCGAGAGCTGTCTCACCTGCCATCAACCGCACGGCTCGCCGAACCAAAAGCTGCTGGTGACGAACGGACGCGGCGTGTGCATCCAGTGCCACACGGATATCAACGCGGACGAGGCTCATCGAGGTCGGCCGGGCAGTTGCTGGCGCTCGGGCTGCCACTCGGACATCCACGGCTCCAACAAGAGCCAGTTGTTCTTCCGCTAGGGGTGAGGATGATGAAGAACGCGAAATGCATGACAGGAGCTGCGGTGCTCACAGCGTTGTTCGTGAACGTTCTCGCCTCGTATGGTCAGGGGGGCGGTGGCGGTACCGAGGCAACCGGTGAGCAGGAGCGCACCGAGGACAGGCGGGCAATCGGCATCGAGCCCATCCACGTCGAGGTGGTTCCCGCGTTCAGTTCGGTGGAGTGGAATGGCAACGAGACGAGGCTGTTCCAGTATCGCTCGCTGGCAGAAGGCTTCTACGGAGATATGGTCTTCTTGGCCCTGCGCGACGCTCGCTCCCTGCGTTCCCTTGGCAGGGGGTACTGGCGCGACTTGGGAGAGCGAGACCAAGCGGGCTTTGTGGAGCTGATCCCGACAACCGAGAGCCACTCGCTGCGCTTCTGGGCGGACCGGTTCGCCTACTTCCCGGACGCCACACTCGATCTAAGCGACTCCTCCAGGGCTTCCTCTCGGCGCATCTGGCTGCACCTCGCCGGCCTAGGGGTGGCACCCAGCTTCGATCTGAAGGCGGCCGACCGTGAGTGGGAAGTACGCGACATCGTCCGGCAGAGGCCGGACAGCGGCTACGACTTTCGCACTCTCAGCTATGACGCCCTACTTAGCTGGCCTTTGTTGCGTGGAGACGTCAAGGTCGGTTGGTACTCCGAGGGTCTGAACGACCGACTGGGAGAGGTCCCGAACGGGTGGCTGCGGGAGATGACGATCAGCAGCACTCAGTCGCCCGCGCCGAACGTCGGTGCCTCGGTTGCGTACACCGACGTGAGGACGGACCACGAAGGACTGGGACGAAGCACCGCACAGATATGGCGCTTCGATGCCGGCTGGGCGGCGGCAGCCGACCTGCTCTTCCGAGCCGAGGCGCAGTTCGACACGGTGGATATTCCTTTCACCCTAAGCCGATATGCGCAGAAGACGAGCCGCGGGGGCGCGGAGGTCTCGTGGCGGCCAAGCCGGGCGGTGTATGTGAATGCAGGCTACACACGCCACGGCTGGCGACGCGAGATGAAAGGGAGCAACGTGGTTCAGCGTCCCGCCTCCGATGATGCGCATATCTCCGTACGCTTACGAACCGATGCGCTGGGACAGTTCCGCCTGCGGTATCGCAACCGCAACCTGATCAACGCTCCCGACTCGGACATACTCCTATCCGATACGACGGCCACGCTGTACTATGACCGTACACAGACGTTCATCGGGAGCTGGTCGCGCTCGTTCGGCTACCTCACGAGCTTGTACGCGTCTTATCAGTGGGCAGAGCGACGCAACAATGCTCGAGACTATACGCTCCGGTTCAACTCGGTCAACGCGGGAATCAGCACTCAGTTTCTGCCGAACCTGGCGGGTTTCGTAGACTTCCTGTGGGAAGACTGGGGCAGCAACGTCAGCGGAGAGGATCCGCTCAACACGGGAGAAGACGGAGTGATCGGCGTCGGTTCGGCGGTGCGGCCGTGGTACAGCCAGGGTCAAGTGTGGACCGTCGGAGCCAACCTGGACCTGACCGAACGAAGCAGTCTGGACGGAACCTTGACCCACTACCTCAGTCGTGGCGGGGAGCGAAACGTTGCCACCTATGTGGGCCTCGAGTACCGGCAGGAGTTCTTCCGTGACTTCACGCTCGGTCTGGGCTTCCAGCGGCTGGTCTCGTCCGACAGACTGGTAGGCGATTTCGGATACGACGCGAACGTTTTTTCTATCACGCTCAAGGGCACGTTCACGAGCGGGCAGTGATGCCGGCCGCTGGGCGCAATTGGGAGGTCGAGAAGTGATACGAGGCAAGCAGAGATTGGGTATGGCCACAGCTCTTGTACTTTCTAGCACGCTGGGCCTGGTCACGCTGTTCGTTGCCGCTGGCTGTTCGGTCAGCGACCTGGTGTCGGGGTCTACCGACGACGCTCCTCCTGGGTCTATCGTGTGGAACGATCCGTCGCCGATACCGTCTCGGAACGTTCCCGACGATGCGACCTACGTTGGCGTCGAGGTGTGTGCAGCCTGCCATGGTCGCTCGGCCCCGGGTCACCCGGAGGGCATCTATGCCGAGTGGAAGCAGATGGCCCATGCCAAGGATCCCACCAAGCTGGGTGGCTCTGGAACCATCGACATCTTCACGCGCTTCATCTCGGACGGGTTGGTGCCCAACACGCCATGTGCGATCTGCCACGTAACAGGGGCGCCGGACACCCCCAACAATCCCGGATCGGACCGGGGTGGCTTCGACACCAACAAGGATGCACGGAGTGCGCACAACCTGAAGTTTTGGAGCGTTCAGTGCGAGGCGTGCCATGGTCCCGGGTCGGCTCACGTGGCGAGCGGTGGCAACCGCAACCTGATCAACCGCATCCCGGACTCGAAGGAGACGTGCTGGAAGTGTCACACCGGGTTGCCCAACACCAAGGGCGTCACGCCAGAGGGCCCGGCAACGGATGACCTAATCGCTCTCTTCAGCTCTTCTCTGGCGCGCGGGCACAATGCGGGGATCATGATTGCTGGTGCAGGGGGCTACGAGTATCCGGGTGTCGAGTACAAGCACTCCCCGCACACCCGAATCGCCAACACCTGCCAGACCTGCCATGCTCTTGCGACAGGCAGCAGCCGAAGGTGGAACCACACCTCGACGCTCCCGAAGAAGGAAGTGTGCGCGAAGTGTCATGGCGGCGCGAACAACGCGGCAGACATCGAGCACGTGGTAGTCAACTCCAGTGGCGAGACAGTGGAAGATATCCAGGAGCACATCGCCGACCTGCTAATCCAACTCGGGGGCTCCACGTCCTCTGGTGCGCCGGACAATAACGCGAACGGTGGTGCGCTTCGTGCGTACCGAGATACCTATGGACAGGACGCGAAGTACCGAAGGGCGCGATGGAACTACTCGCTGGTCATCAATGACGGAAGTCTCGGCGTACACAACTACGATTATGCCAAGCAGCTGCTCTTGAGCTCGCTGGCTGACCTGGCAGCCGGTCCATAGTTGCAGTAGCATGACGCCGATGGACGGCGTCAACGCTTCCGGCGCCGGGGGGCCCCCGCGGGCGGGGCCCCCCCCACCCCCACAAAACCGCCCCGGGGGGGAAGGGAAAAAA
>BTVI01000070.1:0-9615 GCA_045862955.1 Fimbriimonadales bacterium
CGTTCTGAGTCAGGGTCGCGCGCTTCACGTTGAGGTCCACCACAGCCTTGTCAGCGGTGATGTCCATGCGGGGAGAGCGCATTTGGCAGTGGCCCTCGCAGGTCGCGATGTCGGTGTCCAGGTCGTGCACGATTCGGTCCGCCCGCACGAAGGTGTCCTTGTCGTCCATCATCTCCGCGTTGGTATAGATGGTCACGTTCGGCTTTGCGGTCTTCTTCACCGAGTGGAAGCGGAAGACGACGCGCCTCTTGTCCTCCTTCTTCTGCTGCAGCGGGGTGCGGTAGGCGAGGAGGCCTTCCCACTTACCGACCTCGACCTCGGCGGTGAGCGTACGCAGGAACACCTCGGCACTTTGCCCTTCCACTTTGCCGCCTGCCAACGTGCCGACGATGGGTGTCGGGACCGCGACGCGTCCATCCGCCTCGGTCCAGTTGGCGGTCTGCGTACGGACATCGAGATCGCCCGCGATCAGCCGGATGTTGGTGACCGCTGCGGTCTTGCGGAAATCGTCGTAGCGGACGCTCGCAGCCTCGAACTGCCCAGCCTCTCTGCCCTCGTCGAAGAGCTTTCCGTTCTTGCAGTTGCGAAGCCAAGCCTCACGCTCGTCACGGGTGACCTCGATCACCTCGGTGTCTACGCGCAGGAGGGGTCGGTCACCATCGTAGGCCGCGAGAGTGGCGTTGCGCATGGTCAGGCCGAAGGGGGTATTTGCGGCTTCTCGCAGCGCCTCTCGGTAGTCTGCGAGAGGATCCACACTGCGCAGGCGCATCGCGCCTACGTACAGCAGACCTATCACGAGGACCCACAAGATAAGGTGGAGTCCTGCACGCAGCGCGCTCATAGCGTTCTCCGACCGCTCGCTTCCCGACTACGGGAAGTTCGGCTTCGGCGGGGGATCGCCGTAGGGGTAGAGCTTGGCCTGTCCGAGGTCCGTGACCCCACCGGGGAATGGGCCCGTGATCGGCGGGACCGCATAGATCGCAGGGTCGTACGGCACGGTGTCCGGCATCTGATATACGTTGGACGAATCGTTGAAAGGCAGCGCGGGGTACTGCACTACCCTGTGGAAGCTGGGCGGATTCGTCTGCGGAGGCCGAATCAGAATGCCGCTGAGTGACACGGGCGGATTGACGAGGTCGTATCTCGTCGGGTCCAGCGAGTTCGGCACGAAGGCTACTACGGTCGCGCCCGCACCGGTTCCGAGGACGCCAAACACCTGTGCTCCGGCCACTCCGACCTGCTGACCCGCGACATAGGTGACCACCTGGATACGCAGTCGAGAGATGCCGGTGCCGCCGCCACCGTCGCCGCCTGCGCTTCCGCCGCCACAGGACACACCGGAGAGGATCACTCCGCCGAACGTCAGAGCGAGCAACAGGTTTCTGAACCCGAACTTCCGCATATTGACCTTCCTTGCTTTCGTCGGGCCGAGGCGGCCCTCGATCGGCATTCCCGCCGTCGCGGCCCGATTATATCACGCGAGCACGAATGCTCACGGGAGAGTAACGTCCACCCGCACGGGCTCGTCCACGTCCACCAGGTCCACGTCACGCGTGATGCGTAACGTGCCAAAAGGCTTCTCGAACTCCAGCCGGTATTCTCCGACCGCAACCCAGAACTGATAGCGGTTGGCCGGGGAGCCGAGGAGCGAACCGGTAACGAAGGCGGCCACCACGGCGTTGTCCGAGCGACGCACCAACTTCACCAACACCGCGCTACCGTTGCCGCCGGGCTCCGTCACGAATCCAAAGATGTTAGACGGGCCGGGCGGCGGTTCGGTACTGCTTTCTGGAGCGAGAAGCGTGTCGCCGAGGTCGATGACACCGCCGACCGCAGGCATCTCGACCGGGGCCTCTCGCGGCGTGTAGCCGGTTTTCTCCACCAGGTAGACGATCTGCAAGAACCCGTTCGGGTCGTACGCGACGCTGCTCAGAGAGAACGTGCCGTCTGCGGCGGTCGCCGTACGACGGCCGAGCATGGTGACCGTCGCGCCTTCAACGACTTCCAGGGTCTCAGCGTCCAAGATCCGTCCGATCACCTGCACCTGCTGCGGGCCGACGTACAGGAAGCCCACGTTGGTAGAGCTCGTTACGGCGGGAAAGGAATAGACGAAGGTGGGGAGCCCCGCGCCCGTGATGGTCAGCGAGGCGGTTCCGGAGGGCACCTGGAACGAGAAGCCTCCGTCCGATAGGCGGGTCTGTGCGCCGTTGCCCCCCGCGGTGACAGTAACAGGGGGGTTGGGTGGCAGACCCGTGCCCACCATCAGCACGTTCCCAGAGAGCGCGATCCCCGATGCGCCTCCGCCTCCACCACCGCCGCAACCTGGCATCAGCGCCAACGCAGCGACAGCGGGCAGCAGCGCCGAACGAACCATCCAAGTCTTCATCGGGGCCCTCACCTCCTCAGCACCAGCGGACGGACCGCTCGCGCCACCGTGCCATCTTCTCCCACTGCTTGCACACTAAGTACGTACACGCCGGGGGGCAGGCTCACTCCTCGCTCGTCTCTTCCGTCCCAAGTGACCGTGTGCAGACCGGGCCCAAGGGGCTTGCGGTCGGCTAGAGTGCGTACCTGCCGTCCGCTCGTCGAAAGCACCTCGACGCTTACTCCCGCAGCATGACTTACGGAAAAAGTAGCGCTGCATCCGCTGCGGGTGATCTGGAGGTTCAGGTCCATCACCCGCAGGGCGCCCACCCCCGAGCTCTCCGCCCGGATGACGAACGTCTGCTCGGTGCTGGAGGCCGCGAAGGTGAACGAGCTGGTCCCGCGCATGTTCACCAGGCGCCCGGTTGTCGGGTCGGACAGCGTTAGGCGCATCTCGCGGCGTAACGTCGGCGCTACATCCCAGGCGAGCGTGTAGGTCTTGTCGGGAACGAGGCCGGTGGCGCGCACCGTCCATTCCGACTGCCGCCTGTCGGCGCGGATATCGCTGTAGTAGTCGCCCTTCTCCGCACCCCACTCGGGGTGTGGGAACGAAAGCTGAAAGCCCGGCCCGAATGCCGGCGGTAGAGGGGTATCCCACTGAGGATCGGCACGGTCGCTAGCTGTGGAATCGGCTCCCAGCCGCGCTGCAGCGGTCGTGCCGTTTTCGGCGCGGAGCGTGAGGTCCACGTGCCACCCGGGTGTGCGCGAGCGGTATGGTGCGACCGGGCCGAGCCCGGAGGTCGGACGAAACAGGATTGTGACGCCTTCCGGCGCGCGCACACGCACCCAGTAGCCCTTCAACGCTTCGAACGCGGTTGCGGGTTGGTTCGTTCCGGCGTCCGGGTTGCTGATGTCCCGGTCGAAGCGGAAGACCGTCGGCGAAACCCAACCCTTCGTCACCGCCTCGTCCCAACCGATGGCTGGATCGTTCGGTCCGGTCTGGACCCATACATCGGCGAGGCTCGTGGCGCCCGTGGTTCGGAGGGGATTGCCGATCTGGTTCCAGCCGACCTGCAGGGGCACAGCGAAGGCCCTGTCGGCGGGGGGCCTAACTCCCGTGAAGGTGACGTCGCGCGCGAGCGGCAGCTTGACGAAGAATGCATAGCCAGGCTGGATTGGTGGGGTAGCGGGATAGAGCGTGTAACGGAACAGGTCTTGCCGCCATCGCGCGAATAGCATTTCACTGGGCGGCATGCCGAGCAGCGTTGCGGTGTCCGTTTCGTTCGGCCAGATGGGCACGGTGATCATCTGGATGCCGTCGCTGATGCGCTGGACGTGCGTGCCTTGTTCGCTGAGTTGAAGGTTCAGAGCGAGCGGCGCAGCTCCGGTGTTCACTTTGCGCGTGGCCAGCAGCGTGCCCGAGCGATCGCGAACCTCGACGGTCGCGCGCTGGGGTGCCGTGAGGGTCGGGACGGTAGCGCCAAAGGCGCCGCGAACGATGTCCGCGGTCACGTCGCCGGTGGGCAGCTTCAACGTGACCGTTCCGCCGAAGCCGGTGACCGGGTCGTAGTCGGAGAGGCCGAGGACGGTGCCGTAGAAGTCGTTGCTGAGGGTCTGCGTGCACACCGTGCCGATGGGCAGCACGACGCGAGAGAGCGTCTCCGCGACCGGCGTGTCTATCGTCACGGCTTGCGTGCTATCGGTGAAGGATGGCGCCAGACCAGCCGAGCCGCCGAGCAGGTTCACCCTCTCATATTGGGCGCCTAGGTTCATTCGCGCGAAGTCGAAGGTCCAGTAGATCGGGAACGAGATGCCGTTCAGCAGGCTCTCGTCGCCCGACTTGGCGGTGTTGAAATAGTTGTACAGGATGATGAAGACGCCGGTCTCGCCAGGCTGCAGGCCGCCGCATAGGGGGATCACCTGCGAGTGTAGCTTCCTGCCGACCCGTACGCTGGAGTTCAAGATGTGCTGGCGGTGAAACCAGGTCTCGAAGGGCAGTCCTTCCACTTCGGGAGTTACCGCCGCTGCGATGGTCTTGAGCGCGGGGACGTTGCCCGCGAGGTTGGTAGGCGGGTCCGGATCGGCGTAATAGGCAGCGTGGAACTTGGTGAAGAACGCGGGGTCTTCGGTGAGCACCTTTGCCCAGGCCGAGCCCGCCATCATGTAGCGCACCAAAAACAGCCCGCCGGTGAAGCCCGGGTTGATCGGGGCATTCTTGAGCGATGGGGCGATGAAGCTGTTGTTGCCGAGCGAGGGCTGGTTCCACCAGTCGTAGAAGTTGCGCGCTTCGTAGGTGGCTTCGAGCACCGGCCCGGCACGTGAGCCATCCGGAAACTGGAAGGTGTCCGGGTAGACCTGCCGCACCACGCGCATGGTGACCGCCCGAGAGAAGCCCTGCTCCCAAGCATCGAAGTGAAGCATGGCGGGACCGTGGTAAGCGTGAACCAGGAGGTTCACGAAGTTGACCGCGGCCGCCGCTAGGCTGTTGTAAACCGGGAAGAGGATGGTAGGGCCGCCGCCGTGCGCGGGGTCGCTCGCCAAGTAGATTCCGCCGACGACAGCGTCTCTGTCGCCGATGTCAGCGTCGTAGTTGACTACCGTGATCGGGCCGCACGCCGCGGGGTACGGCGCACCGTAGATGCCCTCGATGACCGGGTTGGCGGTGTCGAACACGCTCTGCAGCACGGCCTGATACTGCGACGTGAACGTCTCGCCCGGAGCAGTGGAGAACTGCAGGCTGAGGCACCCGTTCTGGACGCTCACCCCGTCGCCAGAGGAGCCACTTTGCCCCGGGTTGTCTGCGGTAGATGACAAGGCCAGGGGCACTCGACCCCCTCCCCAACCCTCCCCCTTTCGCAGGGCCTGCGGGGGCAGTTCAGCGACGGAGGCGTGTTCGGGCGAGGGCTGCCGGGATACCGTCAGCGCTTCTGCCCCCTCCCCTTGGAGCGAAACGGAAGGGGGAGGGTTGGAGAAAGGGTTCTCTGAACGGCCGCCTGAAACCGACGACGGGAGAATCAGCCGGCCGTTTTCGCGCAGCATCACAACGTGCGTTACGGGCCAAACCATGTCCTGCGGCATGAGGCCACGCGCCTTGAGCTCGCGGATGATCGGTCTCCCCGCCTCGGTCATCGCGCGCTGTACGGAGCGCACCCTTTCCACGATCTTCGCTCGGACCTGGACCGGGCTGAGGCCGTCCACATCCACCACGATGGCTTGCTGTGGACCGTTCGAGACGGTCGCGAAGGGGACGTCCGACAGGTTTCGGTAGACCTGCGCGCTCGCTTGGCAAGCGAGGCCTAGCGCCAGCAGCCCGAGTATGCTGATCACCCCGCCGGTTTCTCTCATCCTCTCACCCCTGCCTTCCATGCTTCCAACGCAGCCCTTCCGAGATCGATACGACGCGGGATGCTTTGCCGCGTTACGCCCACTGGGTATTCGCTAGCCCGGCACCCGAGCCCTGCCGCTGAGGATCTCCTCCGCGCGATGAGGACGGCCCCAGCCCGGTCCATGACTTCGCTGTCCGACGAGTGGATGGCTACCGGTCGAAACGCGTGCCGGCGCACTGGCGGTGCCTCCGGGGATTCGGTACCCGGGGTGGGACTGCCTCCACGGGTATCATCCATTCATCCGAAAGCGAGGTTGGGCGGATGATACTGGTGATCGGTGGCGCAGGCTATATCGGCTCCCACATGGTGAAGTTCCTTAGACAGAACGGCGAGCAGCCTTTGGTGCTGGACAACTTGGAGCTGGGCCATCGGGCCGCGGTGCAGGACGCCGAGCTGATTAGCGGCGATATCCGTGACCGTGAACTGCTGAGGGGCATCTTTCGACATAACGAGATCGAGTGCGTGATGCACTTTGCCGCATACGCATCGGTCGGTGACTCCGTGGCAGACCCTTCCAAGTACTACGACAACAACGTCAACGGCTGCCACATTCTGCTAGAGGCAATGCGCGAGGCGGGCGTGAGCCGGATCATCTTCTCGTCTTCCGCTGCGACCTACGGTGAGCCGCAGAGCATTCCGATACCGGAGGATCACCCGCAGCTACCCACCAACCCCTACGGCGAGACTAAGCTGGTGATGGAGCGCATGCTGAAGTGGTACGGCAAGGCGTACGGCATTCGCTCGATCTCGCTGCGCTACTTCAATGCCGCGGGCGCCGACCCGGACGGCGAGCTGGGTGAGGACCACGACCCCGAGCAGCACCTCATCCCGGTGGTGCTGCAGACCGCGCTGGGCAAGCGTGACAAGGTGCAGGTCTTTGGCACCGACTGGGACACACCGGATGGTACTTGCATTCGGGACTACATCCACGTTACCGATCTGGCCGACGCGCACCTGAGGGCACTGAACGCGTTGCGGAACGGGGCCGAGGTGCTCGCATACAACCTCGGCAACCAAGAGGGCTTCAGCGTGACCGAGGTGATCCAGGCATGCGAGCGTGTGGTAGGCAAGGCGATTCCGTGCGAGGCGGCACCTCGGAGACCAGGGGACCCCGCGAGACTGGTGGCATCTTCCGAGCGCATCAAGAAGGAGTTAGGGTGGCGTCCGAGGTTCCCCTCCTTGCAGACTATCATTCTGCATGCCTGGAACTGGATGAAGGCACATCCCAACGGTTACGGGTCGTAGCGCGCGTTGCCGATCCTCCCGCGTTCCTTCTACATGCGCGACACTGTAGTAGTGGCGCGAGAGTTGTTAGGTCGTGTCCTGGTGGTGGCCTCGCCAGAGGGTCGGACGGCTGTGCGAATCGTGGAGACCGAGGCATACCTGCAAGACGATCCGGCGTGTCATGCCTCGCGTGGCAAGACCAAGCGCAATGCGACCATGTTCGAGCGTGGGGGATGCGCCTATGTGTATTTCACCTATGGCATGCACTTCGCACTCAACTTCGTCACCGGGCCGGCGGGTGTGGGTGAGGCGGTACTGATACGAGCAGGCGAGCCGGTGGAGGGAATCGAACTGATGCGTAATCGGCGCGGGGAAGTGCCCGTCCACAGACTGTGCGCAGGACCTGGCAACCTAACACGCGCGATGGGATTGAGCATCGGGGACGACGGCGAATCGCTGACAGGACGACGCATTCGCGTGCTAACGGGTGTGCCGGTGTCCGACGACATGGTGGTGGCGACGACACGCATTGGCATATCGCAGGCGAAGGAGATGCTTTGGCGGTTCTATGTTCGTGGTAGCAAGTACGTATCGCGCCCCTGAAATCCGGGCCTACAAGGAGTGGAAGATGGCGTCGAGATCTCGCGCTTGTGTCTCCTTCGAGCCGAAGCCGAGTAGCACGAACGTTCCGTCTTTCACAGCGTAGTAAAGGCGTCCCGAGTCCCCACACGGGCCGAGATTGCAGCGCACTTCGTAGAAACCGGGCTTCCCTTTGCGGGTGATGGCCTTCGTGTTTGCATGCTCGTGATGGGTGGAGACAGACCTCTCCGCGAGCGAGCGAAGCACTGCTACCAGCGCAGGAGTGGTTACGCGGTCGGGTATCAGTTCCTTCAACCCTCTACGGAACCATTCGCCGTGCTGGAAGTGAGAAAGCACCTCCAGCAGCTCTAGCTCGTCCCGCGTCCAAGAGTTGCGCGGTGCGGCACGCGAGACGCTGAGGTCGTGCTCCTTTTCGGCCAGTTCCAGTTCCAGTTCCGTGATCCGTTCCTGGAGCCGATCTCGGTCCTCTCGCAATCGCATCACGTCGTATTCGAGCGCCTTCTCTTTGCTCTCGAGCTTTTCGTAGTCTGCTACGAGCTGCTCGGCGAAGGCACGATCGCCCTTTGCCAGCATCTCCGCGCGCTCCCTGACTTGCTGGGAAGCCAGTACGGTAATCTCCGACGTGAGCCCCTGCATCACGCGATCGAATCCTTGCGACAGAGAGTGTTCCAGCTCCTCGAAGGCTCGGTTCAGTCTGACCAGCCTACCGGCGACGTCTCGCACCTGCTCTTCGAGGGCGTCTATGCGAGATTGGAGTCGCGTCGAGATGTCTTCGAACACGTCCCAGTGGTCGTCGGGAGCCGCGTCCTTGGTGTCCGGTTGCGGTTCGGGCTGCGATTCTGTCGGGGCCGTCCGGTCCGTCTGAGCCAGAAGTGAGTCCAACAGATCGCACTCGGCCTGGCCCAGGGGCTTTCCGTCGGCTGTGCGGGTGATGTAGACGTAGAACGGAAAATCGTCACGGTCCTCGAAGAAGTTGGCTCCGTGGCTGTATGCCTTCACCCGCTCTTCCTTGTCGAGTGCGGCGAGCAGAGCTTCGTGGTGCGCCTTGTCCGCCGACAGCAGACGGAACCCTCTGCTAAAGGCCTCCCGCTTGGAACGCCTCTTGCTCGGCTGCCCTACCTGACTATGGCCGTATGCCATCGCGATCGTATTCTAACACGAGAATGTCGGGGCTGGCTTCCCTGGTGGTGATGGTATCTTGGATGCATGAACGAGGTCGGCATCGGTTGGTAGGCTGGGACTCGGGTGTTGCGCTCGCACTGGCGGCCGGGGCGTGCGCCCGTCTTACAGGATGGCTGACCTCGGGAGGTGCGGTGGCCGCCGTGCTGGTCGGCGGGCTCGTTTTGGTGGGTGCTGGCTGGCTCGGCGCCGGGGCGCTACTAACGTTCTTCGTTACCTCAAGCCTGATGACGGTGCTACGATGCCGGGTGCAGGGGGGGACGAGAGCCCGTCCGCGCCGCTGGGAGCAGGTGCTTGCCAACGGCGGGGTGGCAGGAGCAGCAGCAGCCGCGATGTTGCTGGGTGATGAGCGCGCGTGGGCTGCGATGCTCGCTTCCCTGGCCGCTGCCAACGCCGACACATGGGCAACGGAGCTGGGCCGGCTGCTGGGAAGACACCCGAGGATGGCAACCACGCTGCGACGGGTGCCCGCTGGAACGAGTGGTGCGGTGACACTGGCCGGGTTGGCGGCCTCTGCCGTTGGAGCCGGCCTGGTGGCGGCGTGGGGACCGAGCCTGCTGGCCATCACCACCATCGGGTGGTGTGGCTCCCTGCTCGATAGCTTGCTCGGTGCGACGCTACAGGCTCGTTTTCGGTGCGAGACCTGTGGGGCGGTGGTGGAGACCTCCACACACTGCGATGGAGTCGCCAGGCTGGCTGCGGGGGTCGCCTTCCTCTCCAACGACGCCGTGAACCTGCTGGCGACGTTGTTCGCCGGTGTCGCTGGGTATCTGTTGGTGGCGCCTTAGGTGGGTAGACAGTCCGGGAAGGCGGGGGGGGGGGCCCGGGGGGACCCCCCCCCCCCCAGACAAGAGCAAGCACG
>BTVI01000071.1:0-9248 GCA_045862955.1 Fimbriimonadales bacterium
GGGAGTGGGCTGGGGGGTGGGTTGTCACCCGTCTAGGGGGGAAGCATGCGCCTCCATCCCCCGGGCCCGCGTCCGGGCGTGAGACGCTCCTCCCTCTCCCTTACCCAAGGGAGAGGGCTGGGGTGAGGGTTGCAACCCACCGAGGCGGGAAGGACGCGACGCCATGCCCCGGCCCGCGTCCGGGCGTAAGATGCTCCTCCCTCTCCCTTACCCAAGGGAGAGGGCCGGGGTGAGGGTTGCCACCCACCGAGGCGGAAAGCATGCGATTGCATGCCCTGGCCCGCGTCCGGGCGTGAGACGCTCCTCCCTCTCCCTTACCCAAGGGAGAGGGCTGGGGTGAGGGTTGCAACTTACCGAGGCGGGAAGCATGCGATTCCATGCCCTGGCCCGCGTCCCGGCCGGACGGCACCTGCTCTCGGGCATGCGAACCCCAGGGACGGCGCCGGGGCAAAACCGCGGAACTGGCAGCAAGAAACCTCCACCGCGCCAGCGGCGGAGGCTTCGGGATCCGTCTTCCTACGCTGCGCCTATCGCCTTGGCCGTCGAGACCACGTCCACCGGCACCCCAGGGCTCATCGTGGTCGAAAGGGTGATCGAACGAAGATAGCGCCCTTTGGCACCCGCAGGCTTCGCCTTCACCAAGGCAGTCAGAGCCGCCACCAGATTCTCCTCGATCTGCTCGTTCGTGAACGAAACCTTTCCGATGGGCAGATGCACGTTGCCCGCCTTCTCCGTGCGATACTCCACGCGCGTGGCCATCGTGATCTCGCGAACCGCCTGGCCCACGTTGTCGGTCACCGTACCGTTCCGCTTGTTCGGCGTGCGAGGGCCGAGCAGACGCCCGATCTTGCCCACGAGCGGCGCCATCTCGGTGTGCGCGATCAAGACGTCGAAGTCGCGATAGCCGTTCTGGATGTCCTCGATCAGGTCCTCGGCTCCCACGCGGCTCGCCCCGGCCTCCTTGGCCTCCTCGGCCTGTTCACCACGGGCCAGCACGGCCACGGTTCGCTTCTTTCCCGTGCCGTGGGGCAGGTTGGTAATTCCTCGCACCACCTGGTCGGACTTGCGAGGGTCCACGCCCAGCCGCACCGCCAGCTCTATGGTCTCGTCGAACTTGGCGTTGGCCAGGCCCTTGACCGTCTCGATGGCTTCGGACATGGAAAGGAACCGGTCTGGCTCCACCTTCTTGGCCAGCTCGGCATAGCGTGTACTATGCGGCTTGGTCTTCAGTTTCTTTCGCTCTTGCTTTATCATCGCGCCACTTCCTCGGTGTCACGGCCCCACGCAGCTAGGGCGTGTAGCCTTCGATCTCGATGCCCATGCTGCGGGCCGTTCCCGCCAGCACCCTCATCGCGGCCTCTTCGTCTTCGGCATTCAGGTCTTTCATCTTCAGCTTGGCTACCTGCCGAAGCTGGTCTGGCGTCAGTTTGCCCACGCGCTCGGTCTTCGGGTTGCCTGCACCTTTCTCGATGCCGGCTGCAGTCCGCAAGAGGTCGGCGGCAAGCGGCTGCTTGATCGTGTAGCTGTAGGAGCGATCCTCGTACACGATGATCTCGACGGGCAGCTTCATCCCGATCTGGCTCGCGCTCTCCTCGTTGAACTTCTTGATGAACTCCATCATGTTGATGCCGTGCTGACCCAGCGCCGGGCCGACAGGCGGCGCGGGCGTCGCCTTGCCTGCCGCAATATGAAGTTTGATTACTCCGGTGATCTTCTTTGCCATTCTCGTCCTCGTTCCGGCGCCCCGCGCTCGCTATATCTTCTCCACATCCGTGAAGTCCAACTCGACGGGAGTATCACGCCCGAAGATGTTGATCAACACGCGCAGCTTCTCCCGATCCACATCCACTTCGTCTATCTTGCCGGTAAGGTCTGCAAACGGCCCGTTGGTAACCCGAACCGAGTCCGCTCGCTTCCACGCGACCCGCGGCTTCGCCTTGCCGGTATCCAAACTGTCCAGAATGTCCCTGACCTCGCGGTCGCTCAGCGGTACTGGCTTCTCGCCCGAGCTCACGAAACCGGTGACGCCGGACGTGGACTTGATCAGTGCCCACGTGTCGTCGTCCAGGGTCATTTCCACCAGGATGTACCCTGGAAACACGTTGCGCTGCACCACCGAGCGCTTGCCCCCCCTAGTCCGAAGCTCCTGTTCGGTAGGGATCAGGATCTTGAATATTCGCTGGTCCCACAGGCCTTGAATTTGGGCCCGACGCTCGATGATGCGCCGAACCTTGTTCTCGTGCCCCGCGAACGTGTGCACCGCGTACCACGCTCGGTACACCCCTACGCACCCCCCATGATAAACCGCATCAGATACGTCATGACGGTGTCAACCACGAACAGGTACCCCATGGCGACGGCTATTACGACCAGCACCACGCCGGTCAGCCGCCAAGTCTCCTGAGAGCTGGGCCAAGTCGTCTGTCGCATCTCCTTCGCCACGTCCTGGTAAACCGCTTTCGGCCCGCCCCGCTTAAAGAAACCACGGAAGGCACGGCTACCCGCCACCTTGGGCGTGCGTAGTCGGTCCCTACCTTCGTTTCCGGTTTCTGCCATAAGACACTCGCTCCTAAACAGCGCGCTGCGCGCGCGGGGGAGTTGGGGAACTCCTGCATTCTACACCATCACCGCCAAAACCCGCTACCCCACCGAAGGACGCCTCTCCGAACCTGCGAATCTCGAAGGGGCATGAACGCGATGATCGTGATCACGGGAGCGAGCCAGGGCATCGGTCGAGCTGCCGCCCAGGCCCTCGCAGCCAAAGGACGTGAGCTCGTGCTGGTCGCCAGACGCCGTCCGGCCCTCGAAAGGGTCGCCGCGGAGTGTGAGGCGGCCGGGGCACGCACGCTCGTCCGCTGTCTGGACGTTCAGGACGAGTCCGCCGTCAAAGGGCTCTTCGACGGGTTGGAGCGAGTGGATGCGCTGGTCAACTGCGCAGGCTTCGGCAGGTTCGGGCCGACCGAGGAAGAGGATACGGCTACCTTCGACCGCTGCTTAGCAGTGAACTTACGCGGAGTGTATCTCTGCTGCAAGCACGCCATCCGTCGAATGCTTCCTGCCGGCTCCGGCCGCATCGTCAACGTGCTCTCCATCGCTGCCAAGGTACCCTTTCCCGCGAGCGCCGCCTACTGTGCATCCAAGTGGGGTGCGCTCGGGCTCACGCTCTCCCTCGCCGCCGAGTACCGAGCGCGAGGGATCAAGCTGACCGCCCTGCTACCGGGAAGCGTGGACACGCCATTCTGGGACAGTCAGACCTGGAGGCCCAAGCGCGACCGGATGCTTCCGGCCAAGGACGTGGGAGCAGCCATCGCCCAGATCCTCAGCGCACCGGACACGATGAACATAGACGAGCTGGTCGTAATGCCACCCGACGGTATCTTATGACGCGTCCTTGTCCAACTCGTCGATCTTCGCTGCGAGAATGAAGTCGCTCTCCGTTAGTCCGTCAATCTTGTGCGTCCAGATGGAGATCTCCACCTTGCCGTAGCTGAGCAGAATGTCCGGATGATGGCCCTCGGCTTCCGCGACCTCGCCGACTCTGTTCACGAAGTCCAGCGCCGTACGAAAGTCCGGAAAGTCGTAGGACCTCCGTAGCTTCTTGTAGGACACGACCTGCCAGTCGATCACCTCACCGTGCAGCTCGTCCACCTTACTCCGCTCGAGTGGCGGCACCCCACCCATACACGGTACACACTTCTTCGAAGCCAAAGACTCCATAGAACCCCCCACTGACGTACTCTCGGGACGCGCGATTGTACCGGCACCTACTTTGAACCGGAGTAGTTGCCATAGGTCTTCAGGGCGTCCAGCATCGCCCAATAGTTCTCTAGCGGCATCCCCTTGAAAATAACGTTGCTAGAACTGAAGATGTAGCCGCCGCCGGGCTTGGCTGCCTCGATGCACTTCCTGCTCTCTTCGCGCACCTGCTCCGGAGTGGCATCTTGCAACATCGCACAGTTGACGTTACCCATCAGGCACAGCCGGTCACCGTACAGGCGCTTCACCTCGGCGATGTCCATCCCTGCCATCGGGTCGATGGACTGCAGCGCGTGAGGCTCGGCGGACATCAACTGATCCATGATCGGCATGATCTGCCCGTCGGTGTGCAGCATCACGTACGCTCCGTATTCTCGCAGCACCCGAACGTTCTCTTGCAGATAGGGAGTGACGAACTCGGCGAACAGCTTCGGCGAGAGGAACGGCCCCTTGTTGAGCGCATAGTCGGTATTGAGGATCAGCAGCTCCGCGCCTGTGTCGAAGGCCCGCTTGCCCCACTCGATAGCGTCTGCCAGCATCTTGCGGCACTCGGCGTGCATCTCCTCTGGCCGTTCGTAAAGCTTGACAGCCAACTCCTCCATGCTCTGGCCGTCTGGAATGCCGAGCGTCCCGTTGCCCGCGAAAGCCATGATCATGTAGTGATCGCCCGTCTCCTTCTTCAAGAGCCGAACGGTCTCGAGATAAGCCTCACCTGCATACGGCCGCCAGATCGCGAGGGCCGACCAGTCGAAGGTCTCCGCCACCAGCAGTGACATCTCTGCTGCCTGCGCCACCAGCCGCTCGCGCTCCGCTCCCCGTGCCGCCGCAATCTCTTCCTCTTCGGGAAAGTCGCGGCCGAACGCCTCCTCGCACAGTTGAAACTGCATCTCGAAGTGGGGAACGCGGTCCTTTGGCTGACGCAGCTCCAGAGCGTCCGCAATGCGCTGCCGAGGGGTGTACTCCATGCTTGGGAGTCTATCCCAGCCCGAAGGCCCGGTGCCGCAGGAGGGTAGGCGGCGGCGCGGAAGCTAGGCCCAACGCACTGCAACAAGGAGAAACGAATGGACGTTCATCTGCCTGGACCCGGAGCGCTGTCGGCCTTGGTGTATCGTCGTCAGGCTCGCAGTCGCCGCCAGTCGAGTTGGGATCGCACCGGCGGCAACCGCGACTATCTGACTATCGCTCCCGGAGAGACCAAAGTTCTCGCCGAGATGGACCGCCCCGGCTGCATTCGTCATATCTGGATTACGGTGGGCGCGAAGGACAAGATGTACCTTCGCAAGACCGTGCTTCGGGCCTACTGGAACGGCGAAACGACCCCCAGCATCCACGCACCGCTCGGAGACTTCTTCTGCCTCGGCCATGGCATCGCAAGGAGCTTTTCCTGCATACCGTTCGCCTGTGTGACCGAGAAGGCGAACGAGGGCGCCTTCGGCGGCGGCATCGCGCTCAACTGCTACTTCGCCATGCCCTATCACGAGTCGGCTCGCATCGAAGTGCAAAGCGAGTGCGACGAGGAAATCGGCTCCTTCTACTACTACGTCGACTACGAGGACACGGATGTGCCCGAGCATGCTCTGCTCTTCCATGCACACTATCGCCAGGAGTACCCGACCCAGGGCGAACAGGGTGATCTGAGCGGCAAGGGCCTCAATTACTGGAAGTTCATGGACGTGCCCAACATCGGCGGCGAAGGCAACTACCTGGTGCTAGACACCAAGGGAGCGGGCCACTTCGTCGGCTGCAATATCTCGGTGGACAACATAGACCCCATGGTCTCGAAGAAGAAGGTCGGCGCGAAGGAAGTGGACGTGTACGAGCTGACCTGGTGGGGCGAAGGCGACGACATGTTCTTCATAGACGGTGAGACGTGGCCACCCAGCCTGCACGGGACCGGCTCCGAGGACTACTTCTCGCAGGCATGGGGCATGCACGACAAGGCGTATCCCTACTCCGGTACGTCCATCCACGAGCACGACCCAGAGCGCCCGACGCGCAGGATGTGCACGAGCTACCGCTTCCACATCGAGGACCCGGTGTACTTCGAGAAGAGCCTTCGGATGAGCATCGAGCACGGCCACGCCAATCTGCAGTCCAACGACTACTCGAGCGTGGCGTATTGGTATCAGACACAGCGGACGGAGGCCCTCCCACCGCTGCCCGACGCCGCGAGTCGCGTCCCACGCTCCTACGAGCCAACGTAGCTTGCCGTCCCAGCGAGGAACTCCTTGCCCCGGCCCGCGTCCGTCGCCCTGCAGCAGCTAGCGCGCACCGCATGCCTCAGGACCGCGCCGGGGCTAGTCGTCTTCCTCACGTCCCGGTCACTGCATTACGGGCCGGTGCGCTTTGGACTGCCTCCAACCGCTTGCTTCGAGGCGCGGCGAAAGGGGGAGGGTCGGTCGCGATGCATCGGGACTGGGGACGGGGTCGGTCACCTGCTCTCAAGGGAACCGGCAACGCTTCGCGATAAATCCGTTGCGTTCTCCGCGGATCGCTGCGCGCGCAGCGTGACTACCCAGCCCGCATCTTCTAGGGAGCAGTCGCTCACCAGGGCCCGGGCCAACTGATCACGCGGAGTTCGCACGCACTCACAGGCAGCGTGGCGGCTAGACCACCTCGACTACGACATGAACGACGGGCCTCGCCGACGAGTTGCGGCGAGGCCCGTCGAAAGCGTTCGAGCGCTAATCGGATTCGCTGAGCAAAACAGGAGCTGTCTACTCGTCCCCTGTTTCGCCGGCCTTCTGCTGCTCCAGTGCAGAGGGAGCCTGTTCGATCTTCAGCTTGCCGCCACCGCCACCGCCGGATTCCAAAGCCTTCCAGACGATCGCTCCGACGACCAGAAGGACCACCACGATGATGATGATGGCAGTACCGGTGCTAATCTGCTGCTTCACGCTTATGCCTCCTTACCGGGGTCTCGGTCTGCCGGCCAGACGCCGGTTTCCGGGGTGGGACCGCTCCATGGTCCGGCTTCGCGATTCAGCATACCTCGCCGCCACCACACGCTGCTACACGGACTCCGGGCCACTCCGCATCACCGCCCTCCTCAGACAGAGTCCATTGGCGAACCCCGCTCGCCATGGCCCGTAACGCCGCGGCAAGCACCGCGTCCAATCTTGATCCAGGCGCAAGCCTTTTGTCCAAATCAGATGGTGCACGATGCCTGCAAGAGCACCCACGAAGTGGGAGGTGACCCATGGTGGCATTCGCTGCAGTCCGCACGTTCATGACGCTGCTACTTGCGAGCCAGGACCCCACTCTGGCTCACGTTGGGGGCGCACATCACCTCGGCGAGTGGATCGTCCGCTCGGACTTCGTCGGCATCGTCGTCCCCGTCGGCTCCCCCGAGACTGTCTGGCTAGACACGACGGGACTCGCTGCTGCCCACGCCGGCTACGAGGACAAACGATACGTGACGGACGAGAACGGTCGCATCCAGCGCACTGAAGTGGCGTTCCACGAAGTTCGCTGCAAGGTCGAGCGGGTCATGAAGGGACCAGAACTGCCCGAGATCACGATCCTGACCTACATCAAGCGGAACATGAACCCACGCCCGAAGGTTCTCCCAGCGGAGCTCGAGCAGGGGAGATCGTTGCTTGTCGTCCTGACGAAGCCCGATGCCGAGGGGCGAATCGACATCTGGCAGGAACGAAAGTTGGGCAACCTGGTGCAACGTGAGATAGAACCATCTTCGAGCACCGTAAAGGTCCGACCGGGCGTATGGGGCTTGTTCAACATGCTGGAGGGGAGCTTCCGCGTGCTCTCGAAGCCTGCGAGCGGTTGGCCCGACCCCGGCGGCGCGCCGATGCACACCCTCATGGAGTGTCTACTTGCGAGCCTCAGGACTGCCCCGACCTCTTCCTTGGCAGGCGACACTCTGGAGCTACTGGCTCTTGGGGGTCCGATGCACTTCCCACTTAGGTCCGCAGTCCGCTCGATAGAGAAGCTCGATGAACTGCGGCTCGAGACACTTTGGCCCGACTACAACGACTACTGCAAGACCCGTGTTGTGCCGGCACTGCGTACGTGGGTGACCGGGGCCGGCGATGAGCATTCTGCGTTGCGTGGGCTCTCCGTGATCCTCGAGTATGACCACGGGGAAGCAGTGAGGAGCGCGTACTTCGAGAGACTCCTCGCCTGCGCCCGAACGCAGCCCGACAAGTGCTGCTTGGGTGGCTCGACCATCTTGGCCGACTTTCCCGGACACGAATCGCAACTGCTGCGCCTCTTCGATGCAGGTCTGGAGACGTATGCGCTGGATGCCCTTCGAAACTATGCGACCGAGCAGTCGGTGCCATATGCGAAGCGCACGCTGCAACCAAACCCCCGGCTGCAGGCGAAGGAACAACGCGAGAGGTGCATCGCCGCCATGCGCATTCTCGCGAGGGTCTACAAGGACACCGAGCACGCACCGCCCACCTTCCTGCCGCAAGGCGAGGATGAGGAGATGTGGAAGCCTGGCGGACTGCTGGCCGAGCTTCTAGACTATTGGCGGAACCACCCATAGGCGCACGCTCGGTCCCTCCGCGCCGGGACGGCAGTGCTCTGGATTCCTGCCTTCGGGCCTATTGAGCAAGCCCAGAACTGCACCGAATCGGGGGTTCCGACTCCTGCCCCGGCGCGGTCCTTAGGTTCAGTTCATTCGTTCGGTGGCTGCTAGCCGGCGGACGCGGGCCAGGGCATAGTGGCGTTGAAAAAGCCTATAAGGGCGCCGAAAAGGGGGTTCCGACTCCTGCCCCGGCGCGGTCCTTAGGTTCAGTTCATTCGCTCGGTGGCTGCTAGCCGGCGGACGCGGGCCAGGGCATAGGGGCTTCTCGGCAGGCCCCTGCGCCGAAATAGGGACTGGATTCCCGCCTGCGCGGGAATGACGTTAGCGGGAAAGCTGAACTGCACGTAGTTGATGCTGGATTCCCGCCTGCGCGGGAATGACGTTAGCGGGAAAGCTGAACTGCACGTAGTTGATACTGGATTCCCGCCTGCGCGGGAATGACGAGTGAGGGTGGGCCTCTTCATGCAAGGGTATCGGGCTAGATTCCCGCCTGCGCGGGAATGACGTTAGCGGGAAAGCTGAACTGCACGTAGTTGATACTGGATTCCCGCCTGCGCGGGAATGACGTTAGCGGGAAAGCTGAACTGCACGTAGTTGATGCTGGATTCCCGCCTGCGCGGGAATGACGTCAGCGGGAAAGCTGAACTGCACGTAGTTGATGCTGGATTCCCGCCTGCGCGGGAATGACGATTACTAGCCTGTGTCTGCAACATTTGTCATTCCCGCGCAGGCGGGAATCCAGTGATGATAGAGGCAGCCATAGTGCTGCTAGCCGTGTCATTCCCGCGCAGGCGGGAATCCAGTGACCTATGGTAGGTGCGAACTTGAACCTTTCAAGTCACTCCCGCGCAGGCGGGAATCCAGTCCTGTAGACCTCCATGCCACGGCCAGCGTCCGCTGGACGAACGGTTCCCCCTGTAGGCTCTGCGGAAGGGGGAAC
>BTVI01000072.1:0-9167 GCA_045862955.1 Fimbriimonadales bacterium
TTCATCCCCACATGCGTGGGGCGCCTTCGCGCTTAAGCCGGGAGGACTCGAGCCGGTCCGGTTCATCCCCACATGCGTGGGGCGTCTGACACGACTTCGAACGCACGGTCGTTCGAATCCGGTTCATCCCCACATGCGTGGGGCGTCTGTCTCCGCCGAAGGACTACTCGCGCTCCGAAGCGGTTCATCCCCACATGCGTGGGGCGTCTAGCCTGTCAAGGAGTGGCAGCGTGAGTTTCTCCGGTTCATCCCCACATGCGTGGGGCGTCTGTTCACGTGCTTATCGCGCATGATCCACCAGACGGTTCATCCCCACATGCGTGGGGCGTCTTAACTACTTCCTTCAGCGTGCTAACATCATCACGGTTCATCCCCACATGCGTGGGGCGTCTTTCCGTTCCGTTGGCAAGCGGCACCTCCTCCGCGGTTCATCCCCACATGCGTGGGGCGTCTTGTATACTTCCGGGTCCACCCAGCGTATGATGCGGTTCATCCCCACATGCGTGGGGCGTCTTTTCGCCTTGACAACGAACCTATCTTTTCTGGCGGTTCATCCCCACATGCGTGGGGCGTCTTCGGTATGAAGGTGCCTAACATACCTGCGAAGCGGTTCATCCCCACATGCGTGGGGCGTCTGCGTGAAGCGAACTCGAGAATCTTGCGACGTCCGGTTCATCCCCACATGCGTGGGGCGTCTTAGGTATAGGTGATCATCTGATACCTATGAGTGCGGTTCATCCCCACATGCGTGGGGCGTCTGGGATGGAACTCTGGCAGCAGTACGACAAGGACGGTTCATCCCCACATGCGTGGGGCGTCTGGCGACAGTCTGTGCTTCGGGTTAGGGTTGCCCGGTTCATCCCCACATGCGTGGGGCGTCTCGTTGGACGTCTAGGACGTCTAGTCTGAATGACGGTTCATCCCCACATGCGTGGGGCGTCTTCCCAAACCAGGATCGCCGTATCTTCGAGCATCGGTTCATCCCCACATGCGTGGGGCGTCTTTTTCTCCGTCCCCTCCGGCGCGAGCACATACGGTTCATCCCCACATGCGTGGGGCGTCTATCAGCACGCAGTAAATGAGGCGTGGGTCAGGCGGTTCATCCCCACATGCGTGGGGCGTCTGTTTCATACTTGCGCCACCAGATTTTCCCTATCGGTTCATCCCCACATGCGTGGGGCGTCTTTCTGGGAACTCCCCGCCGACGCCGACCGAAGCGGTTCATCCCCACATGCGTGGGGCGTCTTGTGCCTCGGGCGGAGGACCCCCGGGGGTCGCCGGTTCATCCCCACATGCGTGGGGCGTCTTCCCTAACCTTCGTCGGGGTTGGGACCCTCGACGGTTCATCCCCACATGCGTGGGGCGTCTTCGCCAGACTACGACTGGTGTGATCGTAGTCTCGGTTCATCCCCACATGCGTGGGGCGTCTACTACAGTTTCGTCTACTGATCAGGTCCCACCTTTGGCTGTTTGCCTACTCGCGACTCCGGTATCTTCACCAGGTACAGGCCCTCGAGGTCAACCACTTCGCGTCTCGTTGCGCCATAGGTTTCTACTCGGAAGCCCTGCTCGTTCTGCGCACCGTAGATCAAGACACCGCGGCCGGTCGGTGCTCGCTCCTGGGCATGCTTCCAAAGTTTCTCGCGGACTCTTGCCGACACGCGCCCGACGAAGACACCCGTTGTTGGCTCGATCATCCAGCGGCTTAACTCCCCGCGAAGCGATGCTGGTACCTTCTCCAGGATCAGGACTACCATGGCTACCCGACCTCTTCCGGCGGTTCCCACAGGCTTGCTGGCGCAGCCGGGTCGTCTTGCCAGACGGCGTCCGCTTCCTCCTCGTCAGGAGTGACCCCAAGTGCCTTGCGGATGTCCGGCACAATCCGGTCGAGCAGGTGGTGTTCCCGGAACAGATCACGGCATGCCAGCCGTACCCGCCGCTCGAGATCCGGAGCTGCATCGGCGGCTTGTTCGAAGGCCAGCGGGATCGTTATCTCCGTCTTGTAAAGGTCGGCGATGTCGTAGACGAAGGAGAGTTGCTTCCCGGTGTGGATGAAGCCGATGGCAGGGCTGTAACCCACAGAGACGATAGCTGCATGGCACACCCCGTACAAGCATGAGTTGGCTGCCGAGAGTGCACGGTTGACGGGGTCGGTGAAGTCCCACTGGCCCCTGTCGTAGCTTCGTCCCGTCCAGGGTATGCCGGTCCTCGCGCTTGCTTCGGCGTAAGCGTCGCGGACTCGCCGCCCCTCCATGCCCCGTAGCTGCTGGATGCTGAGGCTCGGGTCGAGTGGCTCCTCGAACCTCATCGCGTACATGCGCTTCGCCACGGCGAGATGGGTCGCCGGCTCCGACACGAGTGCCGCCTGGCGCAGCAGGGGAGCCGAACTGCGGGTACCGCCCGTCCCGAATGCATAGAACCGCACGTTCTGCTCTCCGCACCACGCCACCAGGCAGTTGCAGTCGGCTAGGGCGACTATCGCGGCATGTGTGATCTTGGTTCCCGGTCCCAGCATCAGCAGGGCCAGTGATGCGGCGGGAATCGGGGTCCGACCCTCCGCGTCGTGACAGGCGACCGACTTCTCGTACTTGTCGATTGTGGCGTGCTCCACGTACGCAAAGCTGAGGCGATCATCGAAATGCGGCAGCCGGTGTAAGTCCTTTTCTGGCATACCGGTATTCTCGGCAAGAGCCGCCCGATTCGGTTGTCAAGGTGCTGCGGGTAGGGCTTCTAAATGGGAGTGAACGACAACAGTCCGAATCCGAAGGCCTTGCCGGGCCCGATGCCGCTTTCGACAGCCTTGCGAAATTTGTCGGAATCGGTGACTTCCAGCACGCCATCGTATCGGATGGAATCGAGGTGCTGGGGTGGGTTATCAGGCTTACGCATATATACGTATCCGCGTTGGGCGACAGTCTGGTCGGCTAGTACGGAGAGTCCCAAGGAGGCGCCTCGGCGTGGTAGCCACTGCTCTGCCTGAATCGCAAGGACCCGCCGTCCGTGCCTGCGTACACCATCCGGCCCGGTCTTCGTGCAGATCTTTCGCGTCGGATTGACCTGAAGGCGGAACCTAAGGTGCTCTCCGTTATGGACACATGGTCTGAACTCTCTAACGTCCGGTGGGGCTGCTAGTAGGTAGGAGGCGTTGTGGAAGGCGTAGTCCCAGTTAGGTGCGACTGCTGATTGGACCAAGATGACTGCGTTGCCACTCAGCAGTGGGTCTATGCGGTAGAGGAAGCCCGTGTTCGGTCCCCGCGCGGCATGAACCTGCTCAGCGAAGTCAGCAGGGTTATAGGGTGCAAGGAAGTGTGGATCGGTGAGGGTACGGGAGGCCGATGGGAATGCCATGCAGAGCCGCTGATGCACATGATAGGCGTTGCGCAGCCATCGCCGCCCTGGTCGCGGTCTGTCGGGATTGCTGCCGAGGTCAATGAGCAGGCACGAGAGGTACACGTCTACTCCACCTCTTCTGCGCTCAGGCGACGTTTGCGTGTCTGGAGCGAGCGAAATCGGATGATCTCGCTCCGCTTCTGAATGATCTGCTCGCGCCACCGAGGGTCTTCGGGGTTGATTCGGTCAAGTCCCATCCCCATTCCATATTCGATCATGGTAACCGTGTCGTGGCATAGCCGACACAGGGATCGTAGGTCGTCGTGCGTCTCGTTGCCCCCGGCCCTACCGTAGGTGACGTGTTGCACGGTGGTCGCTGGTGCTTTGCAGAAGACGCAGAGGTGATAGTCGGCCTCGAGTCGCGCTGCTCGCGCCGATAGGTACCGGCTATTGCCGTAGTCTGCGCGCGGGCGTGGCGGCGGTGGCACCTGCCGCTGGGCTGGCTGACCAGCGATCTCAACGCCGCCAGACACCCCGACCGACAAGCGCTGACGCAGCACGAACCGCGGTTGATATGATGGTGGATCGAACGAGAACGGCACGTCGTACCAGATAAGTGCATCGTCTGGGGCTTCTAACTGATTAGCGCTTGGCCGCCATTCCACCAGGCAATCCAAACTGGCTGGGGCCGCGTCACCTCTCATCCGAGGTCGCCACGGGACGGAGGTGAGGGCAGAGAGCACGTCGGGAAAAGCTCCGGAGCCGTGCTCCAGTATTGGCCGAGACGGTACGCAGCACTTGCGACCGAGATAGAGTGGCCATCGCGGCTGCGAGAGCGCCGCCAGCAGCTCCCCAACGAGTCCTGGCTCTCCTTGAAGCACAGCCAGAAAGCTCGCATCCGCCAGATACTCCCTTCTGCTGACCAGTGTCTCCAACTCCCCGGTAACAGCCGTCCTCTTGATCTTTCCCTCCGCGGTGAGCAACCCGATGCCCGCGCCTACGGTGTGGTAGTCCCACCACCGCACTCCTGGCGAGTCGATACGGACACCCATCCGGAGCGTCGCCAGTCTCGTTAGCCAAGAATCGGAAGCTTGTCGCCGAGTGACGCCAAGTGCAGCGCAGAGCATGCCTGTTAGTCCTGATCGCGTTGGGGCCTCCGCGGTCCGGCGAATGACGAACTTCGATTGATGGTCTCCCCACGCTTGCAGGGGGCCTTCGAGCCGCAGGAATAAGGTGTTGTCGGCCATCAGCTTGTTCTTTGGTCCACCGTGACCTTCTGCACGACGTCCCAGTCATGACCGAGTTCCGAGACGAGCCACCTGACGAGGTCTTCGAGGGTCTTGACGCTCTTATCTGCGATCTCCACTTGCTGGGTCGCCTGGCTAACGGCAAAGGGAAGACGGAGGTTCGGTGAGAACCAGCATCGCTTCGTCGGTCTACCAAACCCAGCGTCGAGGTCGTACACATATTGCGCTAACTGGGCGATGCTCTGGGACACGATGTCGCGTTCGCCTCTAGTTACCGGTTGGGCAAAAGCGTTCGCGTAGCTGATGGGAGTATCGGAGAGGTCAACGAGAATGCCGTCGGGCGGGTTGTGGGCTGCGAAGCTGTTCTGCTTGCCCGTTGGGCTTGTGAGTGCAGCACCCCGAAGCCACGCTCCCACCGTATGAGCAGCCAACTCCGCGTTCTCGTGGAGGTTCGCGACGAGCAGCTCCCAGTTGATTGAGAAGTACTTATAGAAGCACGCCGACGCGAACAGGGCCTCATCTACATAAGCGGCTCCGGCATCGTCACCCGGGATGTCATCAGCGGCTACGTAGTAGTCAACCTCTGGCCTGGCCTCATGGGTTGAGATGGCATGAGCTACCTGAAGAGCCGCTTCCACGGTAGTATCCTTGATGATGCCGCCGCTTGTCTCCAGCATCCTTCCACACAGCGCCATGTCCGGTACTGCAACGGACTTGCTGATGAGGTCTCCGAATTTGGCTACCAAGTCCTTATCGTCTTGTCTGCCGGCGCTTTTCAATAGAGCGACCATGTCTTCGACGGCTTGTCTGGTCGTGAACACTAGCATCTTGCTCTGCTCACCATCGGTGGACGCTTCATCCTTCTTGCTCTTCTTTGACTCGAGCCCGAGGCTTTCGAAGATGGTCTGGACTCGCTCGTAGATCTCGGGAGTGTCACCTGCTTTCTTGGCCACGAGTTGTACTAGGCGGCGCGTCCGTATGCCCCCCAACAGCTTCTGAAACTGGGAGCTCATCCGGATGCTGCGTTTGATGCACTGGCTAGAGATTCGCGACCGAAGGACTCCACCGAAGTAACACGTCTTGGGTGCCCCGAGGTCGTCTCGATTGAGGTTGGCGGGGCTGTGGTGCTGGATCATGTGAATCTGGATTAGCATAACGGCCTCCTTGTTCAGTTTGCGATAAACTGATGCGCCCACTTCAGCCGCGTCTTCCTTTGCTCCCAGACAGACAGATCGTCGGTCAGCTGCACCCAGTCCAGAGAGAGTCCGCGGGAGGCGATGACACGGAGGGCCCACCTCAGGTGTGGCTCGAGATCACGTAGAGGCAGCATCAGTATGGCATCAAATCTGTGGTCGAACTGCTCAGGTCTCTGTGCCGGACGACACGCATGCAACTGCTTGGGTAGGGTCGCCCCAGGTTGATGAGGTAAAGTGTACGCGGCCACTAGCTTCGCCACCAGCCAGGATACCTCACGCCTCGGCACGTGCTGAGTCTGGTTCCGCAGTGGCCACCACAGACCTGTAAAGAGGTCGAAGCCTTCCACGCACTCATCGAGGCCCTTCCCAGCAACGGTTCGAAGCAGGCTCCTATCTCCCGCACTCATGCTTACTAAGGCACGGATGTACTGCTCAGTGGGTGTCATTGCGACTTGTGTCCTTCGCCTCCGCCTGTTGCTTCGGGGGCTTGGGTCGAATGCTCTCAATACGCATACGCTCGCGGAGCGAAGCAGCGGTGGGCTCGGGATAGAGCGCACCAGCGATTGCTATCATCATGGGGGTGCATGATCCCTCGACTTGCTTCCACCAGATCTCGCCGAACCCGGGCGAGCCCAACCCAGCGAATGCAGCGTATTCCAGATGCGGTCGAACCTGCGCGAACGTGGCTTTATAGTACTTGACAGGACGTCCTTTCTTCCAGCGTGGCCGCGCCGGCGGTAGCACCTCCGCCCACAAACGCGATCCTTCCTTCCACCACTGAAGAACGTACTCGCGGTGTTCCACTCGCTGAGCCGTCGTAGAGGGCATTGGCAGCAGCCATTCCGTCGCTTCCCGATACTTGGCCTGTCCCGTTGAGAACCCAACGACTCTCGCCCGCCGCTCGTCCGGGCCTGCGTCGGCCAGCAGGGCTTGTGCGAGGCGAGCCCAATCGGCGAACGCGCTCGAGAATGAGTCCAACACGTCTGCAGCCCTAAGAGCTGCTTTTCCCGATTTGCCTGACTGGACGTATATCACGTGGGGGTCAGCCCAGGCTGCGCCTGGCGTTGGGCTCTGCGCCTTTCTACTCCCCAGGCCTGCAAAAACGCATGTGCGGATCAGACGTTCCGTGCGTCCGCAAGCGATGCAGGTGGCTTCGGGCTCGTCGGGATCGGACAACCACACGGCTCTCGGCAGCCAGGTCAACCCTACCAAGAGTGGGACTTCTCCCTTCGAAGGCGGTGTGATGTCCGGTTGCACCCAGGCAGGGGTCCCAAGCGTGGGCCAGGCTTTCCAAGACGCGCGCAGGCTGTGTGCCAACGAGTGCCGCTCGGGGAGTTGATACAGCGGAGGCGCTTGATTGATACCGGGGGACTTCCCCTTGCCTCCCTGCGTCGCAAAGGCTGGGAGTCGGACCAGCCCCTTGGCGCAACATGCGCAGCACAAGCCATCGTTGTAGTCTCTGGAGTGACAGAAGTGAGCAATGTTTGTACCTGTGGGTACCTCCTCTGCCAGGTAAGTGCTTGGTAGAGGGCTCGGGTTTGGCACAGGGCTCCCTGAGACGCGATGCTGGTAGAAGCGTGTGCCGTCTCCTAGAAGGTTGAACCAGTCGGAGTGCTCATCCAGCCGTGAGAACCAGTCCGGTGGAAAAGCACTGGCAGAGGCATCCTGGAGCTTAGGAGTGGGATTACCTTTACACCAGTACAGTATGGATAGCAGCAGCCTGAAGATCGCCACGCGATCCATTGGGTTGCTGCTCGCGATCTCGCGGATGAGGTGTGCCTGCGACAAGGCATCAATAATCCCGAGGCGAAGGAACATGCCGTCGTGTCGGAGCACGGGTATCCACGGTTCCCTTAGAAGGTTGTAGGTCATCTATCCTCCACGCGCCGGCGTAACCGCACCGCCTGTGACAATCTTTTCTACCCTATATTTCGCAGGCAATTCCCCCATAGCGGGGTAGCTGCTTAGGGTCCGGTCGCAAGGCCGGGCCCTACTTACTTCGTAGGGGCGGGCGTGGCAGAGTGACTTGGTAGGGATGTGGGCGAGTGACTTGCTGCGGTCCCGCCTCAGCGTGTGCGCGAAGGGCTCCGAAGGCCGACGGTACCTCGGGAGGAGGGTGGGAAGATTAGGGCCTGAAGGCAGGGAGTTTGTCACCTAGAGTCACCCGTGTATGACATTTGTACCAAATGTGGCACATTTTGTCAGGAATCCGCTAAATGTAGCGAATCGGGCCGCACCGCCGTTGCTCATCCGTCGTAGCTGTTGTAGAATAGGCGAGTAGACTCGCCTTAGGGAAGGGAGAAAGGTGTTATCGGCTCGAGGCGCTAGGCCCCCAGCGGCTCGGACCTGGTGTGTGCTGATCGGTGTAGGCTGCCTGTTCGCATCGGCTCTGCCCGTGGCGGCCGAGTATGCCGCGCGCCTGTGGTTCCGCAACGAGACGAAGGGCATCGAGGGGCAGGGTGCCGTTCCCGCAGAGCCCGGCGACCGAGTGTCCATCCGCTTCGCCTACTCCACCGACGACCCGGTTATCGAGCGGTGGACCGTGTTACAAGCCACGCTCTCTCTCGATGGGCTCGGAATGATCAGTGACGCCGAAGCCAACACCTTCGAGCAGCAGGCGAATGCCGCGTTTTCCCCGGGCACACATTTTCCGCTCAAGGTGTTCTGGCAGCCCGACTACGGCCCCATGTACGATAACGGCATCGACCCCGGCGACGCCACGAAGCCCTTCGTGGCAGAGCGCGGTCTGTACTTAGTGGTGGGCGCCAACGGAAGCACGTCATCGTCTTGGAGCTTCAATCGCACGATCTTCACCTTCACCGTGCAGCCCGAGGGCGTAGGGCAAGAACTGCACTGGCTGTTCGATGCACGTGAAACGCCAGCTGGCCTTTCCACGAGAATGCTAGACTACCAACCGGTCACGGTGGATGTGACCGACAACTTCCTGGTGGTGGTCCCCGGGTTCTCGCGCGTTAGCGGGACGGTGGCTCTGGAACAGTGGCTTCCGCCTGCAGAAGGAGTAGAGGTGGAATACTGGCTGCTGGACGGTCAACAATCTGTGGCGTCCGGAACGACCACACTGGGGCCGAACGGTAGCTACGAGCTTAGTTTCCCGCTCTCCGGCGAGTATCGCCTGCGGGTGAAGGCTTCGCACTGGCTAAGCGCTCTCTCGCAGCCCCTCCAACTCACGCCGCTGGCGCCCGCGCAGGCCGACTTCCATCTCGTCAATGGAGACGCGGACGGCGACAACATGATCTCGCTTAGCGACATCAACGCGGTGCTCGTGAAGTTCGCGCTGTCTAACCAAACGCTGGAAGACCTGGACGGTTCGGGCACCGTGGACCTGCCCGACCTTAGCATCGCCCTCCTCGGTGTTGGCCGAGTTGGCGATTAG
>BTVI01000073.1:0-9103 GCA_045862955.1 Fimbriimonadales bacterium
TTCCATATCCCTCGCCACTCGGAGAGGGCTGGTCAACGGCGACGTCGTGCTGGGCCTGCTTTATGCTGAGGCCGTCGTCATGCTGAGCCTGTCGAAGCATGGGACCGCCGGCCGCACGTTCTCGGATTCAGTAGCTGCCCCTGGCGCTCACCGATGCATGCTTCGACAAGCTCAGCATGACGGTCCCGGACGGCTGCACGTTCTCACTCACCCATCCTCTCGCAGTGGTGGGGGGAATGGTGGGCAGCTGCGAGCGTGGCATGCAGGGGTGATACGGTGCGGCCCGTGCGTGCATGCTTCGACAGGCTCAGCATGACGTGGCAAGGGGCGGGATCACAGAACGTGAATCCCTCACCACTTTGATATCCCGCATCACTCGCAGTCGTGAGGGATGCGCTCTAAAGCGCAGTTGTCTTACAGACTACGTCCGGAACACCAAGTCCACGATCACGTCGCGAAACTCGGGGCGGGTGCGAAGCGCGCGGACCACCAATTCGATCTCGGCGTGCAGGTCTGGTGCCCCACCACGGACGGGTCTTACTTGCCCACGCAAATACACCACTCCGTGGGACACGCGAACATCCACCAACGACGAGTCGATCTTGCGCCGGTTCAGTTCTCGGCGGACCATCTTCACGGCATGTACGTCTTCTGCGGGCATGGGTATCTCCTACGGGCCGGCCGGCCTATTGGAATGACTCCTCCGAGGACGGGAACGTTCCCTCGCGCACCTGCTCGGCATACGCGCGAATGCCCTCGGTGATCGTGTGTGCAGCGTCGGCGAATACGCGGGCATGCTTGGGGTGGAACCGCCCGAGGTTGAGGATGTCGTGAAACACTTGGATCTGTCCGTCGCAGCCAGGGCCGGCACCGATGCCGATCGTGGGAATAGACAGCTCTGCCGTTATTCTCTGCGCTAGCTCGGCAGGCACCATCTCCAGCACCACGCAGAAGGCTCCCGCATCTTCTACCACGTGGGCTTCCCGCACCAGCATTTCCGCCTGCTCGCCGCGCCCCTGCACGCGGAAGCCTCCGAACGAGTGGACCGACTGCGGTGTCATTCCTACGTGACCCATCACGGGCACACCCACCTCGGTCAGTCTGCGGATAGACTTCTCGACGCTGGACCCGCCCTCGAGCTTCACCGCCTCGGCCCCCGCCTTCACCAAGCGGCAAGCGCACTGCACGGTGTGGTCAACCGAGGCTTGGAAGCTTCCGAAGGGCATATCCGCAACGAGCAGAGCCCGGGTGACGCCATGGCGGGTAGCGCGGACGTGATGCTCCATCTCCTCCATCGTGACGGGCAGCGTGTTCTCGTAACCCAACACCACGTTGCCCAGGGAGTCACCTACGAGGATCAGGTCCACACCCGCCTCGTCGGCCAGTCGGCCGGTAGGTTCGTCGTACGCGGTGAGGCACACGGGCTTCCGCTTACCCTTCAGCGACCGGAACTTCGGGACCGTCATCCGCTCCGCGTCCATACAGGGATCGTACCCGACAGGAGCCCGGCCCTCTGGAAGCGAACCGAGGGCCCGGAGGTGGCCCTTGCCGGATAATCCGATCGCCGAACTCGAAGTCCTGATCCGAGCGAAGTACTCGGTGCTCTACGTGCAGTCCTGGGAGGAGCGGCGCGTGTTGGAGGCGCTGCGCGTGGTGGCGCACACGCTGGGACGGAACGTTCACGTCTGGTCGCTCACCAAGGGCATGGAGCCGCCGTTGACCGGAGCCGCAGCCGAGCAGAAGTCGGGCCTGCCGCTGGAGATCGAGGCGCTGGCGGGCATCCACCACGGACCGGAGAAGAGCGTTTTCGTTCTACGGGACTTTCATCCGTACATGTCGGACCAGCGAGTGATCCGCCTGTTCCGTGACCTCGGCCCGAAGCTGCGCCAGCGCTCACAGACCGTGGTGATCCTCAGCCCCGTTCTGAAGCTGCCGGCCGAGTTGGAAAAGGATATCACCGTGGTGGAGTTCCCCTTGCCCGACGCCACCGAGATCGCCCGGCTGCTGGACGACCGCCTCAAAGATGCGGAAGGGAGGCCGGGCATTCAGGCCGACATCTCGCCAGGCGACCGCGAGAAGCTGATCGCGGCCTGCCAGGGCCTCACCATCTCCGAGATCGAGGACGTGCTGGCGCGATCGCTCGTCGAGAAGAAGCGGCCGGACGTCGAAGCCGTTCTTACGCAAAAAAAGCAGCTGATCCGCAAGTCGGGGATCCTGGAGTACTACCCGATGCAGGTAGAGATGAAGGATGTGGGCGGCCTCAACGCAATCAAAGCATGGCTGTCCCGCCGGACGGTGGCTTTCTCCGAGAAAGCGAAGGAGTTCGGGCTGCCAGCCCCCAAGGGCATGCTGATTTTGGGCGTGCAGGGGTGCGGAAAGAGCCTAGTTGCCAAGTCCATCGCCGCGCACTGGGGCCTGCCGCTGCTGCGCATGGACGTGGGCAAGATCTTCAGTGGCATCGTGGGCTCGTCCGAAGAGAACATGCGGAAGGCGATCCGTGTGGCCGAGTCCGTCGCGCCGTGCGTGCTGTGGACCGACGAGTTGGAGAAGGGCTTCGCGGGCGTGCAGAGCTCTTCGTTCTCCGACTCGGGAACCACGGCCCGCGTGTTCGCCACGTTCCTCGCATGGATGCAGGAGAAGACTGCGCCGGTTTTCTTGGTTGCCACCGCGAACGACGTCACACAGCTTCCACCCGAGCTGCTGCGAAAGGGACGCTTCGACGAGATCTTCTTCGTGGACCTGCCGACCCCATCGGAGCGCGAGGAGATATTCCGCATCCATCTGTCGAAGCGCGGACGCAACCCGACCAACTTCAACCTGGAAAAGCTGGTGAAGGCGACCGAGGGCTTCAGCGGTGCGGAGATCGAGCAGGTGGTGGTGTCCGGGCTGTTTGCTGCGTTCAACGCGGACCGCGAACTGACCACCCAGGACATGCTCGAGGAGGCCGGCCATGTGGTGCCACTGTCTCGCATGATGCAGGAAGACATTGCGGCTTTGCGCGAGTGGGCCCGCCTTCGCGCCCGCCCCGCCACCGTCCCAGAGCCCGCTCCCGAGCCGAAGCGACGGAGTAGGAAGAAGTGATCTCCCTCCCTCTCCCCCGTTCGCGGGGGAGAGGGTTGGGGTGAGGGGGCCATCACCAGCCGCTGGCTTTGGGTGCCTCGCCGTTCGGCTGCTCGGGAGGCGCTGGGCGGGAGCGTGGCGGCAGACGACAGCCGAGACGTCTAGGCATGGAACGTGCAAGGGTGTCCTCGGCCTAGTCCGACCAGATGCGTGAGTCCTGTGAAATGTGCCATGTTAGCTTGCGGCCATCGGGGTAGGCAACCGGCACGCGCGCTTCGAACAGACTCTGCGTTCGCTCCAAGACCACCTCGCCGACCAGCGTCTCGTGTCTCACCTGCACCAGGTCGAGTTCCGAAAGATCGCCCCACCTTCCGTGCTTCTCTCGAAATGCCACCTGCGCGTAGTAGATGCGATGCAACGCCTCGCGCGCCGCGAGCGAGTGATCCGGCTCCAGGCGCGCTTCGCCCTTTGGCTTCGAAGTGAACTGCACGATCCCCCAGCGCTCCGGGCGGTGCATGTCTATCACCCCTTGCGGCGACCACACCCAGTTGTGCTCCGGCCTTCCCTCCACCTTGCGATAGGCACCGTCCTCGACCGTCAGGTCCCACTCCACGCGTGAAAAGTTGATGCGCCATTGATCCCCCTCCACGGGTGGCACGGACTTCCTGGCACACTCTCCGAGTGCCACCCATGGGAAGGCGATCTCGAGTGTCCAGCCCGTGTCGGTATCCGATGGGTCGTTGATAGTGCCGTTCACCTTGGCAGCCACTTTGATGCCCTTCACGTCCCACCCATTGACCGCCGAGCCGCCGTCCTTGTATGGCTTCGTCAGGAGCAGGTCCCAACAGGTGCCGATCGCATTCATCTCGAACTCGAAGTACTCGTGGTTGTCACCATCGGGGTCAATGAACACCTCGAAGTCGTTGTCCTGAAAGATGACACTGTCACGCTCCTTCAGCGTGGCCCACACGTGTGGCTCCTCCAACTCGGCAGCCACGTACAGGTAGCGGTCATCCCACAGCATCTTGGCTCTCGTCCGAAGCTTGGGCTCGGGCTTGGTGTCACCTTCGATGTCTACGAAGTCATCGGTCCAGTCGGCAAGCTTCCATGCAGGATCGTCCAGCGAGCCGTCTATACTGAGGGGCTGCTCAGTGCGAACGCACAGGTAAGACTTCGGCACGGGAAAGGCTGTCTCAGCTTTCATGGCTCCTCCGGTGTCGCACATCAATAGCAAGGTGGCACAAAGCATTAGCATCAGGGTGCGAGTGTAGCCCGCCGCGCGCGTACTGCGTCCCCTGAGAGGCGGGTTAGGCTTCGCGATCTGCCGGCAGGCCCAGCTCACTGAAGAACCGGCCGAGAACTCGCTTTGCGTCTTTGGGAGAGAGGGTTAACTCGTGGTGCGTCCGGTCGCGCCTCACCAGCGCTCGCAGCACGTCGCCAAAGCCACGTTCCTGCCAGTTCACTTCGGCCACCACTTGCACTCGGCTCCCGTGCAACACGCAGTGAAAGGCGATGGCATCTATGTACCGCGACCACCGTCGAGGCGCCCGGCGATTCAGGATCGCAACTTCGCCCTTGCCCTCGGTAGAAATAGGCGTGAACCCCAACGCTTCGAGCTCGGCATCCATCGCAAGGATTGCCGCCTCGGGTAGCACCGTGAGCGGAAGCCGATGGCGCGGATCCACACCCCAGGCGATGACCGCGTGCGCGTAGAGACTCCAACCTTCTCGGTTGTTCTTGGTGGTGAACCGGCCCTCGCGTGGCAGTGTGAACCGAAACGACCACTGGTGGCTCGCTCCAGGCATGATCTCCATGCGGTTCGCGAGAGTGGTCACAGTCCGCGGCTCGTAGTGCGTGGTGGTGCTCTCCCCGCTGGATTCGGGCCAGTGCTCGTGCAGCTCTACTCTGACTACTTCCAGCGTCCGCGGCTTGCTGCCTCCCGTCAGAGTGACGGTTCCTGCCAAGGTGTCACCACGCGAGAGCCTGGTCGGCGATGCGGTGATCGTAATCCGCGTGCCCCCACTGCCCCGCAGAACGTAGGGACGAGGCTCGACCGATGGCACCGCAGCGGACCCGCTCTACCCTCGTCCGCGTACGGGTGGGAGTTTGAACGCGCCTTCGGGGATCTTCGGGTCCTTGGTGACCTTCACGTCCCAGACGAGCACCCAGCTCGCGTTATCCACGGGCCCGACGTCTTGCGGTGTCTTGCTCTTTAGCGACATCCGGCGCATGAAACCGTCAGCCCCGATGAACACCTCTACCTGAAAGCCGATCTCCCCCACCGCAGCGGGTGCATCCGCCACGATGCGCTCTGCCTCGCTGCCGTCCTCCATCTCCACCTTGCCCAGGCTGAGCACGTTCACTAGGTTTCGCACGAAGTCCTGCGTCTCTTTCTTCGGCCGAAACACCACACCGAGCGGCCACCCGTTGTCGTACATGACGGAGCTGATCGCGCGGAGCGAGCCTTCCCACTGCGAGTGTGGCGCCGGGTCCAAAATCATCTTTCCGGGGTTCTTGGGCTCCGGGAGCGCCAGGGCCTTGCCGTCGCAGACGAAGCGCCGAGTCCCATTCTCCGCAGGCGAGTGCATCGTCTGCTCGATGGAGTACAGATTCGGACGCTTGGCGAGAACCTTGGTGGTGACTACGGAATCCATTCCTTCCAGCGAGGCCCGCAGCGTGACCTCCATCTGAAAAGAATCCAGCTTGGAGAACGCATCGGGCAATGCGTTCAGCTTGGCCACTGCCGCGGGGTCGTTCGTCTGGGCAAGCAGTGATAGACTAAGAACCAAAGGCGTGATCATTCGGCTTTCTCCTGTGCGCGGGGATTCCAGACGATTTCCTTCTCACCCGCCCGTGCCAGCACGGCACGCGACATCGCGAAGAGCAGGTCGGACAGGCGGTTGAGGTACCTCAGAACTTCGGCCCGAACGCCCTCTTTGCGATGAAGCGTCACTACCGCGCGCTCGGCCCGCCGGCACACGCTTCTCGCGAGGTGGAGCTCCGCGGCTCCGGCCCTGCCCGCGGGCAGTACGAAGTTCCTCAGTTCGGGTGCGGCGGTTTGGTAGCCGTCAATCTCGCCTTCCATCCGACTTACGTGCTCGTCCCCGATCGTGGCGTTCCGTCCCATCGAGGCCAACTCGGCGCCTATCTCGAATAGCTCGCTCTGTATACGTTCGAGGACGTTCGCGCATTCCGGGAACACGGCATTGCGCGCGAGTCCGATGCAGCAGTTGAGCTCGTCTACCTCACCATAGGCGGCGACTCGCACGTCGTCCTTTTCAACCGTCGCGCCCCCGAATAGCCGCGTGAGTCCTTGGTCTCCGATCCCCGTATACAGCCTCATCTCGTGTGTAAGTCTACCTCTGGCGCCCTACTCCTCCCAGCGGTAGTTGGACAGCTCCTTCTCATCCCACCCTTGTTCACCGACCAAAGGCAGGAACTGACAGCCCCCGTGCTCGCGACGCAGCACGCGGCCGTCTGGCGTCTTCTCCACCACTACTAACTCCTGCACGGCTCGGCTGCCGACCGGGCCGACGATCCGGCCGCCCGGCGCGAGCTGGTCCACGTAGGCCTTGGGCATCTTCGGAGGGCTGGCGGTGAACAGAATGCGGTCGAACGGAGCTTCTTCCGGCAGTCCGATCGACCCGTCCGCACACAGCACCCGAGCGGTATATCCGTGCCGCCTCAGATTGTTCTCTGCGATGGCCGCGAGGCGCGGCACGCGCTCTACTGTGATCAGGTCGGCTCCCAGTTCGCACAGAATCGCCGCCTGATACCCGGAGCCGGCGCCGACCTCGAGCGTCTTCTCGCCCCCCTCGATGCGGAGCAGCTCAGCCATCATCGCTACCATCAGTGGCTGCGAGATGGTGGCGCCGAACCAGATTGGCAGGGCGCAGTCGTCGTAGGCGAACGCCCGGTGCCTGCGGGGAACGAAGTGATGCCTGGGAACCTTGCGCATGGCCGCCAGCACCCTCGGGTCGGTGATGCCGCGAGCTTCGAGCTGCTCTTTCACCATTCGCTCGCGTAGCTCTTTGTAGGTATGGCTCATTCGCTCCCCGGCGCGCGGGACGGTACAATCGGCTCTGTGACAAGAGAAGAAGCCAAGCAAATCCTAGACCGTGCCCTCTCGTTCGTGTCCGCCGACGAGGCCACCGCGCTCCTTACGGAATCCTCGGAAGCCGCGACCCGCTTCGCCAACAGCGAGATTACTCAAAACGTCGCCCGTTCCGATATACAGTGCGAGATTCGCGTGGCGTTCGACAACCGCGTCGGCAGCGCGAGAATCAACTCCTTCGACGACGACTCGCTCCAATCCGCCGTGCAGAGAGCGGAGGCGATGGCGCGCGTTGCGGCTCCCGACACGGAGTTCGTTCCGTGTCCCGGACCGGCCGAAACCTCCGAAGTGCCGGCCTTCGACCCTGCCGTTGCCAACGTAGACCCGATGCAGCGGGCAGACGCCGTGAAGACTGCGGTGGCCGAGGGGGATCGAGCGGGCGTCAAGCTCGCAGGCTCGTTCACCGCTCGCTCCAGCACGGAAGCTCTCGCGAACACCAAGGGAGCATTCTTCTACCATCCGGAGACCTTCGCCCGCTTCGTTTGCACCGCGATGACGGACAGCAGCTCGGGTTGGGCAGAGGGCGTGAGCCACCGCCTAAGCGAAATAGACCCCGCAGCGCTCGCTACGAGGGCCGCGAAGAAGGCCAACGCGGGCAGAGACCCAGTGGAGGTGGAGCCTGGCGATTGGACCGCGGTCTTGGAACCACCGGCGGTAGCCGAAATGCTGGCGTTTGTCGCCTACTCCATGGATGCAAAGGCTGCCATCGAGGGGCGGAGCGTGTTCGCTGGCAAGGAGGGAGCCGACGTGGCGGGCCCCCACGCGCTGCTCTGCTCCGACCCCGCGCACCCGACCTGCCCAGCGACACCTTTCCACACAGACGGCATGCCAGCACACCGCGTGGAGTGGGTGCGGCAGGGCCGGCTCAACACGCTCTCCTACGACCGGTTCTGGGCGCAGAAGCAGGGCAAGCCCTACACGGGCAACCCCAGCAACTTCGTGATGGCGGGCGGTGAGGCAACGGAGGAGGAGCTGATCTCCAAGGTGAAGCGCGGCCTGCTGATCACTCGCTTCTGGTACATCCGGCACGTGGACCCGATGCAGCTCATTCTGACCGGTATGACGCGCGACGGCCTGTTCCTCATCGAGAACGGCGAGGTGACGCGGGGTGTGAAGAACCTGCGGTTCAACGAGAGCCCGCTGATCATGCTGAAGAACATCGAGGCGCTGGGAAAGCCGAAGCGTTGCGGCTCATGGGCACCCATCGAGGCCCCTGGCATCCTGACGCACGAATATACGTTCACCAGCGGCACCTCGTTTTAGGTGCGCTAGGGGCAATAGATGACAGCGCAGCTCGACCTCCTACCGCTCTGGCTTATCGCTACGCTGACACCTCTCGAAGTCGCCTTCGATGGGCGCGTGGACGGGACGATGAGATCCGATGGCGTGACCGTTGAGCTGAAGTGGGAAGAGCCCGCCGTTCAGCGTCTCACCCTCCGCGGCAAGTCGGACCGACCGGTGTTAGTGCGTATCCACCCGCGGCTGGTCCCGGACCGCGTGATGTACAAGGGTACGAGCGTCAAGCGAACACTGGGTGAGTGGATCGAATCGGACTCCCCCATGTGGCGAACGGCAGGCGACGTGCTCCACATCGAGGTGTTAGTGCCAGCGAGGCTGGTAGCATCCAATCCTACACTGTCTCTCATCGGGCGCAGCACGCAGGACGATGTAGCCCGTGCTCAGGGGCTGATTGGTTTCGTCGGCCGGGTGAAGCCGTGGTTGACAGGGGACCGAGCGGCCTTGCTGACCGACGAGGTGCGTTCTGAACTGTCTTCCATCGCCATCCGTCACGCCCTGAAGGTGGACGGAACCGAGAGCAGCGGGGCGATGGGTGACTCACTGCGAAAAGAGCTGCTAGCACTGCTGCACGAGGCTCAGCAGAGCCTGCCGGAACCCTTCTACCACCGCTTCGCGCGCGAGCTGACCGGG
>BTVI01000074.1:0-9084 GCA_045862955.1 Fimbriimonadales bacterium
CCAGCTAATCCCGGCCGGAACGAGGCACCTCCATATATGCATGCCCCGGCCCGCGTCCGCCGAGCTAAGCCAACCCGCCGCGTGCAACAGAGCCAAGGACCGCGCCGGGGCAAGTTCCCGCCGGCCCGGATTGCCACGCGATGGTCGCAGAGAGAACCGCAGAGACCGCACTCGGCCAGTTAATCCCGGCCGGAACGAAGCAAAGAGAGACCTCCATACCCCGGCGCTCTCGCAGGGCTCAGCGGCGGGTTGCTGGAGTGCCGGAGGAGGTGATGCACTTCTGCCGCAGTTCCGGCGCCGGAAACGGAGCACAACGGGCCGCAGGGAAACCGCGGGCGCGTGGCTTTCGTTTAGGGGTATGACACAGGCCATCAAGTGCTCGGAGGGTTCTTCATGCGGCAGATGCTCTGCGCCGTGCTGTTCTCAGCCGGTGCGCTCGCCTTCTCCCAGCCCGTTCCACAGGTCACGCTGAAGCTCGACCCGAATGCTGCGAAACCGGGTGCCTCGGTGCAGGCCACCCTATCCGTCGCCATCCCGAAGGGCTACCACGCCTACTCCAATCCAGCGACGGGCGAAGGGCTGATACCGCTGGAGGTCACGAGCGTATCTGGCGCTACCCTAAAGGCGGTGACTTACCCGCCCGGTAAGATGATCGAGTTCGGGGGAGAGCAAGTCGGAGCCTACGAGGGCACGGTCGGTGTCCAGGCCACCCTGGAGCTGCCGAAGGACGCGTCGGGCAAGCATCCGGTTACCTTCACCGTGCGATACCAGCTCTGCGACGACGCCGTTTGCCTGCGCCCCGGCGAGGTCGTTGCGCAATCCGCCGTGTCCATCGTATCGGAGTCCGCCACCTCGAGGCCGCCGGACGGTGAGACACCGAAGCCGACTCGGCCGGATCCGGCAGTCGGGCAGCAAGAGCCGGAGCCGCCACCTCAGCCCGACCAACAGGTGGCCGAAGAGCCGGAACCAGAGGTCGGCCGGCCGGAGCCCGTCGCCGAAGTGCAGCCGTTGCAGGACGAAGCGGCAGCGGGGTTCGAGGAGAGTTTCGCGGCCCGCCTGGCGCGCATGCATAGGGAAGGCGCGTGGCTGTGGCTGCTGCCGGGGTTCCTGCTGGCCGGTTTCATCCTGAACCTAACTCCCTGCGTCTATCCTATCATTGCGCCCACCGCGGGCTTCATTTCGAAGCAGAGCACGACGGCCCCGGGTGGGCGTGTCGGCTTCGGATTGGCGTTCTTGGTCGGGGCTGCGCTGGTGTTCGGCGCGCTCGGCACGCTGTTCGGCGCCACGGGCCAGGTGTTCGGTGCGCTTTACCAGCACGCTTGGTTCACGGTGGGTCTCGGCGTGCTGATGATCGCCCTCGCGCTGGCGATGTTCGACGTGTACCAGATATCGCTTCCGGCGGGCCTCAGCAGTGGCTTGCGCGGGCGGGCGGGATTAGTCGGCGCCCTGCTGATGGGGGCGTTCATCGGAGTTGCCGCAGTGCCCTGTGGTGGGCCGGTCATCGCGGTAACGGCGAGCTTGGTGTTCGAGGCGCGGGACCTACCGTTCGGCCTGATGGCCTTCACCACGATGGGTATCGGCCTCGGCCTGCCGGTGGCGGTGCTGATCATGACGGGCGCGCTGGGCGTGCTCGCCAGGCCGGGCGAGTGGATGGTGACGGTGAAGCACATCCTAGGGCTCGCGGTTATCGCCTCTGGCATCTACTACTTCAGCTTCGCGCTCACGCCGTTGATCGGCAAAGAGGGTATGGCGTGGGTCTGGGCCGCCTACTTGCTCGGCGCCGCGCTCTATCTGCTGGTGTTCGACCATACCGGACGCACGCAGACCGGCCTCATCGCGCTGAAGAGCGTGTTCGCGCTGGGCGCCGCGTTCTATGCTGCTGTCGCCCTGCAGCCGGCGCTCGGTAAGCCGGCGACCGACGAAGTCTACTGGCAGCCGATGGACTTGGCGCGGTTCGAGCAGGTGCTCGGCTCGGGCAGGCCCGTGATCGTGGATTTCACGGCGGATTGGTGTGCGAAGTGCAAGGAGATCGAGGCGAAGACCTTCTCGCGCCCCGCGGTTCGTGACGCACTGCGACAGATGGCGGCGTTCAAGGCGGACGGGACGTCTCGCACGGAGCTAGTGGCGTCGTGGGAGCGCCGGTTCGGCGTGCACTCCTATCCGGCGGTGTTCTTCTACGACGGCGAGGGCAAGCTGGTGAAGCGCTTCGACACCTACTTCGACGAGGAGCAGTTCCTGCAGGCGGCGCGGCTTGCCGGCGTCCCCTAGCCCAACACGGGCAGGGTGAAGCCGAGGAGGCGTTCCAGCAGGTCCACCGCGGTAGCGCAGAGGAGCGCGCCGAGCAGGATCTGAAGCACGCCGCTGTTCACGAGGCGCGTAGGGAAGGAGGCCCGCGGATCACCCGCTCTCCGAGCCTTAGCCAGCAGCTCTTTGCCGGCTTCAATGGCCTGCTCGATCTGTCTGTCGGATGGCTCGCGGGTCGTGGCGAAGCGCTGCAGTCCCTGCCCGAGCGGCCTCCACAACGCCACCGTAGCCAGCAGGGCGCCCAACATGCCGACCGGCTGCCACTCCGGCGAGTACGCCACTCCGGCGAGGCTCAAGAACAGCACCGCTCCTGCCGCCAGGTTCGTTCCGCAGCGGGCGTGCACACGCGGCATACGCCTCACCACCTCTAAGCTCAGCTGCTCCTGTCGCTCGATGGCGTGGACCACCTTGTGCTCGGCGCCGTGGATGGCGGAGAGCGGGATGGTACGCAGCAGCATCAGAAAAGCGAGGGCGGTAAGGGAGTGAGTGGCTAGCGTCGACCACACGGGCGGGTCCGGTACGGTGCTCGACAGGAACATCTGCACCAGGCCCAAACCGAGGAAGGAATCGGCCAGCCAAGCCACTCCTGCTGCGAGCGCGTTGGCTGCCAAGAAGAGGGTGAACAGGAGGGCTCCCGTCGCCACTAGCGCCCACGAACCACGGCCCGCCGAGACGAAGCCGGTTGTGAGATAGACGCCGAACGGAGTGGCCATGCCTCCGATGAACGTAGGCAACAGGGGAAGCGGAGAGCGTGCGATGAGGTCGCCCGCCGTGACGATCCCGAGGTATCGTCCGTCCTGCCCGACTACTGCTGCCGCCCCCCGCCCGGCTTCGTGGATGGCCTTTGCGGCCGTCTCCGGTTTGGCGTCGGGGGCCAACGTAGGCAGGTCTGAGCTCACGTGGTGCCGGACCGGTTCTTCTGGAGAGCATCCGGCGGCGACGGCGGCGCTCAGCTCTGTCTCTCCGATCACTCCGACGGGCCGGCTGCCCTCGCACACGACTACGAACGGGGTTGCAGCCATGCGAAGGAACTCCGCCGCGCTGCCGATACTGCTTTCGGGCGCGAGCGGAGCAATGCGTCGGACGTGTGCGGCAATAGTGGTCTCTAGGTCCGGCATGGCTTGCGGTCCGGGCCGGCATGAGGTACAATCGCCGTCCCCTTTGTAGTATACGGAAGGACAAGAGGATTATGTACGTCTGCGACATCTGCCAGAAAGGCCTACAGCACGGCAACCACATCCGGCACAAGCACTCCGGCCAGTGGAAGCTGAAGGCACAGCGCCGCAAGCGCACCTTCAAGCCGAATCTCCAGTCCTTCCGAGCGGTCATGGACCAGGGTGGGGCTCGCCGCAAGCTGCGGGTCTGCACTCGGTGCATCAAGACGGGCCGCGTACAGAGGGCTGTGTAGCTTCGGATCGTGTTTTCCTCCGTAGTTCGGCTCGGGACGTGGGCTGATACTTTCGTTACGCCCAGGCTCGGACCGGACGCCGGGCTTTGCTGATTTGCAGAATGACTCCGCTAATCTTTGCTTTACCCCTTGACGAATCACGGCTTTTCGGCTAGGATGTAAGGGCTGGCGCGGGCAGTGCCCGCACCTGTTTGCGTGTCCGAGGGCGACCGCTCGGTGTGGCCGCCGTGGCGGTCCGGACGCGATCCTACGCCGGAGCCTTGGAGAGTCCGGAAGGAGAATACGAAAAGGGGATGCGCACGGGAGTCCCGGTCATCGTTGCGCTCACGTGGCTTGTCGTCAGCTCATTCGGCTCCCCGAACGCCGAGGGCATGGCGCTGCTGAAAGCCGCCTATCCCGGCGTGAAGCTCTCTCAAACATCGCCCACCGACTGGCGCATCTGGGGCCGTGAGTTTGGGAGTGGCAGGTCGCCACGTGCGACTGCAGAGAGCTTCATCAGTCAGTTCTACGCCCCCTTGTTCGGCCCGCTGCCCACGGATTTCGGTCTCAAGGCCTCCTACACGCTGATGGGGGGCAAGTTCACGGTCCTGCACTTCGGCCCGATCGGCCCGCCCTTGTCGACGAGTGTCCTCACTCTGCTCGTACGCAACCTGCCCCATTACCCCCTAGTGCTCGTCTCTGGGAACTTCGTCGGCTCCCAGGGCCCGGCTCGCGGCCTCGCTGAGGGACCTGGCGTGTCGGCGCTGCCCGCAATCCCCTATCCCGCTCACTGGATTGAGGATGTGCAGTTCGCTGTGTACACCGAGGGGGAAGAGCCGCGCTTGACATACCGGGTTCTGGTGGACAATCGCGATTGGCCGCATCGCGTTCGGCGCTACGTGTTCGTAGATGTGGCGACAGGCGAGTTGCTCGGCGAGCAGAACCTGGTCTACCACGAGGACCAGCCCGGCAGCGTGATCGGATGGGCCACGCCGGGCCTCCTCCCGGACGGCTACGACAACCCACCCGAGCTCCGCCCCTTACCCGGTGTGGGGGTGTCGGGAGGGGGCAAGCAGACCTGGACCGACAACAATGGTTCGTTCGTGCTAAACGACGTGGGCACGTCTCCGTTCGATGTGACAGCGTCTGTGCTCTTAGGGAAGTGGGCCCGCGTCCAGACGTGGATCGGCTCTTCTGAGACCGAGACGATTACCGCGTATCCCCCATCGCCGGTCATCTTCGAACTGAACCCGTTCCAGACGCAGTACGGAACGGCGCAGGTCAACGGGCTCCTGCATGTGACTCTCGCGCATGACTTCGTGAAGTGCTACGCACAGGACTTCCCCGCGATCGACATACCCGTAACCGTCAACGTCAACCTGTCAGGCCCCTGCACTGACACGGACTATTTCTATGCCGACAAGTCGCTGAACTTCAAGAGGGCGAGTTCGGGCTGTATCAACACCTGTTATTCGACGGTCGTGTACCACGAGTACGGGCACTTCTGTGTGGACATGGCCAATCCGAACGCAAAGCGCGACTATCACGAAGGCATGGCCGACGTCCTCTCTGCGTTCCTGACCAACGACCCCCGGTTGTTCTTGGACTTCTTCGGACCCGGCAGTGGCGAGGTCCGCAATCTGCAGACCACCATGGAGCGCTATCCCAGCAAGGCCGAGGAACACATCGCAGGGCAGGTGATAGGTGGCGCCTTCTGGAAGGCCAAGAAGCACTTGGCACAGCGGATCGGAGACGCAGAGGCTCTCGAGGTGTTCCGCTCTCTCTGGGCGAGTAGCCTACTGCTGCGACAGCCCGCCGTCTCTCCTATGGTGGTCATCGACCTGCTAGTTCTCGACGATGATGACACGGCGGTGACCAACGGCACACCACACTGGGAGTCGATCCGCAGCGGGTTTGCAGAGCACAACCTGATGGCGCCCGAACTGCCGCTGGTAAACTTCGATGTGACCTTGCCGCCACAGTTCGACTCGCCCGACGCACCCCACTCCGCTACGGCAGTGATCACGCCGGGCTTGTCCGAGCCTAACATGAACACGGTCGCCCTCAACCTCTCCGTCAATGGGTCAGAGTTCGTGCACATTCCACTCGGCAGCGTTAACCCCATCGAAGTGCCTTTCCCACCCCAGCCGTGTGGCAGTGTGGCCAGGTGGTACTTGTCAGTGGACACGAATGCGGGGCTACCCGCCTACTGGCCATCCGGAGGACCGCTAGCCCCCGTGCTCACCGTGTACTCTAGTCACACCCAAACCGTGTTCTACGACGACTTCGAGACCGACCAGGGATGGACCGTAACGAACTTCGATCTAACCACTGGACAGTGGGAGCGCGGTGCTCCATGGCCCACCTACTACTACGATGGTAGTCTCGCCCAGCCCGACGGCGACTTCCCGTATGACGAAGGCACGAGATGCTATGTGACGGGATTGGGAAAGGCGGGCGACTCGCCGGGAGTAAGCGACGTAGACGGTGGGCCGACGATCCTAACATCGCCACGCTTCAGCCTAGCAGGTGGCAACGGCGTCATCAGCTTCGCTACGTGGTTGTTCAATGAGGATAATGACGACTACCTGACCGTGAAGCTGTCTGCTGATGACGGACAGACCTGGGTGACGGTGCGCCAGTTTTTGGCCGGCGATTATCTGCCAGCCGGCGGGTCGGAACGAAGGTGGATGCAGACCGTGCTCGTCGCAGGCGACTATGTCACACCGACCGATCGCATGCGCTTGCGCTTCGAGGTGGCCGACAACCCGAACAACTCGGTGACAGAGGCCGCCGTAGATGCAGTGCAGGTGGTGCGGTTCGAGTGTCTGCCCACCGAAGTCACCTTCACTGCACGTGTGGAGCCGCTGGCATACTACGGGCCTATCATCGATGTGACAGCCACCGTCGAGCTCCGTGATCCGGCTACTGGGCTGACGCTCTATTCGGAGACGGGGCACCTCGCACCAGACGGGACAATCAGTTTGCTGGTACCGCCCGGCACGTACGATGTGGCGCTGAAGGGAGACAGATGGCTCCGCGAGATCGTACAGAGCGTGAACGTCGAGGATGGTGCCGATCCGACGTCGTTCGTGCTGCTGTACAACGGTGACGTAGATGGCGACAACCGCGTTAGTATCAACGACGTTAGCACGGTATTGCTCGCCTTCGCTCAAGCGTCCGATGGTCCTGTGAACGTGGACGGAGTCGGCCTCGTTGACCTGCACGACCTAGCCGTCGTGATGAGCAACTACGGTCGGATCGGGCCGGACTAGTGCTGTCCGGCCCCGCGGCAGTACGATAATCATCGCGCTGAGCCTACGCGTCAGTCGCCGACGCTTTGCTCTGATGAGACCTCGTGCTGCGGCGCTTCCGCAAGCGGATTAGAAGCACCAGCCCAACGCTGACTCCTGAACAGCCCAGCGGCTCGGGGACCAGCTCGGAATACCACACCTCCCACGGGTGGTAGTAGTCGGCAGTGCGGGCGAGCCAGAGCACGTCGCCCCGTGCGTTGGCGGAAACTCCCATTCGGGAGACCCAGCGCCTGCCCGGCACGCCCTCGAACGCGTTCTCCGTCACGTTCACGTCGTCCAGAAACACGTTCCAGCCATGCTTCGCGGTGTATCCCATCCACACGGCGCGACCGTTCGACGTGAAGCCCCAGCTGTCACCTCGCCGAGTGGGGTCCCAGCCGAGTCTCGGGCCGGAGATGTTGGTCTGGTCTACGAACACGTCGTAGTATTCCAGGCCGAGCTCTGGAGACCACCCCTCCCACATCACCCGACCGTCATCGCCGACACTGGCGAAGTAATCCATCACCCGGCCATCACCCAGGAAGGCTGATAGGTTCTCTTCATCCCTATAGATGTCTGACGGAGCGTAGGCACCTGCCGCCTTCGCCCACCAAACCACGTGGCCGTTCTTGGAGTACCCTTCCAGCCTCGCTTCGTAACGAACGGACCCGAACACCCTCGCTCCGTAGTTCTCCGTTCCCTTGAAGATGTTCTGGTGTCCCTCGGTGATCGGGCTGGCCCCCATAAACACGTAGTCGGACGGCGAGTTGGCCAAGACGCCCGAGGAGGTGCGGCCGGCTCCCAGTATCTGCTCTGACAGGTTGGAGCCGTTCAGGTACACATCCATCGGACTCCAGCCCGGCGAGCTTCCTGTCCAAAACATGTCACCCGTATCAAACAGGATGCCGGGGGCGCCGAACCGAAACCGGTTCGGACCGAACACCTCCAGGGTGACGTTCCGGTCGTTCAGCCACAGGTCGTAGCCCGCATTCCCATCGTTGGGGTCGACACTTATCATGATCGCGACATCGCCGCGAGCGTTGACCTCCGAGTAGCTGGATTGATAGGCCATTCCCCACTTCTCCGCGACGTAGTCCGTCTTGTTCCGAAACGCATGCCCTCTCCACTTACCTTCGGAGTCGTAGAAGTAGGCGTGGAACCACAGGTTGCCGTCGGGCCGGTAACTTCCGCCTACAACGTCGTGCCAACCCACGAACATGTCTGCGGTGTAGTTCACCCCGTCCACGTACAGGTCGTAGGTCTTGTAGGTCAGCTCTGGGTCGTCCTTCGTGCCGCCGTACAGGATGCGACCATTGTCCATCAATCGTACCCAGGGGACATCGGTGAACCAATCCAATCTGCGATGCACGTAGTCGAGCTGGGCCATAGCCGCCGCCATCAGCACAGTCAATGCGAGGAGTAGTAGCGTCTTCATCATAGTAGTGTCCCTCAGCATGTGCGCTCGAGTGCGGCCCGGCAGCCAAGGCGCCGGGCCGCCCATCACGATCTACTGGTCGAATCCCCACACAGCAAACACATAGCCGTGCCGCTCTTCCTCAGGCGGATCTCCCTCACGAATGGGGACCTGTCGCGTTCCCACCAGAATCGTCCCGTCGCGCATCATCGCGACCGAAATCAGGTCCGTGCGGCGGATGTTCTCACGCCACGCTTGCACAAGTTGCCCCTGGCTGAGAACGAACTTGCGCAGATACCCGCCCTCCTCCGACTCGAAGAGTGCCAAGAAGCTGCCTTGCCCATCCACCGCGATGCACGGCGTGGCATCCGTGTTCCGCGCCCTGCGCTCCCCTCCAGCGAACGACGCGTCTGGTACCGAGCCGACCGACGCCGGGGCGGAGGCTTTCCAGCAGCCGCATCCATTGCCGTCATGCTGGGTTCTGTCGTCCTTAGCGGGGTGGTGCTGAGCCTGGTCGTGTCGAGCGCGGTCACGGTGAGCTTCGTCGTGCGAAACCTTGTTATGCTGAGCTTGGTGATGCTGAACCTCGTCATGCTGAGCCTGTCGAAGCATGACCTCGCCTTCCGCATGGTGGCGGCTTCCGATGCAACGCTTGCGGTTTGCGGTTGCATGCTTCGACAGGCTCA
>BTVI01000075.1:0-8413 GCA_045862955.1 Fimbriimonadales bacterium
CGCTGCTGCGCCTTCCCCTGGGAATTCGTCTCCCGCGGCGGGCCGGGATACCCCGGGACGGCCCCCGCGCTGCGGCCGACGCCTGCCTGTCGAGCCTCGCGCGCGGCGCTCGGGTCCCGTCGCGCCCCGGCCGTCGGCTGACGAGGTGCGGCCACGTTCCCGGTCGGGCGTCGCGCCGGGGGAGGCACCAGCACCTTCGACTGCGAGGGGGTGGCGCCGCCCGGCAGCCGCGGCGCGGCGCCTTGGGGCGCCCCGCCGCACCCCTTTTTTGGAATCGGTCTAGCTACGGATCGGATTGAAGACCGAAGTTGACTAACACGATGTTCAGATCACCAAGGTCCACCCAACCGCTACCATCGAGGTCCGCAGCCGCACTGCTCATGGCCCATTCTATGAAGAGGCGGTTCAAGTCGCCGGTATCGACACTCCCATCCTTCAGCGCATCACCATTGATGAGTGTGAAGTCCAGCTCGAGGCCCGCCGCGTCCAAAGTGACCACCTGGGACTGACGTAACCAGTGTGTCCCCTCCGCACTGACCCGAACGTTGCCAGTGAATGGGCACGAGAACGCGTACTTGCCTTGTGCATCCAGAGGGATATCCCTTTCTGTAATCAGTGTGCCACTCTGCTCTTCGCGCACCGTGAATCGCACAGTCACTCCCATGGGAGACGCAGCGTAGTGACCGAGTGTAACCTTCCCCCGGATGAGGAATGGCGGGGCAGCGGCATGAATGTCGGTGGTAGGTCCGGCAGAAGACGTATCCCTCTCGCCGTGCCAGACGATGTAGGAGCCGGTGGCGATAGCAGGTGCCTTGTTATCGTAGTCGTAGTTCGACACCTTGCTGATCACGCCATCTTTGTACTGATAGATTTGCCACCTACTGCCATCGTACCCTTGCCACACAATGCGACCATCGTCGTCAATCTTCGGGTGCTGGTTGTGCGTGGTGCTGGACGTGAGTGCCGTCGAAGAGGTGCTATCTACCGTGCCACGCCGTATCTGCCATCGGTTCGACGCATTTATCTGCATCCACACCACGGTGCCGGAGGAGTTCACCTGGGGCCACCAGTCCTGAACGGAGTTGTTGGTGAGCCTCGTCACGTTCGCGCCCGTCGCGTCGGCGGCATAGATCTCGCAGTTGCTGTCGCTCCTCCAAGTCTGCCATACCACTTTGCCGGTATCACTGATCTGGGGATATTCGCTGTCGTAGGTGTTATTGGTGATGTTCACCAACCCCGTCCCGTCGGCGTTGGCGCTAAATATCTGCCACCGCGATCCGTCGAAGCCCATCCACACGACACGGTTGCTGGCGTTGATTCTAGGCCACATGTCATCGAGAGGCTTCCCAGATCCGGTACGATTGGTGATGCGTACCAAGTTGCTCCCATCGGCATTGGCAGAGTAAATCTCGTAGTCCGTGCCGTCGAACTGCTCCCACACGATTCGACCAGCATCACTGATGGCAGGATGAAGGTCCTGTACTGCGTTGTCGGTGATACGCCGGACCTCCGTGCCATCGGCGTTCGCAGTGTAGATTTCGAAATCGCGACCATCGAACGACTGCCAGACGATCTTGCCCGAGTTGTTGATCTGCGGCAGCTCATCGGCCTGACTGTTCGAGGTGATCTGCACGAAACCTGTCCCATCGGCGTTGGCAGAGAAGATCTCGGTGTCCATGCCGTCATGGCCAGACCACACGATGCGGTTGTTCCGGTTGATCTGCGGCCGCCAGTCATCTCCGGCGCGTGCAATATAGGTGGGTTGGTTCGGGTAGGGCTGCGAGTTAGGTGGAGTACCTCCCGGCACGTGGTTGCCGCCGCTCTCCGTGTAGGAGTTGAAGTTCTGCAGGTACTCCCACCAGTTGTTGAGGCGAGTCATGTTGTACTCGGTTAAGCTACCTTCTACGTGGGGAATATGCTCGAACCACCAGATGTGGTGCAGGCGCATGTCGCCCCCGCCCCACTCTGCGCAGTTCACCCACTTCTTCTGACCAGTGAGGTTGGGGTAGTTGTACAGAAAGTCGTCGCAGTAGCTCCACACGTAAGTGGGATTGCCCCAGTCGTAGTCGCTCTGACTGTTGGGAGCATAGTGCACGTTGCCACAGCCTGCCTCGCCAGGAAGCTGCTTGTCGTACAGGGTGAAGCGGTTCCACATGTGGGTCTTCACGGGCTGCCAGCTCCCGTACACCACCCTCATGATAGACTCGGTGCGGTGCCCGTAGTCCTCTAGCATGCAATCCACACCACGCTCGAAGTTGAAACCCATCATCACGAAGATGCGTGCCGACGCGATGCGCTGCTGGGGTCCAGAGTTGCACCAATAGCCACCGTACCCGGCCATGGTCGACTCCCAGTAGCCAAAGTAGGGTGCTCCCTGGATGAACACCTCGTCTATCTCGCCGAAGTCCACTCGGCGAGCGAGATCGAAGTTGCGGGCAATCATCCCGTAGTCTACGCCGTCGGGCGAGTGCCAACCGCTCCAGGTCTGCCAGCAGGCGATGTAGCTCTCGTCGGTGTAGCGGAACCCATCGGACTTGAGCGGAAACTCGTCCACATCCACGCTGCCGGAGAGCCGGTAGTTCAGGATGCCGTGGCTGGAGTTGCGCATGTCCACGATGTACGAGTTGTTGAGCGTCGCAGGATTGTTCCACCCGCACTTGCTGTGTAGCCGCTGATTGAAAGCCTCGAGCCAAGGATTGTAGTTGATGGCATACACGCGAGGTGTCTGTGTGCTTACGGCCTGCCCGAAGGCGGTCGTCAGCAGAGCCGCCAAGGCTGCAAAGTGAAGAATGCGTCGCATCGTCTGCTTGCTCCCATTCGCTAGGTTTGCTGCCGCCAGGGTGGCTCGGTAGGGTCCGGCAGCCGTCGAGCAGCCTTCAGGGGCAAAGCACTCTACCCTACAATGACAGCCGGAAGGTCCATCTGGCTCCCATGAGCGAGGAGAACTGCCCTGGTTTCTGTGCCAGTCAGACGATCGGCCCTAGCGGACAAGCCGCTAGGGCCGATAGCGTTGATGCTGCGCCTATCGCTTGGACTTGACCGGAATCACAATCAAGTCGAGCGAGTTGCGAGTCTCGCTGATGCTACCGACGGCGTACACGAGATACGTCGTGCGGGGAATGAAGAACGCGGTTGCAGGGCCGAGTACGGGCGTGTCGACTCCCCTAGGCGTCAGCCACAGCCGATAGATGCCCCAATTTACCAGAGCCGTAGCTTGCTCCCCGTTCGCGAAGTCTTGAACGACTAGCGGGCTGAAGAAGGGAAGACGCTTCAGATAAACGTCTACTGCAGGGGCAGCCGCCGTATGGTGAGCGATGACACGGCTTCGGAGGAACCCGGGCAGCGACACGTCGTTGGTGAACTTCGAGGCGGTAGGCGCACCGCCTTCGGTAAGGTGGGCGATAACCGTGGCGTTCTCGCCGGAACCGAACGGGACTGCAGCCTGAATCACCGTAATGTCCGTGTTCGCGAGCCTAATCTCTACGTCATACGTTCCGGCAGGTAGCGCCAGCGGGCCGACGACTGACTTGAACGTGAAGTCCTCGATGGCGAGGCCGCCATTCACGTACACGTCCACGGGAAGCGCCTGCTCGAGACCGAGGTCGCCACCGTTGATGCCGTGAACGACATAGACTGAAGCGTTGCTGGCGAGCGCCGATGCAGAAATGCCGACCGCTACGCTCACGGCTAACAGCATGCGGGCAAAGAGATTCATCGTTTCCCCCCAAATGAGGGCGCAGCATTATCTAATGGACTTGCGCCCTCGCGTTGGGGACGATTATCCGCCGTGGAGTAGAACGTGTCAAGTGTTTGTCTAGAGTTTTGGTACTTTTTTCTAGACACATCTCATGACTGAGCCTCGAGAGCTCTTGGCGGCCTCCGGCACCTGCTGGAACACGCACATGTCCTTCGGACCGACCTCGGTTTCCCGGCCTGCCAAACAGCCCATCCGAGATTCCAGTGTAGGCAAGCATGCTTTGATGGGACGTGGGGACGGATCGCACGGCACATCTTGAGGCAGAACGCAGGGCTTCGGCAGACCGATCCTCGCTTCGGCCAGGATCTCGAGTCGAGCATAATGCGGTTGGGTGCGCTTGTAGCGCTGCCCCGAGACGATTTTACGAATGCTTAGCTAGAACTGCCCAGTCCTCCTCAGGCCATCGGGCGGGCGCCGTCGAAGGCGCCCGCCCGCCGAGCGCGAGGCCGAAAGCCCCGCCGGTCCCACACGCCCTTGCTATGGAGCACCCACGAGCCCGAAGTTGACCAAGGCAATGTTTATGTCCAGGATATCCACCTGACCGTCCCAGTTCAGGTTCCCCATCACCTGGCCCGTCTGTCCGAAGTTCACCATGATCCAGTTGAGGTCGATCAGGTCCACCGAGTTGTCCCCGTTCGCATCGCCATTCACCACCGTGAAGTTGACGCCACTGGTGCTCGGGTCGGTGATGACCACATCCTCTAGCACCTGACGCAGCCAGTTGTGCAGCTTCAGCGCCACGTCATAGGTGCCGCCGGGGACGGTGGTGGCTGCGTAGTTGCCAGAAGCATCGAGGGTGATGGCGCGCGAGTGCAGCACGGTCAAAGTGTTCGGGTCGCGAAACTCCAGGGTGCCGGTCATCCCTGCACCACCGAGGTAGAACTGCCGGTCTACGTTCCCGTACACCGTAGCGACCGGAATGATCTTCACGATGGCTCCCGGGTCTATCGCGCCCGTGATTGGCGTGTTCGGTATGAAACCGTCGTACACTACGGTGGTATAGGGACCTACGTTAGGTGGAATGTTCAGCACCGTGCTCGCCGTTCCAGCCAGGGACTGGAACTGGAACGTCGTAACCTTCAATCCCGCCGGCGGAATGGGTGCTGGATTGCCCGGACTGGCAAACGCGGTCCACACTGCGTCGCCGTCCGAAAGACTGGCATTCGGGCCCCCGGGGTAGAGGAACCCGGACTGGAACCACGAATACCCTGCTCCCACGTTCGTGAAGGACAGTGGGTTCATGTACACGGGATCCCAGAGTAGACAGATATCCATCGCAGAGGTGTACTCCGTCGTCGAAGTCTCCGATACAGCCCACAGCTCTATGCTGACAGTCTGTCCAACGTACACCTCCTGATAGTCCGGCTGTAGGTCCAGTGCGACTTGGCATAGTCCCACACCCGGTGTCGAAAGCAGTAGCGCAACGCCGATGAGCGCAGTCGTCTTGTCTGATTTCATGTGTATGCTCCTCATTCTTACTGCGGCCGGCGGCGGTAATCTGCACCACCGCCGGCCTCTAACAGCCCCGGATCGCGGGGCTCTCGTTGCTACCTGCCTACCGGTCCTCCCCTTCCACCCCACCACAGCCACTCGGCTATCTCTGCCATAGTCACCCAGCCGTCGCGGTCCAGGTCGAAGAAGGGTGCGATCCGAATCCCTGCGTCTAGCATCTCTCGAACAGTCGCTGTCGCTCTGGGCGTACCCTGCGGCACGAACGGCCCGACGAGTGCGTCGCCCGTTGTCAGGAACCCGATCTGAATGAACGAGTAGTCCTCCGTCCCTACCAGTCCGTTCGCACTGAAGTCCGGGTGCGGATTGCTAGCGGTGTCGTACGGTGTGCCCACCGGCGTATCCGCGCCGAGGTTCTGACCGAAGCGCCACGCAAGCATGCCGAAGTCCAGAATGTCGATCAGGTTGTCACCGTTAGCATCCCCACCGGGCAAGGCAGATGCTAGTCCGGTGAAAGAGGCCGTGAAGTTCGGTGAGACACCTGTTAGTGCGATGGTCTTGCGCAGGGTGTGCAGCCGGTCCTTCGCACTGATGTGCGTCGGTGTGCCGGTACACGGAATCGGCGCGTCTACGGCAGTCAGCAACACAGTTCCGGATGCGAAGAGACCTCCCGGCCCATCCGGATCGCTGAAGTCCACGTTCTTCAGAGTCGAGACCACCGGGTTCGTGCCACCCAGCCCACCGATGTCGAACTGGACCGCTCGCTTCACCGTGGCAAGCAGCGGCAGATGTACGTTCCTCAGCTCGACCGTCACACTCACTTGCTTTGTGTTGAGTGCAAGGCTGCCGTAGAGGGCGGCTACGTTACCCGCATCGTCCGAGGCAGTGATCGTGATGGTCGCAGTTCCGCACCCGTGAGCAGCCGTAACCGTGGCATCGAACCCGAAGGTGTTTCCTGCTAGGGCATGCATCGGCTGATTGAGAACGTCGGGGCCGGACGGAAAGTCTATGCTGATGAGCGGGTAGTTCTCCAACCCGGCGCCGTTGTTAGGCGTCAACGTCCACAGGTCCCGCGCATCCACGGTGATGACGAGGGGTCCCTGAACGACTGGGTTGATCCCGCCTAACACGTCGAGCAAGCCCTGCTTAGCTGTAAGGTTGCCGAGCGAAGGCGGCGTGTCGTCAATGACTAACAGATTGGATGCGTGCATCGCGCCGGGCAGGATCGGAGTTCCCGTCGGCGAGGTGAAGCGCGTCGGTACCAGCGGATTTCCGTTATCCGGCATGATGGCCAGCGAAGCGAGACCCTCCACCGAAGGATCGTAGGGCAGGGTCGCCAGCGTGGCGTTGATCTGAGTGGGGCTCCCCGGCAGCGTGATGCCTGCTGCCAATCCCGGCGACGTGGAGATCCCTCGCGGGTCCAGCAGGTGGTTGGGGAAGGGCAGCCCGGTGTAGTATGCACCTAGCGAACCCAGGTCCACCAGAGTCTGCGGCCCGCTCGAGGCGAAGAACTGCTGGTAACCGCTCACCAACTGCGTGAGGTTCGCCATGCCAAACCGATAGAACGCGAGCTCGCTCGTGCGTACGTACGGGTCGTCCAAGAACGCGAACAGAACATCGTCCGGCCGATTCGTGACGAAGTTAGTCACCTCCGCTGCCGCCAGCGTCTTGTTCGTATCGCACACGAATCCGGCCGCGAACCCCACTGTCCCCGGAAGCGAATATCCACCTATGGTGGGGTCGTACGGGCCACCCAGGCTCACGGGCATGCCGGCGCCGGCGCCATTGAGAGGTGTCACCGAGCCGCTCAGCTTGCCCGTTAGGTCTACGTTCACCAGCACTCGGAACTGCGTGTTCGTTGGGGCGGCGATGAAAGGAGTGCCGCCGGTCTGCATGGTCCAGGGTGCCAACATGAGGCGGGAACCCAGTTCGATGCGGTACACGGAGCCCTGAAGGGTCACCATGGCGCCCGCCATCAGCCCGCCACCGCCCACAGCAATGCCGAACATGTCACCGGACTGCCAGCTACCGGTCAGGTCCAGGTCGGCCTGGAATGTCATGTTCGCAGCGGTCACCGAAAGCAGACGGGGTGGCTTCACGTCGTCCGAGAATGGTGTGAAGGTGCCCTCCACTACGTTCGGGTCCCAGTCGTTCGGAGTCCCTGGGCCACTTCTCTCCACTACCTGGCCGTATGGCGTGACCTGCGTGCCCGCGATAGCCAGTCCCGGATGCGGGGTCGTAGTCTGTGCCGCTCCCAGGTACTGCCCGTTTAGGTCCACGGGCACGGGGAGCTGGACAGTGGACCCGGCGAATACCACGGAGCCGAAGTTGGCCTTCGGAGTCCCACCGAACCAGTATATTACCCACGGCCCCAGCACGTCGGCGAAAAGGTCGTGACTCGCTCCGACGGACGGTGGGTCGTAGATCGCCCATCCAGCGCCGCTGCACGGCACGTTGTCGCTCCTCAAGATCCGTAGCGACATCCACACGTCTTGCGGCGCACTGAACTCGAGCCCAGCGCCCAGACTGATGGATATCTCCCATAGTCCTGCACCCGGCAACCCGCTGATTAGGTAGGAAGCGATGGGTCCCGCAGCGATGCTATCGGCCGGGTTGTTGATCCAGAACTGCACCAGTGCCTTCGCTGCAACGTCTCCACCGACACCGTCATAGTAGACGAAGTTGAAGCCGTTCACCACACCCGCCGCTGCCATGTGCAGATCGTCTGCAGGATACAACGTCGCGTTGTTCAGGTAGTAGCCAGTGAAGCTGTTATTGTTGTCGTACAATGTGAGCGGGCCGGGGGCCAGAGGTGGGGGCCCGTCGCCCAAGGTGATGTGGTGGTGTCGCAGCTCGCCCGAGACCTTACCGATGAGACTACTCGCGTCCCGCACGGGGTCCGAAATCGGCGCGGCTTCTCGCTGTGCGAGCGCTGTGGCGCAGAGTGCCATGACATATAGGACGAGTGCACCACCTACTGCAGCAATCCTATTCATGTATACCTCCCATTTCCGAGCGTCGTCTCAGAGAGAGCGTCTCGCCTCACTCCGGCGACCGACTAACTGAGGACCCCCGGGCGGGAGGTGCCCGCCCGGGGATGATGACTCGTCGCTAGCGGCGGCCGATGGCGCCTCCGCCGCGGTTCTTGGAAAGCCAAGTGGCAATCTCGTCGTAGGTCACCCAGCCGTCCTTGTTCAGGTCGAATGC
>BTVI01000076.1:0-8126 GCA_045862955.1 Fimbriimonadales bacterium
TGGTTGGTGGGGTTTGTACCCCGACCGCGGGCGTGTGAGTTTGACCGGGGGGCCGTGGGGCGCCCGCCGCGCTGGACGGGGGGGGCGCCCGGCTTAAAGCGCGAAGACGGCGCCGACGCTTGCCTTGTTCGGAAAACCGCGCTTCGTTGGGCTAAGTAGACCGTACACCAGTCAGACCGACGTTGCCGCCAATCACGAGCCGATGCCGGGATTACCCCGAACGATAGACATCGGTTCCCTATCGAGCTATCTCTCGCCGTCGCGAAGGGCTTTCGCCCATCGGCCCTGCGAGACCCTTCCCCTGAGTTTCGAGCCGTCTGCGGGATTGCTCTCGCTTTCGGATCTCACCGAACTTCCGCCGTCAACAGGATTGCTCCCGTATCATGCTTCCGTCCGTCTCCGGCTCCCCGCGGGATTGCTCTCGCGCTTCGCCTTCGCCTCACGAGAAGGTGGAACACCCGAAGAGACAAGCCTTCGACCACCGTCTCCAGCGCCCTTCGAGGGTTTCCCCTCTCCGGAGCCCTCGGGGGTTTCCCCCCTCGAGCAAACAGGATCATAACACGACTTTTGCGCCCTGTCAAGGGTACGAGGAGAAAATCTCGGTTTTTTTCTGGCCGGAGGATTTGCGGGCGTGTGACCGAACAGAATCCTACTGCCGCAGCTGCGGGATGGAGGGGTGACATGCAACCGTTCTCGTTCCGATCGGGTCTAGCCGAGTTGCTCGGGACGTTCTTGTTAGTGGTGGTAGGCGGAGGCGCGATCTGCGCGGTTACGGTGCGAGGTGGGAGCGGTGAAGCGATGGCGGTGCGTGCCGCGTTGGCGAACGGCTTTGCGCTGGCGGTAATCGTATATGCCTTTGCACATGTGTCGGGCGGAGCGGCCAACCCGGCAGTCAACCTTGCCGCATGGATCGGCGGTCGCCTGAGCGCTGCGGGCATGTTGATGTACACGATTTTTCAGCTCATCGGCGGCATCATCGGCGGCTTCGTGCTTCGCGCGATCTATGCCAAGGTCATTGACGAGACGATCATCCTCGGCGCCCCGGCCTACAACCTGGACGGGCGGGACATCGTCAGCCCGGTTCGGGCTGGGCTCACCGAGGTGGTGTTCACCTTCTTCCTCGTGTTGGTTGTAATGGCATGCCTGTTCGACGAGAGGCGAAGGGGGAAGCAGCTCTTCGGACTGTGCGTCGGGCTTGCTTACGCGGCGGCCATCTTCGCGACATTCTCGATGACCGGGGCGGGTCTGAATCCGGCGAAGTACCTCGGCTCGGCACTCGCAGCGGGTGCGTTGCAGCAGGCAGGCGTCTTTCTCATCGCTCCTTTGATTGGGGCGGCGCTCGCGGCGATTGCGTATCGGTTCCTCTTCATGGGTGGGCTTGGAAGTACTGAAGAGGAATCGTAGACCCCCTGTGGGCAGGAAGGGCCACCCCTGAGTCGTTAGGGCGTCCTTGGCGGGTATCAATGCCTCGCCAAGGGCGCGACCCCTTGAGTCTGGTTATTTTGGGGGTTCCTATATGGACGCGCAAGCGCCTTGCGTTGCAAAGGTGGGCCAGCCGGCTCCCGACTTTCGCATGAAAACCACGGCCGATCTGAAGACCCTTCAGTCGGTCGCGACGCTGAGCGACTACCGCGGGAAGTGGCTCGTTCTGTTCTTCTATCCGCTAGACTTTACTTTCGTCTGCCCGACCGAGATCCTCGCGCTGTCGGACCGATACGAGGAGTTCCAGGAGCTAGGTGCCGACATCCTGGGAGTCTCCACGGACTCGGTGTACTCTCACCGCGCTTGGCTCAACACGCCGCGCGACATGAATGGGATCCAGGGAACGAAGTTCCCTCTGGGTGCGGACATAACGAAGGAAGTTTCTCGTGCTTACGGCGTGCTCATCGAGGAAGAGGGCATCGCTTTGCGCGGGCTGTTCATCATAGACCCGGACGGGATCCTTCAGTACTCGGTAATCAACAGCCTAAACATCGGGCGGAGCGTGGACGAAACGCTGCGAGTGCTGCAGGCGCTTCAGACCGGCGGCCTCTGCGGCTCCGACTGGAAGCCCGGTCAAGAGACGCTGAAGCCGGGCGGCTAGGAGGTCATACGCATGCCGCTTCGATCCGGCGCGCCGATGCCCAGCCTCGAGGGCGCGACCGAGTGGCTGAATGGAGCGCCGGACCCCGAGTCTCTGAACTCGGGGCCGACGTTCGTGGCCTTCTGGTCGGTGAGCTGTCACATCTGCCACGAGAACATGCCTGCGGTGCGGGAGTGGAAGAAGCTGTACGAGCCGCGCGGGCTCAAGTTCATCTCCGTTCACATGCCTCGACAACCCGAAGACACGAACGTAGAGCGTGTTCGCGAGATGGTAGCAGAATTCGGGATTGACGAGCCGTGCGCGATAGATAACAACCACGCGATTGCCGATGCGTTCGAGAACGAGTGGGTGCCATCCTACTACTTGTTCGACTCGGATGGAAGGATGAAGGCGCGCTCCGCCGGCGTGTACGCTGTAAAGATGATGACGCTGCCGTTGGAGAAGCTGTTCGAGTGAGCTTCGGGCCGGTCGAGTGACCGGCCCGACACATCGCTCCGTTAGGACAAAGGCACTCTAGCCTCGGGCACGCTGGACTGGGTCTTTGGCGAAGGGCAGCATCAGTCCGACGATGATGCCCCAGACGGTGCCGAACACAGCGTAGACCAACATCGGTGCAAGATCCCCTTGCTGCAAGCCGAGCTTTACGAAGTAGGCCACGGTTCCAGCCGTCGCGTACGAACAGAGCTTCGGGATGCGGCGGGGCGAACGCCTGGCCCACTGCCGTCCCAGCGCGTTGACGCCATGCTTGGCGATGATGCCGAAAGCAAGCATGGTGGCCAGTCGGATGATAACGTCCATTGGATGCCCAGGGTACCTCGGTAAGGCTTCGGTTGGCGATGCAACGGCCGTATTGTGCGGTGCGAAACCGCACACGTGGAGCACGGGTATACTTTGCGTTCGCAATGTCAGGCAAAAAGCGCGGCAAGCCCGCTTGGTGGAAGAGCAGCTACTTCTGGATTACCGGGATTCTCCTGGTGATTGCGGTTTATGGGTTCGCTATGGGGCCCTCGACCATAGCTGATACCGGCCAATCGAACAGCGGGCCTCTGTCTCCAGACAATTCCCGGGATGTCGCTGCCGACATTCGACTGCCACTCCTCTATCTGGGTGCAGCCCTTCTTATGGCGTTCAATGGGATTATCTCTCACAGGCAGTACGTTGCCCAGTACCATGCAGAGCAGGAACAGGAGCAGGAGAAGATCTGATGGTAGTCTGCATCAAGTGCCACAGCCCGATTAGGAAGCTACCTGTCTGGTTGTCGCGCGTGAGCGTTGGGTTCGTCTGCGACTCGTGCAAGACTCGGCCCGCGAGTCAGCAGAGCCATGCGCGTAGAGCAGCGCCAACATCGGAGCCGATCGAACTGGACCTCGACGAAACGGTCCCTGTTCCCCCCGAACTGGCCGACCTGGCCGCCGAGTTGGTGGACTTAGCAGACCAGGACATGGAGATTTCCGAGGAGCCGGCTCTCGCGGTCGTGTCCATGGAGGAAACCCCGCTTGCGGAAGATGCCGAGGCCGTGCCGGAGGTTGCACCGGAACCGGTAAAGGAAGCACCGAAGAAACGCAAGGCGACGAAGTCCGAGGCCCGGCTGCCGGAGGTCGCGATACCCGAAGACGCGCCGGACACTCTGATGGCTAAGAAGCTGCTGCAGGTGCTCGCCCACGAAGAACCGGAAGAGCAACCCAAGGCCAAGAAGGCCGCGGAGAAGAAGCCGAAGACCGAGACGGCGCCGGAGCCCAAAGCTGGAAAGGCAAAAGGCGAGGCTACCCCCGAGCCTAAGACCATGAAGGTTAAGGCAGAGGCCGCACCGGAGTCCAAGACCAAGAAGGCTGCGGAGAAGAAGCCGAAGCCCGAGCCGGAGCCGAAGACCAAGAAGGGCGCCGAGACAAAGGCGAAGCCTTCTACCGCCGCCACCGCGAAGCCCAAGAAGCCCGCCGCGAAGAAGGCCTGACTGGTCGGCTTACCTCACTGCCTGTCCTTGTCGGGACGGCTCTCGGGGAGACTGATGATCTGTTCCCCCCGCTTTACCCAGCCCTGACGCCGTGCCTCAGTCTCCAGTCCAGCGGGGCTGTCCAGCTGCTCGAGCCTGGCTTCCATTTCTCGGTTCTCACGCTCGATTTTGGCCACCTCGGCTCGCAAGGTGGCGGCGCGTTGTCGCTCCGCCATCCATAGTTGCCATGGCCGCCGGCTGTGCCAGGCAATGGCGCCGATGCAGAGCAACATCGTCGCAACCAGTCCGAGAGCCAGCCAGTTGACTCTTCCTTGTCTACGCTTCCTTGCCATCGTCCGTGACCTCTCCGAAATAGATAAGGTTGGTGTGCCCGCGATCCCTGAAGGGCGTTCCCAACGTGATGACAACCGTGTCCCCGGCATGAAGATACCCGTCCCGAACGCCAGAGCGATACGCGGCAGCTATCAGGTCGTCGATCGTATCTCCTTGTTCGGCCCGCATGGGGGCGACTCCCCACACCAGGTGGAGATGCCCGAGCGTGTCGTGCTCAGGGGAGGCTGCAAGGATGGGTGCCTGCGGGCGGTTCATGGCGAGCATTCGAGCAGTCGTGCCGCTTCGAGTGAAGCCCACGATGGCAGCGACCTGGAGGGCTTCTGCTAGGGTGCATGCGGCTCTCGCGACCGCGCAGGTCGAGTCGATTCGTCCGGGTGATGCGAGGATCGGCGCGTTGGGCAGCTCGCGTTCCGCCCGCTCGGCAATCTGCGCCATCGTTCGCACGACCTTCGCCGGGTGGCGACCGATGGCGGTCTCACCGGAGAGCAGCAGAGCGTCCGCGCCGTCGAGGATTGCTCCGGAAACGTCGGAGACCTCGGCGCGGGTAGGACGGTCGTTTTCGATCATGCTTTCCAGCATCTGGGTGGCGATTACCACGGGCTTGCCCGCTTCTCGACATCGCCGGATCACCTGGCGCTGGATATGGGGCACGTCGGCAATGGGGACCTGAAGTCCTAGGTCGCCGCGTGCCACCATGACGGCGTCCGCTGCCTGGGCAATCTCTTCCAACCTCTCGACTGCCTGTGCCGTTTCGATCTTCGCGCAGATGGCGGCGTTGGAGCCCGCCTCGCGGGCGAGTTTGCGCGCTGTCTCGATGTCCGCCGCCGAACGAGCGAACGATACGGCGAACCAGTCCACGCCTTCGTCCGCCCCTGCTCGGATGTCGAAAGCGTCTTGGGGTGTGATGGCGGGAATGGGGATGTCGCGTCCGACTAGCGTTACGCCTTGCCGCGTCCGCACCACACCTTCGTCCTCCACGCGTGCGGTTAGAGTGGTGCCAGACTTGCTCTCTACCCGGAGCGATACGGCTCCGTCGCCGATGAGGATCGTGTCGCCGAGCTGCGCAGCCTCGATCACTTCGGGCAGTGGGAATGGGAGCGCGCCCGCCAGTGGCTGCAACGAGAGAGTGACCGCGGCGGACGGAGCGAGGGTCACTTGGCCGCCTTCGATCTCCCCCAGTCGGAACTTGGGACCGGCGAGGTCGAGGAGTACAGCGGGCCTGCGCGCGGGGTCGTCATTCAGGGAGCGGACGGCCCGAATCTGCTCGCGGCGACTCGGCCAGTCTCCGTGCGAGCAGTTGAACCGCGCCACGTCCATTCCGGCCTCTGCCATGGCCGCGATGGTGTCGGGAGCCGACGAGGACGGACCGATGGAGCAGATGATCTTGGTGCGTCTCACGACCCCATGGTTCCCTGTCGGCAGCGCACACACCTGCGCGTGGTTTACAATGATCAGGACGCCATGCTGCTGATGATTGATAACTACGACAGCTTCACCTACAACCTCGTTCAGTACCTCGGCGAGATGGGCTTCGAGCCGTTCGTTCGGCGGAACGACGAGCTAAGCGTGGAGGACGTGGAGAAACTGAAGCCGAGTGCCATCGTACTCTCGCCGGGACCGTGTACTCCGGCGGAGGCGGGTATCTGTGTGCCGCTGATCCAGCGCTTGGCAGGGCGCGTTCCCATCCTGGGAGTGTGCCTAGGACACCAGGCGATCGGGGCGGCGTTCGGCGGGAACATCGTGCGGGCGAGAAGGCTGATGCACGGAAAGGCCTCGCCCATTCGGCACGACGGATGCGGGGTCTTCGAGGGGCTGCCATCCCCCTTCTCGGCCATTCGGTACCACTCGCTAGTGATCGAGCGGGAGACGATGCCAGAGTGCTTGGTGGAAACAGCCACATCCGAGGACGACGACGAGATCATGGGTGTGCGCCACAGGGACCTCGCGCTGGAGGGCATTCAGTTCCATCCGGAGTCGATTCTTACGGAGCATGGCAAGACGATGTTGCGCAACTTCTGCCGGAAGGCAGGCTTGGAGGCGAAGGCATGACGGAGAAGCACAAGGAGCGTGTGAAGAAGCTGCAACAAGCGCTGCGGGACCTGGGTTACGATGCGTTCTTCGCCTCGACACCCATCACCATGGAATACCTAGTGGGGCATCGCGAGGGTGGTGGAGAACGTATGATGCTGCTAGGTATCGCACCGGATCATGAGCCTGCGATGCTGATCCCCGCGCTGGCACTCGTGCAGGCGAAGGCGACCACGGGTATCCAAGACATTACTACATGGATGGACGGCGAGGACCCGGGTGTGAAGTTCGCTGCCTGGGCGGAGAGGTGGGGTCTACGCACCGGTGTGATCGCAGTGGATGACGAGATGACATCGTTCTTCTTGCTTCGCATGCAGCAGGCGTTGCCTGCCGCGCTCTTCAAGCCCGGTACGCCTGTCATGGAGGCGTGTAGAGGGCGGAAGGATGCGGAGGAGATCGCGTTTCTGCAGTATGCGGCGAGTGCGGTTGACGAGGCCTACGAGGCTGGCCTTGCTGCCATCCGAGTAGGTGCTACCGAGATGGACGTTGCTCGTGCTATCAGCGATGCGACGAACGCTCAGGGTGTCATCACTTCGTTCGGTATCGTGGGTGCCGGTCCTCACGGCGCAATGCCCCACTATCACACCGGTCACAAGCCGCTGGAGCCGGGTGATGTGATAGTGATGGACTTTGGCGGGACCTATCATGGCTACTTCGCCGACATCACGCGCACCGCATGCCTCGGCGAAGCGAGCGAGGAAGCGAAGAAAGTGTACCGAATCGTGCGAGATGCGCACTACGCAGCGCGCGAGGTCGCGAAGCCAGGGGTGGCAGCGCAGGAGGTGGATCGCGCTGCGCGACGAGTGATCGCGGACGCGGGATACGGCGAGTACTTCGTCCATCGTGTGGGGCACGGGATCGGATTGCAGTGTCACGAGCCGCCCTACATGGTGGAGGGAAACGAGACGTTGCTGGCCGAAGGTCACACTTTCACCGTGGAGCCCGGCATCTACCTGCCAGACCGTTTCGGGGTTCGGTTGGAGAACGTGGTAGTCATCACCTCGGATGGGTGTCGCAGTCTGAATGCGGAGCCAGCGCCCGAACTGCTGGAGATACCGACCGGATAGGTGTTTCTGGGCCGACGTACTGGACGCACTCGCGCGAGGGACCCTGTCCCGTCATGCTGATCGCGTCGGACCTATGCCTTTCTTCCGAGTCCGTCGAAGCTGGCGGTACCTGTCCCAGTTTGCCACGCTACCCTGAGGTCGGCAGTGGCGTGCTGCGAAAAGCTGAGCATGACGGAATGGCTCGTCTGTGTGGCAGGTGCAACCAGCACGCGCCGGGCTAACGTGTTGCAGGCGACAACGCCATGGTGAAGGTGACACCATGCACCGACACGATCGCCCGGCCGTCGGCACTCTCCCTGCCAGCCTCGGACAGCAGTAGCGAGCCGTCGGGCGAGGTCGCGGCGCTGATGCGCTGGGTGCCTTCTGACGACACCCAACCCGTTACCGCTGGGCTCGCGAAGGGCCATGCGACCGTCGCCTCGAGGCGCAGTCCGCGAGAGGTCGTAGTCGCGAGGATGCCCGCCCCGGTCAGCTCGCGCGCGAAGCGGTGGTAGAAGGGTTCCGGCAGGCTCTGCTGAGCCTCGTGCAGCAGTGCTAGCAGCTCTTTTCGCAGTGAGTCACCCATCGCCCCGCTGCTCTCGGTTCCGTCCACCTTCAGGGCGTG
>BTVI01000077.1:0-7908 GCA_045862955.1 Fimbriimonadales bacterium
ACCCCCTCACCCCAGCCCTCTCCCCCGGAGCGGGGGAGAGGGAGCGACCCTTCCGAATGCGCGTCGTGTCCGCTCTCCCTCTCCCCCGAGGACGGGGAAGGGGGAGCCACCCGAGGGGTACGACGTGATCCGCTGGCCCTCGCCCCCGGAGCGGGGGAGAGGGAGCGACCCTTCCGAATGCGCGTCGTGTCCGTTCTCCCTCTCCCCCGAGGTCGGGGAAGGGGGAGCCACCCGAGGGGTACGACGTGATCCGCTGGCCCTCTCCCCCAGAGCGGGGGAGAGGGAGGATGACCTCGTACCGCGCATGCCAATGTAGCTCGGCAGCGGGTGGCCGAAACTATGGCGTCTTAGCCAACGGCGTCCGGCGGGAAGCCGGAGTTACGTTTCGATCGCTTCGAGCATGCGCTTGGCGCTGTCCTTCAGGTCCTTCGGGGCGTCTTCCTGATCCAGGATGGCCTGTAGGTATGGCTTGGCCTCCTGCATCTTGTCCTCGGAGAAGAAGCAGGCGGCGATGCTGATGCGTGCATAAGCCAGGTCGTGGCCACCTTTAGCAACCTTCGTCGCCTTCTCGAAGTAGTCGCGAGCCTTCGCGTACTCCTCGGCGTTCTGATAGTGATCGCCGACGGCGTTGTAGGCGCGGGCCAGCGCTGCGTTCTTGGCATCTGCATCTTCGGCAGTCTTCAGCCGTTTCTCGGCCTCATTGATGTCGCCACGTCCTGCGAGAATGGCCGCGAGCCGAGCGTTCGATGCGGCGTCCTTCGGGTCGGCGTCTGCCTTCTTCTTGATCTCCGGAAAGTCGCGGAAGTCGTCCAGAATGCGGGTCACTTCGGCGGCGAATGGCTCGGGGGGCAAGTAGCCGCCGATTCGTCCGACCACCTTGCCGGACCCGTCTAGGAAGAGGATCGTCGGGTAGCCGTTGACCCCGTACTTCTTGGCGAGGTCCACGCCCTCCCCCTTCTCAGCGTCGATCTTAATGTTGACCATGCGCTTCGATAGCGCGACCACTGCGGGCGCGGGGTAGGTGTCGGCATCCAGCCGCTTACACCAGCCACACCAGTCGGTGTAGAAGTCCACCATCAGCGCCTTGTTCTCTTTCTTGGCCTTCTCCAGCGCGGGCTTGAAGCTCTTTTCCCACTGGATCTCGTCTGCGGCCGCCGCCATGGCCGCGAGGGCAACCAGGCCGGCAAGGACCGTCCCTATCTTCTTCATTGCAGTCTCCTCCTTCGGTGGGCGTCCGCCCGGACGGGTATACCCGCAGCGCCTACCCCGAGGATACGGGCCCTCGGGAACGTATGCGACGCCCGTGCCGATAATGTAGGCTACGAGCCTGCTGCCATAATGGTGCCTCTATGTGCGGAATCGTCGGCATCCTGAACTACCGAAATCGCGAGCCGGTAGACCCCGAGCTGCTGCGTTCCATGAACGCACGCATCTTCCATCGTGGACCGGACGAGGGAGGCGTGCTGGAGAGACCGGGCCTCGGTCTCGCGATGCGCCGCCTCACGATCATAGACCTTGCCAGTGGATCCCAGCCCATGAGCACCGATGACGGTAAGGTGCACATCGTGTACAACGGCGAGGTGTGGAACTACAAAGAGCTACGCGCCAAGCTGGAGGCGAAGGGACACCGGTTCCACACCACCTGCGACACCGAGAGCGTGCTGTACTCCTATGTCGAGTGGGGAGAGGATTGCTGTGAGCATCTGCGCGGCATGTACGGCTTCGCGATATGGGATGAGCGGTCGGAACGTCTGTTCGTCGCGCGCGACCGCATGGGGAAGAAGCCGATCTACTACTATGACGACGGCTCCACTATCGTGTTCGGATCGGAGATCAAGAGCCTGCTGCTGCATCCCGCCGTGCCGCGCGAGGTGAACTTGCAGGGCGTTGCGGATCACCTAACACTGCGCTACATCCCCTCGCCGGACACCATGTTCCGCGGCATCCGAAAGCTACCCCCTGCACACTGGATGTCGGTGACTGCAGACGGAGTGACGTTACGACGCTACTGGGACTTCCAGTTCGATCCTGCATCGGATTCGAGACCCTATCAGGATTGCAGCGCGGAACTCCGAGAGCGCTTCACCGAGTGCGTGCGGATGCGCCTCATGTCGGACGTGCCGCTGGGTGCGACGCTGTCGGGTGGCGTGGATTCGACGCTCATTGTCGCTTTGATGCGGCAGATGGTGTCCGGGCCGATCCAAACCTTCGCGGTGGGATACAAGGAAGAGACACACTCGGAGCTGAAGTACGCCCGTCTGGGCGTAGATCGGTATGACGTGGAACACCACGAAGTGATTGTTACCTGCGACGACTTCATCGCAAACCTCGAGCCTGCGACATGGTTTCGTGACGAGCCGGTGTCCGAGTTCGCCGAGATCCCGCAGATGCTGCTGTGCCGGCTCGCACGGAAGTACGTGAAGGTGCTGCTGACCGGCGAAGGGGGAGACGAGCTGTTCGGCGGGTACCCGAAGTGCCACACGGACCGGCTAGCGAAGTGGTACCACGTGTTGCCGCGCCCTCTCAGGGACCGGGTGATAGGTGGTCTGGTCCAGTCGTTGCCCTTCGGCTACCGCCGGCTGAAAGTTGCGGAGCAGGCGCTGCGCTACGATCAGCCGGAGCGCATCGCGATGTGGTTCGGGTCGTTCGACACGGAGCACAAGCGGAGCGTGCTATCACCGGAGCTGTTACGCCAGACGGAGACGAGCGTGGCGCGGTTGGTGGAACCGGTCATAGCACGGGTAGCCGGTGCCAGACCGGTGGAGCAGATGCTCTACTGGGACCTTCGAGCATGGTTGCCCGACAACCTGATGATGAAGGCAGACAGAATGGCTATGGCAGTGTCGCTAGAGGCCCGAGTGCCTTTCTTGGACCACGAGTTGGTGGAGTTCTCGGCCAGGGTACCCCTGCGACACAAGATCAAGAATGGAGTGTTGAAGTACATCCTGAAAGACACCTTCCGCGATCTGCTACCCGAAGAGGTGATCACACGGAGAAAGGCGGGCTTCCTCGTGCCGGTCAGTCCGTGGTTTGCCGGCAAGCTCGGGCAGTACCTGCGCGAGGTGCTAACATCGGCCGAGGCGCGTGCGCGTGGCTACTATGACATGCGCGAGGTGGACCGCGCCATTCAGCTGCACTTCGACCGGCGACAGGACTTCGAGCGCGAGCTATGGACTCTGTTGAACCTGGAGATCTGGCACCGCGTGTTCATAGACCGTGTGCCCGAGCCTCCCGCCGGCTCCGAAGCGTTGGCAGTGGTCTAGCGCGTGATCGTAACCACGATCTCGGTTCCCGGTGCTAAGGGCAGCCAGCCGTCCTTTTGGGGCCCTGCTGCCTGCCCGGTTACCACCTTCACGCTCTTCGCATGCGCGGGCAGCCGAAGGCGGAACTCCTTCAACGCATACACCCCTGCCCCGTGATGGCGGATGCGATAGGTGATCTTGCCCTTCTCGGGCATCACTACCACCGAGACCTTTCCGCACACGGTGGGTAGCTGCTTCACGTAGAACGGTTTCGTTTGATCCAGCCACCTAGCCGGTATGGCGGGCAGAAGTTGCACTACGCCGGTCGGCAGTTCGTCCGCATCGCGCTCCTCGTACACGAACATTCGGCGGAGACACTGCAACACCACTCCCGGCAGTGCGCCTGCAGGCTCGGTGCTCAGCGCGAAGCGGCTTTCCTGCGCCTTCCTCTGCGCGTCCGCTTCCTCCTTGCCCATGAGCGGACTCGTCTCCTGGGCCGTGAACCAGTCTGCGTCCATACACAGACCCAACATGCCATAGAGACCTAACAAGAACCCCTGCGCATCGCCCGCTCTCAGACGTGATAGCTGCAGACCCAGCGAGGCCGGACCGAACAGCACTACCTGGTCGCCCGTGCGACCGGCCGCGAGGCCAGCCTGGATTCGCCCCGTCCTCGCGAGATACCGAAGCAGATCGTCCTCGGTAGTACTGCCAGGACGTAGGAGGCCCGTCTCCAACAGCAAGGATGCGAACTGTGCGTACTCCGCTTCGGTGGTCATCTGCGTGGCGCTGTCCTCAGGAGCGAGCGGCAGGTATCCGCTCTGACGAGAACGACCGGGCGCCTTCTCGAACATCTCCAGCAAGCGGTGACGATAAGCTTCCGCCGTTCTTCGCGCCTGCGCAGCTTCTTCGCCGTGCCCGAGCTTCTCCAGAGCCAGCGCCGCATCGCGCAAGCCCCTCCAGGCGACGGCATTCGGCCACAGACCGAGAGTGGTCTTGTCCACATCTAGTCCGAATCGGTACGGTGCGAGGACGCCTTGGTGCTTTTCGAGTTGCTCGGCGATCCAGTTCGCCGCGTCACTTATCCATGGCAGAGATATTTCGAGCCAGATGCGGTCGCCCGTGACGGCATACAGGTCCCAGGCGAGCTTACCCGTCAGCCCGGCACGGTACTGGTGGTGGCGATTGTCCTTGGCCCGGAACTCCTCGGTGAAGAAGGTGCCGTCGCAGAGGGTGGCTGCCTCGAACGCGAGGCCCCATTCGGCAAGGGCCTGGATGGCCCATGCTTCCTGCACTCCCACGCGCTCGGTGGCCAAGGCGCTGGGAAAGCCTCCGCGTGGCATCTGGTCACCGTCGCTGAGCGTCAGGAGTTGCGCAAGCATCTGGTTTCGAATGCGAACGAGTGCGAGGTCCGGCACGGAGTACTCCGCCACCTTGGCAAAAACGTTGTCCCAGGCGTCGCGCATCTCCTTCAGCGATCGCTCGAGGTCAAGTGCCGCGTGCGCCGAGTTGTCTTCCCACAGGTTCAGCGCGAGGACCCACTCCACCGTCTCGTGAGCAGGAAGCGCCTGCTTGGTCAGTGGCATCCGATAGGCCATCCAGGGCTCAGGGAGCCCTCCGTCTGCAACGGTGAGCAGGCGAGGAAGCGGCACTAAATGGTAACCCTGGAAAGAAACCGCGATGCGGGAGACGCTGGGAAGCGCTGGGGCTGGCAGCGGCTGTTGGTTCTTGTCAATCCACGGAGGTGCGGTTGAACTGAGATAGCAGAACCCGATGGTCGGTCCGACCAGCAGATGGGCTTCTGACAGGTTCTCGCAAGTGATGCGCACCACCAACCGGCCACGACCCGGTCCTTCCGGGGTGATGAAGGCGTGCTGGGTCCACAAGAGATCGCCGTGGCGTCTTTTGTTCTCGACCAGCGGGGCGCGGAGATCGGGCCAAGACCGCGAGCCACCCGCGAAGATAGGCGCGTACCCCTTGCCTATCTCGTCGAAAGCCTGGAACCAAAGGCGGTACGGCCCTACTGGAGCCAACACGCCGCCGTCCGGGGTAACTGCGACCTCGACTGAGTATCCGGGCAGGCCGATCACTGCTTTGCCCACGAACGGATGGGTCATGGCGCGGAGGGCGGCTGCCGAGGCCGGGGCAGCCCCCAAGGTGGCCGCGAACACGTCGGAGTGGGCTGCGGCTACTTGCTCGGGCGGGATGGGGCCGGTCTGGGCGACAAACAGGAGTAAAGAAAATAAGAACGCCATGTTATGAGTATACGGTACAGCCCGCCCGGTTCACTACCCGGGCGTCTGGGCTGCCGGAGGAGGCGCCTAGGGCCTTGGGGTGACGAAGGAACTGTCTGTGCGTCTTATGCAATAGGAAGCGCGGCAAAGGGAGGTTCAGGGATGCTTCAGGTTCTGGTTCTGGGCGCGATGTTGGTGTCACAGCAGGCGGTCGGGGGGCGCGAGGTGCGCCAGGAGCCGGGCGTCGGCGTGCAGGAGGTCGTGCGCCAGGTGCTGTTCGTTGTCAGGCCGTCTACCGACCTGAGCCACATGCAGCAGGTACGGGGTTGGCTGCAGGGGGCTGCCAACGACGTGTCGGCCGCCGGGTGGCGCGCAGCAATCCTGGTCACTGCCGAGCGCGGGCCGGTCATCGCGTTGGACTTCACCTCGGACGCGAGCCGATTCCGAACGGCCGCGCAGGGCCTTGTCGCAGGGTCGGGGCGTCCGCTGAGCGCCGAAACCGTCCGGTTTGCGCTGGACAAGCTCTCGTGGCTTGCGGCGGGAGAGCGCCGGATGGTTGTGCTCGGGGCCCCCGGAGAGACGGGGCTAGATGCTCTGGTGTACAAGGTGGCCGCGGAGAACGGGCTCGGCGTGATGTTCGTGCAGTACGCGGGCGAGGACTGGTCGCCCGGGCCTTGGCCGCCGAGCGTGAAAACCCCCGCCGTGCTGAACTCCAACGGCACCCAGAGCAGCATCCACGTTCGGCGAGCCCTGGTAATCACCAACCAGCGCGACCTGGACATGCTGTGGGCGGAGCACAACGGAGCGCGGCAGGGAGCCTTGCCCAAGCCCGTGGTGGACTTCGAGAAGCAGTCGCTGGTAGCGGTGTTCGCGGGGGACAAGCCGACGCACGGCTACTCGCTCACGGTCAAATCTATCAACGAGACGGAGCGATCGATAGACGTGTACGTCGGGCTGGTGAGCCCTGCAAAGGACGCGAAGGTGATCCGGCAGATTACGCAACCGTGGATCGTCGTGCCCGTGGACAAGAAGGACGGTAAGCCCGTCAAGGTCTACTATTCGGAGTGATGGGATGGGCTTCGCGTTCCTGCTGGCGATTGTGGCGGTGGTATCGGGGTGCTACCGAATGAACACGGCACCGCGAGCGGAGCTATTGGCCTCTGGGACACATAGTGCCATCACCCAACGCGAGTTGCACGTGGTCGGTAGCGACACGGAGTGGATGGCACTTTGGCAGCGCCACCAGGCGAATGTGTTCGGCGGAGAGGAGTCGCCGCCGAACGTGGACTTCTCCAAACAGAGGGTGGTGGCGGCATTTGCCGGCAATTTCCCCACGGGCGGTTACTCGCTCCAGCTTCTGCCTACCGAGGTAGTGGGCGGCGAGATGTTGGTGCGGTTCCGTCTGGTCCGGCCCCCAGCCGACGCGCTCCTCACGCAGGCATTCACGCAGCCTTTCGCCGTCGCCACGCTCCCCCGCACCCCGCTGCCGGTGAGGGTGGAGATCGTGGACGAGGAGTAGCGCGACCTCACTGCAGGGCCCGGAGAACTGCCCGCGGGCAGGCAGCCACCATGCGCACGCTGTCACTGCGAGACGAAGCCGAGGTTGACGGTGGGTGCCGAGATCCCACTTCTGCTTCGGCATCGCCGCTTCGCTCTGATACCGAAGCATGCGGTAGTCTCCACCGCAGGGTTGGTGGAGACTACCGCAAGGGTCTGCGCATCTCCCCATTCGCGAGGACGAGATGTTCTGCAGAGAGGCTCCCATTCGCCGGTGGCGAGGCTAGGAAGGGACCGGCTCTGCGCCGGGGAATCCCCTGGGGAGAACAAACGTACCGGAGGTCATGATGAGCTTGTTGACCGCAGCCGTACTCCTACTCGCCCTCGGGTCCAACGCCGAGCTCGCCGCCACGTCGGCCGCAGCTCCCGCACTCCAGGCGTCGCCCGAACTGCAAGGGCTCAGCACCGACCTGACCGTGTGGCCCAACGTGAGAAGCCGCGCGAACTCCGATCCCTGGCTCGTGCAGAACCACGACAACATCCGCCGAATGGAGCCGCGGGTTCTCGTGCTCAACTTCTGCAACGGCCTCAGTGTGGAGGCGGGGCGTAAAAAGGTGAACGACCTGATCGCCGCGCTCGCGGAGAGCTCGCGGTTCCACGGGTACGAGGACCCCAACGCACCCGTGTTCCTTCAGCCGCGCATCGCGAAGTTCGTGGACCTGAGCGACCCCGAGCCCGCCAAGGAGACACCGGACGGGAACAGTTCGAAGTATCCCCGCGTGCCCAACTGGAAGAGCGGCATCAACTTCCGCTACAAAGACCTCTACTCGGAGCAATTCGCCGAGTACTACGGTTACAAAGACCCCCGCAACCCCGCCCGATACCTGCGTCTGAACGAGCTGGTGGACCGCGGCATCATCCACGAACTGTGGTTC
>BTVI01000078.1:0-7800 GCA_045862955.1 Fimbriimonadales bacterium
GCCGAAACCTCCACCATCAACTGCGCGAACCGATCGAACTTCAGCGACTGCGGGCCGTCCTTCAGTGCTTGCTCGGGGTGCGGATGCACCTCGATCAGCAGTCCGTCCGCGCCCGCCGCCACCGCGGCCTTGCTCATCGGCCCTACTAGATTCCAGCGACCGGTGCCCTGACTCGGGTCCACCACCACGGGTAGGTGCGAGAGTTCCTTTGCCGCGGGCACGGCGGAGAGGTCCAGCGTGTTACGGGTGTACGCCTCGAACGTACGAATTCCGCGCTCACACAGGATGACGTTCGGGTTGCCCTTCACACACACATACTCGGCGGCGTGCAACCACTCATCGAGCTTGGCGGACATGCCTCGTTTCAGCAATACCGGCTTCTTCCCCTGCCCCACTTCCTTCAGCAGGTCGAAGTTCTGCATGTTGCGCGTTCCCACCTGAAGCAGATCCGCGTAGCGACTGACTAGCTCGACGTTCCGTGGGTCCATCACCTCGGTCACGATTCGCAGCCCAGTCTCCTCCTTGGCTTCAGCCAGGATCTTCAGTCCGTCCTCTCCTAACCCCTGAAAACCATAGGGCGAGGTACTCGGCTTGAACGCACCTCCACGAAGGACGCTTGCCCCCGCTCGGCTCACGACACGAGCCGTCTCCAATACCTGCTCGCGGGTCTCCACGGTGCATGGGCCTGCCATGACAACGACTCTCTGGCCCCCTACCACCACACCGTCCACGTCCACCTCTGTGTTAGCAGCACGGCTCTCCCTAGAGACGAACTTGTAAGGGCGCAGAATCAGCATCACCTCTTCCACGCATCCCATGGAGCGGAGGTGATCGGCGTCCTGCTCCTTATCACGATCGGGCGCACCCACAGCGCCGATCACGGTCTTCTCCACCCCATAGATCGGGTGAATGCTGTACCCCATAGACTTCAGCTCGGACTCGACGAGACGAACCTGATCCGGCGTGGCATCCCGGCCTAGAACGACGATCATGCTGTTAGCACCTCTCGAAATGCTGTGGCGAAGCGTTCCATTTCGGCAGCCGTGCCAATGGTGACGCGTTGGTGGGTGGGTCTGCCGAAAATATGGCCCGGTCGGATGATGACACCCTTGCGCAGCATGGCTTGGAACAGCTCCTGTGCGGGCATCCCCGTGTCCACCCACGCGAAGTTGGCATGACTATCCGCGTAGCGCATGTCGAGCTCGTCGAACAGCCCGTGCACACGCGCTAGCCCCGTGCGGTTCATCTCAACCGACCTCGCGACGTGCTCGGTATCGTCCAGCGCCGCGAGTGCCGCCACCTGCGCTAAGCTGCTGACGTTGAACGGGTGGCGAAGGCGGTCTACCGCATCCACCAACCACTCAGGACCTAACATATAGCCCACGCGAAAGCCAGCAAGCCCATATGCTTTGGAGAATGTGCGCATGACTGCCACGCGTCGGCCCTGCAGTACCATTGGGAGGCTGTTAGGGTACTTCGGCGCCTGCACATACTCGAAGTACGCCTCGTCGAATACCACTACCACATGCTCCGGCACCGTGTCCATGAAAGCAGCTACCTCGTCGGCGCGGACGATGGTGCCCGTCGGATTGTTAGGGTTGGCAACGAAAAGCACGCGCGTTCGATCCGTGCAAGCCGCTGCCATGGCAGGCAGGTCATGTCGCTCATCCGGGGTGAGCGGCACGGCAACGGGCTTCGCACCGAGGCGCTTTGCCACCAGCGGGTAGCTGATGAAGGAGGGGTCGGCGAATACGACCTCGTCGCCAGGCGTTACCAGTGCCATAGCAAGCGTGGTGAGCAGCTCGTCCGAGCCGTTACCTACAGCGATCTGCGAGGTCGGGACCCCCAGGCGTTCGGCCAGCGCCGCCTTCAGATCCACGCATCCCGCATCGGGATACAGGTGCGCTTCGACCAATGCCGCGCGAACGGCTTCGAGTGCCTTGGGCGACGGCCCGAGCGAGTTCTCGTTCGATGCCAGCTTTACGACGTCGGTCAGTCCTAGCTCGCGCTGAACCTCGGAGATAGGCTTGCCGGGGGTGTACGGCCGGATCTCCAGCACGTTGGGGCGGAGGAGTCGTGAGGGGTCCATGGCGGAACGATTTTACCTGCGCGTCGCACCGGGTTTCGGGCGGCCACCCTACGGCATCGGCTCTGTCGGCACGGGACTTGCAGCATAGGAGCGCGAGCACGCATCACAGCACACAACGAGGGGCACGCGGCAAGAGGACGATCTCTCTCTCCATGCATCACCTTCCCTCCCCGCAAAGGAGCTCGCCAGAGCTCCTTTGCGCCGTTAAGGCCTAGTGCGCCGGTATCCCCGCTCTTCCAGCACCGCGCTTAGCCCTCGAATGACTCCATCGGCATCGGGATAGGCCGTCGGCCGAGCCTTCGCCGCGGCGCCGAGGTAGATTTCCTCGGGTGGGACCAGATACGGTCCCGTGGGAATGCTTGCCTGCAATAGCACGCTGTCACCGCAAATGCGCAGCGCCGTACCGGCAAGCTTCGCCCCGCTCTCGGCGTCTGCCACGTCGTTCGCGCTCAGCGATCGGAAGCAATCCACGCCTCGGTAGTTGGACGGTCCGAGCGAGCGCGATCGCTCACCGAGCGTCGCCCGAGCGCCGGCCCTGGCCAAGGCCTCGACGATGAGTGGAGCGAGCGCGCGGTAGGCCGCCCGCACGTTGCGGGGCCCGCCTCCGACTTCAGCTAACGGGCAGGCAAGCGAGAAGGTGACGTCGGCACCGTGGAGAACGGCCCGCCCCCCGGTCGGGCGCACAACCCACCGGACACCCAGCCTAGCGCAAGCCTCGAGGTCCAAGGCCTCCTCGGGCTTCTGGGACATCCCGAGCGAGACCCACGGGCCATCCCATTGGTAGATGCGGGCGGTGCAGACGCCTCGGGAGGCGGCATCCAAAGCGTCTGCATCGTCCGCCATGTGACGGTCGCCTGGGCCGGCGCCCTCTACTCGGTAGACCCGCAGTCCGGCTTCCATCGAACGTTCAACTGCTTCACCGCGAGCACCTCGTCCAGGCGTCCGACGACGGCATGATGCGGCGCGCTTTGGACCATGCCGGGATCCTTCTCGGCTTCCTCCGCAATCGATCGGAGTGCGTCGCAGAAGCGGTCGAGTGTCTCCTTGTTCTCGGTCTCGGTCGGCTCGATCATCATTGCCTCGTGAACGATGAGCGGGAAGTAGTTGGTCATCGGGTGGAAGCCGTAGTCAATCAAGCGCTTGCTGATGTCCAGCACGCGAACGCCTGTGCGGTCCTTTACAGGGTCACCGGTGAGCACGCACTCGTGCATGCACACCCGGTCATAGGCGGCCGGGTACACGTCGCGCAGCTTCGCGCGCACGTAGTTGGCGTTGAGCACGGCGTGCTTGGCCACTTCTGGCAGGCGGTCGCTTCCATAGGCGAGGATGTAGGTCAGAGCTCGTACCGCCAGCAGGAAGTTGCCGTAGAAGCTGTGGACGCGTCCGACCGACCGTGGTCGATCGTGGTCGAGCACATACTCGTTCCCGCGCTTCGCGACAACGGGCGCGGGAAGGAAGGGCTCCAAGTTCCGCTGGGTGGCAATAGCTCCACACCCCGGCCCACCTCCTCCATGAGGAGTGGAGAAGGTCTTATGCAAGTTTAGGTGCATGCAGTCGAAGCCCATGTCTCCTGGGCGCGCCACTCCCACGAGAGCGTTCATGTTCGCGCCGTCGCAGAACACCAGCCCGCCGGCCTTGTGCACCATATCGCACGCCTCGGCAATGGTCCGCTCGAAGAGGCCCAGCGTGTTGGGGTTGGTGAGCATCATGCCGGCAACGGAGTCGTCCAGTGCGGCGCGCAGCTCGGCAAGATTCGTGTTGCCCTCGGCGTCCGTTGCCACGTGGCGCACGGAGTAACCCGCTCGCGCAGCCGAGGCCGGGTTCGTTCCATGTGCCGTGTCCGGCACGAGCATCACCTTGCGCGTCTCACCTTCGCCGCGCTCCTCGTGGTAGCGCTTGATCATCATCAGGCACAAGTGCTCGCCTGCTGCTCCGGCCGCCGGCTGGAGCGTTGCCGTATCGAAGCCCGCTATCTCGGCTAGATACGTCTGAAGTTCGTACAGCAGCTCCAGGCAACCTTGTGCGGTTTGAGCCGGCTGAAGCGGGTGGATCCGGGTGAAACCGGGCAGCGACGCGGTCACCTCGTTCACGCGCGGGTTGTACTTCATGGTGCACGACCCGAGGGGATACAGGCCGTTGTCAATCCCATACGAGCGCCGGCTCAAGTTGGTGAAGTGACGCACCAGGTCGAGTTCGTCGACCTCGGGCAGGGCGGCGGGCTCACGTACGGCATCGGGTCCGAGCAGGTCCTGCAGCGGCAGCCCGGGCAGGTTGGACGTCGGAGGATTGCTACCGATGCGCCCCCGGCGTCCTCGCTCGAAGATCAGAGGGTAATCCGCGTGGTTCACGGTCGCACCGCCTTTCGTACGGCCTCTACGAAGCTGTCGATCTCATCCTTCGTTCGCACCTCGGTTACGCAGGTCAGCAGGCAGTCGTCCATGTCCTGGTAGTAGTCGCCGAGTGGGAGCCCAGCCAGGTACCCCTCTTGCAGCAGCGCGTCGCGCACCGCCACGGCTGGCCTGGGCAGCTTCAGTACGAACTCGTACGCGAAGCGCCTCGCAGGGAAGCGCAACTCGACTCCCGGGACGGTGCCGAGCCGTTCTGCGGCGTAGTGAGCATTTTGGATGCACGCCTCGGCCACGCGCCGAAACCCGGTCTTGCCAAGTGCCGAGAGGTAGACCGTCGCGGCTAGCGCAACCAACGCCTGATTGGTGCAGATGTTGCTGGTCGCCTTCTCGCGGCGGATGTCTTGCTCTCGGGTGCGCAGCGTCATTACGAAGCCGCGCCTTCCGTCCGCATCTTTGGTCATCCCGACCACTCGTCCCGGCAGGCGGCGCACCAGAGCCTCTCTCACCGCGAACAGACCGAGACCCGGGCCTCCGAATCCCATCGGGCTGCCCAAGGCCTGCGCCTCGCCTACCACGATGTCCACGCCGAACTCCCCGGGCGGGCGAAGTACGCCCAGCGCGAACGGATCGGCACAACAGACGCTCAGACCACCCGCGGTCTGCACCCTAGATGTAAGGGTCCCGACGTCCTCGAGCAAACCGAGGAAGTTGGGTTGCTGGAACAGGAGGCAGGCGACGCCCTCCAGGTTTGCCTCGGCCGGGGTGATGCCATCGCTGAGCCCAACCTCACGGTACTGCAACCCCGCTGACCAGCAGAAGGTCTTCACGATCTGTCGGTAGTGGGGATGCACACCCTCGCTCGCAACCACCACGTCGCGACCGCTCGTTCCGGCGGCCAGCAGTGCAGCTTCTGCGAGCGCGGTACCGCCATCGTACATCGAGGCGTTTGCCACGTCCATGCCTGTCAGCTCGCAGACCATGCTCTGGAACTCGTAGATGGCCTGCAAGTAACCCTGGCTCAGCTCCGGCTGATAGGGCGTGTAGGATGTCAGGAACTCGCCTCGACTCAGCACCGTGCCGACCGTAGCCGGGATGTAGTGATCATAGACGCCCGCACCGAGGAAGCAGCACAGGTCGGAACGGTTCTTTTCGGAAAGACACCTCAGGCGCCCGACTAGCGAGTGCTCGTCATGGGATCGCGGCAGGTTGAGCGGCTCGTGGAGCCTCATTGCTTCCGGGATGTCGTTGAACAGGTCTTCCAGGCTCCCTACGCCAATCGTTGCGAGCATCTCCGCACGATCTTCGTCGGTGTGCGGGATGTAAGCCATGAGTTAGTGCTCCTTTGTATGCTTCTCGTATGCTTGTGCGGTGAGGAGGCTCTCCACCTCGCTGGGGTCGGACATCCTGAGGCGCATGATCCAGCCTTCGCCATAGGGGTCTCGGTTGATGGTCTCCGCATGCGGCTCTAGCTCGGAGTTCACGGCAGTCACTTCGCCTGCGACCGGAGCGTACACGTCGCTGACGGTCTTGACGGACTCGACGACTCCGAACGCCTCGCCTTTGGCGAGAGTTCGCCCCACCTCAGGCAGTTCGACGTACACGATGTCCCCCAGCTCGGACTGAGCGAAGTCGGAGATCCCCACGACGGCTTCGTCGCCTTCGATTCGCACCCACTCGTGCGACGGCGTGTATCGGAGATCGGCGGGAAAGTTCATCGCAGCCCTCCTGGCTCGAGTTCTAAGCGAGATTATACCGAGCGGAATAGGCTGTGGCTCGGTGGGTCCGGGGCTGCTCGGGACCTTGCCGGATGACGGCTTCACGGACGTGCGCGTCGGCAAGAACCGTGGTAAGATGCTCGAGTGAAACTCCTCACTCCATCTTCCACCGGGCGTACGAGCTACAGCGGCTTTACCCTGATAGAACTGCTCGTGGTAATCGCCATCATAGCCATTCTCGCGGCGATCCTGTTCCCCGTGTTCGCCCGTGCTCGCGAGCAAGGCAAGAAGGCGAGCTGCATTAGCAACTTGAAGCAACTTAGCCTAGGTGGGCTCATGTATGCCGACGACAACACCGGGAAGATCGGACCGACCAACTACATCCAGATGCTGTTGTGGCCGCACAACTTCGAGCGCTACATCAAGAACAAGCCGGTGCACTTGTGCCCCGGTGCGATGAAGTACACCAAGCCCTGGTCGAGCTACGTGTACGGCAGCGCCACGTCCGCATGGGACTGGTACGGGTTCTATGGTAGTTACGGGCTCAACGGTTGGCTGTACGGCGACTATGTCGGCAAGCTGAACCGAGTGCAGGAGCCTGCACAGACCTTCTTCATCGCTGATTCGAACTGGATCGATACGTGGGTCGGGCAGAACGACAGCACGCACCGATGCCCAGAGACCATAGACACACGCATGGGTAGGCATCAGAACGAAACATATAGCTGGGGCATTGACCGCCTTTGCATCGACCGGCACACGGGCGGGATTCAGATGACCTTCCTGGACGGGCACGGGAAGTACCTTAAGCTAGAGCGCCTACTGACGGTGGTCCACAAGCCGTACTAGCAAGGGCATCGTCTCGCGCCATCAGCAGCCCGTGTTCGATCCCTGGGGTTCGTGCGCCTCGTCTGCTTCAGTCGTCACGGGTCACTCGACGATTGGGTAGACCTGTGTTATCGCGGGTGGTGTCCCGGCAGACCTGCCGGGGCGAAGCTTCCTCGGGTTGATGCCCCGCGTCTTTGGCCTGCTGGATGACGCGGGTGCGCGACGGCACGGCGAAGCCGGACTCGGCGCGAGACGGGAACCGCGGGGAGGACCCGATCACACCCCTACCCACCACACCGCTGCCCTTCATACCGCTACCAGCCACACCCCTCCCCGTCACACCGCCTGTCCGACACACCCCTACCCACCACACCTCCTGCACGCCACCCCACCTTTACCCGTCATGCTGAGCTTGTCGAAGCATGCAACCGCAAGCCGCAAGCGTCGCATCGGAACCCGCCACCATGCGGACAGCGAGGTCATGCTTCGACAGGCTCAGCATGACGGGGTGAAGGATGGCGGTATTGAGCATGACCAGGCTCAGCATGACGGGGTTGAGGATGGCAAAGGTCAGCATGACGAGGTTGGGCATGAACAGGCTCAGTATGACGAGGTTGAACACTACCAGGGTCAGCATGCACAGGCTCAGCGTGACGCAGCTCAGCTCCAACCTAGACCGGCAAGCTATAACCTCGGAGTGGTTCGGGGCGTCATACCCATACACGCCATACCCCCTCCTCGTCGTGCCCCTACCCATCACACTCCCTCGCCGCCACACCCCCTACCCACCACACCGCTGCCCTTCATACCGCTACCAGCC
>BTVI01000079.1:0-7426 GCA_045862955.1 Fimbriimonadales bacterium
CGTTCTGAGTCAGGGTCGCGCGCTTCACGTTGAGGTCCACCACAGCCTTGTCAGCGGTGATGTCCATGCGGGGAGAGCGCATTTGGCAGTGGCCCTCGCAGGTCGCGATGTCGGTGTCCAGGTCGTGCACGATTCGGTCCGTCCCGCATATACTGCAACTCCGGAAGGGTTCACGTAAGCGCTATGCGGTCGCAGCAACAACCCTTCGACGAGAAGGTCATGACGTCACAGCCCCGACTGCGCTGCAGCCGGCACCACGGCAGCTAGGTGTACGAAAGTGAGCATGAAGTACTTCTGCCATCCCATTTTAGGGCCCCCATATGGCGTACAGCTTGCCACTGACCCCTCCGTGATACGACCCCACATAGATGGTTCCGTCGCTGTCAATCGTGACGTGCGGTCACTCTATATACTCCGGGAACACGGGCGGGGGACCTGTGAACGGACCCAGCCGCCACCAGGAGTTGCCGATGGCCGCCACGCCTAACTCTTCCTCCGCCCAAACAATGCCAGGAGGCCGAAGGCGACGACCACCACACCCCCCGGCTCTGGGACCGGGGTGGAGAGCCAAACGAACACCTCACCCGAGACCGGATCCTGGTCGGCCCACAGCGCATGGCCGTTGCGCCCCATCGCCAACCCCCACGAGGCAAACCCGTTGCCACCACGCGCGTCAGCACTCAGGTCTAGCCTGTCCACGTACGCTCTGTACGCGAAGCCGGTCGCAGAGCCGCGACCAGTCCACAACCCCCTCCCGAAGTCGTCAACGCCTTTCGTCTCGACGAACGGTAGATCACCCAGCAGTCCCTCACTGATGTTGCGTTCGTTGACGAAGACATCCATGCGCCGCGAGCCGGTTGTGTCGTAGTAGTATGCATACCACATGGCGTAGCCGCCATCGGACAGGAGTCGCTGCACCGCATATGCGTCGTGGTACCGCGCACCGAAGACCTCGAGTGACAGGCATCGCTCGTCCAGGAAGACCTCGTTGCGGAAGTTGGTGAAGGCTCCCCAGCCTTCCCACAACACCTGGCCCCTCGCATTGATGGCTCTGCCGATCGACGAGCGCTCGGGTCCCAAGAACGCAGATATCTCACGACCGTTCACGAAGGTCATGTGGTTGGGGAATTGCTGACCTGGGTACCACCCGGACCACAGAACTTCGCCTCGGTCGCTGACATCATATGCCTCTGCAGAAGCGCTTGGGCCAAGCACCGGCAGAGAGACGTTCTCCGTGCCACGAAACACCTGATAGCGCTGCCCGGTCGCGTCGCCCTTCCCATGCCAGACGGCATAGCCCGCCGGCGAAACGGCAACCTCCCACGCCACTCGGTTGGTGCCTAGGAGTTCTCCAGCGCGCAACGACTCTCGATCGAGAAACACCTCGTCATCTCGACCCTGGATTGGTTGTGAGTATCGGATACTCCATAGTGGCCTCCCGTCCGAGGCGATGCCAGAGCGCGTCAACCCCCCGACCCCTACGGACACCCCCGTCTGGTCGGGAATGAGCCCATCCGAGATTCGGGTCGTGTCCACCCAGACGCCCCCACCACCGCGCCACGTTATCTGTCCTGCATCGTTGATACCTTCGGACAGCCCTTGCTCTCCACCGACAGCGGCACTGATATTCTCGCTACCCTTGAACACGATATACCCAGCATACGTGATGCCGGTGAATGTAGCAAGCCCGCTCGAGTTCACCCACGACTGCTTGTCCGAAACGACTCCGAGCAGTCCTCTGGCCACTATCTGGTGCTCCCACCATACCTGGGCGACCCCGCACGAGTGGCATGCGAGCCATACTATTCCGACGCTGTACAACCTACTGATCATCCCGATCACTCCACTCTGCTGTGTCATACGGGGGGGTCGCGGGGGGGCCATCGCCCCCGCGCAACCCCGTGCGGCTAGTTCGGGCCTACAACCGCATACAACTTGCCGTTGTTGGCGCCTACGTAGATGATCCCACTGAAGTCCATCACCACACCAGGACGTTCCAGCCCGCTGGTAATGGCGGGGAATCCCTGCAGCACCGCTCCCGACGATGGGTGTGCAGCATACACGTAGCCGTTCTCCGGCGCGAAGACCAGATAGGGAGTGCCCTGCGGTGACTTGATACCTACCATTGGCGTCGGATCGACCCGAGTCGGGGGATTCGAGACGTGGATGATGGTCGCCAGTCCCGTTGCCCCGAGGTCGACCACACGCAGCAGGTGGTGCTCACCCAAGAAGATGCCCTGCGACGCCTCCTGCGTTCCCACGAAGACGTCTCCGCCTGGGCCGATACACGGTGAACCCTCGATAGGGCCGAACTGGTCCTCTTGGATCGGGAACGTCATCTTGCGGGCCACTTCGATACGGTTACGCGGCAAGCCCGTCCACTTGAACGTTCCGTCCTGGTTGACGGCATACACAAACCCGCGGAAGCTAACCCAGAAGGTACCGACGTAGATCGTCCCGTCATCCGCAATGGCCGCGTATGTCACAACCGGCGTTGGAGACTGGTCCACTCGGAGGTTCTGAGACCACTGCACATCACCTTGTCTTCCAGCGTCCCTCACCTTGTACACGATCCCCTCAGTGGAGACGCAGATGAGATAGGTGTTCCCATCCTCCTCCCAGATGGCGGGAGACGCCACTGCGCCCGTGCCAATCGGCACCGACCAGATCGGCTGAACTTCGTTGCCCGAGTTCACCGACGTGAAAGCGCAGAGCCAGCCCGAGCCCCCGCCGCTATCCACGCACACGTACACGCGACCGTTGGACCCGATCACGGGTCCCGACGCAATGTCATCTCCCAGGTCTGCCGACCGCCAGAGAAGCTGTCCGGTCGGGCTCAGACCCCGGAGCCGCCCATCGCCACAGCCGAAGAACACGCCGTACGGGGGTGGCTGGGGACCATCCCATTCTTCCACCTCCTCAGGCTCGAGAAGCCCAAGGGCTGGAATGGACAGCATATTGGGCAGCGCCGGACCGCCGGGGGAATCCCGATCGTACATCCACGCGAGCTGGGGCTGTCCGCTAACCACGTTCACTCCGAAAGCCTTGCCGTGACTGGCTACTGTGCTCTCGCTCGTGAAATAGATCCTGCCCTCTGGTCCAATCGCGCAGGACCCTTGGAGCTTCCGGTACAAGTCGCCTGTGTCGAAGATCCAGTAGATGCTGCCCGGATTCAGCCCGAACAGCGGCTCGAAGACCTGCCTCCCGGTGTGGCGGGCGTCACGCCCCGCCATTGGCCAAGGAGAGCCGGGGACGGGCTGAGCGCCTGCCGTAACGAATAGTACTAAGGTGCCCCCCCCATCACGAGGGTAAGGAGGAACCCAATAGCACGCCTACACATTCCTCGTCCTCCTCGTTCGCCCGCGCAGCCGGGGGGAGAATCGCACCGCACGACCCGCTCGCTGCACGGGCCTGCAACCATCCTATCACGACTCGCCCACTTTGTCAAGCCACAAGGCGCGCTATCGTGAGTTCGCCGTCCCGGCGACGGATTGTCCACCGAGACGGCGGAATTAAGCCAGCACGGCACCGTGGAGTATCCGGTGGGACGCACGTAAGTTCGCCGTCCCGGCGATTGGTCGTACGGCGGGACGCCGGAATTACGCCAGCACGGTGACGGGCCGAGGCTGAGCATCCTTTAAGCATCCGCGGTAGGAGCCCTCGACTGCGTTGGCGAACGTATGAGCCAGGCCAGGAGGGACACCGGTGGAGAGAATCTGGGCGCCGTGGAGGCTGGAATACGTGGAGACCGCGGCACAGCAAGAGGGCTGCATCTTCTGCGACAAGCCCGCGGCTCACACGGACGAGGAAAACCTGATCCTGTTCCGCGGCAAGACGGCGTTCGTCATCCTCAATCTGTTCCCCTACTCCAACGGACACCTGATGGTAGCGCCCTACAAGCACGCGGCCGCACTGACCGAGCTGGACGAGCATGAGCTTCTCGAGTTGATGACTCTCACCCGGGATGCCGCGGAGTGGCTGAAGCGAGCCTATCACCCCAGCGGCATGAACATCGGGGTCAACCTCGGCCGAGCGGCGGGGGCAGGCATCGAGGGTCATATCCACGTCCACCTGGTGCCCCGCTGGGAAGGAGACACCAACTTCATGGCGGTCCTAGGCGACACTCGCGTCATTCCCGAAGGACTGCGCAGAACCTATCAGCGGCTGAAGGAGGCCATCGGTGAGTGACCTTTTCTCGACGGCAGCGGTGAACATGAGTCCCGAGGACGAGCTGAGCGCGCTGGCTGCCAGAGCCGCGTCTTGCACCGCCTGCAGGCTGGCGGACACCAGGCAGAACGTGGTGTTCGGCGAGGGCAACCCCCGGAGCCCGTTGGTGCTGGTGGGAGAAGGGCCCGGCGAGCACGAGGACGCGAGTGGCAGGCCGTTCGTAGGGCGTGCCGGCGCATGTCTGGACAAGGCGCTCAACTCTTTCGGCGTGGCTCGCAGCGACGTTTACATCTGCAACATCGTCAAGTGCCGCGCCTTCACCACGGAGAATGGCCGCGCCCAGAACCGAGCCCCCGAGGCCGACGAGATCCAGGCGTGCTCGCGCTGGCTGGATGCGCAGCTTACTACCATTCGCCCGCGTGTCATCTGCTGTCTCGGAAGCCCTGCGGCTAAGGTGATTATCGATAGAGGTTTCAAGATCACGGAGATGCGAGGACAGTTCTTCCGGTGCCGCTGGGCGCCGTGGGCTACGGCGGCGCTGCACCCAGCCTACGTGCTGCGACGCATGAACGAGGGCTTTGCCGACGCCGAGCAGCAGCTGCGCGAAGACCTGCAAAAAGCCTGGGAGCGCGCCCACGAGCCCGCCGAGGCTCCTCCCGCGGAGACCGGCCAGCTTCGGCTGTTCTAGCAGCCGAAACTTTCAGTCCGAACTCCGTCCCGCCAAAGCTCCCTGGAGATACCGGGCCCCAAGCGTGGCATAGATCGTGCAGACACACGCAAACCGCAAGGAGAGGAGCTGCCGTTGCTCGTCCATCTCGCACTCGCCGCGTGCGTGTTCATGCCCACACAGACTGCCCCTCGCCACATCGCGTACGAGGTGCGAAAGGTGTCGGGCGTGTGGTGTCACGTGGTGCGCGTGGACCTGAACGCCCAAGGGGTGAAGGTGACGGGCGTGGTGTCTAGAGCGATCGGAGTGCTAGAGAGCGCCGATAGCCTCGTAGCGAGGGCTAAGCCGACCGTGGCGATTTCTGGCACGTTCCACGGCACGATCCTGAAGCGGCCCATCGGCGACATCGTGATCGACGGCTCGCCGGCCTACCGGGGGCACTTTCCCAGCTGTTTGGCAGTTGATTGGTACAACCGAGCCGAAGTCCTCACCCCGAAGTGGGGAAAGAGGGTGGACTGGAGCAACTACGAGTTCGCTCTCGGCGGCCTGATCCGGCTCATGCGGGCGGGAAAGGTGGCTCCAGAAGTCGGGCACAACACCAGACACGTGTTGAAGCCCAGCCGCCGCGCAGCCGTAGGGATCACTGCCCACAACAAGCTGGTGATGGTGGCGACGCGGCAAAACGTGACACTTTCGACCATCGGCGGCATTCTAAAGACCTTGGGCGCGCGCGAAGCCGTGTGCTTGGACGGCGGGTCTTCCACCACGCTGTATTACCGGGGCAAGATGTTGATCCGCCCGACGCGCGAGGTCACGAATCTGCTGATCGTGTACGAGGACCCAGGGCAGTACGAGGCCCGAAGAACGGTCTTGGCGCCTAACACGAAAAAAACGGCCCGGCTCTAGACCGGGCCGAGAGATAAAGAGCACTGCGCGATCCGCGGTTCTCGGGGCCCGATGGAGGTAATCCTCGGGCCTCCGATGCTTCTCAGACCGGGGAAGCGGCCATAATGTTCCGTGCCCTCCCCCATGATTCACGAGTACTCTCGCTGCTGGGCCGAGGTTGACCTAAACAACCTTCGGCACAACCTACGAACGCTCCGCGGCTTGCTCGCGCCCGGGGCAAAGCACTGCTTCGTGATCAAGGCCGACGGTTACGGCCATGGCCTGCTGCCCGTGGCTCGGTGCGCGGTGAACGAGGGTGTCGAATGGCTCGCGGTCGCCACGGTGTCGGAGGGAATCGCCCTACGTCAGTCGGGCATCTCCTGCCCGATCCTGGTACTCGCGCCCATTCTGTCGCTGGACTGCGACGTGCTCGTGCGCTACGACCTGCGCAACCTCGTGGAGGAGCTCGCGGCGGCGCAGGCCCTCGCTGTGGCCGCCCGACGGCAGGGGCGGAGCGTGCGCTTGCATCTCAAGGTGGACACGGGGATGGCGCGCTTCGGGGCGCAGCCCGAAGAGGCCGTTGATCTCGCCTGCGCCATCGCCGACATCCCGGGCTTGGTGTTGGAAGGCATCGCCACGCACTTCAGCAGTTGCGCGGTGGACCTGCCTTACACACACGGGCAGTACGAGGAGTTCATCCGCGTCGTAGAGGAGCTGGAGCGGCGTGGTCTCCACATCCCGATCCTACACTGCGCCAATAGCGCCGCACTGATTCGGATGCCGAAGCACGTGCAACACTCGCTGGTGAGGAGCGGGCTCCTAGCCTTCGGTATTCGCAACGTGCCCTGCCCCGAGGTGGACCTGCGCCCGGTACTTACCTGGCGCACGCGAATCATGGCGCTGCGCGAGATACCGGCGGGCAAGAGGGTGGGCTATGGCGGCACTTGGATCACCGAAAAACGGACCCGCATCGCCACGCTGGGCACGGGCTACGCAGACGGGTACCCCAGAGAGTTGAGCAACAAGGGCTCCGTGCTGATCCACGGGCAAGAGGCTCCGATTCGTGGCATCGTGTGCATGGACCAGACGATGGTAGACGTGACCCACATCCCCGAGGCGCGGATCGGCGATATCGTAGGGTTGGTGGAGGGACCTATCACGGCGGAGCGCCTTGCCGGATGGGTGGGCACTACGCCGCACGAGATTCCCTGCCGCCTCACTGGCCGCGTGCCCCGCATCTACCTGAACGAGTAAGACCTTCATGCCTCGGCGTTTCGGCTGCCGACGCCGGGAGCCTTCCGACCACCGCCGACCCCTGCAGCCGAACGGCGAGGCTCCCAGAGTGCCCCGGCGCGGTCCCTGGCTCTGCGGCAGCCGATCCGAGTGGCAGTAGCCGACGGGACGCGGGCCGGGGCATGGAATGTGGTAGTAAGTTGTTCCGTCACGCTGAGCCCGTCGAAGCGACGGCCTGCGCCAGTTTCCTGGCAGACGCACCCTGGTGCTGTCCAGGTATGCGGTAATGAGTTGTTCCGTCACGCTGAGCCCGTCGAAGCGTGCGCTCAATCACCGCGAGCGTTGTGGCAAGAGACGGTAGGGGTACGGCAGGCGAGGGCACGCTTCGACAGGCTCAGCGTGACGATGTGGCTGGGCCCCGAGAGCCATCCCTAGCCCGGCAGCTCGAAGTACAAGCTTAGCCGGGACGGAATC
>BTVI01000080.1:0-6447 GCA_045862955.1 Fimbriimonadales bacterium
CACGTTGCATCGTTGGGACCCTGCCACACCCCACCGGCGGGCACAGGGGGCGATGCTCGCAGGACAGGGAGCCGCCCAAAGGTGCAGAATCGAGTTTCGGCCGACACGAGCGTCGCCCAAACAGGTCCAAGCAACACGGGACACACGGAGGAACTCCGCCGAATGCTCTGTACCGCTCTGACCGTCGCGGTCTTATGCCTCAGCCTGCAGGGCCAGCCGGACCCGTCCCGGCTGGTACGCTCCTTTGCGGGTGTGCCGCCGCCCAGCCCGGCCTTCAACCCCTACCTGGCCGAGCCGAAGCCCGGCGACCGCATGGTTCTGGCAAGCACCGCATCCGTCATCGCCGACATCGCATCACTCCGAGCCCTAGGAGTCGACCTCTTTCTCACCAAGATGGACCCTCTCGGCACCCCGGAGTCGCAAGAGGGTGTTTGGAACTGGTCGCGTGCCTCGGCGGAACGCGAAGCGGCAGAGCAGGTCGGTGCGGCTTGGGGTTTATCGGTGCACGCGGCCATCCCTAACGCTTGGCAGCGCCCCAGCTTTGCCGGCGATTTTCTCGTATCTGCCGAGACTGGTCGCAGTGTTCCCGCCTTGTCGCCCTGGTCGCCTGCGCTGCGCGCGTTTGCCGAGCACAACTGGTCGGCTGTTTCTGCGCAGTTCGGCTCACCACCGGTCGCTATCGTCGGCATCCACGGTCAGTTCGGCGACGCCGGGCTGCTGGTGGGCATGCAGGGCCTGTCGGAGGAGCTTCGCACGCAGTGGGCAAACAGCCTGGGAAGCATCGTCGAAACGCCATCCTTCTGGTGCGCCGACGAGCACGCGCGAGAGGCGTTCAGCCGTGCGATGCTTACCAAGTACGGCGGGCTGGAGGAGTTGAACGAGGCTTGGGGTGCAGACATCGAGACCTCGTCGCCTCTGCCCCTTCCTCTGGGCCCGGAGTTCAGCTATGTGGCGCGGCTCGACCTGGTTCGCTGGTATCTGGAGAGCACCACGGCGATGAGCGGCAGCCTGCTGGATGTCGCCCGCGAGGCCTGTCCGAACAGCCTCTTGCTTTTGCCCATCGGTCCTCCCGACAACTCTCCCAAGATCGGGGCGGACATCACGGCGTTATTCAAGGAGGCGGCAAAGCGCAAAGCCACCGTATTGCTCACTGTCGGCGGCTATCACGCGTTTGCGCGGAATCACGCGCTTACGCTCGGCTTGGCCCGAGCTGCTGCCCGACACTACGGCGTGCCCATCTGGCTTCAGTCCGCGGCCCCTTCGGACGTCAGGGGCTTCTGGCAGCGTCTCGCAGAAGCGCTTTGCGTCGGCGCCTCCGGGTATCTGGATTGGCACGAGAACTGGAGCCGCCACGGCGACGCTGCGATGCAACTCAGCCGCTATCTGACCGTGGCGACCCCGAAAACGGATGTCGCGGTGCTGTACCCGTCTACGGCTCAATACCTTCGACCCGACCAGGCCGCGCCGTCTCTGTACCTGCAAGGGGCCACTCTGCTTCGCGACTATGCCGACTTCGACGTGCTAGACGAGCGCCTGATTCTAGAAGGCGCCCTTTCCAAGTACCGAGTAGCGATCCTGTTCGAGGGGCCGGTGTGGGAGGCCGCCACGCTATCTACGCTGGCGCATTGGCTGAACGAGGGCGGTGTGCTGTTGGCGTACGACTTCGGGAAGATGGCCACTCCCGACGGCTCGACGGAGGCGTTCACTGCGTTGTTTCCTCAGGCGGCGACCGCCTCGCCCGCTGCCTTGAAGGACGTGTACGAAGGCAAGACGCCGGATGTGTACGGGGTGGACGTGACCGACCCGAAGCAAGATTGGCTGCTCGAAGGCGATTGGTATCCGCCGGAGCGTGCCGGCGACTTGCCCATTCGCTATGCCGGCGCCAACGCCTCGGTCCGGCTTCCCCTGAAGGAAGGGCAAGACTATTCGGTGACGATTCGGTGCTGGGTGCCGCCGGAAGCCGAGGGCTACGAGCGCCGCGTCTTCTTCGAAGGCCGTCTATTGGGCAAATTGCCTCGCGCGGGCGAGGTGGCCTATCGCTTCGTCATCCCGGCTGCCTGGGTGACCCGCCCGGTTTGCAGGCTGTCCATCCAGTCCGACACCTGGCGTTTTGGCGAGCACCTGGCAGAATCGGAGGACCTTCGCGACATCGGCCTCGGGGTGCGACAGGTGGTCATACGTAGAGCCGACGCGGCCGGCGAGCCCGAGCCGCTCGTGGGTCGCTTCCGCCCGAGCGTCGAGGCCTCTCAGGTTCGCGATCTGTGGTCGGCCAAGGTCGGTAACGGTTTGAGCGTGTTCTTTCCGGCTACCAGGGCGCGCATGTCCGACTACCTCGAGGTCGCGCGCATGCTTATCTACCGGCTGTCCGAAGTAGACCCGACGCGCGAGGATGCCCTAGAAATAGACAACCGCCGTGACGGCGTGTACACCACCATGCTCTCGGACAAGCTGGTGTTCTACAACTCGGCGGCTGCACCTAGCACTCGAACCGTGCGCATGCCCGATGCGACCGAGCCACGGACGGTGACCGTACAGCCCGGCGGGACCGCCGCCACGCCTCTCGGACCGAACACCGACGAGTTCCTGCTTCAGTGCGAGAAGTTCCTAGAGCCGGGTGGCGCCGAGACGATTGCTCGTCCCGATTGCAGCCCCGGTACGGGAGTGACCGCGCTGGTTGTTCCTGCCGACTCGCCCATCACCACTCGCTTCGAGATCAAGGCCGCGGGCAGCTACTCGCTGTTCATCCGCACGTTGCGCGGTCCCGACCTGATCACTCCGACGGTGCTGCTCAACGACCAGGTGGTGGCGCAGCCCGGACAGGGGACGCGGGAAGGCGATGTCATCAGGCTCGGCGAGGTCCAGCTGGGAGAGGGTGTTCACACGCTGACGCTGCAGGACGGCGCGGCGTTCACTGCCGATTTCGTCATCGTCACCTCCTTGCCCAAGCTGAAGGGGTATCGTTTCGCCACGAAATGAAACTTCTCGCTGCGGCGCTACTGGTCTTACCATTCGCATGTCTGGCGGCCGAGGAAGCAAGGGTGCTGGCTATCGCCACGGATGTTCCGGCATGCGAGCGCTTGGCCCGAGCGATGGAGCCCTACGGGATCCGCATGGCGGTGCTCGAAGCCCGGCCCGAGACGTTGGAGGCTATCGCTGCCGACGGGTCGGACCTTCGGAGCCAATACGATGCGGTGTTCCTCCAGCAAGGTCGCGACCTTGCCAAGCGCCTCGGTACCTTCGATGCGATGCTGTGTGACGCGATAGCGGAGGGACTGGGGTTGGTGGTGGAGGGCGGTCCCGAAGGCTACGCGGATGCCGGGCTGCAGACTGCGCACCTCGCCCGATGGCTTCCCGTGATCGCCGTGGCGCCGGGTCCGACCGGAGCGCGCACAGGCAGGGCCGACCGACCAACGGTGCAGGACGAGCACAGCGGGTTATTGCGTTTTCTCGGGTGGGGTTCCGCACCCACGGTCGAGTCCTATAACCTGCTGGAGGCAAGGCGCGACGCGAAGGTGCACCTCACCGCGGACGTCTTCCCGCTGCTCGTCACGTGGCGACTGGACGATGCGAACATCGTCGCTTTCGCCGGAGGGCTTACCGGAGCGTGGGCAGCGCAGTGGGCGGCCTGGCCGTCCTACGATGCGTTTCGCGCCCGCCTGTTTCGTTTCGCGGCGGGAGCCGACGAGCAGGCACTTAAGTCCATAATGCCGATCAGGTCCAGTAGAGCGAAATGAGGCAAGATGGCTAGGAGATCTCCCTCGACGGAAGGAAGGTACTACTTCAACGAGTACAAGCAGTTTCCTATCGAGAAGCTGTTCATCCCGATTCTGATCGCGGCGGTGCTCGTCGGACTGTACTTCGTAGCAAAGATGGTTATTCGATCCCAGGGTCCTGCCGCGGCTGCCGAGAAGATCATGTTCGCGCTCCAGACCGAGAACCCTCGTGATCTGGCCTATTACATCAACTTTACGGAAGACGAGGATCGCCGCCTCGACTTCGGCGGTGGCATCGAGATGTACGGCAAGCAAATCATCGAGGAGCTGAAGCAGCGCGGCTACCAGGTGATTGCGTACGAGGTGAAGGAGGCGCCCGTTCAGAATAACCGCGCGACGGTTCCGATCGCCGTGCGGGTGAGGGCGCTCAAGGATGGCTCGGAGGCCACCGCGAACATCCAGCTTCCGCTCGAGTTCACGGGCGGCAGATGGCGCTACACCACCGCCGACATGCGTCGCGTACTCGGCCTCAGTCCCGGATGGTGATGCCCCCTACGGGTTCACCGTTACCTTGATCGTCGTCTGGAAAGGCTTCTTCACCCCATACGCATCGGCGATAGTCAGCGTCACCGTGTAGTCGCCAGGTACCCGGAACCGGTGATACACCGCGGGTCCTTCCGTCTCCATCTGCACTCCGTCTCTGTCGTCCCAGTCCCAGTAGAACAGGAGCGGAGTCACTCCCCCCTGCCCGACCGCGAGGAAGGCGGGCTCGTCGTCCCTTGCAAGGTTGGTGTTCATGGAGAGGATCTCGCCCGAGATGGGGGTTGCGTCGTTGATCGCCGTGATCTCACCCACATAGAACGTGGTGGGTGCGTCGGCAAAGAACCGGAAGCCACTGATGCGTCCGTTCGTACGATCGAAGCCGGGGATCTTGGCAAGCGGCAGCGCATAGCCGTGCCAGCCGCTTTGCGCGTGGTAGTGGCGGTATACGCGGAAGAACGCCTCGGACAACCTGCCGTCGTCTGTCGAGATCAGCACTCGCAGGTTCCGAACGCTGATGGGTGTCGTGTCGCCGGTGCCGATTTGCCCGCCTCCGCGCATACCTCCGCCCGTCTGCCCGGGTCCCGGTCCCGGAGGTCCACCCTTCGTCGGTCCGCCGCCCACCGGCCCCCCGACCGTGGGGCCGATGCCTCCGCCGGTGCCGTAGCCACCGCCCGTCGCGGCTTCCGGCAGGTACACGTAGAACACCAGGAGGTTGTTCGGGTCGCCGGCGAGGCCCTTTACGTCCACCGGCCTGTCCAGCGTGATTTGTCCGCCGCTGAAGTATCCGCGGGTGGTCACCTTGATGGAGTGCCCTCCCGCACGAGCGATGTCCTTCGACTCCACCGCGGTGCCTGCTCCCCACGGGCCGAAGGTGTAACCGTTCTCCGCGCCCGCTCCGCCGCCGTAGATCGTCACAGCGCCGAAGCCTCGTGCGGCGAGCGCAGCCGTAACCACGGTCGTTCCCACTCCCAGCAACCTCGTCATTCGCCGTACCTCCTTCTGGTTCCCATCGTCGGGAGGGACGCTCAGCCCCTCCACTGAAGCCTTTCGATACTCAATGCCCTGCCGGACTCTTCCTCGATCTCCAAGACGACCGCACACACTACCGGTTCCGAGTTGGCCACCTCGAAGCGGGCGGGCATCTGCGTCGTGAACCTGCGCAACACGATGTCTTTGTCCATCCCTATTACGGAATCCTGCGGGCCGCACATCCCCACATCGGTGATATAGGCCGTCCCGCCCGGCAACACTCTTTCGTCGGCGGTCTGCACGTGCGTGTGCGTGCCTATGACCGCGGACACCCGGCCATCCACGTACCAGCCGAAGGCCTGCTTCTCGGAGGAAGTCTCGGCGTGGAAGTCCACCAGCACGCACCGGGCGCTCACTTGCTGAAGCAGGCTGTCCACGCATCGGAAAGGGTCGTCGTAGTCGCCCACGAACACTCTGCCGCACAAGTTGATCACCGCCAGGGGCTGCCTGCCCGCCGGATACTCCCCCAACCCTCGACCGGGGACTTCCGGAGGCATGTTGGCGGGGCGCAGGATGCACGGCTCGCTATCGAGGTAGTCGTAGACTTCGCGCTTCTGCCACGCATGGTTGCCGAGGGTCATCACGCGGACACCTAGTCCGAAGATGTCGCGTGCTATGGAGGCCGTAATGCCGATCCCTCCGGCTGCGTTCTCCCCGTTGGCGATCACGATGTCAGGACGGAAGCGCTCGGTCCAATCGCGAATCACCGAGGCGACGCCACGCCGCCCCGGCCTGCCAACGATGTCTCCGAAAAACAGAACGCGCAAGTGCCACCCCAGCTTTGCCTTCGGTCGAGAGGCCCGATTGTAGCACCGCCGTCTAGTCCGCTCTCCGTGGTGGTGGTGGCGCGGGCCCGAAAACGTCATGGTGAGCCTGTCGCTGCAGCGTGGAGGCCACCGGGTACATGAACGCTCACGCGGTCGTGCACTACTTCGGGGCCGTCGGGGTCTATGACCTGTCGCTGCAGCGTCAAGGCCACCGGGTACATGAACGCTCACGCGGTCGTGCACTACTTCGGGGCCGTCGGGGTCTATGACCTGTCGCTGCAGCGTGGAGGCCACCGGGTACACGAACGCTCACGCGGTCGTGCACTACTTCGGGGCCGTCGGGGTCTATGACCTGTCGCTGCAGCGTGGAGGCCACCGGGTACATGAACGCTCAC
>BTVI01000081.1:0-6341 GCA_045862955.1 Fimbriimonadales bacterium
TGTCCCCCCCCCCCCCCCGCGGGTGCCGCTGCCCGCGCTGGTGGGGGGGGGGGGGGCCGCGGCGGGGGGGGCGCGCCCGCTCCCCATCGTCCGGCACGCGACCGACCGACAAGTCTGAACCGTGTCCACCACGGCTAGGAAGGTCCTGGACCCGCCTCGACGAACTTTCTCCAATGTGGCTCTCCGGGCGAGCGATGGCGAGCCGCTCGGGAATGGCCGCACGAGGAGGAAAGTGACGTGCTGAAAGAGTTTCGCGAATTCGCGCTCAAAGGCTCAATGCTGGACCTCGCCATCGGCCTGATCCTGGGTACGGCCTTCGGAGCCGTGGTGGCCTCGTTGGTGAAGGACGTCTTGATGCCGCCTATCGGTGTGCTGCTGGGCGGAGTGGACTTCTCGAACATGTTCGTGGTGCTGAAAGAGGGGTCGCCAGAAGGGCCGTATCCGAGCCTCGATGCAGCTTCGAAGGCGGGGGCGGCAACACTGAACTACGGCGTTTTCGTAAACGTCGTGATCAACTTCGTCATCGTGTCTTTCGCGGTGTTCTTGCTCGTGAAGTCGTTCAACAAGGTGCGAAGGCAGCAGCCCGAGGCCGAGGCTGCCGCCGAGCCACCGGCCGAGGTTGCGCTGTTGACCGAGATTCGGGACATTCTGAAAACCGGGCGCTAGCTGCTACCGTTTTGCGGTCTCAGGTTGCTCGGCCTGGCGAGTTCATGACGTCCCTGAAATGGGGTCACGTGGTTTCGTAACTGTGCGCAACCCGGACTCCTAGGAAAACGACGAGCTCATTCCGGCAGCCATCAGCACTGCCCACAAGACCCCGCCGACGCACCCTAGGACGACTCCGGCGATCAGCACACCGATACCCCACAGCATCCAGATGCGCTGTACCTCCAGGCAGTGTTCCACCGTCTGAAACCGCCCGCTCTGCCACGCCCACTCGAAGCCCTTGAACCCGACCCAGATGGCGAAGGCTAGGCCGATGACCCCCGGCACGAACGGGATAAACGCCCCCAGAGCGGCGATCGGTATTTGCAAGAGCGTGATGTACGCTTTGTGGTTCAACCCCCAGATCCAGCCCAAGAAGAAGGCACCCCAGTTGAACTTGCCCTGCAACTGATAGGGCAAGGCTCCGCCTGGCTGCACCGTCTGCGGCACCTGTTCGCCGAAAGCGCCTCCCCCTTGCCGCTGCGCGAACGGAGGTTGGACGGCGAAGGCCGTCGGCCCAAGAACTGCTGCGGCAGTCGTGCGTTGGCCCGTGCCTTCGGCTTCGAGCACCGAGTCGCCACTCACGCGGCCTTCCCTGGCCCATGCCTGTAGTGTGGCGATGTCCGCGGGGCCATACTTCTGACCGCTCAAGTCCACTACGTAGTACTTCATTGTGCCTCCTCTGCGAGACTCGTATACTGCAGCCCCTGCGCTTCATCCTTTTGCCCTCGCCTCTCACCCGCCCTACCCGGCAAACTCGGGAGCGGGCCTCTCACTTAGGGTAGGCTCAACGGAGGCTCGGCTAGGCCCGACAATCACCATGGCGGGAACTAGTGCCCAGGGAGGAAGACGATGAGGATCAGCGTGTTCGGCCTAGGATATGTCGGGGCCGTGTCGGCGGCGTGCTTTGCGAGAAGCGGGCACACCGTGGTTGGCGTGGACCCCGACGAAAACAAGTTACGTCCGATCCGTGACGGCCAGTCACCTATCGTGGAGAAGGATCTGGGCGAGTATCTTGCCGAGTCGGTCGCGGCAGGACGCCTCTCCGTAACCTCCTCGGCCAAGGACGCCGTTACCGCCACCGACGTATCGCTAATCTGTGTTGGCACACCCAGCAGACCGAACGGCTCGTTGAGCACCGAGTACATCGAGCGTGTGTGCTCCGAGATCGGCGAGGTGCTGCGGGACCATGACGACTACCACCGCGTGGTGGTTCGCAGCACCCTCGTACCGGGCACCTTCGAGTCGCTGGTGATACCGACGCTGGAGCGGACGAGCGGGAAGAAGGCTGGCGAAGGCTTCGGGGTGGCGATGAACCCGGAGTTTCTTCGCGAGGGGTCGGCCATCTTCGACTTCCACAATCCCCCGTTTACCGTGATTGGGACGCCGTTCGAACGCGACTACGAGATGGTGGCCGCCATTTACGAGGGTGTGCAGGCCCCCGTGTTCCACACTCGACTACGCGAAGCAGAAATGATCAAGTACGTGTGTAACTGGTTCCACGCGCTGAAGGTGACGTTCACGAACGAGGTGGGAATGATGTGCAAGGCGGAAGGCGTGGACGCCCGGCGGGTGATGGAGATCTTCTGCCTGGACACGAAGCTGAACATCTCCACCTACTATATGAAGCCGGGGTTCGCATTCGGCGGCTCGTGCCTTCCCAAAGACGTGAAGGCCGCCGTGTACCGCTCGCGGCAGCTCGACATCCCCCTTCCGGTGCTAGAAGCCATCATGCCGTGCAACAAGCTGCAGATCGAACGGCTGGTAGAACGCATTCAACGGTACGGTAAGAAGCAGATCGGGCTGCTGGGGCTCAGCTTCAAGCCAGGCACCGACGACCTCAGAGAAAGTCCACTGGTGACCCTCGCCGAGCACCTTATCGGCAAGGGCTATCGTCTGCGCATCTTCGACCCGAACGTCAGCTATGCGGCGCTGTTCGGCTCCAACAAGGCGTTCATCGAGAGGGAGATACCGCACATTGCGGAGATCCTGCGCGGGGATGCCGACGAGGTGATCCGTGAGGCAGAGGTGCTGATCTTTTCGCACAACTCTCCCGAGTTCGCCTCGCTGGCACCGAAGACGAGACCAGGGCAGCTCTGCATTGACTTGGCCGGTGTCGGGCGCCCGGAAGACTACGGCGGAACGTACGAGGGACTCTATTGGTAGGCGAGCCCGCGCCGAAGGGCCGGATCCTGATCATCGTCGAGAACCTGCCTGTTCCCTTCGACCGGCGGGTGTGGATGGAATCCACGGCGCTCACCGAAGCCGGCTATCGTGTGTCGGTCATCTCGCCCTGCCCACCGGACGAACGAGACCGTCCGAACCGGGTGATCGACGGCATTCACGTTTTCCGCTATCCGATGCCGCCGCCGACTAAGAGCAAGGCCAGCTTCCTGTATGAGTTCAGCTACTGCTGGCTGAAAACGCTCAGCCTAACGAAGCGGGTAGAGGACGAAGTCGGCTTCGACGTGATCCACGCCTGCAACCCGCCGGATACGTTCTGGGTCATCGGCTGGTACTACAAGCGGCTGGGCAAACGCTTCGTCTTCGACCACCACGACCTGTGCCCGGAGCTATATTGGTCCAAGTTTGGCCGGCAAGACTTGTTCTTATCGGCACAGTATTGGCTGGAGCGAAAAACGTTCGAGACGGCCGATATGGTGATCTGTACGAACGAGAGCTATCGCGACATCGCCATCCAGCGCGGGAAGAAGAGGAAGGAAGACACGGTAGTCGTACGCTCCGGGCCACTGCTCTCGCGCTTTCAGCGCGTCGCGCCGGACGAGGGGCTGAAACGCGGGCGTAGACACCTGGTGGTCTATCTGGGTGTGATGGGGCCGCAAGACGGCGTGGACTACGCGGTGCGGGCGGCGAGCCTCCTGGTGAACGAGATGGGGCGCAAGGATGTCTTCTTCGCGTTCATCGGAGCCGGGGACTGCTGGGACGAGCTGAAGGCTTTGGCTGTAGAGTGTGGCCTGGCTGAGCACTGTGAGTTCACCGGCCGCATTCCCGACGAAGACCTCAAGCGGTATCTGTGCACAGCCTCACTGGGACTGGCTCCCGACCCGATGAATGCTTTGAACGACCTTTCGACCATGAACAAGATCATCGAGTACATGGCGATGGGCCTTCCGGTGGTATCGTTCGATCTAAAGGAGGCGCGCTATTCGGCACAGGAGGCTGCCGTGTACGTGCCCCCGAACGACGAGCGGCTGTTCGCCCAGGCGATTCGAGACTTGCTGGACGACCAGGAGCGACGACGGGAGATGGGTGAGTTCGGTCGCAAACGTGTGGAAGAAGCCTTGGCTTGGGATCACAGCCGTGAGGTGTTAGTGGACGCGTACGATCGATTTTTCTCTCGATACTTCGGGCGAGGCTAGGTGGGGAGGGCGACGGGTCTCATGCAACTACTGATCACGGGGGGCGCGGGGTTCATCGGCAGCCACCTGGTACGTTACATGCTGCGCGAGCACCCCGACTATCGTGTTCGGGTACTGGATGCACTCACCTATGCCGGTAGCCGCGAGAATCTGGACGAGGTGGCGGGCGACCCTCGCTTCGAGTTCGTGCACGGTGACATCCTGGACATTGCTCATCATGCCGAGGCGTTGCAGGGCGTAGACGCGGTGTTGCACCTAGCTGCGGAGACCCACAACGATCGGGCTATTCTCGAGTGTGGAGGCTTCGTGCTGACCGACGTGTTAGGGACGCAGCGTATGCTTCAGGCGTCGTTGGAGGCGGGTGTGAAGCGGTTCCTTCATGTCAGCACCTGCGAGGTCTACGGCGCAATCGCCAGTGGGCGTTTTCGGGAGGACGACCCATTCCATCCCAACCAACCCTATTCGGCCAGCAAGGCGGGCGGCGACCTCATCGCTCGTGCATACCACCGAACGCATGGGCTAGACGTGGTGATCGCGAGGCCCGTCAACAGTCTCGGACCGAGGCAGTTTCCGGAAAAACTGATCCCACTAATGATCTCGCGCGCTATGCACGACCAGCCGCTACCAGTGTACGGCGATGGGAGACAGGTGCGTGAGTGGATTCACGTGGACGACTGCTGTCGTGCCCTCGACTCCCTTCTCCAGCGGGGAGTGGCAGGAGAGGCTTATAACGTGGGAGATAACATCGAGCGCGAGAACCTGGATGTGATTCGCAGCATCCTCCGGCTTCTCGGGAAGCCGGAGACACTCGTCACCCACGTAGCGGACCGGCCCGGTCACGATCGGCGCTATGCCCTGGACGTGACGAAGATCCAGGCTCTGGGATGGCGTGCCCAGATGAGATTCGAGGATGCGTTGGAGCAGACCGTGAGTTGGTATGTCGCCCATCGGGACTGGGTGGACGGTATCCTCGCACGCTCTGAGGAGCACCGAGCGTTCCTGCGCAACTGGTATGACAGTCGTCTCAAGGCCAGTGGGAGGACATCGTAGTGCCGCACGACAGCTACCAGGACTGCACACCGAGCCCGTCGAAGCACGACCCGACACGCCGCGAGCAGTCGGTGGTCTTAGTGTGCTAGCAGTTCGCGGTGTTATACCTCGACAGGCTCAGCAGAACGGACTTGGATAGTATCGATCAGGGGGAGGAGATAGCAGTGACAACCAGTGAGTACATTCAGGCGGTGTCGCGCCAGATCGCGGAGTTGGATCAAGCTGCCGTGAAAAGCGTTGCGGACATCGTGTATCAGGCCTACCGCGCTGGTAGAAAGTTCTTGCTGATGGGTAATGGGGGCAGTGGTGCCACCGCCTCGCACTATGCCAACGACTTTCAGAAAGGGCTTCTGCTGGCGGGCGACAAGCCGTTTCAGTGCATGGCGCTCACCGACTCGATGCCTATCATTCTCGCGTGGGCGAACGATACGGAGTATGCGAACATTTTCGAGCCGCAGGTTCGCACGTGGGCAGGACCCGACGACGTGGTGATGGGTATCAGTGGGAGTGGGAACTCCGAGAACGTGATACGTGGCATCCGTGCAGCCAATGAGCTGGGCGCGATCACCGTGGGTCTGTGTGGGTACTCCGGTGGCAAGCTGAAGGAGACAGCTCGTCACGTGGTGTGGGTGCAGAGCAACAACATGCAGGTGTGCGAGGACCTGCACGGGCTGATCCTGCACGCGGTGTACACGGACGTGATGGCTAGGGTGTCGGGCCAGAGGTAGCAGCTCGGTGCCGTGGTGGTCGATCCCTTTGAGAGGGCGTCTCTTGCATGCATCTCTCAGAGACTAGTAGGTGCTGTTAGTCGTGACTTTCGCTCGGCAGAGTGTGTTCGACGGCAGCAGCGGCGTTGCAGCAAGGAGCACATCGGTCATCATCGAGCGTTGCTTCGCATACCGTCGTGCCGAGATCGTCGAAGCATGAATGCACCTGCCGCGAGCACTGCATCTGAGCCTGACGCGGTGCGGCTTTGGATCGCATGCTTCGACGAGCTCAGCATGACGAGACGATGGAACGACAGCCCTCGCAGGCAAGACGCGCGCAGTGCGCGATCGCATGCTTCGACAAGCTCAGCATGACGAGACGATGGAACGACAGCCCTCGCAGGCAAGACGCACGCGGTGGGCGATCGCATGCTTCGACAAGCTCAGCATGACGAGACGATGGAACGACAGCCCTCGCAGGCAAGACGCACGCCGTGGG
>BTVI01000082.1:0-5903 GCA_045862955.1 Fimbriimonadales bacterium
CGTCCCGAAAAACTCTCGCGGGTGAAGCGGGCGGACCCATATGGTGAGCATTCCGACGCGGTTTCCGCCCCAGATGTCCGTGAAGAGCTGGTCGCCCACCATGGCCGAGTCTTGCGGCGTCGCACCCAGCCTGTCCATGCCCAGCAGAAATCCGCGACGGCTCGGCTTCATGCGCGCTCGCACGTAGGGCACGTTCAGTCTTTCGGACAGCGCCCGAAGCCGGGCCATGTTGCGGGTATTGGACAGGATGCAGAAGCGCAGTCCCGCGGCGCGGCCATTCGCCAACCAGCCCTCCACCTCGTCTGCAACCTCGCGGCTACGCCACGGGGTCAGGGTGTTGTCGAGGTCCAGGAATACGTGCCGAATCCCGCGCTCCAGCAGGTGTTCGGGCCGCAGCTCACTGACGTGCTCCGCGTAGACGGCCGGGCAGAAGGGACGCAGCAGCCTCGGAGCCTTGGCGCGGTCGAAGAACTTGCAGTCGTTCACGGAGCGCGCTCCGCCGCGATCTTGCGTCGATTGGCAGCGTGCTCGGCGAAGGTGCGCGCGAAGAGATGCGAACCGTCCGGCTTGGCCACGTAGTAGAGGTATTCGGTCTCGGCTGGGTTTGCGGCCGCTTTCAACGAGGCTAGGCCGGGGTTGCAGATGGGTCCGGGCGGCAGACCTTTGTTGCGATAGGTGTTGTAGGGAGATGGATGCTCGAGGTCGCGATAGGTCACTCGAGATTTCCATTTGCCGATGCCGTACAGCACGGTGGCATCGATCTGCAAGGGCATGCCCTTCTTCAGTCTGGCCTCGATAACGCCCGCGATCAGCGCCCGCTCGTCGTCCCGCTTGGCCTCCAGCTCCACCATGGACGCAATGGTAACCAAGCGGTGTACACCGGAGTCCGTCGGGATGCCCGCTTCCGCTAGCTTGCGAACGAAGGTGGTAAGCAAGACCTTTGCGACGTTCGCGGGCCGGGTCTGCGGGCGGAAGTAGTAGGTATCGGGAAACAGATAGCCCTCTAAGCTCTTGGCATGTTTCAGGAAACCAGCGGCGGCGCTGAACTGGCTCGGGTCCCCGCACACTGCCGCGAACTCGGCCCCCGAGCAAATACCTTTGTCTTCCAACTCCTTCGCGATCCACGCTTGGTTTCGCCCTTCTGGGATGGTGATTCGGATCAGCAGCGTGCTGCGATCCCCGAGCGACCGCAGGAGCGCCGGCGTAGAGAGCGAGGGCGAAAGGTCGTAACGGCCTGGATGCAACCGAGCTCTCCCGATGCCAGAGATCGCCAGATAAATGCGCGCAGCTACTGCGCTGCGGATCAACTTCCTCTCCGCCAGACGCCCTACCGCGGCGGACCACGCGTCGCCTTCGCGAACAGGAAAAGCGACGTGGCCCGTGCCGCCGCTCGGCGAGAGCGCCCACGCAAACCACGCCCCCGCAACCGCGAGCGGTCCCACGATTGCGAGGGCCAGAAGCAGCTTACTTCGCACAGCCCAGCTCGTCCAGTAGCTCCTGGAGCAGCACCACCGCAGCCACACTGTCACCCGATGAAGCCCGGCGCTTGCGAGAGGCTCCGGCTTCGATCATCATCCCTTCGGCCTTCGCCGTAGTTAGCGCCTCATTGCGGAAGACGACTTCCAGACGGGTCAATTGAGCCAGGCGCTCAGCAATTCGGCGGATCGGCTCGCACTGCGGGGTCTCGCCCCCGTCGGCGTTCAGGGGCAGCCCGACCAGGAGAACATCGGCTTCGTGCGTCTGGACGACCTCGGCTAGGACCTCGGGGTCCACGCCACGGCTGCCGAAGTCCAGGGCGCGCTGCGGGAAGGCAATGCCAACTCGCGTGTCGCCGGTTGCAATACCGACTCGCCGCTCGCCGATGTCCAGGGCAACGTATCTCATGCGGGGCCGATTCTACCGCCGGAGCGGCGACGCAATCGGAGCGGGCGGCCGTCCTAGCACTCCAGGCGGAAGAAGCAGTGTGGGTTGTCGCGGAGTACCATGGTGGCAATCCGCATCGCCTCGTCGAGCGACAGGTAGCCATCCTCCACCTTTTCGGCAAGCACTCTCGCGACGTTCTTCCTTGCCATTTCGGCGTGTGCGACAGCTCCCTCCACGAAGAGGTAGTCGCCCCCGAAAGCGAAGATCTTGGAGGCGGGAATCAGCTCTAGCCACTCGCTGAGCGCACGGCGCGAGCCGACCGCGGTGATAATGTTGGTCCAGCAGAGGTCGGCGTAGACACCCGGGAACATCTTGGCGAGCGCTGCCAGCTCCCGCCAATAGGGATATCCGGCGTGGAATAGGTCGAAGCGTCCGTTGCGATAGGTCATGAGTACATCGGTGAGGTGGAGCGGGTTCGTCCACTCGAGGTAGTTCCCGTTGCCCTCCTGCAGCCCCGTATGGATCTGTATGGGCACGTCGTGCTCGACGCAGAGCTGCACCAAGCGATGGAACACATAGTCCTGCAGGGGTTTGACGCGGTCGAAGGCTGCCGGCTCTTCGCTGTGTGCAGCCAGCTCGAATGCACGGCAAGCTTCTGCCTCGGACGGGTTGGCAAAGGAGAGGGTTCGCACGTAGGCTAGGCCGGACTTGACGCACGCCATGCCCCCTTCCCGGTTTCGCTCGAACTCAGCGGTCATCGCGTTGACTAAGTCATGGGGAGAGTGAATCGAGATGCAGCACTGCGACTCGCGGCCCTTTAGGTCGGGTCGGCTGCGGACGAATACGAACTCGTCGAAGCGAATGGCCGGCACGAAGAACTCCCGGTCCACTTCGAGCGTGCCTGCGTCCAGGACGCTTACGGCGATGTTGGCTCTCTCCTTCAGCGCCCAACGGTAGTAGCCCGGCTTGCGGTGCTCGCGCATCCGCTCGGCAAGCTGTCGGTACGTGTCGCGGCTCAGGCCCGGGAGGTCGAAGAGCCTCTGAATGGCAAGCTCGACGGCACGGCAGTAGGTCGTGTTGCGCGCCCTCTCCCAGTACGGCTCGAACAGGTCCCACTTCTCGTCGAGTGGCGCAGCAGCGCTGCGCACACGCTCCAGGTCGGCGGGTGCCATGCCCGCCGATAGCAGATCCACGCTGGCGTAGTGCATGAAGAAGCGTGAGAAGTCCACGAGGCCTTCGTCAGCCGCCAGCCAGGCCGCCTCGGGCTCGATGTGCTCATGCGTGTCCACCAGAGCGATCGTTGCCACGTGCTGCCGCAGTGTCTCCTAACAGTCTCTCATTCACTCCGCCTCCTCGCTGCGCTCGAACCACAACTAGCCGCAAGCGCTCCCCCACCTGCCCTATTCCGGTCGGAACGTGGTCGTCCTGCCCAGCACAATTCCGGGGCATAGGCCTACAACGAACTTCCCAGTTTTCCTACAACACCCTCGTGGTCCAGCGATAGAATGGGAGCAGCGCAGTGCGCGAGCGAGCGTAGCCACGGTAGGGTCTGGCGAGGGTATCGGCGCACATCGCCGTTGGCTGTCGTTTCGCAACCGACTGCGCGCGGCCTCGAAGCGCGCACGCCTGCTCGGGCCGCACCTCGGCCCGCGGTACCGACGTGATGGCGCAGGAAGGCCTTTGCATCGGGAGGTCGAGATATGACGCGCAATCTTCCCGCTGCGAGCGCAATCGTCGTCAGCACGCTCGCACTAGCAAGCATCGGAATTGCGACCCTGAGTCCGATCGAAGATCTCGGCAAGAACCTCTTCTTCGACACGGACCTTTCCACGCCGCCGGGCCAATCCTGCGCGGCCTGCCATGCCCCCGAGGCGGGGTTCACTGGCCCGGTGTCGAGCATCAACGCTACGACGGTGGTGTATCCCGGCGCGGTGCACGCCCGGTTCGGCAACCGAAAGCCCCCCACGTCGGCCTATGCATCCTTCAGTCCCCCGTTTCACTACGATCCGGAAGAGGACATGTACGTCGGAGGGCAGTTCTGGGACGGTCGCGCGAGCGACCTCGTCGAGCAAGCGAAAGGACCATTCTTGAACCCGCTCGAGCAGAACAACCCGAACGCGAAGAAGGTATGCATCGCCGTTGCGCACTCGGGCTATGCGATGCTCTTCGAGGATGTGTTCGGTCCCGGCTCGCTCGACTACGTGAAGGATGTAAATGGGACCTATCACCGTATCGCGACCGCGATCGCGGCCTACGAGGCATCGGCCGAGTCGGACCAGTTCACCTCGAAGTTCGACTACTACCAGATGGGCCTCGTCGATCTGACTCCGCAGGAGTTGTGGGGCAAGGAGCTCTTCGAGGGCAAGGGCAAGTGTGCCGAGTGTCATCCGAGCACTCCTGGCCCGTACGCGGACAAGGCTCTTTTCACCGACTACACCTACGATAACCTAGGCATTCCGCGCAACCCGGCAAACCCGTTCTACAGGATGCCCAAGAGCATCAATCCTCTCGGAGCGGCATGGGTGGATCTGGGACTCTACTGGACCACGGGACGCGATGAAGACAAGGGCCTAATGAAGGTTCCTACTCTTCGCAACGTTGACAAGCGACCTTACCCGGGGTTCGTGAAGGCGTACGGTCACAACGGCTATTTCAAGTCGCTGAAGGAGATCGTTCACTTCTACAACACCAGGGATGTGCCCGGAGCGGGATGGCCTCCGCCGGAGGTGCCCGAAAACGTCAACGTGCGTGAGCTGGGGAACCTGGGGTTAACTGACGAAGAGGAGGACGCGATCGTCGCGTTTCTGACGACGTTGTCCGACGGCTACGTCCTGTCACCCTAGTGTTCGATGCCGGCCGCCGTGGTCGGAGCGGGGGGGGGGGGGCCCGGGGCGCCCCCCCCCGGCGGGGGGGGGGGCCAACCGGCCCCCCGCCCCGGTGATGTGTCGCGGAACGGCATCGACTCGTTGTGGCCGCGGGCAGGACACCACTCCGCAACCCGATGAGTCTCACACGCGTAATCGGCACAGGAGGTACACGCTATGAGACTGTTCGCGTCGTTCGTTCCGATGACCGCGCTGATCCCGCTACTCGCAATGGCGCAGGGGGAGACCAGCGTACAGGAGAAGGTGAAGCTGCGCTTAGCGAGCAAGGCCGGCGAGTTGACGAAGTACACCGTCCAGGCCACGATCACGCCCGTCGAGACCAGCTTTCCCTTCGAAGTCAAGATGACGATGAAGATGGAAGACAAGGTCCTCAAGGTTCTTCCTGACGGAAACACGGAGATCGAGACGAAGATGACCGGCGGCACCTTGGCATTCGGAGAGCAGGAAACGGAGATGCCCGGCGATGCGGGCGTCCGGAAATCCACCATCGGCCCCGACGGCATAACGATCTCCAAGTCGGGCGAGACCTGGGACGAGGAGTTCGATCTACGCCTAACCCGTGCAATCGAGACCCCGTATCCGAAGAACGAAGTCGCCGTGGGAGAGACGTGGCAGTTTGAACACAAGGCCGATCCTGAGAGGGGATGGCGCGGCGGTACGGTGACTGCCAAGTTGCTGGCGATCGAGGTGATAGACGGAATCCGCTGCGCCAAGATAGAGCATCGGTTCAAGGAGAAGCCGTTCAGGGACGACGCCGGATCGTACGACTGCATGATGACCTACTGGATCGATCTCGCTTCGGGAGGAGTCGTTCGCGGTGAGGGCGTATTGCAGGGGTTCGTCAATCAGCAGATGGGCTCCACGAGCCCGATGAAGATGACGATGAAGATCAGTCGGACGAAGTAGCGAGGTACGTGGACGTCACCGCTGCTCTATCCCTTCGCATCCGCGATGTCGAGGGTCGTGTGGTGGCGCCTCGCACGCCATGTAGCCTTTAGAGCATTTACGTGAACACCCCACAGCATGGATGTGGGGAGATGGAAAACTACCGGAACTGCTACGGCTCTCCCTGCTCGCCGAAGCCGACGAGCACCAGGTTCAGATCGCCCAGTGCCACCAACCCGTCACCGTCTACGTCCGTGTAGGCAGACCCAG
>BTVI01000083.1:0-5456 GCA_045862955.1 Fimbriimonadales bacterium
GACAGCACGTCACCGTCTTCGGATGCTGCGGATGCGGGAGCCGGCGTCATGCTTCGACAGGCTCAGCATGACGGGGGTGGGTGTTGCTCATGGCCGCTGATCGAACCTACGAGAGATGCCGAGTCAGTCACCACACCTACAGCCTCCATCGCAAGCGGCGCGGGCATCGGGGGCGGGCTCATCCCAACCCCCTCCCCGAGGACGGGGAGAGGGAGGGAAGGCGGTGTCGTCCCGTCGATCACCTATGACATGTTATACGGCGGGCCTGGGGAGCCAGAGGTACACCATCTCACCCTGCTCGCGAAGAACCCGACCGGCTACGCGAACATCTGCCGTTTGTTGACGCGGGCGTATCTGTGGAGCGAGACGGCGACTGCGGCCTGCATGCAAGTAGGTGATGCGATGCATTCAGACAGCGTCGCGGCCGCCTGGAAGACCCCCTCCCCAACCCTCCCCCTTCCGCAGAGTCTCCAGGGGGATGGGGGCAGCAACCCTGCTTCCGCAGGCTACTACGACCACCAGAGCGCGAGCTGGCTCGCGCACTCCCAAACATACTCCCCGAGGGAGTTAGCGAAGAGGCTGGAGAAAGACCATCGCAGGGCGTATGCGATGCTCGAATGGTTGCCGGAGTTTGCGGAGGGCGTTATCTGTCTTTCCGGATGCCGGAAGGGTCTGATCCAGCAGCGCCTGATGGAATGCAGATACGAGGAAGCGGCCGAACTAGGACAATGGCTCCGCGACGTGTTCGGGCCGGAGAACTTTTACTTAGAACTCCAGCGCACACTGCTACCGGGAGACAAGCGATTGAGTGAGCGGCAAGCACAGTTAGCGGAGGCGTTAGGTGTGCGATGTGTCGCCACCAACAATGTACACTACGCGGAGCAGAGCGGCTTCCCCACTCACGACCTTCTCACCTGCATACGTACCAAGACCACACTGGACGAGGTGCATCCCGACCGACGGATGAACGCGGAGAACTACCTGAAATCCGCCGACGAGATGCGCGCGCTGTTCCCAGACATGCCGGAAGCACTGGATAACACCCTGCGCATCGCGGACATGTGCGAACCGGCGCTCCATCTCGGCACTCCCATGTTCCCTCGGTACCCTCTGCCACCCGAAACCACCGCAGAAGCCGAACTGACACGAAGGGTGGAGCAAGGGCTTCGCGATCGCTACCATTCCGATCCGAGGGCAGAATACCGCCTAACCCACGAGCTCAACATTATCAACCGATTAGGCTATGCGGATTACTTCCTCGCCGTGCACGACCTCGCGCAGTTCGTGACCGAGCGCAAGATTCGGTGGTCCATTCGCGGTTCCGCACCGGACTGCGCCGTGCTGTATGCGTTGGGTGTCAGCCACATAGACCCTATCAAGCGGAACCTGCCCTTCGAGCGGTTTCTGAGCATGGAGCGCAGCCAGAAACCAGACATAGACCTGGACTTCGATGCCGACCGGCGCGAGGAGGTGTTCGCATACGTTCGACGCACCTACGGCGATGAGCACTGCGCGATGGTATGCACCTACCACACATTCCGTGCACGCTCGGCACTGCGTTTAGTCGGCAAGGCGCTCGGCATTCCGGAGCCGTTGGTAGGTGCCTTTGCCAAGCGCATACCGATGTTCGTAAACGCGGACGATTTGGAACGAGCGTTCAGCAACTTTCCCGAGCTGGCACACGGCAACATACCCAAGGAGAAGTGGCGACTGCTGATGGAGTTGTGCGAGCCGTTGGCAGGCCTGCCACGTCTCATCGGCGCTCACTCCAGCGGCATCGTGATCTGCCGCACGCCGGTCAGCGACCTTTCTCCGATACAGATGGCGGCAAAGGGGTGCCCCATTCTGCACTTCGACAAGGACGACATCGAGACTCTCGGGCCTATCAAGCTAGACATTCTGTCGTTACAGATGCTGGCAGCGGTCGAGAGTTCCGTAGAAAGCATCAACGTGCGTGAGCGGTTCGACTACCATGCCATTCCGCCCGGGGATCCCGAGACGTTCCGCATGATCCGAGCGGGTGAGACGGCAGGCGCGTTTCAGATCGAAAGCTCCGCCCAACAGGCGCTGCACGTTCGGTTGAACTCCGAGAATCAGATGGACATAGACATCTCCGTAGCACTCATCCGTCCAGGTCCCATTCAAGGGGATATGGTAGAGCCTTTCGTCCGGCGGCGCAACGGGTGGGAACCTGTTACCTATCTACATCCGATTCTGGAGCCGATTTTGGCACCCACCTACGGCGTACCGGTCTTTCAGCGACAGGTAATTCAGATCGCGGTGGAGGTCGCAGGCTTCACTCCCGGCGAGGCGGATCAGTTGCGCAAGACGATGTCACACAACCGCTCGCGCAAGGAGATGGAGCGTCTCGGCAGGTTGTTCATCGAAAAGGCGCAGCGCAACGGTTTCTCGCGGGAGCTCGGCGAGCAGGTGTTCAACTGGATTCAGGGGTTCGCGGGCTATGGGTTCTGCGAGGCACATGCGGCAGCTTTCGGAGACACCGCGTACAAGACCGCGTATCTGTTGCGGCACTACCCGGCGGAGTTCTATGCCGCTGTCATGTCGCACCAGCCGATGGGTTTTTATCCACTGATAACGCTGGCAGCGGAGGCGCGACGCAGGGGGGTTCGCGTGCTGCTGCCGGACATCAATGCGAGTGTCTGTGAATGTTCGGTCGAGGTAGTGACTGACACAGATGGGTGTGAGGTGCAAGTGGCACCCTCTTGGTTCCATGATTGGGAGTTCGGCAATGAGCAAGGCGATACGAGTGGGTCTGAAGCTGGTGCGGGGCATCAGTCAGGCCGAGGTGGAGGCGATTCTGGAGGCGCGGAAGTCGGGCCCCTTCTCCTCCCTGGGGGATTTTGTGCGCCGAACCACCGGCGTGTCCCTCACACGGGAGGCCATCGAGCGGGTGTATCGGATGACACCCCCGCCTTGGGGCTGCGGCGGTAGCTCCTCACTCCCTCTCCCTTTTCAAAGGGAGAGGGCCGGGGTGAAAGTTCAGGGGGCTGCGCAGACCGGCACGGAGCAGCCACCGGATCCGCCCATGGCTTCCAATCATGAACCCTCTCCGACACGCGGGCCTGTGTCTCCCCATGCCGTCATGCTGAGCCTGTCGAAGCATGAAGCCGATTGCCGAGCGCTTTCGGGTTCAGCGGGCAGATTCGGTTCTCACGAAGGCATGCTTCGACAGGCTCAGCATGACGGAGTTGGACCTTGCGCTCTCTCGAATATGGCCTCGGGATCGGACGGACGGTGTGAGCGGACGGAGGGGGAAGAACCCCTCAGCCCAACCCTCTCCCCGAGGACGGGGAGAGGGAGGGAGGATATCCCGAAGCAGATGACCGTGACCGTCAAGAGGGACACCATCGAGGCGCTCATCCTAGCAGGCGCGTTCGATAGCTTGCACTCCAATCGCCGCGCGTTGCTCTGGGCGTTGGACGACCTGATCGCGCTGCGCGGTGAAGAGGGGGCGCACACACTCATCGGCATGGACCCGGAGCAGTTCGAGCGAGTGATACACGAATACACGAAAGAGGGTGCTATCGAAGACTTCCATGCTATGGAGAAGTTCTGGCTGGAATACCATACGCTGGGACTAACACCCAGTTGCCACATCATGAGCCACATACGCGAAGAAATGCAGAAACGGAAGGTGCTTTCCACCGCCGAGTTCCGTCAGGCGAAGAACGGTGCGAAGGTGTGGGTGGGTGGATTGGTGATTCGACCGCATCGCCCTCCGACGCGCAGCGGAACGCGCGTGTTGTTCGTCACGCTGGAAGACGAGTTCGGCATGGCCCCGGTGACATTCTTCGAGCGAACGTATCGGAAGTGGGGACACGTACCGTTCAATGATCCATTGATAGCGGTGCACGGGAGAGTTCAGAGGCAAGTTCGCGGGGTGACGCTGATCGCGGACAAGGCGGTACCCATCCCCTGGAAGCGTCTCTGCCCGCAGGAAGACGAGTCCACCGAGGCGAAACGCGACGAGGCCATCGAGTCCCGAGCCCTCGGATGGCTCAGTCCGTTCCCGAGAAGATGACGGTTCCTTCCGCCCAGAAGTGCAGGCCCAGACCCGGAATGCCGGGCAAAGAGGAGGCCGTGCGTCTCGTAGCAGCATTCCTAGTCGCTCTCCTCATCGAAGCCTTCGTCCTCACCGGGTGCGGAGGCTCGAAGCGGACCGTCACGACCGCCGACGGCTCCGTGACCGTCACCGAAGAGGGCAAGAACGGCTCCATCACCATCGAGTCCAAGGACGGCGACTCCAAGGCAACGGCTTCCACCGAGAAGCCAACGGTTACCGAGGCCGAGCTCGGCATACCCGTGTACCCCGTGGCGACCGCCGAGGTGACCAGCACCTACGAGGGCAGCGAGGGAGGCAGAACCCAGACGATGCGCCAGTACCTGCTGACCACGCCCGACTCCTTCGACGAAGTCGTCGCGTTCTACAAATCCAGGCTGAAGGATGTCGAGAGCCAGTCGGTAACCACGGTTCCCGATGGGCAGATCGCCTTCTTCCACGTGCCGGCCCCGACGCCCGGTGGCCACGTGACGGTCACGATCAACGAGGACCGTGACAAGAAGGTCACGCGGATCCATGTCATCAGGACGAGCAGCGAGTAGCGCCTTCTGCCAGCCAGGCACTAGCCAAGCGATGAGGATAGCGCGAGCCGACGCCTGGTGTGGGGAAGAAGCCGGCGCCGGCCCCCGGGGGGGGCCGGCGCCGTGGATCAGTCACCTTCCTGTGTCAACGGCTGTCTCGAAAACGTCGCCCGGAGATGAGTTCTGTCAAGCGCCGCTTTCGACCGGTGGTAGACCGACTTCGCTGAGCCGTCTACCCAGCAATTATAGCAGTAATTTGCGGGCTCCGCCACGTTCTCCCAACAAATCTGCTGGAGTCCGTTCTGGCTATCTTTAAGCTGGTGGCAAAGTCCGGTCGCTGTGGGTGGCCATTCACCATCTGTGCAAGGAGAATCGCGGCGACGAAGGGTATATTGTGCCTATCCACCCGGGGGTTACCACTCCGCAGAGACCACTTGCCATCTGGGAGGTAAGTATGGATCGCAATCTCGCTCTCGAGTTCGTCCGCGTCACAGAAGCAGCTGCGCTCGCGTCTGCGCTGTGGGTCGGCAAAGGGGACCGGCACGCCGCAGACCAAGCCGCCACCGACGCGATGCGGCGTGCCTTCGACTCCATAGATATGTCGGGCACCATCGTCATTGGCGAAGGCGAACGCGACGAGGCCCCCATGCTCTACATCGGAGAGAAGGTGGGAGGCTCGGAGCAACCCGCCGTAGAGATCGCCGTCGACCCATTAGAGGGCACGAACCTGTGTGCGAACGGCACGCCAAACGCGATCAGCGTAATCGGTGCGGCCATCGAGGGCAAAGGCAGGCTCATGCACGCCCCGGACATCTATATGGACAAGCTGGTGGTCGGTCCCGAAGCTGCCGGTG
>BTVI01000084.1:0-5015 GCA_045862955.1 Fimbriimonadales bacterium
CGTGCACTACTTCGGGGCCGTCGGGGTCTATGTCCTGTCGCTGCAGCGTGAAGGCCACCGGGTACTTGAACGCTCACGCGGTCGTGCACTACTTCGGGGCCGTCGGGGTCTATGTCCTGTCGCTGCAGCGTGGAGGCCACCGGGTACAAGAACGCTCTCGCGGTCGTGCACTTCTTCGGGGCCGTCGGGGTCTTTGACCTGTCGCTGCAGCGTGGAGGCCACCGGGTACACGAACGCTCACGCGGTCGTGCACTACTTCGGGGCCGTCGGGGTCTATGACCTGTCGCTGCAGCGTGGAGGCCACCGGGTACATGAACCCGTCATGCTGAGCTTGTCGAAGCATGACCTCGCGGGCCGGATGCTGTCGTCTTCCGGTGCCAAGCTCGCGGCTGACGGCTTAACGCTTCGACAAGCTCAGCATGACGGCAAAGGCTTATCGTGGCAGTCTCCATCTGCCGCAACGAGCCGTGCGACCGCCGTCTACTCCTCCACCCCGAACACCCGCTCCGCTGCATCCTTCGCCACGTCGTCCGGAAAACCCCGTCGCGCCAGAGCGGCGAAGGCCCGGGCTAGGTCGCGCTTCCCGGTCGCACGAAACTCCTGCGTAAGCCAGGCAACGGCAGCGGTTGCCTCGACCTCGGGCGGCAGGTGCCGATGCATCGCACCTTCGATCGCTTCGTCACAGTAGCCTGCCTGCTCCAGCCGGGCGCGGATGCGGAGACTGCCGTAACCCCGCCGAAGTCCGTCCTCGACTAGGTTCTGGATATCGCGACCCTCGTTTACGAAGCCGCTCTCAGCGAGGCTGGCCACCGCCTTTTCTGCGGCTGCCCGGTCGCAGCCCTGCTCCAAAAGGCGGGCGAGTAGCGCTGTCTTGGAGTACGGCCTACGCAACAACAGGCGGCCTGCCCGACCCATCGCTTTCTCGTAGGCTTCGTCAGCCGCCTCGGACTCGCTCATTCCATCTCGACCACCGCCGTGCGCTCGGTTGGCAGGCTCACGCCTTCCTTCACCTTTGCGCGCACCGCCGCGTCAATCTCGTCGGCCAGTTGAGGATTGTTGTCCAAGAAAGCCCTCGCATTGTCGCGCCCCTGGCCCAGTCGCAGGTCTCCGAAGTTGTAGTAGGTGCCAGTCTTGCTTATCACACCCGTTGCGAGACCGACGTCGATGATGTCCCCGCTGCGAGAAATGCCTTGGCCGAAGATCATGTCCACCTCCGCGGTGCGGAAGGGTGGAGCGACCTTGTTCTTCACTACCTTTATCTTCGTGCGAGCGCCGTACTGATCGGTTCCGCGCTTCAACATCTCGCCGCGCCGAACTTCGATCCGAACCGAGGCCCAGAACTTCAGCGCACGGCCGCCCGGCGTCACCTCGGGGTTGCCGTACATCACGCCGATCTTCTCGCGGAGCTGATTGATGAAGATCGCCGCGGTGTTCGACTTGTGCACGCTGCCGCCCAGCTTGCGGAGCGCCTGAGACATCAAACGGGCCTGAACGCCGACGAACGCGTCTCCCATCTCACCCTCGATCTCCGCCTTGGGCACCAGCGCGGCCACTGAATCCAGCACGACCACGTCTACCGCGCCGCTGCGCACCACCGCATCCATGATCTCCAGCGCCTCTTCGCCGGTCGCGGGTTGGGCGATGTAGAGGTTCTCGACATCCACTCCCAGCCTGCGCGCGTACTCTACGTCCAGCGCGTGCTCGGCGTCTACGAAGAGTGCCAGTCCGCCGGCCTTCTGCGCCTCGGCCACGATGTGCAGCGCCAGAGTGGTCTTGCCCGAACTCTCCGTGCCGTACAGCTCGGTGATGCGCCCGCGCGGCACGCCACCGACTCCAATTGCCAGGTCCACCGAGAGCGACCCGGTAGAGATGGCCGATACCTCCGGCAGCTTGCCCTGGCCGAGCTGCATCACGGCGCCTCGACCGAAGTTCTTCTCGATCTGCGACAGCGCAACTTCGAGCGCTCGCGCCTTCTCCTTGCTCATTTCGTCGGTCATCGTCATTCCCTCATTCCTTTCCCAGCGCGAAGCGCGCCAGCGCCGTATACCTCGACCCACCCGGGCCCAACTGACTCTCCATCAGCACGAAGCTCTCACCCGAGGAAAGCCCGATGCTGCGCAACGGACTCGCCTCGAAGGCTTCGGCAACGCCGTGGACCGGCTCCTTCACCCGTCCCACGGTAACATGCGCACGGAACGGCTTGGGCTCCCGTTGGATGCCGATCGAGTGTAGACGAGATTCTACCATTTCTGCAAGTCCGGCAATCTGTTGCTCCTGCACCGGCGCACAGCCCGCCCACAGCACTCGCGGACGCTTGGCATCCGGAAACGCGCCCCAGTGCGTCGGCTCGAAGGGACAAACTCCATAGGGGATGTTCTCTACAGCCTGCCGGACCTCTGCAACCCGCTCCTCCCTCAGCTCGCCGAGAAATCGCAGTGTGATGTGCAAGTTGTCCGCCCCCACCCAAGCGATGCGGCCCCCGCTGATACGAGACTGAAGCTCTCGCACCCTCTGGGCGAGGCGCTCCCTCGGCCCTCGGTCCATCTCCAGCGCCAGAAACACCCTCATCCCGCCTCCAACAGCTTGGCGCGCAGCAGTGTTAGGGCCGCTTGGCGAGACCGCCTGCGCACGTCCTCGCGTTCCCCTAGGAACTGGTGCCTCCGCACATCCACACCCGCCGGTCCGGCGATGCCGATGAATACCAGTCCGACCGGCTTGTCGTCCGTCCCACCCGTGGGTCCAGCGATTCCGGTGATGGACAAGGCCCAGGTGGCGCCCGTCGCTGCGCGCGCACCGGTTGCCATCGCGCTGGCACATTCCTCGCTCACCGCGCCGTGCCGCTCCAACACCTCTTCCGGAACCCCGAGAAGTTTCTGCTTCAACTCGTTCGAGTAGGTGATGAACCCACCGAGGAATACGTCGCTGCTTCCCGAGACCTCCGTGATGGCAGCCCCGAGCCCGCCTCCCGTGCAGCTCTCGGCACACGCTAGCGTTTGTCCCCGGTCTCGCAACATCGCAACCAGGGATTCCTGCAACGTGGTGTCATCTACCCCGTACACGGCATCCCCGAGCCGTGCCCGAAGCTCCGTCTCCGCGTGGTCCAGCAGTCTCCTTATCTCCTCGGGGTCACTGCTTCGTGCGGTGATGCGAAGATGCACCTCGCCCAGGTGCGCAAGCGGAGCGATCGTAGGGTTCTCGCTCTTCAGCAGCGGCCTCACCATCTCTTCGACCACGCTCTCGCCGATGCCAACCACCCGCACGACGCGGGACACGATGCGCACCCCCGCACTCAGCCGGCTGAGCCGCGGTAGCACGTGGTTCTCCAGCATTGGGCCGAACTCACCGCGCGGACCTGGCATCGCGATGGCGATCCTGCCCTCGCGCTCCAGCCACAAACCTGGCGCCGTGCCGTTCGGATTAGGCATCGCCTCTGCGCCCTCCGGCTTCATCGCTTGCCGCAGCTGCGAGTCCACCCACCGCAGCCTACGCGCCTCGAACAACGCCCGAAGCCCCCGCTCGATCTCCGGGTCGTGCACGAGCGGCGCATCGAACGCTGCGGCGATACCCTCCCGGGTCAGGTCGTCTTCGGTCGGGCCCAGTCCGCCGATGGTGATAACGACGTCGGCCCTCGAACGGGCGAGACGCAGTGCATCCGCGAGCCGCTGCAAGTTGTCGCCCACGGTCTGCCGGTGTGTGCAGCCAATGCCGATTTCGGCAAGCTTGCGTCCGAGTACCGGCGCGTGCGCATCCACGATCTGACCGAGCAACAGCTCTGTTCCTACCGACACGATCTCGGCGTTCATCGGCTACTCGACACCCAGCGTCGCCGCAACGCCGCGCATCGCGTCCAAGCAGTTCTGAACATGCTCTTCGAAGGGAATGCCGAGTTCCTCTGCGCCCTGCAGCATCTCTTCGCGGCTGACGGATGCGGCGAAGCTCTTGTCCTTCATCTTCTTCTTGACGCTAGAGACCTCGACTTCCGAGATGCTCCGTGAGGGCCGCACGTAAGTGACGGCTAAGATGAAACCGGACAACTCGTCCACGGCGAACAGGCAGCGCTCCATCAGGCTCTCGCGCTGGATTCCCGTGCGCTCGGCGGCGTGCGAACCGATAGCTCGAATAACCTCGGGCGGCCAGCCTTCGTCTTTCAAGATGCTCATGCCTACCAGGGGGTGTTCTTCGGCTGTCGGGTGCTTCTCGTAGTCGAAGTCGTGCAACAGCCCGACGATGCCCCATAGCTCCGGGTCCTCACCGTACTTGGTGGCGTAGTGGCGCATGCACGCCTCCACGGCCAGCATGTGCTTGCGCAGGCTCTCGGTTTCGGTGTGGCGACACATCAGTTCCCAGGCGTCTTGCCTCGTCTTCATGCCGTGGATTGTACTACGGTACACTCCGCTCGCGATGCGTACGCCGATTCTCTGTTACCACAAGGTCGGCGAACCCCACGACCGATCCCTCAACGTGAGCGCACGGGACTTCCGCAGGCAAGTCGCCTTCCTCACGCGCCGCTACCGACTGATACCCCTCCGAGATGTGTATCGCGTTGAGGGGCGGTGCGTGGTGCTCACGCTCGACGATGCGTACGCTTGCTCCACCGAGCCGCTGCTCCAGGCGGCGCGGGACTTCGACGCCACAGGCACCGTGTTTCCTGTCACCGCGTTGGTGGGAGATATGAGTCGGTGGGACGGAGAGCGGGCGCGCAAACTGGCTGACTGGACCGCGTTGGCCCGCCTCCGCAACGCCGGGTACGAGATCGGCAATCACACCCATACCCACGCCGACCTCGGCTCTCGGCCAACCGCCTGCTACGCACACGGCTGGATGGAGAGCGCCTCCACTCCCTCCCCTTGGAGCGAAGCGGAAGGGGGAGGGGTGGGGAGGGGGTCCGCCTGCCAAGAGAGCGGGACCGCGATCGATGCGTCCCAGTCCATCGGCCCGGTAGAGAGGGGGTCCGCCTGCCAAGAGAGCCGGACCGGCTTCGATGCGTCCCAGTCCATCAGCCCGGCGGGGAGGGG
>BTVI01000085.1:0-4874 GCA_045862955.1 Fimbriimonadales bacterium
CAACGCGACTCCAATACGCCGTCGTTAGCTTTCTGCGGTGCTAGGTCCAGATACGTTTCCGAGGCGCTAGCAGTCGCCGAGCGCGCGAGGTTATCTTGTGCGAGTGCCGAGCACACAGCGATGAGTCCTCCTACGATCAACACGAGTGACTTCCCGTTGACCACCAATCTCTTCCCCTCCGTCCTTCACCAGCGATGCGTGCGGACCCCGGCCTTCGACATAGCAGCCAAAGCGAGCTTGCGCCGCCGCAGCCAGGCACACACCCAGAGCGTTATGCCACCCAAGAACCCGATGTCGTACGCCATCTGATGGGCCCACCAATCCGCCACGAACGGTGCGTGCTTGCTTGCCGGTAGCTGCGTCGCCACCCACTCGGGAGGCCAGGCCCAACCGTTCTTCGCGGCGATGTACCCAGCCAGCCCGGCCACCAATGCCCCAACTGCCACGGCAACCATCAGCCAAGCGACTGGTCTGACGAGGTCCCTTGCATGTAGTGCGGGGCGCGAGCCGAGGCGCGACACCATGGCCAGCGGAACGCCCAGCAACACACCCACCCACCACGTAGCTATCACACCCCAGACGAGAGCGACCAGTGTGGGCGACTCGGATACGATGACCGGTGGGTGGAATACCGTGAAGTACTCGAGGCAAATGCGCGCCGTGATCTGGTCTTGCACCAAGCCGTAGACGACTGACGCTAGGACGCAGAGACCGACGATCTTTATGCCCTCCATGCACTCCCCCACGATTCGGGCTTGGCAACCAGAGTCCTTCCGCTCGGCCGCACTCCTACCAGTCATCTACCTCCGGATGGCCCCCCTCCCGGGGCGGCCCGATCCAACCGCGGCGCCAGAAGAACACTACCATCAGCATCGCGATCAGTAGCATCAGGGTCAGCGCGAACAGGTAGCCGTAGGGCCAGTTGAGCTCAGGCATGTTCCATGGCGACCGCTCGGTGTTGAAGTTCATTCCGTAGATGCCTGTGACGAAGGTGAGCGGAATGAACACGGTGGCGATAATGGTTAGCACCTTCATCACCTCGTTCAGCCGGTTGCTCACCGCTGAGACGTACAGGTCCATCAAGTCTGCGCACACTTCACGGCTCAGCTCCACGATTTCCATCAGCCGCACGATGTGGTCGTAGCAGTCGCGTAGATAGACCCGCACACCGTCGGAGGTGAGGGCAGACGTGTCACGGATCAGCGCGTTGACCGCTTCTCTTAGAGGCCAGACCGCACGGCGTAGGGTGAGTAGCTCGCGCTTCACTCCGTACACCTGTGCCATCGTCTGCTGGTCGGCCCTCGTCAGGATGTGAGACTCCACTACGTCGAGTCGCTCGCCCAGGTCTTCGAGGGGTGGGAAGTAGGCATCCACGACTGCGTCCAAGATGCAGTACATCAGGTAGTCGGTCCCGCGACCGAGGATGCCGGGCTCGCGCGCGGTAATGCGCTTGCGGATAGGATCGAAGCAGTCCTGGGCGTCCTCCTGGAACGTGATCAGGTAGCCGTTACCGAGGAACAAACAGAGCTGTTCGGTGCGCAGGCTGTCGCCGCCGTGGATCGCGCGAACCACCAGGAAGCGATAGCTCTCGAAATCCTCCAGCTTTGGCCGCTGGTGTGGGTTCAGCACGTCTTCCAAGGCGAGCAGGTGCAAGCCGAACTGCTCCCCGACGCCACGGATGATGTCCACATCGCCCAAGCCGACGACGTCCACCCACACGTTGGGCCACTCGTCGCGGTAGGCACGCACGGCAGCCGGGTCTGTCTCGCTACGCTCTACGCAGCCTCTTGGGCCGTAAGCGATGACCCTGAGCGTGGTGGCGCGGGCTGCCGGGTCTGCAACCAGCGTCCCCGGAGCCGTACCGACCGGCAGGCGGCGATGGGCCGGGTTCTCCCGCCTGCGACGCCTCTTGTTGCTCATCGTGTCCTCCCCTCCTCGTGCCTGCACTCCTCGCGGCGGAGCCTCCTTACAGCCAGCCAGATAGACGCTCACCGCACGCGGTGGAGGCATGCGACTGTCCTCGACCTACCAGCCTACGGTTCGCCGTCTGCCCCGGGCTCCTTGCGCGCTCAGTAGCCTATCCGATACACTCTCGGTCCTGTATGCCGATGATCCACCAGGAGCCGCTTGCGTGATGCTAGACCCGTCCACCTCTGTTATGGCCATCTTGCACATGGAGCCCGGCCGTCGCGTCGTCGCTCACGGCTGGGTGCGCACCCGGCGCGACTCTGCGAACGTGTCGTTTGCCGAGCTGAACGACGGGAGCTGCATGAGCAACCTGCAGCTGGTGATAGATGCCGGGGTGCTGCCCGAGGAGGTGCTCGCGAAGGTCACGACGGGAGCGTGCATCCGCGCAGAGGGCGAGCTGGTGGAGTCGCCCGGCGCAGGACAGGCCGTGGAATTGCGCGTGTCAGCCGTCGAGCTGTTCGGCGAGGCGGACCCGGCGACATACCCATTGCAGAAAAAGCGGCACTCCTTCGAGTACTTGCGCGAGATCGCGCATCTTAGGACACGCTCGAATACCTTCGGTGCGGTGTTTCGGGTGCGGCACGCACTGGCGTATGCGATCCATCGGTTCTTCCACGAGCGGGGGTTCCTCTGGGTTCACACCCCTATCATCACTGCCTCCGACTGCGAGGGAGCAGGCGCGATGTTCGGTGTGACAACGCTCGACCTGATGAACCTGCCGAGAACGCCGAGCGGCGAGGTGGACTACTCACAGGACTTCTTCGGGAAACCCACGTTCCTCACGGTGAGCGGGCAGCTCGAGGCCGAGATCTTCGCGCTGGCTTTCTCCAACTGCTACACCTTCGGCCCCACCTTCCGGGCGGAGAACTCGAACACTCCGCGCCACCTCGCCGAGTTCTGGATGATCGAGCCCGAGATGGCGTTCTGCGACCTCGCGGGCGACGCCGACCTGGCCGAGGAGTTCCTGAAGTACCTGATTGCCTACGTGCTGGAGCACTGCCGAGAGGACCTCGTGTTCTTCACCAAGCGGATTGACGAGAGCGTGCTGCCCACCCTCGAACACGTGGTCGGTTCCGCGTTCGAGCGGGTGACGTACACAGAGGCGGTCGAGCTTCTCGAGAAGGCGGGCAAGCCGTTCGAGTTCCCGGTCTTCTGGGGCATGGACATCCAGACGGAGCACGAGCGGTACCTGACCGAGGAGCTGTTTCGGCGACCGGTAACCGTGGTGGACTACCCGAAGAAGATCAAGGCCTTCTACATGCGCCGCAATGATGACGGAAGGACCGTCGCGGCCATGGACATTCTGTTCCCACGCATCGGCGAGATCATCGGAGGCAGCCAGAGGGAGGAGCGGCACGACGTGCTGCTACAGGCGATCCGCGAGCACGGCCTACCGGAAGAGCCTTATTGGTGGTATCTGGAACTTCGGAAGTTCGGCACGGTGCCGCACGCTGGGTTCGGGCTGGGTTTCGAGCGGATGGTCATGTTCGTTACGGGAATGAAGAACATCCGCGACGTGATCCCCTTCCCGCGTGCACCTCTTCAGGCAGAGTTCTAGGGTTCGTCGCGAAGGAATGCGACCTGTTCGAATCGTCCGGCAGCCTGTCGCCTTCTGCGAACCACACAGGGCCAAGAGCCGTCCTAATATTTGCGAGCCCGTCTCGGGCCATGGTAGCGTGGCTCCAGAGTCGCACATGGATGCACCCTTTCTGGGTACAACTGTATGGGCGAAAGCCCCACAATGATCATTGGCCGAAATGCGGCCCCGATACGATGGAACAGCTTTCTGGCGGAGGTGTATCCTTGAACGCAGACAATCGCAGGGGTTTCACCCTCATCGAACTCCTCGTCGTTATCGCTATCATCGCGATTCTTGCAGCAATCCTCTTCCCCGTTTTTGCCCGTGCCCGTGAGCAGGCCGCTGCCACGCAGTGCCTCAGCAACTGCAATCAGGAGATGAAGGCGTTCCTGATGTACACGGGCGACAACAACAACTCGGCCGTCCTGACCTACTTCCCGGGCACCAATGCGAACGACGTCGCCCCGGGTTGCATGCGACCGAGCAAGCCCGGGCTTCCGGATCAGCCTTGCACTCCGCAGACGCCGGGTTGGCCTTGGCTGTTGGAGAAGTACCGCAAGAGCTACGACGTGCTACGCTGCCCCACGGCGGGCGACCCGTTCGGGATCTACGGAGCGAACTCGCCCTACAACTGGTGGTTCAACTGGAGCCGCTTCTCGCAGCACGGGTACAACTGGGTTTACTTCGCCCCTTCGGCCCACCCCAGCTACCCAGGGTTTACGTTGGGGCTGCAGGTGCCGCAGAGGCTCACGAAGTTCCAGGCGCCCGCGGACACGATCGTCTTCGTGGACAGCCGCGTATACATCACCGAGGAGCAGAGATACAAGGCCGGGTATATCGTGAGCGACCCCCCGACGGCTGCCAGCGCGATTGGAGGCATCTGGTGGTTCGGCGGATGGAGGAGCGTATCGCCTGATCCGCGTCACTCGAACGGCATCAACACGGTGCTGCTCGACGGCCACACGAAGAAGTTCAGGATCGAGGCGATCGCCGACGACGCCCGCTGGGACTACCGGGCAGACTAGACCCTAAGTTCGTGCCTCCGGCCGGCGCGGCCGGAGGCACCGCAATACGCAGGAGGCGCAGAACCGTGATTCGCAAAGCATTACTTCTCGCACTGGCCACCCTCGTCGCTGTGATGATGGTGGGATGCAGCGAGCAGAAAGACTATAGCAAGACCCCGCTGCAACCGAAGGGCGAGCCGAACCCCGATTTGCCGGTTGCGTCGCCCGGAGGCGCTTCGGGCGGCCCAGGCGGGGCCGCAGCAACTGGCGGAGAGGGCCAGTAGAACCGCGTTCGACTATGCCTAGACGTTTCGGCTGCCGAC
>BTVI01000086.1:0-4561 GCA_045862955.1 Fimbriimonadales bacterium
AGCGGCATCAACTTCCGCTACAAAGACCTCTACTCGGAGCAATTCGCCGAGTACTACGGTTACAAAGACCCCCGCAACCCCGCCCGATACCTGCGTCTGAACGAGCTGGTGGACCGCGGCATCATCCACGAACTGTGGTTCCTCGCCTATCAGCGAGCCGCCGGCGCACCGTTCGAAGCTACGGAGCGCAAGCCCGTGTATGACGAGAACTTCAAGCGGGTGGGCAACGAGAACCGGCACTCGGGTAACGGCGGCGACCCCGAAGAGCCGTGGTTCGGGCGGAGCCTGCGCATTCTGTTCATCAACGCCGAGCGGGGCGTCGGTTGTGCGATGGAAAGCCTCGGCCATGCGTTCGAGGGCACCGCTCACTCGAACGTCATTCCCTACTTCCGCAAGTATTTCTACGAGTTTGCCGGCTTCGACTTGGACAAGCGATACGGACTCCCGTTCAATTCGTTCTACCACCTCTGGGGAGAGGGCAAGGGTGTCTCGTATCCCGATCCGACCACAGCCATCGCGAAGGACGGGGACAAGAGCTACACGCTGAAGGACTACGTGGCTGTCGGCGGCAACGTGCACTTCACACCGAACGGGCGCGGGCACTACGATCTCGAGAGCCCCTATCCGGTGATGTCCACCATCGAGAACTACAGGACGAGGAACGGCCCCGACGGCAAGGACAAGGCCGAGCCGTTTACCGTGGACAAGATTGCGAAGTACCGCGAGTTGGCGGGCGACTGCATGGGCCCGTGGCTCGTGTACTGGCGGCAGAACATGCCCAACTACAAGAGTAAGGCCGTGGACGATGAAGGCAAGCCGATGAAGAACTGGTGGGTCTTCCTCTACTATTGATGCCTTCACTCAGCACTTCGGGCCGCTCGAGACGGCAGCCTGTACGTTCGACCGGGGTATCTTGTTAGCGAATGGTTCGTTTCGAGCGCGTCAGCGTGGTTTTTGCAAACGGCGTGGTCGGTCTGAGTGAGGTGACGCTCACGATCCGGCCTGGTGAGTTCGTGTTCCTCACGGGAACCACGGGCGCAGGCAAGTCCACGCTGCTGAAGCTGATCTACGCCGAGGTGCTGCCCACTGCCGGCCGCGTGCTGGTTGGCGATCGCGTGGTGAGCGAACTGCGCGAACGCGACATCCCTGCCCTGCGTCGCTCGATGGGAGTCGTGCCGCAAGATTTCGGGCTGCTGCCCAACAAGCGCATGTGGGAGAATGTCGCCTACGCGCTGCGGGTGGTGGGTATGAGCAAGCGAGAGATTAGGCAGCGGGTCCCCGAGATCCTGGAGCGCGTCGGTATCGGGCACCGCCTGGACAGCTTCCCTGCGCAGCTGTCCGGAGGGGAGGCGCAGCGGGCGGCGATCGCGCGGGCGCTGGCCCACGACCCCTCGCTGCTGCTGGCAGACGAGCCGACCGGGAACCTGGACAGCGAGACGAGCTGGGGCATCATTCAGCTTCTCGACCAGATCAACGCACGAGGTGCTACCGTGATCGTGGCGAGTCACGACGAGGCGGTGATCCAGCGGTTGGGACGGCGTGTGGTACGGCTGGAGCGCGGCGAGGTGGTATCGGACAGCGACCCTTGCCACGACAGGGCTGCCGTGATGATCGAGCAAGTAGAGGAGGCGGACGCTGTTCGATCGACTTGAGTTCATGATCAGCGAGACGTGGGAATCGCTGACTCGTAACAAGCCGATGACACTGGCGGCGATCACCACCGCGGGGATCTCCGTACTGCTCCTTGCCGGCTTTCTGATTGGGTGGTACGAAGTCGAGCGGCAGCTGTCTTCACTGCCGGATCGCTTCGAGATGCGTGTGTTCCTGAGGGACGATGTCACGCCTGAAGAGACGGCGGCGATCCACCAGCGTCTCAACCAGATGCCAGAGTTCTCGTCGGTGCGATACGTATCACGCGAGGAGGCATGGCAAAGGTTTCGCGCCGCCAACAAACAGGTAACAGAGGACTTACCCAATCCCCTACCCGACAGCTTCATCGTAAAGCTACGCCGCTTGGATCAGGGCGATCTGGCTGCTCGCAAGGTGCGCATGATGCCCGAGGTCGACCACGATGGCGTGGTGTACCTGCAGGAGGAGCAGCGCCAAGTGATGGCATTCATGCGGTTCGTGCGAGCTATCGGACTCGTCGTGACTGCTATGCTGACATTCAGTGCAGCTACGATCATTTTTAACTCCATCCGTCTCACCGTGTTAGCTCGTCGGCGGGAGATTCGGATCATGCGACTGGTTGGTGCCGCCCCCGGCACGATACGCACTCCTTTCCTACTCGAGGCGGGCACTCAAGGGATGGTTGGCGGCTTGCTCGCCGCTTGCCTGCTATGGATCGGCGCGGATGCGATCTCGGGGTTTCTTCCTGGCTTCGTGCGCGAGCCTGCGGAGGTGCTGCCCTTCTGGATGTTGCTAGCTTGGCTTGCCGCTGCAGGTGGCTTCTTCGGATTGGTATGTGGGGCGTTCGCGACAAGGAGGTTTCTACGCCATGAGACCGTGGTGTAGGCTATCCGCTCTGCTTCTGCTGTTAGTTGCCTTGACGTGGACCAGTGCAAATACCGGCTCGAAAAGCAAGCAGCAGCTGGAGCGCGAACTGGCGCTCCACAAGCAGAAGCTGGCGAAGATACGGAGCGGCCTGCGGATTTCGCGCGCAGGTGCAAGGCAGGCGAAGCTGGACATGGTAGAAGTGGATCGCCGCCTGAATACGATACAGCGAGAGATGGACCGCACCGCGGAGCAACTCGAGCGATCGGTCGCGGAGCTCGACGAGGCGATCGTGGCCCAGTCGCGCGCTGCTCTCGAAGTTGCGCTGCGGCGGGACCAGCTATGTACCAGGCTTCGGACCATCTACAAACAAGGGGAGGCGCGATTCATCAGCGTGCTCGCTGGAACGGAGTCGGTCGGGGACCTCGCGAGTCGCAGCTATATTCTGAGGCGCATAGCGAAGAAGGACCGAGAGATCGCAGACAGCTTTCGGCGTGCAGAGGAGCAACTGGCGGAGCGCAGAGCAGAACAGGCGCGGTTAGTATCACGGATTCGAGCCGCCATGCAGGCACAAGCTCGTGAAGAGGTTGCTTTGCAGCAAGCGCTCGAGGACAAGGCTGAAGCGTACCGAGAAGCGATGAAGCAGGTCGCCTACCACGAGACGCTGTACGCCGCGGAGAATGCTGCGACCGAACAGATACAGGCCGAGCTAGCACGCTACCATGCCACGACCGGGACGGTGCACCCGGTTACGCCTTGGACGGGCGTGTATCGAAAGCCGGTGGAAGGGCCCGTCACCAGCGGATACGGAATGCGCATGCACCCGATTCTACGCGAGCGTCGCATGCACACGGGGATCGACATCGGCGCACCGTATGGCACGCCAATCAGGGCTGCTGCCGCAGGCCGCGTGATCCGGGCGGACTACTATAGTGGCTATGGCAACTGCGTGATTCTAGACCACGGTGGGGGGATGGCAACCCTGTATGCACACTGCTCGGCGATCCTCGTTAGTGTTGGTCAGGATGTGGGACAAGGAGACGTGATTGCGCGCGTGGGGGCAACAGGCCTAGCCACCGGCCCGCATCTGCACTTCGAAATCCGGCAGAACGGCAAGCCGATCAAGCCCAATTAGGGTGGGGGCTTGTGCTGCTATGATCGTACTAGCGTGGGCGGTGCGTGGCGTGGTGACAAGATACCAGGTGCACCCAGGCCGGACCTCCACACCGCAACCCCAACCCATCATGCTGAGCCCCTCGTCATGCTGAGCTTGTCGAAGCATGACGGTACTTGCCGCATGGTGTTAGCTAACGGCTCCCGGCGCCGTGCTTCGAAACCCTCCATGCTTCGACAAGTTCAGCATGACGTGCTCGGACGGCAGCAGGCTCTCACTAACCCATCCTCTACGAGTGCTGAGGCATAGGAACCGATCGAGCCGAATTAGGGTGGGGGGCTGCTACTCCATCACCGTTGGAAGGGGTAGGCGGCTTCGAGTGCCGTTACGTGCTACGTGACTCCGCTGTAGTCGCGGAGCCTCCCGAACCCCGTCATGCTGAGCTTCCCGAACCCCGTCATGCTGAGCCTCCCGAACCCCGTCATGCTGAGCCTCCCGAACCCCGTCATGCTGAGCCTCCCGAACCCCGTCATGCTGAGCTTCCCGAACCGCGTCATGCTGAGCTTCCCGAATCCCGTCATGCTGAGCTTGTCGAAGCATGACGGCACTTGCCGCACGGCGTCAGTTAGCGGCTCTCGCCGTCATGCTTCGACAAGCTCAGCATGACGGCAGCGGCTGATGCAGATACTCACACGCACGATAGTGGACGACGGGACCGCACGTGCAGGGACGTCAGCGATTGACGGCGATACTGATGGCGTCATACCTAGACGGGACAGCACGTGCAGGGACGCCAGGGCGCGACGTCAGCTACCGTAGGCACCGCAGAGTTTGGCATCGCGTCGAGCCGCGGTCACCTGGCCGACGGCCCAAACGCGGCAGGTACTCGCTACGCCGTTACAGGACTTCCGAGTCAAGGTCCTGTGCGATTGCGCTACACTCGCAGTATGAACG
>BTVI01000087.1:0-4512 GCA_045862955.1 Fimbriimonadales bacterium
ATCGTCGGGTTCGGCGATTGGCCGACCGCCACGATCGCGCAGTCGCAGTGCCAGATCTCTTCGGAGCCTTCGATAGGCACGGGACGTCGGCGTCCCGAAGCGTCGGGCTCACCCAGTTCCATTCGCTGGATCTCCACGCCCGTCACCCACCCATCATCGTTGCCGATGAAGCGGGTCGGTGCCACTAGGAACTCGAAGCGGACGCCCTCTTCTTCTGCGTGCTCCAGCTCCTCGTGTCGCGCCGGCGCTTCCTCGCGCGAACGGCGATACAGGATGCGCGCATCTCGCGAGCCGAGCCGCAGTGCGCATCTCACTGCGTCCATTGCCGTATTCCCCGCGCCGAAAACGAAGGTGACATCGCCGACGTAGATGGGGGTGTGATAGAAGGGGAACAGGCGCGCGCGCATAAGGTTCACGCGCGTAAGGAACTCGTTCGCCGAGAACACGCCCTTCAGGTTCTCACCGGGGATGTTCAGGAAGGTAGGTAGGCCCGCGCCGCTTCCCACGAACACCGCCTGATAGCCCGATTCGAACAGGTCGTCCAGCGTCACCGTTCGCCCGACGATCACGTTCAACTCGATATCTACACCGAGGTCCTTCACCCGTTGCACTTCACGGTCCACCACTCCGCGCGGAAGGCGAAACTCGGGAATGCCGTACGCCAGCACCCCGCCAGGTCGGTGCAACGCCTCGAAGATAGTGACTTTGACACCAGCCTTCGCCAGGTCCGCGGCACAACAGAGACCTGCTGGCCCCGAGCCGATGACGGCAACTTTCGCCCACCACTCGGGGGCCACCACGGGTTGACCGTTGGCGCGGGCCATTGCTTCGGGGTGAGCGGCCGCCCAGTCTGCGCAGAACCGCTCCAGTCTGCCGATGCACACGCTATCGAACTTCTTGCCGAGAGCGCACAGCTGCTCGCACTGCGTCTCTTGAGGACACACGCGGCCGCACACCGCACCCAGCATGTGCGCCTCGCACACCACTTGATAGGCTTCGGCAAACTTGCCCTGAGCGATGAGGGAAACGAACGCTGGGATATTCACGCCGACCGGACATCCCGACACGCAGCCGGGGTTCTTGCACTCGATGCAGCGGTTGGCCTCGGCGATCGCTTCCTCCTCGTTATAGCCGAGGCTAACCTCGTCGAAGGTCTTGATGCGCTCCTTCGGTTCGAGGATGGTTACCGGCACGTGCTTGGGGATGATCTTGCGCTTAGACGGCTCGCCCTCCGCCGCGCCCGAGATCATCTGGATCTCCTTGGCTGCCCTCTCTGGCAACTCCGCATGACGCTCTTCCAAAGAACAGGTCGCGTGTTCGCGCAGGACCCTCTCCTCTGCCTCGCGATACATCATCTGCCTGGCCTGTAGCTCGGCGAAGTTGACTTTGCTCGCCTCGAACTCCGGCCCGTGCACGCAGGCGAAGAGCGTCTCGCCGCCGACCGAGACGCGGCACGCCCCACACATTCCGCTCGCGCATAGCATCACGGGGTTCAGGCTGACGGTGCACGGGATGTTGCGCTCTGTGGCCATGTCGCCCACTGCCCACATCATTCGGAGTGGGCCGATGGCGAACACCCGATCGCACTGGCCGCCGCCGTCCAGGTATTGCCGGAGCACATCGGTCACCAGCCCGTGCACGCCCTCCGAGCCGTCATCGGTGCAGACCAGGACCTCATCACTGAGCGCTTCGAGCTCCTTTCGCAGGATGAGCAGGCTGCGTTCCCGTGCTCCCAGGATGGTCACCACGCGATTGCCCTTCTCCTTGAGCGCTCGCACGATGGGGCGCAGAATCGCGATGCCCACACCGCCACCGATACACACACAGGTTCCCTCGGTCTGCAGTTCGGTGGGCTTGCCCAGCGGTCCGAGGACGTCCAAGATGTCCTCGCCTTCCTTCAGACTGCCAAGGCTCTGGGTTTCCATGCCGGCTTCTTGAATTACCAGCGTGATGACGCCTCGCTCGGGGTCCTTCTCGGAGATGGTGATAGGAACGCGCTCGCCCACTTCGGACGAGCGCAGTGCGACGAACTGGCCGGCTTGCGCGCGCTTGGCAATCCTCGGGGCTTCCACTTCGAACTCCCAGATGCGCTCCGCCAAGCGCGTCTTGCGCAGAATGCGATTGCTCATAGATGTCCTTCCATCGTTTGCGCAACAATGCGCGAGTAGCGGCTCGTCGTCGAGACCGCGACGATTCCCGTACTGATTGTATCAGATGCGAGGGGCGTTTCGGGGTACCCCACCGTACGGTCCCGGCCACATTGAAGGTCTGGGACGCGTGAACGGCGTATGAGGGCCCGGCAATGAAGGCAAAAATGCGGCGGTCTCATGGGGTGCGTTCTCTGGTGGCCGTAGTGGTGCTCGCCGCGACAACGTTGTCCTCGGTAGGCGTACCGAGTGACGAACTGCCTCGGGGAGCCGCCGCTCTGGGCGGCAGGATGCCTTTCGTCGCGCGCCACTGGCGACAAGCCGCACTCGGGCGCGTGTTGGGCCAAAGAAAGGAAACGGTAGCTCCGATGAACTACCTTCGCTACTACTACCCGGTACCTCGAAAGGATCCCGCGCCGACGGTGGAGGCAGATGTGTGTATCTATGGTGCCACCCCCGCAGGAATCGCTGCTGCCATCCAAGCGAGCAGGATGGGCAAGTCAGCGGTTATCGCCGAGTTCGGGCGGCACGTGGGCGGCATGACTGCAAGCGGTCTCGGCGCGACGGATACCGGCAATAAGCAGGCCATCGGCGGGATCGCGCGGGAGTTCTATCGCCGGCTAGGGGCGTACTACCGCATCGAGGGCGAGGCGTGGACCTTCGAGCCGAAGGTCGCCGAGCTGACCTTCCTGCGCATGCTCTCCATCGCGGGGGTGGAGGTGCGGTTCGAACAACGGCTGGCCGAGGTAGAGATGCAAGGTGGGCGCATCGTGCGCTTAGAGATGGAGGACGGGACCACCTATCGAGCAGCCATGTTCGTGGATGCTACGTATGAAGGCGACCTGATGGCGAAGGCGGGTGTTAGCTACACGGTCGGGCGCGAATCGAACGAGCAGTATGGGGAGACACTGAACGGGGTGCAATTCGGTCGTCCGTATCATCGCTTCGTCCGCCCGGTGGATCCGTATGTGCGCGAGGGAGATCCTTCGAGTGGGCTGCTATGGGGCGTCTCCGCCGAGCACCCGGGATATCACGGCGAGGGCGACCATCGCGTGCAGGCATACTGCTTTCGCATGTGCCTAACGCGTAACCCGGAGAACCGCATTCCCTTCGCGCGGCCCGAGGACTATGATGCGCGACGCTACGAACTTCTGGCGCGCTACCTCGCGGAAGGGCCTCAGGACGTACTCTACTTTTCTTCCGGCATGCCGAACGACAAGACGGATGTGAACAACAACGGTGCGTTTTCCACCGACAACATCGGGCGGAACTATGAGTGGCCCGATGGCGACTACCAGACCCGTGAGCGCATCTTCCAGGACCATGTCACCTATCAGAAGGGGCTGATGTGGTTTCTGGTCAGCGACCCTCGCGTGCCGGAGTCGATTCGCAGACGAGTGAGTGAGTGGGGATTGCCGAAGGACGAGTTCGAGGAGACGGGCGGGTGGCCGCACCAGCTATACATCCGCGAAGGGCGGCGGATGGTGTCCGACTATGTGATGACGGAGCATGATTGCCTGAGCGCGCGCGTGGCGCCGGATTCCGTGGGGCTTGCATCGTATACGATGGATTCGCACAACTGTCAGCGTTATGTGGACAACGGTGCGGCCCAGAACGAGGGAGACGTGCAGGTTCGCGTGCCGCGGCCCTATCCGGTGTCATTTCGCTCCATCGTGCCGAGGCGAGGGGATTGCGAGAATCTCTTGGTGCCCGTGTGCCTGTCGGCTTCGCACATCGCGTTCGGCTCGATACGCATGGAGCCGGTGTACTTGGTGCTCGGACAGAGCGCGGGGGCTGCGGCATGCCTGGCGCTAGATGATGGGACGTCGGTGCAGGGCGTGCGGTACGACGCCCTCCGCGCGCTCCTCCTCGATGCCGGCCAGGTGCTCGATTGGCCGGCCGAGTAGGCCGAGGGACGACTGATGCGAGGCCGGGGAAACCTCGTGCTCAGCGACGATTGTGGCTTGACGAAGTGGGCGAGTCGTGATAGGATGGTTGCAGGTCCGTGCAGCGAGCGGGTCGTGCGGTGCGATCCTCCCCCGGCTGCGCGGGCGAACGAGGAGGACGAGGAATGTGTAGGCGTGTTTCTGGGTGGCTCCTTACCCTCGTGATGGGGGGGCACCTTAGTACTATCGGTTACGGTGGACGCACAGCCCGTCCCCGGCTCTCCCTGGCCCATGTTCGGGCATGACGCGAGACACACCGGAAGGACCACGGTGACTCCCGCAGCCCCCGAGCTCCGCGGGACCTTCAAGTGGATCTACGACCCGGACGACACTCATCCGAACGACCCAAACGAAGTGGATAGGATCAACGGCGGCGTGGCTATCGGGCCTGATGGCAAGCTGTTCTTCGGTACGGAGGG
>BTVI01000088.1:0-4325 GCA_045862955.1 Fimbriimonadales bacterium
ACGCGCGTCCCGACGGATAGTGGTGATCTCGGTGACGGCGAGCTGAGGGCGGGGTTTCTATCCCTCACCACGCGCAAAGGACGGGTAAGTGGGACACCGTCATGCTGAGCCTGTCGAAGTATGACGCCCCGAGCCGTGCGCGCCCTTCCCTCTCCGCACCCAATGGCGACGTCATGCTGAGCCTGTCGAAGCATGAGGGCGACAGAGGGGAACGTCCCTGCTGAACCGCAGGGCGGGCGGCAGGCGGGGTCATGCTTCGACAGGCTCAGCATGACGGATAGGGGTGTGGCGGGTAGGGGCCTGGCGGGCAGCCGGTGTGGCGGGTAGGGGTGCGGCGGGAAAGGCTAGACGGGTAGGGGGTGTTAGGTGTTGGCGTTTCATTCCATGCCCCGACCCGCGTCCGCCGGCCTGCAACCACCGAACGCGCATCGCGACCCCGAGGACCGCGCTGGGGCACTGCTCATCCGGTATGCCCAGGACTCAACGCACCCACAATATGCACGCCCCGGCGCAACCGACACCACAACCAGTGGCGCTGCGTGATATACTAGCACAGGTAGGTCGCAGGACCGCTGCAAGGGGAGGCCTCAACGCGTGACTATCGTCCAAGGGGTTGCTCGAACACTCGCGTATCGCAGGCAACGCTGGGGGCAGGCATTCGCCATGCGAGCGTCGGCATTCGCCCGACGAGGGACTCGGGCTCTCATCGCAATCCCCCTCGCCATGCGCGCCGCCTACTATCGCGCCATCGGACGTGAAGACCCGGCCCGGCTGGCCAAGTTGCGTGCGCAGCTGCGGCGCTTCTATGACGATTTCGAGAGCCTGGTAGACTTGATCTGCGCGTCCGCGCGCTTCGGCGTGGTAGGCGGGATGGCCACCGAGTATCGCCAGCTCACCGATGCGATGAAGCGCAACTATCCCGGCATCCGCCCCTACGTCCTCGCGTTTCTGAATGTGGACGTTGCAGACGCTGAGTACGGCCTCTCGCTGTGCGGGCTGCCTCTGGACGCGCTGCAGTGCCTCTTCTACCCGCCGGACTTGGACGCCGTGCACAGAGCAGACGACGGCAAGCTGATCGATCGCATCGAACGCTCGCGCGATGCCCTGTACCGACTCGGCGACTACCTGCGAGAATTGTCGCGTTGATTCGTGCCCTCACTCCCGACGACTGCCCCGCCGCGATCCGTGCTTGGGAGTCCTGCTACCTTACCAAGCACCGAATCTGCCCGCGGCTGTTCACGCAGCACGCATTTCAGGATCCGCACGCGGTCCCCGAAAGCTGCCTCATTCACCCACCATCAGGCGCGTGGGTGACGACGAAGGTGCCGCTGGACACGCCAACGTGGGAGGGGATGCGAGCGGAGGTCGGCTGGATAGGTGCGCTTGCCGCTTCGGAGCCGGCGGTCGCGCATGCGCTGCTGGATGAGGCAGAAACGGCGCTGCGCGAAGCCGGGATGCGCGAGGTGCACTTCGGATCGGATCCGAACCACGTGTATCCCGGCCCGCCCCAGGAAGAGACCTGGCTGATCGAGTTGCTCGCGTCCCGGGGGTTCGAGCTCGGTGAGACGGTGTACGACCTGTACGCCCCGATCGACGCCCTGCCGGTTCGGCTGGTTCATAACGAGGCCGGGCCGGTGACGGCAGGCGAGGTCGAGGGGTTGCTCGAGTTCGTCAGCCACGAGTTTCCAGGCCGCTGGCTCGCCGAAACCGAGCATCGCCTTCGAGTGGAGGACGACCCATCGTTCGCAGTCGTCGTGCGCGAAGCCGGCCGGATCGTCGCCTTCGTTCACGCGAGCACACTGCAACACCGGTACCTGGCCGGCAACCTGAACTTCCACCTCTCTCTCGGCAGCAATCCGGGAGGCATTGGAAACGTCGGCGTGGCAGCGTCTCACCGTGGCAGGGGCTTGGGGAGGGCGGTGATGGAGGCGGCCATCGAGGTGCTGCGTGCGAAGGGGGTGACGGGCATCTCGGTGGATTGGACAGGATTGCTCGACTTTTACGGCCGGCTCGGCTTCGCTCCCCGCACGTCCTACCGGGTTTGCTGCAAGCGCTTGGCAGAGTAGAATCGGCACCGGGCGCAACCGCGCTCACTCTGCGCTCTGGGAGGAACCGATGAAGCTCTTCGTGGATACCGGTCTGGTGGAAGAGGTCCGCACCGCGCACGAATGGGGCATTCTGGACGGGGTGACGACGAACCCGACCCTTATCGCCAAGTCCGGCCGCGGGTTCAAGGAGACCGTGGTCGAGATGTGTGAGATCGTGCGCGAGGGCTGCGTGAGCGCCGAGGTCGTGGCCACCGATTACGAAGGCATGATGCGCGAGGCACACGAGATCGCCTCGTGGCACCCCAACGTGGTGATCAAAGTGCCCATGACGCGGGACGGCATCCGCACGGTTCGGACTCTCTCCTCCCAGGGCATCCGCACGAACTGCACCTTGGTGTTCAGCGTTTCGCAGGCACTGTTGGCGGCGAAGGCTGGCGCGACTTTCATCAGCAACTTCGTGGGCCGGGTGGACGACCTCAGCGGCGGAGGCATGGAGGCGGTGGCCGCCACGGTGCGGGCGATGGAGAACTACGGCTACCCCAGCGAGGTGCTGGTCGCCAGCGTGCGTCATCCTATGCACGTGGCCGAGGCGATGGAATGCGGAGCCCACATCGCGACGGTGCCGTTCAAGGTTCTGGAGCAGATGTTCCTCCACCCGCTCACCGACATCGGCTTGCAGCGGTTCGTGGACGACTTCCAGAAAGCGGGTCTGCGGATTTTCGAGTAGCCAGTGGGCAGCAGGTCCGCGTAATTCCGGCGTCCCCGGCGTTCATGCGGCCCACGTTTTACCATGCCCCGGCCCGCGTCCGCCTCTTATTCCATGCCCCGGCCCGGGTCCGCTGACCTGCACCCGCTGGGCGCACCGAGCGAGCCCGAGGACCGAGCCGGGGGGAGAGTCGGGACACCCGTGTCGGTGCCACCATCCCCTCGCCGTCCCCATGATGGCGGGCTCCGGTGCAACGCCTGCGGCTTGCGGTTGCATGCTTCGACAGGCTCAGCATGACGGGTAGGGGTGCGGCGGGAAAGGCTAGACGGGTAGGGGGTATTAGGTGTTGGCGTTTCATTCCATGCCCCGGCCCGCGTCCCGCGCACTGCGCCGCCTTAGCGTACACGGCCGAGCCTAGCAGCCAATAGTCGTGAGCCTCGGGTCGCCCCGGCGCGGTCCCTGGGTTCGCGGCAGGCGGAGGGACTGTTCGAGCCGACCGGGACGCGGGCCGGGGCATGGAACACATCGCCGCGACGGCCAACCCGCGCGCCTCTCGCCGGTAAGTGTTCATCGCCGGGCGAGCTTGCGACGGGGTTTCTATGCCTCCCCACACGCAAAGGATGGGTAAGTGGGACACCGTCACGCTGGAAATCGTCATGCTGAGCCTGTCGAAGCATAACGCCCCGAGTCGTGTGTGCCCTTCCCTCACCGCACCCAATGGCGACGTCATGCTGAGCTGGTCGAAGCATGACGCCCCGAACCGTGTGTGCCCTTCCCTCACCACTCGCAGAGGATGGCTTGGTGGGACACCGTCATACTCCATGCCCCGGCCCGCGTCCGCCGGCCTGCAACCAGCGAACGCGCATCGCGACCCCAAGGACCGCGCCGGGGCTCGGTCCCGCGCATGGACAGACGCCGACCAAACTGCACCCTCAGCGCCGCCGACCCCTTGACAGCCGCACGCGGGTATGTTATCCTTACCCGTAAGAACACGGGTGGGCGGGGGCACGCAGCCAGACCCCCGGCCCGAAACAAGGAGGGCAGAAGCTATGAGGCGCCTGATCAGAGCGCAACTCGTGATGTTGTTCGCCCTCGCCCTCTGCGCAGTCGCGCGGGGGGGGTGACCCCGTTCTGTTGAGGAACGGCGATGCCAACCTCGACAACTCCGTCGGCCTGCAGGACATGAACCTAGTCCTGAGCTACTTCAACCAGCAGCGCTCCGGTCCCGAGGACCTGGACGGCGATGGATGGGTCGGCGTCTCCGATCTGAACATCGTGCTGCTCGACTTCGCGCTGGTGGGGGACGACCTGCCATGAGACGCCTGCTTACCCCCAGTCTGATCCTTCTGCTGGGCGGCGCCAGTTGGTCGCAGTCGCACCAGTTCCAGATCACGCTGGAGCACTTCGCGGGCGACCCATCTTCGTTGGACATCGAGGTGCGGCTGTTCACCGCGGGCACCGACGTGGAATGGCCGGACAGCGTCCACCACATCACCTCCAACCCCGGGGACATCACGGTGAGTGCGCTGGAGCCCGGGTTCTACGACGTGTCCATCCGAGCCGACAGGTTT
>BTVI01000089.1:0-3955 GCA_045862955.1 Fimbriimonadales bacterium
TGGAGGGATTGGCGATCCCCGACTCCGACCGCCGGTCATTCCGCCGTCCCGGCGGACCGCTCATCAGCTTATCTCTCCACCCGCCATCGGGTGGAGAGCGGCGTAGAGTGGGGTCCAGGCCGCGGCGCCCTCCATCCGAGGGCGGATGGAGGGATAGGCGATCCCCGACTCTGACCGCCGGTCATTCCGCCGTCCAGCAAGCTCAGCTTATCTCTCCACCCGTCATCGGGTGGAGAGCGGCGCAAAGCGGGGTCCAGGCCGCGGCGCCCTCCATCCGAGGGCGGATGGAGGGATTGGCGATCAACCTATCTCTCCACCCGCCATCGGGTGGAGAGCGGTGCAAAGCGGGGTCCACGCGGCGGCGCCCTCCATCCGAGGGCGGATGGAGGGATAGGAGATCCCCGACTCCGACCGCCGGTAATTGCGCCGTCCCGCTAGACACTCAATCACTGGGACGGCGAAGTTACGATAGCGAGCCCTGTGGCTTGACAAAGTGGGCGAGTCGTGTTAGCATAATTGCAGGCCCGGGCAGCGAGCGGGTCGTGCGGTGCGATCCTCCCCCGGCTGCGCGGGCGAAAGTGGAGGACGAGGAATGTGTAGGCGTGTTTCTGGGTGGCTCCTTACCCTCGTGATGGGGGGGGCACCTTAGTACTATCGGTTACGGTGGACGCACAGCCCGTCCCCGGTTCCCCCTGGCCAATGGCGGGGCGTGACGCCCGGCACACCGGGAGGCAAGTCTTCGCGCCGTTGTTCGGACTGAACCCGGGCAGCATCTACTGGATCTTCGACACTGGCCAGCCAACTCGTCGCCTACAGGCATCGGTGGCTATCGGACCAGAAGGGCGCATCTTCTTCGGAAGCGACATGAGCGGCAGCGGCAAGCTCTTTGCGGTGGATGTCCTGAACGGCCAACCGTCTCTCGCATGGGCTTACTACCGGGACGCCCCGAACGGTCCGGTCCTGCAGGATATCTTCTCGAAGCCGGCCCTCGGGCTGTACGTAGGTTCGGGGCAGGAAGACGGCGAGCCGGCAGGTGGCGGCGACAGCCCCGTGCCTGTATACGCGGTCTACTTCGGCTGCGACGACGGGCGGCTGCGCTGCCTGAGCCGGACAGGCCAGCTCCTGTGGCGCTCCCGCTACGTCGGTGATATTGAGGACGGCCCCGTCATCGCCTCTAACGGACGCGTGTACGTGTGCGGGACGCTCGAGGACGGCAGGGGCTACCTGTATGCTTTCTCACCGGTGAACTCCGGTCTGGAGGTCGAGCCGATCTGGTCGTACCAGGTGGGTGGCAACGCCCGTGGCGCGCCGGCAGTGTGGGAGGCGGACGGCTACGCATACGTTATCGCTCTTTCGGTGAATGGACAACTGAGCAAGGTGCGCGACGATGGAGCGTGGGGAACCGCCGTGTGGACGAGGTCCCTGCTCGGTCCGTACTTCTCCTACCCGGTCATCGGAGACGACGGTACGATCTACTGCGCTACCTTCTGGCTGTGCTGCAGCGACAACTGGATCTATGCGGTTAGAATGGACAACGGGGAGCTCAAGTGGGAGGCGCTGCCAAACAGACGCATCTCCGTTGCCACCAAGACCAACGTAGTGCCACCGGTCACCGGCGCATTCGGACCGGTGAAGAACGCTTGCATCGGACCGGGCGGCGACGTGTACCTGGGGACGCAGGTGGTTCATCTTGGACCCTTCCAGGGAGAGCATCACCTCCTCAGGATCACGGACCTCGGCACCACGGGCATCGCGACGGTGGCCCACGTGGCCAATCCGTCGTACCGTGTCGATCCGGTGCCGATGACCGCCACCAAGAGCCCGACCGGCACCACCTATCTGGTGTTCGCGCCGGAGAGCGGACTTCTGTACGTGTCGGACCCATCGGGGCAATCCGTCTACTATCCGTTTCCCACCATGACCGCCAGGCTCGATAATCCGGGCATCGTCATGGATCACAGCGGCATCATCTATGTCGGTGCCAACAACGGCAAGCTGTACGCCGTTGTTGGCCCGCACTAGTGGATCGCGGCACCCGGCGTGAGAGGGCGCTCACGCCGGGTGCAAGGCTGAAAGGAGCGTGTGCTATGGTACGTGCTGTGTGGATGGTCGCAGCGTTGGTAGCGGCATCTCCTGCGGTATCGCAGCGGTGGTGGGTTCATGAGAAGCTGCTGGAAAAGACGGGATGGCCTCTCGAGCATGGTTGGCCTCACGCTTACTCGCATGTCAACCGGATGGGGACAGCGGCATTCACGGTACAACAGCCTCAAGGCATGTTCGAGGTGTTTCGCAATAACCACAGCATCAGCCAAGAGGCGGGTGGTGTTAGTGGTTTGGTAGGTGGCCTCAACGAACTGGGACAGGTCGCTTGGAGAGGGGGTGGACAAGTTTGGGTGGATACCGCCCGTGTCTCCGAGGGGTTGATCCATACCCCCTTCGGATACTCCCTGAGCGTTCACGGTCCCACGTCGGACGGTAGGGCATTCTGGGCGGTGTGGTATGGCACCCCTGTTCAGGGGTACGACGACGAGGCGTACCTGGGCAGGGAATCGCTGGAGGTCGCCTCACTGCTGGGAGCGAACCGGGAGGTGTCGCTCAGGGACGTGAACTCCTTCGGTGATGCACTCTGGCACGGCAAGGGCGACACGGTGGGCTCCTTCAAGGTCTTCCGCAATAGGGAGAACCTAACGGCCAAGGTGTTCACTGACCGCGGCGCCTGGGGTGAAGCGGTAAACGTGAACGAACGAGGGCAAGCGCTATGGAACGGCGCAGCGGGACCGCGCTCGCTGGTGCGCGTGTACGTTGACGACACGCCCCTGCCCAACCAGGACCAACTTCTAGGCGGCGGAGGCACCGCAAGCGGCAGAGCATTGAACGACCGCGGCGACGTGCTGTGGGACGGCGCCGGGCAGGCTACGAACAACCTGACGGACGTCTTTCTGAACGGCACCAACCTGTCCCGCCCATTCTACGGCTCTAGGTGGCACCAAACGCTTGGCTACTACCTCTCGGAGAACGGTCATGCAGTGTGGCAGGGGTCCGGGGACCTGGGAGACGGCCGCAACAACTGGGATGTGTTCGTCAACAGCACGTGTCTTAGCGCAGCCGTGCTGGGCGCCAATCGGCAGGAGGTGGAGCCGAGCGGGGTGGACGACCTGGGCAATGTGCTGTGGCATGGGTATGGGCAGAACACCAACGGCATCAAGCAGGTGTTCGTGAACCAGTTCAACCTGAGTGCAGATGTACGAGGGGGCATCTCGCGATACTCGATCGCTTTAGCAATGGGGCGAAACGGGCACGTTCTTTGGGCGGACCAAGACGAGAACTACCAGTGGGACATCTGGCTCTCCACCCCCGTCCCGGAGCCGGGGGGTGCGCTTGCACTGCCCTTCGCGCTAGGACTACTTGCACTCGGGCGCCGAAGGAGGAGGCGGTGATTCCGTCCCGGCTAAGCTTGTACTTCGAGCTGCCGGGCTAGGGATGGCTCTCGGGGCCCAGCCACATCGTCACGCTGAGCCTGTCGAAGCGTGCCCTTGCCTGCCGTACCCCTATCGTCTCTTGCCGCAACGCTCGCGGCGATCAAGCGCACGCTTCGACAGGCTCAGCGTGACGGAACAACTTACTACCACATTCCATGCCCTGGCCCGCGTCCCGTCGGCTACAGCCTCCCGGATCGGCTGCTGCAGAGCCAGGGACCGCGCTGGGGCGTCTGGGAGCCTCGCCGTTCGGCTGCAGGGGTCGGCGGTGGGCGTAAGGCTCTCGGCGCCTGCAGCCGAAACGCCGAGGCATGAAAAACGCCGAGGCATGAAAAAGTAGGAGGCGGTGATTCCGTCCCGGCTAAGCTTGTACTTCGAGCTGCCGGGCTAGGGATGGCTCTCGGGGCCCAGCCACATCGTCACGCTGAGCCTGTCGAAGCGTGCCCTCGCCTGCCGTACCCCTACCGTCTCTTGCCACA
>BTVI01000090.1:0-3837 GCA_045862955.1 Fimbriimonadales bacterium
TCACTTCCCCACCCTCGAGGGGCGGATGGAGAGATAGGTGGGACTGTCTGGGACTGCGCGAGCCTGCTCGCGCTTTTGGGGTGCTTGCGCCGTATCCGTGAATGGGGGCGGGGTCACCCACGGCTGGCCCTCCGAGGCGCAAGGAGGAGCTATTCCAAAAACCGTCATGCTGAGCCTGTCGAAGCATGAGATCATGCGCCGCACGCTCCCGGGTGCAAGAGGCACTCGCCTCGCACGAGCGTCATGCTTCGCCAGGCTCCGCATGACGATACGGGCTCAGCATGACGAGTCGGGTTTGGCATGACGGTTCTGGACACGGCACGCTCTCGCGTGCAAGAGGCACGTTCGCCTCGCACCAACGTCATGCTGAGCCTGTCGAAGCATGAGATCATGCGCCGCACGCTTTCGCGTGCAAGAGGCACGTTCGCCTCGAACGAACGTCATGCTTCGACAGGCTCAGCATGACGATACGGGCTCAGCATGACGATTCTGGACACGGCACGCTCTCATTTCCCCACCCTCGAGGGGCGGATGGAGAGATAGGTGGGGCTATCTGGGACTGCGCGAGCCTGCTCGCGCTTTTGGGGTGCTTGCGCCGTATCCGTGAATGGGGGCGGGGTCGCCCACGGCTGTACATCCGAGGCGCCAAGAGGAGCCACACTAAGACCGTCATGCTGAGCCTGTCGAAGCATGAGATCATACGCCGCACGCTCTCGGGTGCAAGAGGCACGTTCGCCTCGAACGAACGTCTTGCTTCGACCGGCTCAGCATGACGATACGGGCTCAGCGTGACGGTTCGGGACACTGCACGCTCTCGGGTGCAAGAGACACGTTCGCCTCGAACGAGCGTCATGCTTCGACAGGCTCAGCATGACGAGTCGGGTTTGGCATGACGGTCCGGGCCCGGCAGGCGATTCGGGCTCAGCGTGACGGTTCTGGCCACGGCACGCTCTCATTTCCCCACCCTCGAGGGGCGGATGGAGAGATGGGGGCCCGCAGCCGAGGCTCAGACTGCGGCTTCGACCGGCTCCTTCACGTAGGTGCACCCCTTGCGGCCGCAGCGGATGACCGGGCCCGACTTCAGCGTCTTCTCCACCAGCGAGCCGCCACACACGGGGCACTTCTCGCCGGTGGGAGGGTCCCATGTCGTGTTCTCGCACTCGGGATATCGCGAGCACCCGTAGAACACGCGGCCCTTCTTCGACCGCCTCTGCACCATCTGCCCCTCGCCACAGACCACGCACGGCACGCCCGTCTCGCCCTCCATCGGCAGCGTCTTCTTGCACTTCGGGTAGCCGGTGCAGGCATAGAACTCGCCGGTTCGCCCTTTACGTATCACCATCGGCTGGCCGCACGCAGGGCAGGTCTTATCCGACTCGCGCACGCGAGGCTCCTCGCCCGGCAGCGGCAGCGTCTTCTTGCACTTCGGATAGCCGGTGCAGCCCAGGAACTCGCCCGTCGGTCCGGTGCGGATCACCATCGGCTTTCCGCACTCGGGGCACACCTCGTCGGTGGGCTTGGGCTCAGGGCGCGGCTCCTCGCCCGGCAGCGGCTTCGCGTTTCTGCACTCCGGATACCCGGTGCAAGCGAGGAACCGGCCCCGCCGCCCCGACTTGATCACCATGGGCCTGCCGCACTTTTCGCACACCTCTTCGGTCTCTTCCGGAGGCGGGCCAATCGAGGCCGTCTCTTTGCACTCCGGGTAGCCGCTGCAGGCGAGGAACTCCCCGCGCCAGTTATTCTTCACTACCATCGGCCTGCCGCACGCAGGGCAGGTTCTGTCTTTGATACCCAGTGCTTGTTCGAGCTGGTCTTTCATCGGATCGTAGAACTCGCGCACCACTTCCACCCAGTCCGCACCGTTCTCTGCGATCTTGTCCAGGTCCTGTTCCATGTGCGCGGTGAAGCGTACATCGAAGGTGGATGGAAACGCTTTGACCAGCGCGTCGCACACCCGCTCCCCCAGCTCGGTCGGTGCGAATACGCGCTTGGTCACTGTCACGTACTTGCGCTCCACGATGACAGACAGGATCTGCGCATAGGTGCTAGGACGACCGATGCCGTGCTGCTCTAGAGCCTTGACGAGCGTGGCCTCCGAGTAGCGCGGTGGTGGTTGCGTGAAGTGCTGTTCGGGGATCAGGTCCAGCAGAAGTAGTTTTTGGCCATTCGCCAGCTCGGGCAGCGGTCCCTGCTGCTCCTCCGCACCGTTGTCGGTTCCCTCCGAATACACCGCGGTGAAGCCACGAAACAGCGTTACGCTGCCGGTTGCACGCAGCCAGTACTCGCCCGCTTTGATATCCACCGTCGTCACTTCGTAGCGCGCATCGGCCATCTGGCTGGCAATGAAGCGGTTCCAGATCAGCTCGTACAGCTTGCGCTGCTGCGCTGTCAGGTATGCAGAGACCGACTCTGGAGTGCGATGGGGGTCCGTCGGGCGAATCGCCTCGTGTGCGTCCTGCGCACCCTTCACCTTCTTGGCGGTCCGCGCACCGCTCGGCAAGTAGTCTGCCCCGAAGCGGGCGCGGATCAGTTCGGCGGCTGCGTGCTTCGCCTCGTCGGCAACTCGGGTCGAGTCGGTTCGCATGTACGTGATGAGGCCCGTAGAGCCCTCTGCGCCCAGTTCGATGCCCTCGTACAGCTCCTGCGCAGTTCGCATCGTCTGCTTAGCAGTGAAGCCCAGCTTGCGCGAGGCCTCTTGCTGCAAGGTGCTCGTGATGAATGGCGGCGCAGGGCTCTTCTTGCGCTGCGCTTTGGAGACCTTGTCGACGAGATAGGTGGCTTCGCGCAGTTCGTTGCACACGGCGGTCGCGTCCGCCTCGTTCGCGAGCTCGATCTTCTGCTCACCCTTCGCCCTCACCTCGGCACGAAACTTGTGCTCCTCGGTGTCGGGGGTCAGGTCGGCGGCGACGGTCCAGTACTCCTGGGGAACGAAGGCTCGAATCTCGCGCTCTCGCTCGACGATGAGCCGTAGAGCGACGGACTGCACCCTGCCAGCGCTGAGATTGCGGTTTCCGATGGCGCGCCACAGGTAAGGGCTGAGCTTATAGCCGACGAGCCTGTCCAGAATGCGTCTGGCCTGCTGCGCGTTGACCCGTCGCATATCTATGGTTCTGGGGTGCGCCAGCGCGCTCTCGACCGCCGTCTTCGTGATCTCGTTGAACTCGATGCGCAGCGGGTCCTTCAGCTCGAGCGCCTGCTCCAAGTGCCAGGCAATCGCTTCCCCCTCGCGGTCCGGGTCGGTCGCGATGTACACTTTGTCGGCATCCTTCACCGCCCTGCGCAACCGCGAGAGCTGCTCCTCTCGGTCGGGCAGCGGCACGTACGTCGGCGCGAAGTCGTTGTCTATGTCCACGCCGAATTCCTTCTGCGGCAGGTCGCGCACGTGACCCATGGATGCGGCGAGTTCGAACTCACCGCCCAGGAAGTTCTTCAGCGTCTTGGTCTTCGCAGGGCTTTCTACGATGATAAGGGGTTTTGGCATTCTCTCTTCGTCGGCTGTGCGGTCAGCACGAGCCCGCAGACTACCGAGCCTTCCCTCCGCCTGTCAAGAAGGGCCCGACCGCAACACCGATCCTCGCATCGAGTCTTCGGCTTCTAATATCGGCAGGTTCCCATCTAGGCCGACAGTGAGCCTCGGGGCATCTCGGCACGCCGGACCCAGCGCAGGATGCAGCGCTCCAACAGCCGGCTAATCTTCGTCCCGAAAAACTCTCGCGGGTGAAGCGGGCGGACCCATATGGTGAGCATTCCGACGCGGTTTCCGCCCCAGATGTCCGTGAAGAGCTGGTCGCCCACCATGGCCGAGTCTTGCGGCGTCGCACCCAGCCTGTCCATGCC
>BTVI01000091.1:0-3141 GCA_045862955.1 Fimbriimonadales bacterium
GGTGTCACCTCCGACATCGTCCGGAGGGTGTGGGAGCACCGCACCGATGCCGTCGAGGGCTTCACCCAGCGCTACGGTGTCCATCTGCTCGTGCACTACGAGCTGTACGACGACATCCGCGACGCGCTGGCGCGCGAGAAGGGCCTGAAGAAGTGGCGAAGGGCCTGGAAGCTCCGGCTGATCGAGGAGTGCAACCCCGACTGGCGCGACCTATACGATGAGATCGCCGGCTGACTCCGACAAGTGGTGCCTTCCCGTGACTCGCCGGGTTCGCGGCCGGCGGCGGCTCACCCGCTCGTGAGTCCGACGACACCGCCCCGTGACTACTGGATTCCCGCCTTCGCGGGCATGTCAACCGCGGCATTCTGGATTCCCGCCTTCGCGGGAATGACAACCGCGGCATTCTGGATTCCCGCCATCGCGGGAATGACAACCGCGGCATTCTGGATTCCCGCCTTCGTGGGAATGACAGCCGCGGCATTCTGGATTCCCGCCTTCGCGGGAATGACAGCCGCGGCATTCTGGATTCCCGCCTTCGCGGGAATGACAAAAGGGGTGCAGACGGTGTCTGGTCATTGTCATTCCCGCGAAGGCGGGAATCCAGTCTCGTAGTGGGTCGGCACCCTGAAGGCCTCGAAGCTATCGGGCGGGAACGACGATCATCTACGATCATCTACGGCCGTGGTACGGCTACGAGGTGACGAGCCGGGTCGCGAGCCTGACGCTTAGGGGCTAAGGCGCCTGCGGCTGCAGCGCATCGGACGCGGGCCAGGGCATCGAGCTCACTGGGCTTTCGCCGTCAATCAGCGTCCGACTCGTCCGAACCGTCCGAGGAAAGAAGAACGGGGGGCCGTGAGCTGTGGCCCCCCAATCAGACTGCCTAGTTGTTCATGCTCGCCACGCGAGGCGACGGCGGGGACACATCCACCACCGCCTGGCGCGGTGCAAACATATATACGTGCTCTGCAAGCTTCTCCACGGTGCCTTCTTGGGCATAGACCACGCCTGAGAGGAAATCTACAACCGTCTGCCGGAGGCTCGGTTCCGTCTCCAGCATGTTCAGGATCTGCTGCTCGCCATACTTCAGACCGTCGGCCGCTTGGCGAGCGTCCTCGAACGAGTTCACGTGCATCCTCACGCAGACGTTGTAGGGGTGGAGCTGATGCATCTTACCGAAACCCCGCTTCCCGTCCGTAGTCGGCAGCTCGTAAGGCTCCTCGTCGTATTCGTCGTCCTCATCGTCTCGGCGGAAGAGGCGCCTAACCCTATTGAGTAGTCCGCGCTCCTCGTGTTCGATGACCTCATCCATGAGTGTCCCTCCTGGTTACTGTGGCCGCGGCCCGAAGATCGCGGTCCCGATCCGTACCATCGTGGCGCCTTCCTCGACCGCCACTTCATAATCCGACGTCATGCCCATGGAGAGAACCCGCCTCTCCTGGGAGGGCAACTGCTCGAACAGTGCGCGCATCGTCCGAAACCTTGTCCGTAGTTCGGACTCCGACACGCCTGCGGCTCCCATCGTCATCAACCCGCACAGCTCCAACCTGGGAATGCTGCCAACCTGTGCGGCCAACTCCAAAGCCTGCTCCGGCGGCACCCCGGACTTGCTGTGCTCACGGTCAATATTAACTTCTACCAAAACCTGAAGCTTCTTGTCAACTACTGTCAGCGCTTTGGACAGAATAGCAGCAAGTTCCAAAGAGTGCAGCGACTGCAGGACCTGGAAGTGCCGGGCCACGTACTTGGCCTTGTTGGATTGCAGAGCCCCGATAAAGTGCCAACGGATATCGGGCGGGCAGGCCTCGATCTTGGGCCGCGCGTCCTGCCAGTAGTTCTCGCCGAAGTCCAGAATGCCCGCGCGATAGGCTTCCAGCACCTCCGCCGGGCTGCGCGACTTGGATGCCGCGACAACCGTGATCTCGGAAGGATCGCGGCCAGCGCGAAGGCATGCCGAGGCAATCCGCTCGCGAACCTCACCGACTCGTTGCGCGATGGTGACGGCGCTCATCTGCTCGCTTCAGTCTAGCATAGGGTTGGGCTACAATCCGGCTCGTGCGTGGGACCTATCTGAACACAGCGACGGTGCTCGTCGGTACCGCAGCTGGCCTCGGGCTGCGGGGCGTGTTGCCGGAGAGCCTCGGGAGCAACGTACGCGACGTGATCGGAGTTGCCACCGTCGCCTTGGGAGTGCGCATGTTCCTCCAAACCAAGAGCCCGGTGGTGCCCATCGGTGCCGCGCTCGTCGGGATGGTCATCGGGTCTCTGATCGGCATCCAGGCAGGGCTCGACGCCCTAGGGAACATCTTGCAGAGCCATTTCGCGAGTCACTCCGATGGCAACTTCGCAGCAGGCTTCGTCGCCGCCAGCCTACTCTTCTGCATCGGCCCGATGACGGTGCTCGGGTGCATCGAGGACGGGTTGACGGGCAAGTCGCCGCTGTTGTTCGTGAAGAGCATTTTCGACGGCATCTCCGCGCTCTTCTTCGCTGCGGCGCTGGGGGTCGGCGTGGTGTTCTCTGCTGCAACCGTGCTGGTCGTTCAGGGATCGCTGACGCTAGGAGCACGTTCGCTCTCGAAGGCCACAGAGGGCGAAGGGCGAATCGAGGAGCTGACTGCCTGCGGCGGTCTGATGCTCATCGCGCTGGGAGTTCGCATCCTGGGCCTGAAGGATACTCCAGTGGCCGACATTCTGCCCGGGCTGGCGCTCGCACCACTTGCCGTGCTAATACTCGCACGACGAAGGTGGTATCCCTAGGCTTCTAGAACGACAGCCACCACAACGGGTCGAAGCTGCGTGCGCCTACGCAGAAAGCGTCGCGTGAGGTCGCGAATCTCGGTCTGCACCGCGTCGACATCCCGACTCTCGGCCAGGTTAAGGTTCGCGACGGCCCTGCGAACCTCTTCGGCAGCCTCTTCGAAGACATCCTCGTCCTCGCAGGCGAGGCCGCGCGCGGTGAAGTCCGGTCCCGAGACGATAGCACCGTTCTCGATATCTATGCCTACGGACACGAACACGATGCCGTCCTTCGCGAGCTGCCTGCGATCGCGCGCCACATCCTCCGAGACTCCCGCCCCACCCGCAGAGTCCACCAGCACCCTGCCGCACGGCACGGGCTCGCCGTGCCATGCCCCGTTGCCGTCG
>BTVI01000092.1:0-2964 GCA_045862955.1 Fimbriimonadales bacterium
GAACCCCCTCCCCAGTCCCGATGCATCGGGACAGGCCCTCCCCCTTCCGGCTATCGCCTCCAAGGGGAGGGGTTGGATGCGGAGGGAACCGGCTGGCACGGTTCCCCTTGCAGGAGCAGCGGATGCAACGAATAGGGAGCCTCGACCGCGGGAGCGGTGGAGGTATGCAGGGGAACCCTCTCCACGGCTTCGTCTGCAGGCGGAAGCAAGGGAAGGCAGGCTAGCCTAGGCTTGCAGGGCTGAGGGGGGCGATGTGGAACCTGGGGCCATGCTCCTCCGGACCTGCATTGCGGTTGCAGTGTCGCTCGCGCTCGTCGGCGCAAGGGCGCAGCTGCCGCTGGCGGAGCCGTTTGAAGCGGTCTATTCCTCCCTAAAGATCACCGCCCTGCCGGATCGCGTACCTACCGTCGGACCGCTAGCGAAGTGGGTGCCGACGAGACTGGATCCTGGTGCCACAGACCGGTATCGCGCAGTCCTCACCGACCCACTGCTGAGATACGGTCCGACATCGATCACCGCTGACCAGATCGAAGTGGACACCGACACCCAGACGCTGGTAGCGAGGGGGAGCGTGTTCGTCGAAGACCCCATCGGCGTGCTGCATGCAACCGAGATGCTGTATCACTACAAGACCGCAGAGGGTCGGGCGTTGGGGGTGTATGGCAATGCCCAGGGCGCGTATCTTCGCGCCGAGGAGCTAGAGTTGCGACGGGGCGAGTGGAGTGCGATGCGCGGAGAGATCACCACTTGCTCGGAGGTGCCCGCGCACTATTCGGTGCAGTTCGACCGCGTCAGCATCCGCCCAGGGTCTAGGGCGCGCGCCTATAAGGCGAGGCTCTCGATCTCCGGGGTCCCGGTGGTGCAGCTCGCATGGTTGAGCGTGCCGCTAGACCGCCGCACCAACCAGTTGACCGCTCCCACCATCGGTTACAACAGCCGCCAGGGCTGGGCACTCGCCTGGCGCAACGAGTTTCGGGTATCGCAGCGATCCAGCCTCTTGGCGGAGACCGGCACCTTTCAGCGTGCGCTGCCCGAGTGGAGGGGCATTCTCTCCTACAGCCTGCTCGACCCTCGCACAGCCGCCGCCATCGGCACGCCGGACACCGAGGAAGGCGAGCGCTTCACCGGGTCCTACATAGACAACGTCTCCGTCGAGAGCCCGGAGAGCGAGGAGGCACGGCTGCGCGCGCCGCGGTTCGTACTCTTCTTCGAGAACTCCACCAATCTTCCGGTGTCGGCTCGGCGAGAGCCAGACGTCATCATCTCGAAGAACTGGGAGTTGGGGACTCAGTGGAGCATCGAGCGTGGGCCTATCTTTGGGAGCGTAGCCCTGCGGTACGGACAGCTCACCGAGAAGCCCGAGGTGCAGAAGGTCTCTCGCGGAACCATGCAGGGCGTTATCGCGGGTAGCCCTTTGCGCATTGCTCCGAATACCTCGCTACGGTTCCGCTTGGATGGCGGTCTGTACGACTACGATGGGCAGGACCAGTACGGCTGGATACGTCCTGCCGGAGTTTTGGTGCTGGAGCCGGACCCGCGCCTGCGACTGGGATTCAGCTACCTGCGCACGTTCGAGGCCGGGAACTCTCTGCTCGAGCTGGATCGCCCTAGGGAGCTGAGGGCCTTGCATGGACGGATGGACCTCATGCTCGGTAAGACTTCCTTCTCTTTCCTGGCCAAGTACGACCTGGACCGCAACGACCTGTACGATATCGAGTTCGCCTTCCGGCAGACCGTCCACTGCGTCGAGCCGCACATCGTGTGGCGACGGGACCCAGGCGTGTTCCGAATCGGCGTGCGAATTCCTACGGTGGACTTACTCGGCAATCTCATCCGGAACCGCTTCCGCTAGGCCGCCGGCCCATTTGAAAGTCTGTTCCGGTATCACTCCCGGCAGGGCGGAGGAAGTTGTGATAAGATGATAGGCGAGGGTTCGTTGCGTTAGGCGCCCTAGCGCCGGGCGACCCCACGTGCTGTTTTGCCAGAAATGGAGGAGTAGACATGAGGGCTCTCTGGTCGGCGAAGCTCGCCGCAATCTTCGTAGTGCTCGGAGTAGCGATTGGGGTCACTGCCGGGCGTGCCGAGGCACAACCCGTCCGGTTCACGGTTCCTTTGGGCTCCTGCCTCGCCGCGCCGGGCACTCTGATGCCTGCAACGCTCGAGATTTACAGCCTCGCTTGCGAGAGGTTAGACGGCGGCACCGGCCTAATCGCGTTCGGTCAGGAGAACCTCTTCGTGGCCGGTGTCGGGCCTGGCACCTATAACATTCGCGTGAAGGTTGCCAATTGGTTGAGCGTGTGGGTAAGAAACGTGACGATGGGGTGGGCTGGTGTGAGCCTCACATTCCCCACGGCCATCAACGGCGACACGAACGGGAATGACACCGTAGAACTTGCGGACCTCAGTTCTATTCTGGTGAACTTCGGCTCGACGGGTGCACCGGGGATTCCCGGCGACCTGAACTGGAATGGCGAGCTGACGCTTCAGGACATCACGATCGTACTGCTCAACTTCGGCGCGTCCGGAGAGGGCTGCTAGGCACGGCTTCTCGGGTGCGGGGAGCCGGTCCGTCCCCGTGTGGTCCCTGGGCTCGCGGTGTGCGTTCCATGCCTAGACGTTTCGGCTGCCGTCTGCCGCCAAGCCCTCGCCCAGCGACCCCCCGAGCAGCCGAACGTCGAGGCACCGAAAGCCAGGGGCTGGTGATGTCCCCCTCACCCCAACCCTCTCCCCCGCGAACGGGGGAGAGGGAGGGACAGACACCACCCCCCCGCTGCCCTTGCCCGCGTTCCCATATTCCATCCCCAGACGTTGGTATATGCCCCTGCCCGCGTCCGCCGCTTGGCAGCAGCGAGGGCATGCTTCGACAAGCTCAGCATGACGGTCCCGAACGGCTGCACGTTCTCACTCACCCATCCTCACGCAGTGGTGAGCGGTTTGGTCAGCAGCCGCGAGCGCGGCATGCAC
>BTVI01000093.1:0-2563 GCA_045862955.1 Fimbriimonadales bacterium
GCATTCGACCTGAACAAGGACGGCTGGGTGACCTACGACGAGATTGCCACTTGGCTTTCCAAGAACCGCGGCGGAGGCGCCATCGGCCGCCGCTAGCGACGAGTCATCATCCCCGGGCGGGCACCTCCCGCCCGGGGGTCCCAACTGCGAAGAGGAAGGATGAGTGACTGATACGATGAGAGCACTATTGCTTCAAACCGCGGTTGCCTTAGCTACAGTGCTATGCACCGGCGGGGCTAACGCGCAGATGTTCAACGGCTCGGCCGAGCGCACGACGGACGTGCACGGCTGGTACTACATCATCACCGGCGGGAAGTTCCAGCCGGGACAGACGAGGAATGGGGACAACGCGAGCGGCGGGGTGTTCCGGTTCCTGCTCGACGCTCCTGGCTGGGGGTATCCGCTAGGAGTCTGGAATAAGGACGACTGGTTCCCCACCAACGCTGGTTTCGCCCTGACGCTCAAACAGGGCAGCACGATCGTCTTCGATAACAACGGCATCGAGGACCTGAGCATGCCGGGTGGCCCCGGACCAGGCGGATACTACACGGACACCTTCCCTAACATGGCCGGGATGTATAGAGGCTACTCAATGTCGAACAACTGGGACTGGATCTATGCCGGATACTTCCTGCTGAACGATCCCGTCACGTTCGACACCATCATCGGGTACTACGACATGGATGGGCAGAGTTCGTGGAATCCCCCCTATGGGCCAATGTTCTTTTATCCCGTGTCCCACTACGCGACGCCTCGCTTCAACATGTGGTCTGAGGTGACAGGCCAATTGCCATTCAACACGGGTGGCTTCTTTGGCGACGTACTCTCCTCGAACACGGTGATGTTCGACTGGGCTCAGTCGTACACCGGCGTGGACCGCATCTTCAGCGGCCCTCCTGCCGTATACGATCCTATCTGGCGGGTCGAGTTCAAGCTGGATTCACCCGTTACGCTGCCGGCTGGAGAGTACTACTTCAGCCATGACATGATGGTGGCCGACGACGCGGCCCCCGTGGACCTGAACGGGCGTTACATCTGCCCGAGTGGTTCGAGCCCGTCGCTCGCCATCGCCTCTACCGTTCCCGCAGCGGATCGGGTGCAAGAGGACAGCCTCGGTACACTGGCACTGGAAGGGACGTACACACCGTTCTCCGACAACGTGAAGCAGCCTCGGGCACAGATGGTGGACCTGCGCGGCAAGTACTACGAGTTCGAGGTGGACCTGGGTCGCTACAGCGAGTGGAAACCCGTTGCGAACCCAGGAGACTTCCCGACCGAGTACTTCGTCGTTGGGCTCGCGGCGAGCGGCACCCCGCACGTGTGGGCGCTCTGCTGGAAAGGTGATAGTGGCACGGGCAATCGGTTGCACGTGGAGATTCAGAACGTGCTCGGGTCCTCTGCCGGGTTGTACTACCCAGCCCCGCTCGACCAGACCAAATTCCGGGTACGGGTGAGCGTGGATGCGCTCAACACGCAGATGACCGCCGTGGTAACACCTCTCAACGGCGCGGGTGCGTTCACGCCCGTGAGCCTCGGCCCATTGGCACTGACCGAGGGTGCATTGGACGACGTGAGCAACGTCTACTTCTTCGCCGGCTTCCAGAGTTACGAGCCGAAGAGCTCGGCGAGCGCCGAGTTACGTGGCTTCACCACCGACGCAATCGAGAATGCGGTGTACGTGAACGCTGACGACCCATACGTGAAGCTCGGCGAAAGAGCGCTATACCGCGTGGCCCATGCTAACCTGGCTCAGCCCGTGGACGGATTCCAGGCGTTCTTCACGGAGACAAGTACCCCTGGTGGCGTGCAGTCATTCTTCGACGGGGAGTACACCGTTGACCCGTTCAGCGTGCGGATTATCAATCCCATCACCGCGGCATTGGACGTGGCCTCGGGAATCGCGCTTGGAGGGTCGCAGATTCAGTACAACTCCCAGCTTGCGCGTCTGCGATTCGACACGCTGCTGGAGGGTACTGCGAAGCTGATCATCGATCCCGACAACGGGAACCCGTTGATCAAGACTCGGTTCTCCAACTACGGCACGGACATACTGCCTGCACGCCTCGACTCGAACGTGGTGGTAGTAGATTCGACGCCGCCGACCCTCACGAACCTGGCAGCCACCCAGTCGCACGGCAACGTGCTGAACGGCGCGCAGCCAGTGATGCTCGGCAACCTCACGATCTGCGTGGATGCCACGGACGTGGGGCCGCTCGTGAATGGCTCGGGGCTCGCCAAGCGACCGCGAATCAGTATAGACTTCGCGCCGCCGGGGCCCAGTACGTTCGACGTGGTGAACGCCCCGATGTACTCCGCTGTAGGCAACCGGTTCTGCTACGAGTACAACGTCACTGGTACCGCACCATGCGGAACGGCGACCATCACGATCACTGCCGAGGACGACGCGGGGAACGCGGCAACACCGGCTACCGGTACGCTGACGGTGAACACCACCAACGTCAACATCACCGTCCAGATGGCAGGCGGCTTCGCAGCCGGACCGGTTACGCGAGAGATCCTGTTCACCGTCGGTGGAACGGGAGGGTCCAACCCGCCGATCACG
>BTVI01000094.1:0-2482 GCA_045862955.1 Fimbriimonadales bacterium
GGAACGGCGCTAACCACTCTGGCCGCCGACGTGACGGCCAGATACAAGAAGATGCGTGGCTTCGACGTGATGTTCCTCACCGGCACCGACGAGAACGCACCGAAGGTGGCGGAAGCCGCTGAGAAAGCAGGCCAGGCGCCGCAGCAGTTCGTGGACGAGGTGGCACAGGAGTTCCAGACCATCTGGCAGGGGCTCGGCATCCGCTACGACGACTTCATCAGAACCACGGAAGAGCGTCACAAGCGCGTGGTAGCCGAGGTGTTTCGTCGGCTCCAGGCGAAAGGAGACATCTACACCGACGACTACGAGGGCTGGTATTGCGTCTCGTGCGAGACCTTTTGGCGGGCCACCGAGGTGGAAGAGGGTCTTTGCCCGAACCCCGAGTGTCGTCGGGCGGTCTCGTGGGTGACCGAGAGCAACTACTTCTTTCGCCTGTCGGCTTACGCGGACCGCATCAAAGACTACATCCTCGCTCATCCGGATTTTGTCCGCCCAGAGGCGCGCCGCAACGAGGTGCTTCGCTTCATCGAGTCCGGGCTGCGGGACGCATGCATCACCCGCGCGAACTCCGGTTGGGGCGTACCGGTACCCGGCGACGAGTCGAAAGTGGTGTACGTGTGGTTCGACGCACTCATCAACTACCTTTCTGCCACCGGCTGGCCCGACGCCTGGGATGAGAACAAGACGTCGGATTTGTGGCCGCCCGACGTGCAGTGGATGGGCAAGGACATCCTGGTGCGCTTCCACGCCACGCTCTGGCCGGCGATGCTGATGAGCCTCGGTCTGTCGCTACCGCAGGTCCTCGTCGGCCACGGCTGGATGATGATCGGCGGGGAGAAGATCTCCAAGTCGAAGGGTAACACCGTGGAGCCGGTGCAGCTAGCTCGAGAGCTGGCCGAAAGGGCGGGCTGCACCCAGGAGCTCGCGGTGGACGCGGTCCGCCACTACATGGCCCGCGAGATGCCGTTCGCCTCCGACGCCCTGTTCACCATGGAGTCCTTCGATACCCGCTACAACACCGAGCTGGCGAACGACCTGGGCAATGCCGTGCACCGCTCGGTCAGTATGACCCACCGATACCTCGATGGCCAGGTTCCGGATGCAGAGGCCGACCCCACCTTCGTGAAGACAGCCATGGAGCGCGTGAAGGAGTACGAGCAGGCCATGGATGATTTCCTGCTGGATAAGGGTGTCGAGGCCACGTTCGGGCTCGTGTCCCAACTCAATCGCTACATCGACGAGATGGCGCCGTGGTCGCTCGCGAAGAACGGGGATGCCGTGGCGTTGCGTGCGGTGATGCGGACCATGCTGGAGTCCTGTCGCGTGATCGCCGCCCTCTGCGAACCGGTGATGCCCAGCGCCGCCGCGCACATCCGCACGCAGATCGGCTATGCCGAAGCCGCCGGATGGAACGAGACGCAGCGCTTCGACCTGCTGAAGCCAGGCACGAAACTCCCGGAGCCCCGACCGGCTTTCCCGCGCCTTCAGACCAAGGAGCCTGCGCAAGCTCCCGAGGCCCAGTCGAAACCCGCTATCACGGAGATAAGTATCGAAGACTTCGCGAAGATCGAACTCCGGGTGGCAGACATCGTCACGTGCGAGAAGGTAGAAGGCTCGGATAAGCTGCTGAAAATGACCGTGCGAGTGGGAGAGGAGGAGAGGAGCCTGGTTGCAGGAATTGCCGAAGCCTACGCCCCGACCGACCTCGTCGGAAAGCAGATCGTGATCGTGGCAAACCTGAAACCAGCGAAGGTGCGCGGGGTGCTTTCGCAGGGAATGCTGCTGGCCGCCGACGGTGAGACGGGGCCGGTGCTGCTTGCGCCATCCGCCCCGACACCCTCCGGCGCGAAGGTGCACTGATGTCCGAGGCCCGCGATCACGGGCGAGAGGTGCTGCGGCTCGAGGCCGAAGCCGTAGCGGCACTGGCCGACTCGCTAGACGAGAGCTTCGACCGCGCAGTGACCGCGGTGCTGGAGTGCAAGGGCCGCGTGGTGACCACCGGCATCGGAAAAGCTGGCCATGTGGCGGCTAAGGTTGCTTGGACCCTGACCAGCACCGGTACCCCCAGTCAGTTCCTGCACCCCACCGACGCGCTGCACGGCGATGTGGGCGTGGTATCGCGTGACGAACTGGTGATCGTGTTCTCGAACTCCGGCGAGACCGACGAGATCCGCGCCCTGCTGCCCGTGTTGCGAGCTATCGGTTGCCGTACGCTCGCGGTGACCGGTAGGCCCGAGTCGGCACTCGCAAGAAGCTGCGAGATTGTCGTGCCTGTCATAGTGGAGCGCGAGGCATGTCCATACAACCTCGCTCCTACTGCGAGCACGACTGCGATGCTTGCCCTGGGGGACGCTCTCGCCATAGCCGTGATGCGCGCGCGAGATTTCAGACACGACGACTTTGCCCGCTTCCATCCGGCTGGCACGTTGGGCCGACGGCTGTTGCTACGTGTTAGCGATGTCATGCGCACCGGTGCCGAGCT